>CAYXQO010000019.1:0-32979 GCA_964467475.1 uncultured Syntrophomonadaceae bacterium
AAAAGAAAAAGTGAGGTGTTTTCAAAATGGCCATTGTTGAAGTCTCTGTAGTTCCACTGGGAACAGGATCCACCAGCTTAAGCCCTTATGTGGCTGCTTGCGAAAAGGAATTAAAAGAACACAGCGGGGACTTGAAATACGAGCTGACTGCGATGGGTACAATTATCGAAGGAGACCTGGAGCAAATCCTTCAGTTAGTGCGCCGCCTGCACGAAGTTCCTTTCAAAAGCGGCGCCGAGCGGGTAAGCACTTCTATTAAAATTGACGACCGCCGGGACAAAAGTGGGAGCATCAAGCAAAAGGTCCAATCGGTGGAAGATAAATTACGCCCTTAATAAATAATCAACTGACATCATTGTTGCCATAGGTAATAATGAATCCTTGAAAAAGCTAGCGTTGATCTAAGCTAAACCAGGCAACTGCCCATTTCCTTTAATAAAAGTAACCTTTTCTAAGATGATCTCGGACATATAGAAGATCATTATAATTGCCGGACAGCCAGCTCCATAAAGATTTTGTTTCCAGGCACTTCTCTGATTGACTTCGCAAAAGAACCTGTCGCCAGCTTCTGAACAAAGGTCTTTCTTATTAAAATGAAACTAAACCGGTTCACTTATTGTCTCAATAACAAATCTCATACTACAGAACATTATTATGATTGGAGGTAAGAATAAATGCAGATCAAAAGAATAGCCATAATTTTCGTTGCAGTGATTACAGCAATGCTGCTTGTAGGGTGTGCGGAAGAACCGGCCGGAGGAAACAACGAGGAGAGACAATTAATCCAAACCTACGGGGAAGCTGAAGTATCTGCTGAACCGGACCTGGTAAGAATAAGTGTGGAAGTGGAGACCCACAGCAGCTACGCCGAAGAAGCGGTAGAGGAAAATGCAGAACTGGCTAACCGGGTGCGCGAAGCCTTGATTGATTTCGGCCTGGATGAAGACGAAGTAAGAACCGGGTCTTACCGCCTGCAAAGCCGCCGGGAAAGGCCTCCGGAAGTAGAAGAACCAGATCGTCCCCAGCCTGATGAAATGGAAGAAGCAGAAGAAGCGGAGGAAGTTGAGGAACAAATATATTACCGGGCTACCAATGAAATCAGGGTGACTTCATCAGAGCTTGAACATGCCGGAGAAATTATAGATACAGCGGTTGAAGCAGGCGCCAATAAAGTAAACTATATCAACTTCGAACTGGAAGACCCGCAGGAATTAAAAATGGAGGCCCTGGACAAGGCTACTAAGCAGGCTGAAAGAAAGGCTGAAGTGATCGCCGAAAGTGCAGGCGAATCAATAGTAGGACTATACAGCATTAAAGAAGAGCGTGCAGACTATACCCCGCACCGGGCAGAAATTGAAATGGCTGAAGAAGCAGCGGCTATGGGAGACGCACCAACCCCGGTTGAGCCGGATGAAGTGGACGTAAGGGCCGCAGTAACCGCAGAGTATGCCTTTTAAATAAGCAAAACGTTCTTAAGACCAAAGAGTTCAACTAAATAGGCGCATTTGCAAATAACACCTGGTATATGCATTATACAGCAGGGGTGCCTTGTTTCCTGATCTCGACTATCCTATTAGTGCTACCCCTGCTCAAATCATACCAGGTGTTCTTTAATTACCAGCAATATCGTGTTTTTCTGTCCTGATTGTTGCAAAGGACCGGAAAACTTTGGCTGTGATCAAAATCGTTGTCCCGATTATGGGGACGGAGAACATCCTGATGGGAATCTATCTTTACCAATGTATAATTCTCTAGTAAAAAACTGTAGCGCCAGGAATAAATTTAAGCTATTATTAATCTGCAGGTAGATTAAAAAACGATTAGGAGACTTTTTTATGAACAAAAATACTTTTATCATCGCTGTAGTGATCCTTATATTTTTTCTGGCCGCCCCGTATTCTTCTGCTCATTCTGCTGAGTCGAAACTGGATACCGATGAGCTCGATACCTATATTGAACAAGAAATGAGCACTTCCCGGATCCCGGGTTTGGCCCTGGGCATAATAAAAAATGGCGAAATTTTTTACTTGCAGGGTTACGGCAGCACAGGCGAAGGCCGGAAGGTTACCGCTGAAACCCCGTTCTTGATCGGCTCACTCAGCAAATCTTTTACTGCTGTCGCAGCAATGCAGCTTGTTGAAGAAGGCAAACTTGAGCTCGACAACCCGGTCAAAAAGTACCTGCCCTGGTTTACCATGCAGGGCGAGTACGACCCGGGCAAAATCACTATTCGTCACCTGATCGTCCAAACCAGCGGGATCCCCAACATGGCAGGTATAGACACAATGGCGGAAGGAAGCGATTTAAGCCTGAAACAAGAAGTTGAAAGACTGAGCGAAGAAACCCTGGCAAGCAGGCCGGGTTCGACCTATACCTACTCAAATGCAAATTACCAAATCCTGGGCCTGGTTATCGATGAAGTCTCCGAAACAGGCTATAGCGACCATGTTCGCTCCAAGATATTCGAACCGCTGGAAATGAAGGAAAGCTACCTGTCAGAAAAATCAGGCAGGGAAAGTGGCATGGCTATAGGGCACGTCAGGTGGTTCGGTTTTCCCTTTGCCACAGATGTTCAGTACCTGGACAATTCACTGGCTGCTGGCTTTATTATTTCCAGCGCCAAAGATATGAGCAATTACCTGCTGATGCAAATAAACGAAGGCAGCTTCAAGGAAAAAGAAATCCTGTCCGAGGAAAACATGACTGAATTGCACAAACCAGGCAGCTCTCCTGCCAGAAAGAGCGGCTATGCCATGGGACTGATGGTCAATTCAGATGATGACACCACCATAATTCACCACGATGGGGCAAACGAGGGTTTTAACGCAGCAATGGCTTTCTCCCCGGAAGAACAATGGGGCGTAGTCCTTTTGACTAATACCAGCGGTCAAATCGAGCTCCCGGCCCATCCAATGGCGCTTGACATAGCAAACCTGCTGCGGGGGGAGCAAACAACAGGAATTTCCCGGATACCGATGTTCCTGTACACAGGTTTACTGCTGGTGATGCTGGCTATGCTCTTTTTGGCCGTGCGTTCAATACTCCTTCTGCCACGCAGGTGGGCAGTGAAAATAAGAGAAGAAAAACCAAAAGGATTCTTGAAGATTTTAACCCGGATAATCCTGCCGGTGGGCCTGGAACTATTGGTGCCTTTCCTGGTTTTTATTTATATCCCTGCAGGGGCAGGTTTCCCCGTATGGCAGCTTTATATGCTTTTCCACCCGGAACTGGTTTACGGTTTGTTTGCACTATCTGTCCTGCTCCTGGGTAAAGCGCTATGGCGTGGTTACCTGGCATTCAAGTTATTTTACGCTGCAAAAGCATAATCATACCGGTAAAGAGCATTTAGTTAAACCGGGATAGATTTTATTTGCCGGTATTTTTATTTGCCGGTATAACCTTCAATTACGCCGGTAATCAGTTCGATTACCTGGTTGTCAGTAAAATCACTTTCCCCATCGCCTTCCTGTAGGCCGTAATTGCCGAAGTCGGAATGGTTCAAACCTTCAACTTCCAAAATGTGGGCATCGGCAGGCAGGTTTGCTTTCGCCTGCTCATAGTTTTCCCAATCAATTATCTTATCTTCCAGGCCCATTAGTGAAATTACCGGTCCGGTAAAATTACTTACATCCCGGTCGCTATAAGAGCCAAATAAAAATAAGCCGTAGGCTTTTTCAGGGTTATCTGCAACAAACCGGCAAGCGGTGATTCCCCCAAGAGAATGGCCGCCGATCCAGGCCTGTTCAAGATCGTTATTTTCCATGATTCTGCCGGCAGCATTAACATTAAAGATCGCGGCATTGAAGGTTGCTTTGATTATATAAATATTCTTTTCCAGTTCGGTAGCTGACCTGCCCATCTGGTAAAGATAAGCCTCCGGTTCAACCAGTCCACTATATTGACTATCTATGACTGCCTTTCATTTACCAATGGTGCTTAAAGTAATTAGCTTCTTCCGAGTAAGGCTTGATAAGCTCTTCTATTTCTTTTAATTCCCGGTCCTCCAATTGTTTAAACTCAGCGGCAATACGGGCATTCTCATCCACTTCCGCTTGATCTGATATGCCCACAATAGCAGTACTGATTGGAAAAGAAAATACATAGTCAAGAGCCTGCTTCATACTGGAAATACCGTTTTCCCGGAAAATACGCCCTCTCGCCGTTACCTTCATTGCAATAATGCCCATTTCCTTTTGCACCGCTTCCTCTAACAGTTGCTTCTGGAACGGGGCATAGTGAATATCGCCTGCGTTAAAAAACATCAGCAGGCAATCAAAGGGGTATTCCCTGATGCCATTTAAGAGTACTTCCGGATCCCTGTGGCCGGTAATCCCGGTAAAGCGGATCACGCCCTCATCTTTTAATTTCTCCAGGGCTTTAACCGCCCCGTCTTCGGCAAAGGCTCTTTCAAGGTCATTTTCTGTGCGGACATTGTGCAGCTGGTATAAATCCAAATAATCGGTGCGCAGTCTTCCCAGGCTTTCTTCAACCAGGCGCATAGTCCCGTCATAGCTGCGATCACCGGTTTTCGTCGCCAGGAAAACCTCATCACGCCGGTATTCCATCACCCTGCCGATGTTGGCTTCACTGCCTCCCCCACCGTAAGTAGGGGCCGTGTCAATGTAGTTCACGCCCTTATCCAAAGCCCGGTTAATAATCGCTTCCGCTTCATCGGTGCGGTCTGCCTGCTCTACAGTCGCTTCGCCGCCAAGACTGAATAATGATACAGCAAACCCGGTTTTGCCAAGTTTTCTTTGGGGAATCATTTTATCCTCCTCTTCAGGCTTGTCTTTTTCCTCTTTCTTCTCCTCTTCCGCCTTGCCAACTTCGAGGTCGCGTTCTTCGGTATCCTTTTTAACTTCCTCTCCAGGAACTAACTTGTCCTCTCCGAATAGCCGGTAAGTCAACCCTCCGAAACCGGCAATGACCAAAAAAGCAGCAATCCAGCCCCCTAGTTTCTTGAGAAAGGTGCGTCTTTTCATCGGTGAAGCCTCCTCATTACCTTACAAAAACTATATTATTACTATAACACGAAAAAGCAGTTTTTTCATAAATAGCATTTTACCCGCTATGCAAACCTTTTCCGAACCCCATTGTTGATCACATTCGGTTTTATTGTTAGAATCTATATACCAGATAATAAGAAATTATCATCGGTTGAAATAACAGGAGAGCAAGCTAAAACCAGCTTGCTGTTTTATTTGACCGTTTTGCGAAACTGAAAAAAAAGCGAGGGATTAACCGTGAATACAAAGAAAATAATTCTTATTGCCCTGCTAGTGCTTGCAACCAATGCTTTAACATATTTTACGGCTGCGACTATTACCGGGACGGAAGAGGCAAGGCCCGCCCAAGAACAGGAAGCAGAAATAACAGCGCCTGAAATCGAAATTAATGAAGAAATTCAGGTTTTCCAGGAGATTATTGGAATTCTTGAAGCTGAACACTTAGAAGATATAAACCGCGAGGAACTTTTAGAAGGCGGCTTTCAGGGCATCCTGGACAGCCTGGATGACAAGCAATCCAACTACCTTTCTCCGGAAGATTACCAAAACTTACGGGTTGAAACCGAAGGCACCTACGGCGGGGTAGGTATAGAAGTCTCCATGGAAGATGATTATGTTACCGTAATTTCACCGATTTCCGGAACCCCGGCTGAAGAAGCGGGCCTCAGTTCTAACGACCGGATTATCTCGGTAGACGGTGAAAACCTGATTGGCGAAGATTTAAACAAAGCGGTCAGCCTGATGCGGGGCACACCCGGCGAAGAAGTCATGATCGAGGTTGAACGCCCGGGAGTTGAGGAAGCTTTAGAATTTGAAATCACCAGGGAACAAATTGAGCTTGAAACCGTAGAGTATGAAATGCTCGATCAAAATCTCGGTTATATTGAACTGTCTAATTTTGCTGATACCTCCGCAGAAGAATTTGAAGAAGCAATAACAGAGCTTGAACAGGAAGGAATGGAAGGGCTGGTTATTGATTTAAGAAATAACCCGGGTGGCATTTTGAATGCAGCGGTTGACATTGCCGACATGTTAATGCCCGAAGGTCCGATTACCCACGTCATCGGACAGGACGAAAAATACGAAACCTATAAATCTCAACCCGGTGGGCTTGAACTTCCCATGGCCGTCCTGGTTAACGAGGCAAGCAGCAGCGCTTCGGAAGTTTTAGCAGGCGCACTGCAGGATTCAGATACGGCTACACTCATCGGTACAAACACATTTGGCAAAGCTTCAGTACAAAACGTAAGACACTTAAGCAACGGGGGAGCCCTGCAATATACGGTTGCTCACTATCAAACTCCCGATGAACGGACGATCCATGAAGAAGGGCTTACTCCCGATATCGAAGTAGACCCGCCGGAAGTAGCCGAACTGGCCATGATGCCAATCAGTACCGATTTAGGTGAAGGAGATGAAGGCGAAGAGGTCGAAACCTTACAAAAGACACTCAGAGAATTTGGCTACTATGATGAAGAAGTAACCGGTGATTTTGACCACACAACTGTAAATGCCCTGGAAGAATTCCAGGAAAGCCTGGGCATGAAAGTTACCGGTGAAATGAGCGATGTGACAGTAAGAAGAATGCACGAAACAATTGAAGAACTAATTGCCGAAGACGATCGAAAACTTGAGCAGGCAATCGAACTTTTAAAATAAGAGGTTAAATAACCCCACGGGGGCAAGGATGAGCAGGTTAAGAAACCTCCCGGGCCGCACCGGGAGGTTTTCTTTAATCCAAGGTTCCATATTAAATAAAACTACTGCTAGCAAGTAAAAAAGGAGCGATGCCGATGCGGAACACTTTTGATTTTCACCTGCCCACCATAATCAAATTTGCCAGTGGACTGCTTGAAG
This sequence comes from uncultured Syntrophomonadaceae bacterium, assembly GCA_964467475.1. Taxonomy (GTDB): domain Bacteria; phylum Bacillota; class Dethiobacteria; order DTU022; family DTU022; genus B1SED10-74M. The sequence goes on from CAYXQO010000019.1 coordinate 6,864, forward strand.
ATGCAGGGATACATGTCCGCCGTATTACTGAAGGGCGAAATGTTTTGGTGATAACCGATCCGGGCATCAGGAAAGCAGGTATCTCCACACAGGTTGAAAAATCTTTAGAAAAACATGGAGCCAATATTAACGTTTTTGAACGAGTTGAACCCAACCCCAAGGACAGTGATTGTGAAGAAGGAAGCGAGATAGCCCGCCGTCTGGGAGCTAATATAATTGTTGCTGTTGGCGGTGGCTCGGTAATTGATTCAGCTAAAGCGATTGCTCTTTTGCAAAATCGTGAAGGTCCGCTTACCAGCTATGCCGGGCAGGGCATAGATGAAGGTGAAGTCACCCCCATGGTCGCCATTCCCACTACAGCGGGAACCGGCTCAGAAGTTACTCGTTCGGCAGTAATTACCGATACCAGGCGAAAAATTAAAATGACCCTCAAAGATATCCGGCTTGCCCCTAAACTGGCCCTGGTCGACCCGGAGACCACCTATTCACTGCCCCCGCACTTAACTGCTACAACCGGCATGGATGCCCTGGTCCACGCAATTGAAGCATATACCTGTCGGCAGGCCAACCCTCTTTCAGATTCCCTTGCCCTGGCGGCAATTGAAAAAATTTACCCCGCCCTGCCTGCAGCGGTACATCAGGAAACCGACACAAAAGCGCGAGATGCCTTAATGGCAGGTTCCTTGATGGCAGGGATCGCCTTTTCTCATGCCGACGTAGGAGCGGTGCACTGCATTGCGGAAGCTATCGGCAGCCTCTACGACACACCGCACGGTGCTGCCAATTCAATGTTTTTACCGGTGATTACAGCCTTTAATGCCGGTTATGATCCGCAGCGCCATGCCCGTATTGCCCGGGCCTGCGGTCTTGATACAAGCGGAATGACAGATGATCAATCCTCCAGGTTACTGGTCAATGAACTCGAACGACTGTCAGCTAAAATTAATATCCCCAGATTTGCCGACCTTGATCAGGCTGACCCTGCCGATTTTGAGTACCTGGCTAAAATTTCTGCAGCAAACGGATCATCCCCGAGCAACTGCCGGCCGGTTACAAAAGATGATTATCTTAAATTACTTAAGGAAGGTTACAACCGGGGGCAGTAAAACAATGGCAGAAACAACACGGGTGAGCAGGGAAAAAGAAATCAGAAGCGTCTTTTCAATTTTCAGCTGGGTGATTATATTTTTAGGCTTCGTCCTGGCAGTCCAGCATCGCTTTGCCACCGCCTGATTATATGCTCTTTTTTTATCGGTAGTTTTTTCGCCCCAGGCATCGCCAACAGCGGCGGTTTTGGGGGAACTGCTTTTTCCCAACTAACTGTCAGCTTTATCCTGGAAAAGGGTTGCACCGGTGATTTTACCGGTGGGACCACCTTTCATGCTTTCTGGCACCTTTATCAGCAGTCTTGCGCCGAATAACAAAACCAACGATGGTTACCAGTAACCAGGCGCCACAGAAATCATAAAAACCGTGGGTTAACCAGTACAACCCGGCGCTCAATTCGCCTCCCGGGTAATAATAATGCGGCAGCAGGGAAAAGGCCAGAAACGTCAAGCCGGTAAAAACAGCAAGAAAGGCCAACCCTCTCAAAAAACTGCCTTTAACAATGCCAAACAGCGCTGCGCAGATTCCAAGTAAGAATGCCAAAAGCACCGTAGTAATTTCTAAAAAACCTCCATAAGCGCTGTACCAGTACAAAGCACCCGAGGGACTGGAAAGGTTTTGATCGGGGATCATTTCTGCTAAGTGCCCGTACCTGATAACGCCATAAACAACAACCGTCATCAACATGGCAATAAACGTAGCAGTCAAACATACAAAAACCCGGCCTGCATGCAAATAAACCACCTGCAAAATAACATGTTTTGGTCAAAATGTCCCGGTAATAGATGTTCTTTTCCTACAATATAACATAAATCGTATTGATTTTTTGTATGTTTCAGGGGTAAAATATAATATCTTTAGATCTACTGATCAATCACCGGAGGGAGTGCCGCAGTTTTGCCGGAAAAAATCAGGCCATACGAAATATTTGCTGAAGCATACGATGAAATCATGTGCAGTGTAGATTATGAAGCCTGGGCCGACTACGTAGAAGCGCTGCTTGCAAAGTTTAACAGCCGACCTCATTCCCTGGTAGATCTTGCTTGCGGCACCGGCAGCTCTACTTTGCCATTTGCCAGGCGCGGTTATAAAACTACAGGGGTTGACTTATCAAGATCAATGCTTAAGAAAGCCCGCCAAAAATTAGAAAGCGAAAACCTACCGGCAGAATTTATTGAACAAGACCTGCGTCACTTAAGCCTGCCCGAAAAATACGACCTGGCTGTTTTATTCCAGGATGGGTTAAACTACCTGATCGATGAAAATGACCTGGCCAAAGCCTTAAAGCAAGTCCATGCGGTTCTCCATCCATCTTCTCTTTTCATTTTTGATTTAACCCGGCCGGGATTGCGACCGGACAATCAGGAAAGCACTTCCTGTAAAATCGAACTGGAAAAATTGACCCTGGATATCAACAGTCATTACTGCCATGAAACAGATCTCTGGTCCGCAGAAATGATTGTAAGCCAACAAACTGAAAACGGCATATTCAAGCGCTCGCGGGAAGAACACCAGGAAAAAGACCATCATCCTAAACTAATAGTTGATCTTTTAGAAAAAAACGGTTATAAAACCCTGGCCATCTACCCCAGTTTTAAACTGGAACCGGTTGAAGGCAACGAAGCAAAACTAACCTTCATCGCGAAAAAATTTCCTCTTCATCCCGGAGTGGCGCTTTAACTTCTTTTTCCGGGTAGCCTTTAAAAATAAGGGAAGCTGCCAGGCTGGATAAAGAAACCAGCAAAATGGTCAACTGAACTCCGAGAGAATCACCCACATCTCTGCCAAATGTTGACAGCAGAAGGCCGAACACACCACCGGCTAAAGCTATGGTTATTTTAACCGGCACCGCCCGGGCAGCAAAAAACACGCCTTCCCGGCGCCCTCTCCCCCGGGCAGCTTCCGAGCGGGCAATTTCCGCAATAGTAGGATTAACCAGGATACTGAAAGCAGCGGTGGGAATGCCGGCCAGGGCAAGCACGGCCAGCCCCAGGTAAAAATATAGCCCGGTCATATTAAAACTGAATAAAAATACCACCATGGTGCAAAAGGAAAGGATTAAAGCAGAAACCGTAAGGACCGGCCGCTTACCTCTCTTTTTTGCCACCTTGTTGATAAAGGGAAAAACCGCAAGCGCGCTGCCCATGACCAGGGCGGCCAGGACAGCCATAAAACCCTCATCACGCCTGAAAATAACCACAGCATAGTAGACCATCCCCAAAGTAACCAGGTTTAACGAAAACTGCATAAAAAGCTCACCGATTACAAATCTACGGAAAGGGGCCACCTTTAAGGCCTGCTCCAAAGATAGCCACAAACTTTGCCGTTCGGAATCGACCGGGCGACAGTGGCGCCTCTCACTGAAACTTAACCCGGCTATCAATAGCATAATTAAAGCCGGCAGGGCTGCCCCGGTCACGGCAAGACGATATGAATCCCTGACGCTCAAACCTGCATCCTGCAAACGGCTGACAATTTCCGGGAATAATACTGTAATAATTACCATGCCCACCATTCCCATAAGGGCGATCATGGTCGATAAGTTAATCCGGGTAACATCGGAATGACCAAGTTCGGAAATTAATGAAAGATAAGGGTTTACATAGGCGGTGAAGGCAAAGTAAAATAGCGCCATCATCAAGGCCAACCAGAGGCCGTTTAAAAGGTGTTCCTGCCCCGGGTAGGGCGGGTTGAAGATAAGCACGGTAAAAACAGCGAGCGGGAGAGCACCCCCCAGCAAAAAAGGCTTGCGGCGGCCAAAACCTAACCTGCAGTTATCACTGAGAGTGGCAATCAAGGGGTCGGCGGCAGCATCCACCACCCGCCCCAGGGCAAGAGCTGCACCCAGAATAGTAACAACCCCGAAAAATGTCTCCTCTGGGATGAGGCCCGGCACTCCATATTCCCTGGGCGGCAAAAAATAAAAGGAAACGTATAACAAGATCAGCCGCTCCAGCATGGTAAAAGCAGCGCTGCCTGCAGCATAAGCAAACTGGGCCTTCCCGGTCATTCTTTCTGAGTAATGGTTAGGCAATGTAATCCTCCACCATTAGAGTATAATGCAGGAAGAACCGGGTAAATGGCGAATTGTTAAGTGAAAATATAATGTGCTCGTATTTTTAACCACCCGGTGTGCAATTATTATAACAAAGTGGGAGGTCAAAATTAATGCCCGGCAAAGATTTCAAAGAAATAATTGATCAAAGCTGGCAACTGCGCCGGGAAAAACGCTACCGGGAAGCTGAACTGCTTCTCCATGAAGCGCTTACTGATCACTCCCCTGGCAGCTTCGCATACAACCAGCTGCAAGCCAACCTGGCTGATGTGTTACAGCGCCAGGGTAATACTGCTGAAGCCAGGGAAGTTGCCCTGGAAGTGCTGGATAAAGACCCGGCCCAGGTTACCGCTTTAACGGTACTGGGACTGGCAGCCCTGGAAAACAAACAAGCCGGCGAAGCGGCCGAAAACCTGCAAAAAGCGTACACCAAAGCTCCCAACCCCTTCCGGGCAGGACGTTTAGCCCGTGCCCTGGAACTGCAGGGAAAGCTGCAGGAAGCTGTAGAAATATTGCGCGAAGCTTTGCAGGGCGCTCCAAATGACAGCTACTTGCTGAAACAGCACAGCGCCCTGCAAAAAAAGCTGGAGGCAAAAGAACCTCAGCAGGGGCAGAAAAAAACCTTGCCGGAAGACATTTTACCCGGTGATATTAAAGAAGACGATTTTAATGCTTACGCAGAACAAATGAGAGCAAAACTGGAAAAGCTGGATCCGGCTGAAGCTGCCTCACAGCTGCAAAAGATTATCAAGGTGGGCAAGCGCAAGGAGAACCCCCAACTGCACCTGCTTTTAGGCAACCTGCTTCGCGAAGCCGGAAACGAAAAGGCGGCGGCAGAAGCCTACCAGAAAGCAAGGGAATTAGACCCGGAAAATCTACTGGCCCTGTCCCAGCTTCTTTACAGCTACAGGCGCCTGGGCAGAAAAGAGGAAGCCTGGCCTTTATTAAAACTGCTGCTCTATCACCGGCCCTGGGACAAAACCGCTAAAGCTTCCCTGTTAAAAGATGCCGTAGACCTTGGCAAAGAACAGGAAACTGTTCGCTATTTTGAGGAATTGCTACAAAAATATCCCGAACGCAAGGAATTTTACGGAGCTATCCGGAAATTAATGAAGGCGGTAGAAAGTAAAGGAACCGGTGAGCAGGAGGAAGGTTAAGTAATGAAAGTAGGAAACCTGATTCAAGTACCCCCTGTGCGCACAGTAATTCGCTTAGCCGATCTAGCGGATAGCGAACTGCGGCGTCATATGGTAGAAACGTTTATCCTCACCAACGAGGTCACCTTTACCCTGGGCAATATATTTAAAAAGATAGTTGCTCTACGCGGAGAGGGCTTCTTTGTGATCGGAAACTACGGCTCGGGCAAATCGCACCTTTTAAACATTTTAAGCCTGACCTTAAGCGATGAAGAGGCTTGCCGGCAGTTTTGCCAGGCCTGCGAGGAAGGCCACACAACAGAAAGCACTCTGCCGGATTTGGCCTGGCAGGCAGCTTCCCAAACTCCCCTGGTAGTTGAAATTTCCCTGGTAGAGCACAGCAACCGCGAATACTTAGAACAAATCATCCTTAAGCAGGTGGCTTCTAAATTACAGGAAGTATCCCCAAACAATGCCGTAACATGGGACGGAGAAGTAATATTACAACCTGAAGAACTGCTCGAACTGCCTCGCCAGGAAGCCTTTAAGAAAATGCGCCTGGCCCTGGAACAACAAAACTACAACGGCCTAGTTTTGCTAATAGACGAGCTCTCGGAATTCTTGCGCTCCAAGGAAAACCCTCGCGCCTACAATGAAGATATTCGCTTCCTGCAATACCTGGGAGAGTTTGCCGAAACCTTGCCGGCATGGGTTGTAGCCACCATGCAGGAAAACATAGAAAATACCGGTTCCCTTACAGGCGAACTGCTCCATAAAATTAAGGACCGCTACCCGGTTCGTTTCCACCTTTCCGGGGAACATGTTAAAGAAATTGTTTCCGGGCGCCTGGTCCGCAAAAATGAGAACGCAGACCAGGTCCTGCCGGATATTTTAGAAACACTGGAAAATGCTTTTGGCAAACTCCCCTTCTCAAGGGATACTTTTTTTGAACTGTATCCCGTTCACCCGGCCACGGTCGATCTGTTAGATGAACTACGCCTGCTATTTTCCCAGCACCGGGGGGTAATCGATTTTATTCATTATCGCCTGACAGGCGATGAAAGGCGCGGAATCCAACCATTCCTGGAACAGCCGGCCGAGGAACTGCTTACCCCCGATTATATCTTCGATCATTTCCGGGAAAGGATTCGCGAAACCGTAGAAACCAACCCGTACAGCGACCAGGTTTACCACTATTATGAAAGGGAAATTGGCCGTATCTTTGAAGATGCAACCGATACCCACACTGCCTTGCGGTTACTCAAACTTTTAATTATCGGGGCTCTGGCCCGGGCGCCAAAACGCTTCACTGCAGATGAATTGACCCAGCTTCTCCTGCACCGCTACAGCGGCCTTGAAGAAAGCATTAATTACGACTATATCAAAGATATAATGGAGCAGCTTTATGCCCACGGCGCTTACATCTCCGCCCAGGAGAATGAACAGGGCGAAACTACTTACTCCATTGATTTAAAAGCCGATGTAACCCTGCTGCTGCAAAAAAAACTTGACCACATTACCGCTTCACTGGTCCCGGGAGATCAAAAGGTCATCGAGGGCCTACTGCCCCTAATTGATGAAGCCTACCTGCCCTTAAAAGAACTGCAGGAAGAGCCAATCAGGGATGAAGAAATTACCTGGCAAAACACCAGGCGAACCGGAAAAGTAATTTTTAAGTCACCGGTTGAACTTTCCGATGAAATGTGGGAAGAACTGCAGGAAGAGCTGGACTACAAAGAAACCGACTTTGCTTTTTTCCTGGTCCCTCCATTCTTTTCCGGACAAAGCGAAAACGACACTTTTTCCTGGCAGGCATACATGGAAGCATGTGATCAAAAACTGCGCCGTTGTATTGCCCTGTGGGTGCCCCGTGAAATTACAAATGAAGAAGAAAAGCAGCTCCGCCAGGCCTATGCCCACCGCCTGCTGCAACAAGAATACGCTAAAGACGACTCCCCGGCAGGGCGACAGATCAAAAAGCAACTTGAAACCAAACTTGCTGATGAAAAACGCCAGGTAAAAGAAATATTCCGGAACCTTTACTTCCAGGGACATCTACGCGCCGGTGACCATATGCCAGCCCCCTCTTCCTACGGTTATATGCCTTTAAGGGAGCTGACCGCCCAGGTTGCCGCCGAAATTTTGAAGGCAAGATTCCCCCGGCACAGCGAAATCCATCCCCTTAGCGACCAGATCACAGGCAGTTTAATGCAGCGCACTCTTGATATTATGTTTTCCCCTCACCTGGAAGAAGAAAACCTGGAACGGGGCACTAAAATGATGATCGAAAGCTACCTGGTCCGCCTGGGCCTGGTCAAAAAGAAGGGGCGCAGCTACCAGTTAGAAATTAATCCAAAAACCTCCCCCCTGACGGCAGAATTCCTGGCCCGGGTTCCTGATGACGGCCAGGTTAACTTAGAACGCCTCTATCGTCACCTGCGTAAAGGCCCTTTCGGTCTTAATGCCACCTGTTTCCAGGTCCTGGGCACCGCCGCTATCTTGAGTGGAGCGGTATCCGCCTACCAGGGCGGCAAAAGGCTGGCGCCTTCCCAGGTCAACTATTACCGTTTCTGGAATATCGAAGCCATTGGGCCGGGAACTTTAATCAGGCCCGAATTGCAAAAAGTTTTGGCCGAACTGCCATTTCTGCCGGCTAAGCTGCGCAGCGGCCCGCTTACTTTTGCCGCCCAGCAGCAAGCCTGGGAAGCGGTAATCGCTTTTAAAATGGAATGGACCCAAAAATGTGCTGAAATAAACAAGCGGATCGAACAGTTGAAAAGCTATCCTTTCTTTGCCTCGGTAAACTGGAGCAACCTTGGTAAAAGCGTTAACCGTTTCAACAGTTTCTTAGAAGAAATTAAAACCTCGTACGCTTCCCGGGAAGGCCTGGAACGTTTCCTGGTAGCCTGTCAGTCTTCCCCCCTGATCATTGACGACTGGCATCGGCTATCGGCCCTGGAACAGTTTTTCAGCAGCGACCTGCCTGAAATTCTTCGCATTGGTCATTACTTAAAAGACGATACTCTGCAAATACCTGAAAGCGAAGACTACGCACAGCTGCGCAGGCGTTACCAGGTATTAATTGACCTGCTGGAAGAAGAGGCCCTGCTCTGGGAGGAAAAATACCGGGATAGATTAAAACGGGAGTTTAAGCAGTTCCAGGAAGAATATGTCTCCCTATATCTTTCCGAACATAACCAGGAAGTGGGGCCTGAGCGGATGAAACCGTACCGAGCCCTCTTAGAAACAGAAGCTTACCATTTGCTCGAACAACTGGGTCAAATCAATGCCGTGGTGGTAGATAATGACCTGGTCAGCATTAACAGGGAACTTGCCCAGCCGCTGGAAAGAGAATGCCGGGTAGCTGATGAATTGTTACTTGCAGAAAGACCGGCCTGTTCCTGCGGCTTTTTACTCGGCGAAAGTATAGAACTGCCTGAAATAAAAGGCGTTGAAAAAAAGATAATACAGGGAATCAGAGAATACTCTGAAGCCCTGCAAGCACCGGAGCAAAAGCAAAAAATCAACGCCCATGCAGATAACTTAGAACTTCTCGGCAGAAGAAAAGAAGCGCAACCTTTACGGGAACTATTGACAATCGATCCGGCCACCAGCGGCACCGAGCTGATAAAAAAACTTGCTCCATTGCTTAAACAAAACCCTATAACTCAGATCAACCGGGCCCTCACCGGCGATGCCATGATTGCCGAACGCTCCGTGGAAGAATTGCAAGAAATGCTTTCTGAGCGGGTTTTCAACACCTCCCAACTAAAAGAGCTATTCGAGCGCTGGCTGGCCGGCGGTGAAGAAAAACCTCCCGATTATATCCGGGTTACCAGACGTGAGGGCGCCAATTTGCTAAGTCGTGAAAGTGACGAAACTAGTTTCTCCCGGGCAGCGGAACAAGCGCGATCATTTTTGGAAGAAAGATTTCCCCGTCTGCTTTCCCTTGCCGGGCAAATAGGCGAAGACAAGCTCTTTGCCCTGGCCCTTCTTTGGGGGTGGCTTAAATTTTACTGCCCCGGGGCGGGGAAAACTACCACAGACAGAATTGATCTCCACGGTATATTTGAAGATCTACTAAAAGGAAACTCCGAAAACATGATTGAGGAATGGAAAAACAACTCAGATAATCTCGGTAAACTGGGCGAAGTGCTACTTACCGAACAGGAAATTCTGCAGGATAGCTTCCTGGAACATGCGGCCGAAAAAGCAGCCGGGCTTGTATCAACCGATCAACTGCTCGAATGTTACAAAAAGCTGAGCACTGTAGACTTGAACCGGTTCGAACTCCAGCTTGAGCTTTTAACTGATGAACCTTTTTTCCCGGCGCTGAGCAGAAAAATTGCCGAAAAGCTGGCAATGCAGATAGCGGCGGAGGAATCGGCACCCCAGTTAAATATTATTACCGGTATGTTGCGGGAAGTTTTAAAAACCGGGGCAGGAAAAGTAAGCGGCCTGACTACTTCTCACAAAGAGGAAAAGCACCGTCACCTGGAAATATTGCGCACCCTGGCGGAGTGCAACCGGATCCTGCGGGAAATGGAACGAATTGTCCAGGGACCGCCGGAAAGCGATAAACACTGGGAACGTCTCTACTACATGCTTGCCCCGTTCGAACTATTGTTGGAACAACTTGCAGGGGAAAGAGAAGAAAACCTGGTCCCGGAAGTAACCATAGAAAGATGGCGCCGTCATTACGCTTCCCTGCTTGAACCGCTTTATAAAAGTTTCACCGCCTACTATGACCGGGGACAATCGTCACGCCGCCAAACCCTGGAAAACCTGTTTGCCAAACTGCCTAGATGGGCTGCCAAAGAAGGAAAGGGACGAGGGGTATACCTGGTCATCTTAGACGGCACCCGCCTCGACCTGTGGAACAAACTCTTGGAAGCTGCCCTTTCCGGCAATGATTATGATATTATCCATGAAGGCTTGTTGTGGGCACTTAGGCCAACCGTCACCGAAACTCAACTGCAACCCTTGAAAGAAGCAGGCCGGCTGGGGCACGTGTTAAACATGGATGATCAACTGGTTTCGGAACTGGTTTCCGATCCGGAACCTTTTCTGAGCGCAGTGGACAACCGGAAAGCCGCTGGAGATCCGGAAGCGCCTTTAAAAGCAATCAAATACAATTACATAGATGAAAAGATGCACGCTTCCCGGGATGCCCTGCCGGTACTCTTAGAAGAATTATTGATGCAGAGCAGGAAAAAACTATTCCCGCTGCTGGAATATCTTTCATCAGGCGATCTGCTGCTGTTAGTCTCAGACCACGGTTTTAAAACTAATCTTTACCACAACAAGGCAGATAAAGAAGACCCGCGTTACCTGCACGGAGAAACAACCATGTTTGAGGTGCTCGCCCCCTGGGCCATGCTCAAGAAAAGATAAAAGCTACTCAATTACCATCTAACCTCAGCCGTGCTGCTTTTTGGGCAGTTGCCATTGCCCGCGATGAGCCGACACCAACCCAAAAAGCAGCACGGTTGAACAAATACAGGTAATTAAATTATTCAATTACCATCGAATCGTTGCTCTCGTCCCAGCTTACCCCCTTGCTGATATCAAATTCGAGTGGATCTTTAAGCATGGGATAAACCGTAAGCTTGTTGTTGGCCACATCCAACGAATACCTGGAGATATTCTCCGCCAGCTTGTTTTCTTCTGCCACACTACCTTTGTACAAAGTAATCATGCACATAACTAGAACAACCTCCTTTAACAATTCCCGCGATCGATTACGGGTGTTCATTAGTATTATAGATCTTATTATGATTTTTTTACAGGTCCCGTAAAAGGTAGGCCGGTAAAAAAGCAGGGAGACGGGGGTATTGCTTCCTAAAAATGCATAACGTACAAAAAAATATACCTCTGAAAAGCTTTGCCACAAAGGTTTCTGCGTTTTTAGTATAAGTTTGGGTGTAAAACAAGCGAGTAGAAGCCAGCAGCTTGATTCAAATCCATTGCCCGTAAATGAGCCGACACCAATCCAAACGCAGCACGGTTGAGTAGGCATGATTATAGTTAGAAACCATGTGACTCCCCACACGTAATTATGATAAAAGCTATGTATCTGGTATAATGTATAACAAGCCAGGGGCGCTAAAAATATAATTTACCGGTAAAACAAGCAGGATTGCAGTTTATTAGATGAGGCCCCCCTGTTATCGCTTAAACTATATGGCAAAGGAAAATTAACATGAACAATGATCTTATAGGAGCCGGCATTCTGCTGGCTTATTACCTGGTAGTAGCTGCGCTGCTGCCTGTACTCTTGAAATACCGGTTTGGGGTAAAAACCGAGTACGTCCGGAAAACCCACCACATCGCCTACAGTCTTTCAATATTTTTGCTACTCAATCTATTCAGCACCTGGTATTACGCTATCGGAGCGGCTTTTCTGTTAGTGCTGCTTGGTTACCCTGCCCTGCTGCTGGTTGAAAAAACTGCATTTTACCGTAAATATTTTGTTGAGCGGACAAAGGAACAGGGTGAGTTAAGAAGGCAGCTGATTTATGTTCAACTCAGTTTTGCGTTATTGATCTTAATCTTCTGGGGCTTGCTCGGCACAAGCTGGCATTATATTGCCGCTGTAGCCGTGATGGGCTGGGGCTTCGGTGATGCGGCAGCAGCCCTGGTGGGCAAAACCTTTGGCAAAAGGCGCATGCTGCACCGTTACATCGAAAAAGCAAAAACTTTCGAGGGAACTATTGCCATGGTGATTGCCGCCGGCCTGGCCACATTTTTCACCCTTTTATTTTATGCCGGAATGCCCTGGTTACAGAGCCTGCTCATTTCTCTGGTAGCAGCCCCCGTATGCAGCGTGGTTGAGCTTTTTTCCAGGAAAGGCAGCGATACCTTGACCGTTCCTTTATCCGCTTCTGCTGTAATTATCCCCCTGATCTACCTTTTTAGTGTATTGGGGTGGTAATTTATGAGCGCGCTTTCAGAAACCCAGGTGGCAAAACGGGAAAGAACTTTGATTACCGCCCTCCTGCTCAGTATGTGGGCGCCTTTGACCACTGGGATTGCAGTTATTTTAAGCCACTCTACCACCCAACTGGCCGACTTTATTCGCCGCACAGTAGAACTGATTGCCCTGTTTATCTCCTGGCGGGTTTTTCGTCATGTGGAAAAGGGACGAAATGTCACCGCTGAAGAAAAAGCCCACTGGGAAAAAATAGCCGGGCTAAGCGTGGCAGTAGCCCTGGGGTTTTCAGGGTTAACTATGCTCACGGTAACCCTGGCCAGAATCGACACTTTCGAACCGGGAGGTAATGTCTACCCGGGACTGGCCATAGCCATCTTAGGCCTGGTCACAAACTCCTGGTTCTGGCGGCGTTACACCAAAATGACCGCCGAGCAGTACAACCCGGTAATCGATGCCCAGCGCTTGATGTACCGGGCTAAGGCCTGCGTAGACCTCTGTGTGATTATCGCCCTTTCCTCTGTTGCGATAGACCCGGCAGCTTCGGCAACCCTTTATATCGACGCTCTCGGTTCTGTAGCGGTCTCATTTTACCTGGTCTGGAGCGGAATCAATACTTATAAATCCACCCTCCAAAATAAGCACAATTCCGGTTCGGCTTGATATGAGCCTGTCCCTATTGAGTTAAGTGACCGAATACCTGCCATAGGTACAACTAATGGGCATATAGAAAAAATGAATTTTTACAAATGTCACACTCGTTGTATAATTACCATAACAGAAAAAGGAATGGTCCTGGTTATGCCCAAAGCTGCTACTACCCTTAAAAACAAGCTCTTTGCCGATGAAAATAAGTATATCGCTTTCGCCCTGGCCCTTTTCATTTGCATCGGTATAAACCTTCTACCTTTACCTGAACCCCTGGTTACACCTGAGGGGACTGTGGAATTAACTGCTGAAGGGCGAGCAGCTCTTTCAGTGTTGGCCTTTGTGGTAATCCTTTGGATGACTGAAGCCATGCCTTTTCCCATAACCGCACTGCTTGGATTGTTAATAGCATATGTATTAGGACTGGCCCCCTTTGGCGAAATTGTTGCCCACGGATTTGGCAATGCGGTTGTAATCTTTTTTATAGGAGTACTGACTCTTTCCTCGGGCTTAACCCGTTCAGGTCTTGCTAATAGATTCACCCAGTTGATAATTAATAAAATTGGTTTTAATTCTCGCCGGATTGTCTTTGCTTTCATGGCCATGGGAGCAATCCTTTCAATGTGGATTGTCAACATGTCTGTAGCAGCAATCCTTCTTCCTATGGCAGTCACTATCCTTAAATGCGCAGGGCACCGGCCGCTCGAAAGCAATTTCGGCAGGGCATTACTCATTGCGGTAGCCTGGGGGCCGGCTATCGGAGGTATTTCCACTCCTGTGGGAAATGGGGCAAACATTGTAGCGCTAGGGTATTTACAAGAATTAGCCGGTATCCCAATAAACTTTTTAACCTGGATGATTGTAGGAGCTCCGGCTGCTATGATTATTCTGCCAATTGCCTATCTAATCCTGGTGAAGGTTTTCCCACCGGAAGATATCTCCATAAACAATTTTAATCCCGGGCATGAAATGAATAATGTCCCGGCTCTTCTAACTGCTGGAGAATGGAAAGCTCTGGCAATATTTGGCCTGGCTATCATTTTCTGGTTGGGGGATCCCCTGCTTCAGCACATAACCGGGATCTCCATCCCGATAGAAGCAGTAGCTCTGACGGCGGCAGTAGCTTTTTTTCTCCCCGGAATCAATGTTCTTAACTGGAAAGAAGCTCAAGGTGACATTGACTGGGGAGGTATAGTTTTAATTGCTGCAGGACTCTCCCTGGGCATGCTGGTTTACGAAACAGGCGCCGCCCGTTGGCTGGCCAATATTGCATTCAGCCCGATAGGAGCCTTCGGCCTGGCGCTACGCATTTTCCTGGCTGTTTTGATAGTTGAGTTGTTAAAAGTTTTCTTTTCCAGTAATACGGTAACCGGGGTAATTCTCATTCCGATGGTGATTGCGCTCGCCTCTGCACTAGATCTTAACCCGTGGTACCTGGCCGGTCCGGTTGCGATTGCAACTTCAATGGCCTTTATCCTGGTCACTTCAAGCCCAACTAATGTTATCCCTTATGCCGCAGGCTATTTTTCAATAAGAGATTTTGCCAGGGCAGGCCTGGTATTAACCCTGGTAGTGCCCTTTTGTGTAACCGCAGCTTTTATTCTGTTTGCTCCTTTAGTTTGGTAAAAGCTACTTTTAATTTAGGAGGTTTAACTTCATGGATCCAAAAGACCAACTGCAAGGCGGCGGCCTTGTAGCAAAAGCGTTAAAAAAAGAAGGGATTGAATTAATTTTTAGCCTTAGCGGCGGGCATATCAATTCCATCTTTAAAGGATGTGTCTCCGAGGAAATTAAAATTATCGATACCCGTCATGAACAGGCTGCCGTGCATATGGCCGAGGGGTGGGCCCGCTACACTGGACGGCCGGGAGTTGCAGTTGTTACCGCCGGTCCCGGTGTAATCAATGCCCTGCCCGGGATGGCAGTTGCCGCTCAAAGCCAAGTTCCCCTGGTTTTAATTGGTGGAAGAAGCTCCCTGGCTCGCCGGGATATAGGCGCTATGCAGGATATAGACCAGGTAGAGTTGATGCGTCCCTTAACAAAATGGACCCGCCAGGTATACCAGGCCGAGCGCATCCCTGAATATATCGCTACAGCCTTTAGGCAAGCAGTAACCGGAAGACCAGGTCCGGTTTACCTGGATATTCCGGTTGATCTGCTCGACCAGGATACAGATGATGATCAAATTCGCTACCCGCAAGCTTATTACAGCAATCAGCGACCCTGCGCTGAAGCAAGCGATATCAATGAAGCAGCCAACCTGCTGGCTTCTGCCAGGCGCCCGGCTATTTTAGCCGGAAGCGGGGTTTTCTGGTCAGGAGCTTCCGCTGAACTTCAAGAATTCGCCGAATCCCTGGGGATCCCTGTATACACCCGCAATATGGGCAGGGGTACTTTTCCGGAAGATAATCCACTGGCAGGCGGGTTTTTCCCAATTGGATTGATGCAGGCTGATGTTATTTTAATTCTCGGCACTCGCCTTGACTGGACGGTCGGCTATGGCCGCCCACCGCTTATTAAAATGTCAACAAAAACTATCCATGTTGATATCGAACCGTCCGAAATTGGACAAAACCGCCCGGCAAATATAGGTTTAACCGGTGATATCCAGGCGATTTTAAAACAGTTAAAAAAACAATTGGAAACGGAGAAAATGCAGGTAGAGGATTCATGGCCCGGAACTATCCAGGCTATGCGAGAAGCGGCCCAGGACTCAACCTCCCAGGATAACAGGCCAAATTCCGGGTTAATTCATCCTGCTGAATTATGCCGGGAGCTACACTCATTAATGCCTGCTGATGCCTCGA
The DNA here is from genome assembly GCA_964467475.1 of uncultured Syntrophomonadaceae bacterium. Classification (GTDB taxonomy): domain Bacteria; phylum Bacillota; class Dethiobacteria; order DTU022; family DTU022; genus B1SED10-74M. The sequence continues at coordinate 22,548 of CAYXQO010000019.1, forward strand.
TAGTAATTGACGGTGGCGATATCGCAGGCTTCGCCGTATTGACCATGGATGCCCTTTCTCCATCTTCGTTGATATGGATTGGTGCATTTGGACACCTGGGTGTGGGACTACCATTTGCCCTTGCCGGCAAACTGGCCCAACCATCAAGACCAATTATTGTGTTAACCGGGGACGGTTCTATCGGCTTCAGTGCCATGGAATTCGACACGGCCGTTCGGCACAACATACCGGTGATAACCGTCCTTGCTAACGATAGCGGCTGGGGCCAGATCCGCCGGCGGCAGCTTAGTGACTATGGACAAACCTTTGGCGTGGAACTGCAACCAACCCGCTACGACCGGATAGCCGAAACCCTTGGCGGCTTTGGCGCCCATGTCGAAAAACTCACGGATTTAAAACCGGCACTGGAAAAAGCAATAGCTTCCGGGCTTCCGGCATGTATCAATGTCAGCACAGACCCGGAAACCGGTTTTTCCGGAATGGATTTACCCTGGGAAATCAAATAAGGAAAGGATTTTCAAAATGGCAAAACTCGAAGGGAAAGTAGCCCTGGTTACAGGTAGTGGCCGGAAAAATGGTATTGGAAGCGCATGTGCCCGCAGACTTGCTGAAGAAGCAGCAGCAGTGGTGGTCACCGATATTAATCAACCAACTGCTGAATCGCCCGACAAAGAGGCTGGAACAAATGTACAACTTAATGATGTGGCTGAAGAAATCCGTTCCCTGGGGGGAGAAGTTTTCGCCATCTCCGCTGATATAAATGATCCAAGATCAGTACAAAGCCTCGTTGAAAAGTGCAAAGAAAAGTATGGACACATCGATATACTAATAAATAATGCTGGCACTTCACCCGGGCCGGCACCATTGGCCCAATTCGACCTGGAAAACTGGCAACAAACCATCTCTGTTAATCTAACCGGGGCCTTTTTATGTTCTCGTGAGGTCGTCCCCGGAATGATTGAAGCCGGCTGGGGGAAAATCATCAATATGTCCTCCCGGGCAGCCAGGCGGGGTGCTCATTGGATGCATGCATACTGTGCCTCCAAGGCCGGCATGCTGGGTCTAACCAAATCGATGGCTTTAGAACTGGCCCCGTTTAATATCTGCGTTAACGCACTTTTACCCGGAGATATCGAGACGGAACTCAAACAGTGGGGGCTGGAAACGGAAGCGCAAGTTAAGGGTACTACGGTGGAAGCATTGAAAGAAGAAATAGCCCGAGTTACACCACTTGGCCGCCTGGGCAGACCCGAGGATGTCGCCGGCGTAGTAGCTTTCCTGGTTTCTGCGGATGCAGATTATATAACCGGTGAAATTATCAATATTTCCGGCGGACACGGTCTGGGTAATGCTACTTCCAGGCTGAAAATGTAAAACGGCAGGATTGCAAGATATTTAAGTGAATTTTATCAGTTAACGGTTAAAGCGCTTGCACAAAAACCCGAATCATGCAGTGGGGTGGATAAAATGGAAACACCTTTTCCCTTTGAACCGGTCCTGGTATTTGGTTTTATGGCAATTATGCTGCTTGTGGGAATGCTGCTCAGAGCAAGCATTAAATTTTTCCAGACCTTTCTCATTCCCAGCTGCTTTATAGGCGGCATTATTGGCCTGATCCTGGTTAGCACCGGGTTGATAAATGTTTCAACAGATCTGCTGGAAACATTTGCTTACCATCTGTTTATCATCTCCTTCATTTCTCTTGGCTTAACAGCCAATGTGAATAAGGGCGGCCAAGCTTCCGCTATCAGCCCAGTCAGAGGCTCCCTGTGGATGGGTTTCGTTTCCGGGGTGATAATGGCAATGCAGGCAGTTATAGGAACACTTTTCGTTTTTCTATTTAATATATCAGGCTTCGAACTGCACCCCAACTTCGGATTCTTATCACCACTGGGCTTCACCCAGGGCCCCGGTCAGGCTTTATCCATCGGCAGGGTTTGGCAGGATTTCGGATTTGAATATGCCGCAACTCTAGGGCTATCATTTGCAGTTTTTGGTTTTGGCTTTGCCTTCTTTGTCGGAGTTCCTCTTGTTAACTGGGGAATCCGCAAAGGCTACTCTTGCCAGGCTCCAAAAGAGCTGCCGCGTGATTTTTTGACCGGGATCATCCAGAAAGACGCAAAAAAGAAAGTTGCCGGTGAAATGACCACACATTCCGCAAGCGCCGATACTCTGGCTTTTCATGCCGCCCTGGTTGGCCTGGTCTATGTGCTGACCTATCTATTGGTGCTGTTGATCAATCATTTCATTGCCGCCGATGCCGCGCAGAGCATGTGGGGATTTTTCTTTTTCTTTGGCATTTTAATCGCCATCTTTTTAAAATTCCTGATTAACAAACTTGGTCTGGGCTATCTTCTTGACCCGGGGATGCAGCGCAGGGTTACAGGGTGGTCCATCGATTTTTTAATCATTGCTACGGTAATGGCTATCCAGGTAGTGGTTGTTTGGGACTACATTCTGCCGATAGTCACAATTTCGATGGTAAGCGGCATTTTAACCACCTTAGTGGTTGTTTACCTGGGGAGAAGAACCTGGGCCTACAGCCTTGAAAGAACAGCGGGGATTTACGGTATCACCACCGGTAACGCTTCTACTGGACTGCTTCTGCTCAGGATTTCCGACCCCGAATTTAAAACTCCGGTGGGCATTGAGCTGGGCGTACAGGCACTTTTTTCTGCCCCCTTTGTTTTAAGCTATATGATGCTAATGCATGCACCCTTCTGGTGGGGGTGGAGCATCGAAGCGGTTACCCTTGTTTATGCCGGATTAATGAGCCTATCTATAGTATTGTTAAAGCTTTTTAAATATTTAGGGCCACGCAGATTTTAATTATTGAGATTACTATAACCGGGGAGGGCTGAAAATGAAAGCAGCAGTTATAACCGGTCCCGGCTCTTTAGAAGTTGTGAAAAAACCAACCCCGAAGCCCGGTTACAGGGAAGTTTTGATTGAAGTCAATTACTGCGGTATTTGCGGTTCCGACCTTCATGCTTATGATACCGGTTTTCTGCCGGCGGATCTAACGATCGGCCACGAGTTTTCCGGGATTATAGTTGAAACGGGGCCGGGCTGCTATAATTTAGTTCCAGGCGATAGGGTTACGGGAAACAACCTTATTAGCTGTGGAAAATGTCCCGATTGTCTTAGTAGCAAAGCAAACTACTGCAGAGATATAACCAGGCTGGGTATCACCGGTCAGGGAGCCATGGCTGAATACATTGTAATGCCTGCCGAAGAAGTTTTTAAACTACCAGACCACCTTTCCCTTGAGCATGCCGCCCTGGCCGAACCGCTAAGCGTTGGCCTGCATGCATTTAGTAAAGCGAGCACAGAGCGGGTCAATAATGTTTTGATCATCGGGGCGGGAACAATTGGCCTGGTTATGGTAGCGCTTATGCAGTATTTTACCACAAGCAATATTATTGTTATTGAACCGAACCCTGAGCGACTGGCGGTAGCAGAATCGCTGGGTGCAAATTTCCCGATCAATCCCAAAGAAGAAAACTCCCAGCAGATAATTGATCAGGTGACCGAAAAAGCCGGAGTGGGACTTGTATTTGAATGTGCAGGGCTTCCGGCAACAATCCAGGAAGCATGCAACCTGGCAGGGAGGGCTTCGCAGGTGGTAGTCCTTGGCATTTGTTATGAACCGGTGGAAATAAATTTTTTAAGCCTTATTACCCGGGAAATCATTGTTAAGACGACTTTTGGTAAAATGCATGCAGAATTTGAAGAAGCAGTCAGGCTAATTGGTGAAGGTAGACTTGATCTTTCACCGCTAATTACTGGAGTAATTCCTTTCAGTTCGGTTACAGAAGGATTTGTTTCACCGTGCCGCGATAAAATTAAGATCCTGGTTACTATGAAAGGTTCGAACTAGCTATATGCCTGTTCGGGATTAGAGAGTATGGTGTAATTTTATATAGATGGGTTATTACCCTGATTAAGAAACATTTTGCCTGTGTAGAAATACCTGGAGAGGAGAAATGCTATGAAACCATTTGAGCGTATTGAGGCAGTGTTTGCTTTTAAAGAAAGCGACCGGGTGCCGATTGATTTCTGCGCCACTCATAACAGCGGTATAAATGTGATTGCTTATAACCGCCTAAAAAGACATCTGGGAATCAATACAACTACTTTCATGCGTGATCCGATTCCCATGTTGGCTTCACCTGACCTTGAGGAAGGGCTGGATGTTTTTCAGATGATGGGCGGTGACCTTTTACCGCTGCCCCGGTTCTACAATTTCGGAGTACCGGCTGATGATTGGCAAAAATGGACATTGAAAGACGGCTCAACCTGCCTGGTTCCGGGCGGCTTCAAACCGGTACGCAGGGAAGATGGGACCCTGGAAATGACCCTTTTAAACGGACTGGCAGTACTTGCAAAGCCTGAAAGGGGCCACCACTATAACCTGGTTAACCGCCCCCTCAGCATGATAGAAAACACTGACCAGCTGGAAAATATCATCCCTGCGCTGAGGCAAAGCGGTGCCTTTACTATTTCCGATCAAGAAGTGCAGATTCTTCAAGAAAGAGCCAGGCAGTTAAAGGAAACAACCGATTACCCGCTGGTAGCTACCGGTGGCCCGCTTTTCTTTTCACTGTACCAGGTCGGTCAGGAGCTATTTGGCTATGAAAAGTTTTTTACTTTTATGGGTTCGGACCCGGAGTTTATTCACTGCTGGATGGAATTTTTGGCTAACACCTGTATTGAAAGACTAGGCAAATACCTGGGGAAGCTGGGCCCTTATATTGATGTGATCATGATGGGTGACGATTATGGTCTGCAGAATTCCCTACAGATTTCACCGGAAATGTTTCGTGATTATTTTAAGCCTTACCTGGTGCGAGTTTGCCGGGCAGTTAAAGAATTTGCACCCGGCATAAATATTTTACTACATTCGTGCGGCAGTATTGCCCCGATTATCCCTGACTTTATAGATGCCGGCATAGATGCCCTGAATCCGGTACAAGTTACGGCAAAAGGGATGGATCCTCGTTATCTTAAAAAAGAGTTTGGCAAAGAAATTGTGTTCTGGGGTGGCGGTGTTCGTACCCAGAGTACCCTGGTGAAAGGTTCGGTTAAAGATGTTGCTGCTGAAGTCCGGGAAATGATAGATATTTTTAAACCCGGCGGTGGTTATATCTTTTGCCCAATCCATGACATCCAGGAAGAAGTACCGCCGGAAAAAGTTTTAGCTATATACGAAACTGCCCAGGAATTTAAAGGATAAGGAAAGAGAAATATACTGAGGTATAACCCTTATTTTACGAGGCCTGCAGGAAAATCAGTTTTATTTGAAAACATTTCGGTTATCGCAAGTAATCGGGAGGCTGCTTCAGTCAGCCTGACATCGGGCAGCGTTGCCACATAGATGTCCCGGTAAAGGTTGATTCCATTAAGCCTGACGGCGCTAATTGTTTCAAGCTTTAACTCTTTAACTACAGCCCAGCGGGAAACCAGGGCTGCTCCAAGGTTTGCTTCAACCGCGCTTTTTATGCCCTCCAGACTGTGGAATTCGGCGATGACAGTCAGCTCGTCAGGTGAAATGCCAATTTCAGAAAGAGTTTCTTCAATATCTTTACGGCTTCCCGAGCCACGCTCTCTCAACACTAAAGGATATTCCAGCAATTCACTTTTTTCAATAGCAGGACGTTTGCTCCAGGGGTGTGCATGAGAAGTTATTAAAACCAATTCATCTTGCATAATTTTCCTAATGGTAAGCCGTTTGCCGGGCAATCTACCAGCCAGGAAGGCCAACTCAATTTTTCCTTCCTGCAGTAGTGCATATACATACCGGTTGTTGCCTATATCAAGGGTGTAACTAATATGGGGGTGAGTTGATTTAAACTGTCCCAGCAGGTGCGGTAGTAAATAGTCACCAAAAGTAGGGCTGGCTCCAAGCATTAGTTTGCCGTGGATAGTGCCTTTTAGCTGCATCATATCATTTTCCAGCCTGGTTGCATTATCCTGCATATCTTTCAAATGCCGGTATAGCAAAACCCCCGCCGGGGTTAATTCCAGGCCGCGGTAATAACGAATAAACAATTTTACCCCATAATGATCCTCCAATTTTTTGATGGCTGCAGTTACTGTTGGTTGAGAAATATAGAGATCCTGGGCAGCCCGGGTAATATTAAGGGTCCGTGCCACATGAATGAATATATGAGCCCTGTTATCCAGCATTAAGTCATCTCCACTTTCATCATCCTTCAAAAATCCAAAAATAATTTTTTACTTGTGCGTATTATATGGTTAAAGTAGAGTAGATACATCGCCGACTAACTAAAATTCACAAGAATTGACGGTCCTGGGGAAGGGGATTACATCCCTGATATTGTTTACGCCGGTTAAATACATTAAGGCTCTTTCAAAACCCAGGCCGAAACCGGCATGCTTCACTCCCCCGTACTTGCGCAGCTCTGTATACCACCAGAGGTCCTCTTTGTTTATGTTGAAGTCAGCCATGCTCTGTTCCAGCACTTCCACCCTTTCTTCTCTCTGGCTCCCGCCGATAATTTCACCCACCCCGGGCACCAGCAAATCCATGGCTGCAACCGTATTCTGATCCTCGTTTACCCGCATGTAAAAAGCCTTGATCCCCCGGGGATAATCTGTGACAAAAACCGGCTTTTGATATGCTTTTTCCGTAAGATACCTCTCATGCTCGGTTTGCAAATCACTGCCCCATTCAACCGGAAACTCAAATTTCTGTTTAGCTTTTGTTAGTTCTTCGATCGCCTCGGTATAAGTAATGCGGGCAAAATCGGAGCTTACAATACCTTCAAGCCTGTCTTTTAAGCCTTTGTCAACAAACCGGTTGAAGAAATCCATCTCCGTTTCGGCGTTATCAAGGAGATAATTGATCAGATATTTAACCATATCTTCAGCTAAATCCATGTTGTCGTTTATATCAGCAAAGGCAATTTCTGGTTCGATCATCCAGAATTCCGCGGCATGCCGCGGTGTATTGGAGTTCTCAGCCCTAAAAGTGGGGCCAAAAGTATAAACATCTTTAAAAGCAAGGGCAAATGCTTCTGCTTCTAACTGTCCGCTGACGGTAAGGTTAGTCCTTTTGCCGAAAAAATCCTGGGAGTAGTCCACGTTGCCGTTTTCTGTAAGCGGTGGATTCTTCGGGTTCAGGGTGGTAACTCTGAAAAGTTCCCCGGCGCCTTCAGCATCATTTGCGGTAATCACAGGCGAATGAAGATAAACAAATCCCCTCTCCTGGAAAAACTTATGAATGGCATACGCCAACAGGGAGCGCACCCTGAATACGGCATTAAAAAGGTTGGTCCTGGGGCGCAGATGGGCCACCTCTCTTAAAAATTCCCGGCTGTGCCTTTTTGGTTGAATCGGGTAATCTGAAGGGGAAGCGCCTTCGAGTTCCACTGCGGAAGCTTTTATTTCAAAGGGTTGCCTGGCTTCCGGGGTTAGCACCACCTTGCCGGTGACACTCAAAGCCGATCCTACCCCCATCGAAGCCACCTGATCAAAGTTAGGCAGAAACTCTTTCTCGTAAACAACCTGGATTGTATTAAAGTGGGTTCCGTCATTCAAGGCAATAAAGCCAAAAGATTTTTGATCCCGGTTATTCCTGATCCATCCATTGAGCCTCACCTGCCGATCCGCGTAGTCATTGGTGTTTGTAACCAGTTCCCTGACCGTTACCTGTTCCATTTTCATCCCCCTTTTATCCTTTAAATGTCTTCAGTAAAGCAAAAATATAGCTAAGTAAAATGAGACTCCTCGGTTCCTGTTAAATGAATTCTAAAAAATTTCAGAAGAGAACCCAGGCAATCATCAGGTGAAGGCTTGTGATTGCTGACAAAATGAAGCATAAAAACTATAATTAGCAATTAAACACGAAAAATACACCCACCCCAGGGTTAAAATAACAGGCTTGCATAAAAAAAATAGCTTACAGCAAAAAACCCCACTACTACAACCAGCATTACAATAATTAGCTTTATTTCATCAAATCTTTCCTTTTGGGTCAGGTTAGCCTTCGCCTGTTCCCTGCGCCTCCGGGCAATATTTTTACACCTGGAAAAAGGGTATTTGATCTTATTCATTAACTGCAGGAGATAAGCATTCATGCTTAAAACATTCCCATCAGATAAGGGTAGTTTCCAAAAATAATAGTTCAATGTGCGTCCGGGCCAATAACATATTTTATAACTGCTCAGCAGTGCTGCATTTTTAACTGGTTTCGAGGCGTCACAAGTAATGGCGTCGCCTGATGCTGCAGGCCTTCTCTTTAGCAAGCCTTTAAAATTCTCCCCACATGGCTCATCCCTTGTTCTTTATTTTAGCCCAGCTATCTTTTAAAGACACTATCCTGTTGAATACCGGTTTGTCATCATCAGTCGCTACCGGATCATAATAAAAATAGCCTTTGCGCAAAAACTGAAAGCGATTTCCAGGAACAGTCTCATTCACTGCCGGTTCGATGGGAACATTTTCGCAAACGACCAGGGACTGTGGGTTGATGTAACCGGTAAAATCGACATCCCTTTCTTCTTCCGGGTTTTCTATGGTAAAGAGTTTGTCATAAAGGTTTGCCCTGATCCAGACGGCATGCCCGGCTGAAACCCAGTGAATTACACCTTTAACTTTTTTACCGCTGGTATCTGCTCCGCTCCTGGTTTGCGGATCATAGGTGCAACGCAGCTCAGTTATTTCACCATCATTATTTTTGATCACTTCATCACAGCGAATTATATAAGCTCCCTTGAGACGCACTTCCCGGCCCGGGGCCAGGCGGAAAAACTTCTTCGGGGGATCTTCCATAAAATCATCCTGCTCGATGTACAATTCCCCACTGAAAGGCACTTCCCTGGTCCCGGCATTCTCATCTCCAGGAATATTTTCCATCTCCATCATCTCAGCTTCCCCTTTAGGCCAGTTAGTAATCACCACTTTTAGCGGGTTAAGCACCGCCATCAGGCGGGGCGCCTTAGTCTCAAGTTCCTGGCGAATGCAGTGTTCAAGCAGAGCTAAATCGGCCGTACTTTCAGCCCGGGAAACCCCGACCCTTTCCTGGAAATCGGCAATTGCACCGGGGGTAAACCCGCGCCTGCGCATTCCGGCAATAGTAGGCATCCGGGGGTCATTCCAACCTTGAACAAACCCTTCTTCCACCAGGCGACGCAGTTTTCGCTTGCTCATTACGGTATGAGTCAGGTCCAGGCGGGCAAATTCTGTTTGTTTGGAGCGAAACTTAACCACTTCGGGGTAGAGTTCCTCCGCATTTTTCACGATCCAATCATAAAGCGGGCGGTGGTCGGTATACTCAATCGAACACAGTGAATGGGTGATCCCTTCGTGAGCATCGGAAAAAGGGTGATCAAAGTCATACATCGGGTAAATGCACCACTTGTCGCCCGTACGGTGGTGGGGAGTATGCAAAATCCGGTAAAGCACGGGGTCGCGCATATTCAGGTTTCCCGAAGACATGTCAATCTTGGCCCTGAGGACCCGGCTGCCGTCAGGGAATTCACCCTGGCGCATCCGTTCAAACAAATCCAGGTTTTCTTCCACCGAACGATTACGGTAGGGGCTTTCTATACCGGGCTCAGTCAGGGTTCCGCGGTACTCCCTGATTTCCTCCTGGCTTAAATCACAAACATAAGCTAAACCGGCTTTGATCAAGCGCCGGGCAAATTCATACTTCACATCGAAATAATCAGAGCTAAAGAAGAGGCGATCTTCCCAGTCCGCGCCCAACCAGCGGATATCTTCCATGATTGAATCGACAAATTCCTGCTCTTCTTTGATCGGGTTGGTATCATCAAAACGCAGGTTAAACTTGCCATCAAATATTTGGGCCAGCTTATAATTGAGGAGAATAGCCCGGGCATGTCCGATATGCAGGTAGCCGTTTGGTTCGGGTGGAAACCTGGTATGCACGCACTTATCCCCGAGCACCCCTTTTTCCACGTCTTCTTTGATCATGGTGTAAATAAAATTTGTCATGGTTTCTTTTGCTTCGCTCATCAATTTAATTTCCCCTTTACTCTCCCAGGCAAAAGCCTGTAATTATTATATGTGCCGGCCGCCTGCATTTTTTTACATAAATCTCTCGTCCCAGGGGGTGATTACTCCACAGTAACGCTCTTGGCCAGGTTGCGGGGTTTATCAATTGAACTACCGCGCGCAAGCGCAGCATAATAGGCAATCAACTGGGTAGGCACTACACTAAGCACCGGGGCCAGTAGATTATTACCCCGGGGCAGATAGAAAACCGTGTTTACTTGCTGCTCTACTTCGCCGAAACCCTCAAAAGTGATCGCAAAAACAGCTCCACCGCGGGCATTAATCTCCTGGATGTTGCTCAAAGCCTTATCAAGGACAGCTTCCTGGGTAGCGAGAGCAATAACCGGCATCCCCTCGACAATCAAAGCCAGGGGTCCGTGTTTTAGCTCAC
>CAYXQO010000020.1:0-32756 GCA_964467475.1 uncultured Syntrophomonadaceae bacterium
AGCTCTGAAGAAGAGAGATTAAGGTACTTTCCAAATTGATGACCGATGAAACTCAGCCGCTTAGAATGATCTTTTGTTTCATGGCTTTCATCTGACAGGGCCTGCAATACAGTTTTAATGATCATCTTCTTACTGCTTTTACTATCTTTAATCTTATTATTGTACATCATATCTTCCGCTTCGCTTAAAGCCTTATCTGTATTTTCACCTTGAACTTTTGAAGAAATGCCTACAGAAATGGAAAGGGGAATATTTTTCACGTAGGTATTTCCACAATGTTTTATCAGTCTGTTATATAGTTCCCAGCTCCTGGCTTCTTCAGTATTTTTAAGGATTACGATAAACTCATCGCCACCCCACCTGAAGCTTCGTGTAGCCCTGAAATGACTTCAAGCCTATCGAAGGCAATAGCTTTATACATATCATCATCAACGGGAGTGATGGTTGATAAAATTCTCTCGCCACCATATTTTATAATTAGGTTTAATATTACTTGCTTTGACAAGTGCAAAATAGCGTGATATTGTAACCCCAGCATAAAGGCAAATTCTTATCTTTGATTAAATCAATGTAGTGAGCGATTTTTATTTACAAGGGAGATAAAATAATATGACACAAAATCACCAGTTAGCCAAGGAACTGATTGCCGAAGTAGAAAAACTGGATGGTTTTCGAGCAGGGATTGCCAATATCGATGAAGTTTTAGATGGCCCTTCCTACAAAGCCGAAACCGAGGGAGGCTGGAAGACCGAGCATTCAGAAAGTGTTACTCCGTGGCTACCAAACGCACGCTCTCTTCTGGTGCTGGGCATGCATCATCCAAAAGAAGAACCATGGCTGGACTGGTTTGACAGCGGGAATACCGCGGGAAACCGCAAAATGACAAAAATATCTGAGGATTTAGCAGCCTGGATATTTGAGACTCATGGAGTTCGTGCACAGGCACTGCCCTACCATGTAGAAAAGGGAGGAGTTTACCTGAAGGATGCCGCCGTTTTCGCAGGACTAGGCATCGTAGGGAAAAGCAACCTGTTTCTAGACCGAAAATGGGGACCCAGAGTACGGTTACGTGCGGTATTGATCCAGGACAGCCTTCCAACCGGCCATCCTCTGGAAGATTTTCAGCCCTGCCAAAGCTGTGATATGCCTTGCCGAGAGGCCTGTCCTGATAATGCTTTCGCCACTGGACAATATTACCGTCCGCCCTGTCTCGAACACCTCAATTCAAATCGGGCTAATCCTATTGATAGTGGCCAAAAAAATTCAGAAGGGTCTCCGATCCTTGTAACCGACTGGTGCCGGGAATGTGATTTCGCCTGTCCCGCAGGAGAACAATAGCCTCATTTTTTCAGGAACCAACACCGGCCTGCTGCCATTGAAGAGCAACCTTATAGCAAATTAATCACCCGGCTGTGGGATAATCATCAAATCAAACCGGTAATTGATATTGCTAACCATTGGCGGGATGGTGTTTTTTGTTAGAAGTAACGTTAGAAGATCATTCGATAATATACACAAAAAAGAATAAAGGGTTTGCCGAAATTCCCGTAAACCCTTTATTCACCGTATTTTTCTGGCGGAGAGAGTGGGATTCGAACCCACGGTGCCTTGCGGCACACACGATTTCGAGTCGTGCGCCTTCAGCCAGACTCGGCCATCTCTCCATGTCCAAAATATATATTACAACAGCACCCTGTTGATTGTAAAGTCACAGGCCAGGCAAGTTATTGATCAAGCAGTTCTCATAATCCCGGGTAAGTTGTTATCTGAAAAGAGCAAGCCTTATTGCCGGCGCCTTATCAATTATAATAGTGTCTGCTCAGCCCGTGCTGCCTTTGGACTGGTGACGGCTCATCTGAGGGTAATGGCAGCGACTAAAGCTTTCAGGCTTTCGCTTTGGTTACGCTTTAGCATTCGCCATCTAAGGCTTTAGGCCTCAGGCGGCCTGCTTCCATGCAGGCCGACCGGCTACAACCTTTGCCTCAAAGGCCATTGCAACCGCTCTATCGCAATGTCTTCAGTCCAAAGGCAGCTCGGCTGAGCAGTTGCTTATAATATTTCTTTTAATTCCGCCGGACTCTAAAAAAGCTGCGGAGCATGTCGGAGCACTCCTCTTCCAGGACGCCCCCCGTCACCTCTAAGCGATGATTCAAGCGTTGATCACCTACCAGGTCATAAATACTTCCCGCGGCGCCGCTTTTTGGATCCACCGCCCCGTAAACCAGGCGCTCAATCCTGGCAAGCACCATCGCCCCTGCGCACATCGGACAGGGCTCAAGAGTAACATAAAGGGTGCAGTCGCTCAGACGCCACCCCCCTAAAATACTGCCGGCTTCCCGTAAAACCAGCATTTCGGCGTGGGCGGTGGCATCATTCCACTCTTCCCGGCGATTGCGTTCCTCAACCAGTACCGCACCCTCTTTAACCAGGACGGCCCCGATTGGCACATCTCCTGTTTGACCGGCCATTTCTGCCTGCCGCAAGGCCAGCTTCATATATCTCTCGTCTTCAGTCATGGTTCCTATCACCACTTATCATTATAACACGATCCCCGTTTTTGTTTTAAAAAACCGGGTACCAGCAAAAAAACCTGCAGCTGCGCCGTTATTATTGCCCTTAGATGAACCCTCACCAGTCACAAGCAGCACGGCTGCACAGAAACATAATAAACAAAAAAAGATGACGCCCCATTTATAATTGAGGCGCCATTATCTTTAACCTCTAGATGCCGCAGGCAACAATCTGCAGTGGGCCTCCGGCAGTTTTCATCCACCCGGGTTACCTTTCCAGGGGCAGATCATTAATAATCTCCCTGAACTCGGAGTCCGGGACAGTGGTAAATTCAAAAACTATTCCTTCCCACTGGTCGGTAACCACTAATTCGTCTGCATCTTTAGCGGCCAACTCAGCAATCCTTTCCCATTCGCCGGTACCGCTGTGGTAAAGCTCTAAGTAGCTATTTTCGCCTTCCTGGACTACCTGGTATTCAGTCCTGAACCAGTACTCTTCGCTGGGGACTGCCACACTGACCATTTCATTAGGGAGAAATTGAAAGTATACTTCTTCATCACCGGTGGTCCCTTTCCAGGATCCAAGGACATCGCCGCTTTCTACCCCTTCAACTACCGGGGGACCGGCATCATGGAAGAAAAACCAGTACCCTCCACCACCACCAAGCAACAGCAGAAGCAGCACAGCAATTACTACCAGAGGCACTAAATAGGGTTTTCCTTTTTTCTTTTCCTTACCGGATGACTGGTAATGGACTGCCTGCTGCGGACGATCCTGGGATTGTTCTTTCATTTCTGCTGGTGACTCTGCAGATGATGATTGTTTTTTGGGTTGAACTTCATCCACCATAGATTCACAGTATCTGCATTTTATAGCCTTAGCTGGAATATCTTCAAGACAAAACGGGCATGTTTTCAAATCACTCATTCTCAAAAACCTCCTGACTCAAAAATCACTAAACCGCCCTGCATTTCTTTTGCAGGCGCAAGTACTTTCAGATTGTAAAATACATTATAACATAACTGACAACAAGCAACCATCTGTTGCATTTATGGTCATCTTAAGTTATAATTCGAGAACAAGCTTAAGTAAGCTTAGTATAGATAAGTATGCTCAATAAGCTTAGCAGGGGACTTAAGCTTACAGGTAGGTCTTTATAAGGAGGAAAATTAATAATGCCTAAGATTAAGACCTTGTTAATAACCATTCTAGTATTGCTGCTTTCTTTCCTAATAGCAGGATGCGGAATGCTATTTTCGCGCGATGCTGCTCCTGAAGATCCGGAAACAGCAGAAAAAGAGGGCGAGCTTCCAGAATGGCTTTTATTAGCACACCGCAGCACAGATGATGCTGATACAGAAGACGATGAATTGGTCAAGCCTAAAGATCCCGATGAAGAAGAGGAAGAGGATTTAGAAGAAGCTGTCGGCGGCGCTGAAGAAGACGAAGCTGCTGAAGATCCAGCTGCAGTCGAAGAAACAACCGAAGAAACAGAAGAGGACACCGGGCCGGTCGCACCTGATGAGGTCGAAGAAGAAGATTACGTTGCCGAAGATGATACTAGAGATGATAATGGCGAAGAACCACGGCCGGGAACAATGGATTACATCATCCAGAAGAAGCAGGAAGAAGGTAAAACACTGGGAGAAATTAAAGAGGAAAGAGAAAAAGATGATCCAGATGCTGAGGATGACGAAGATGAAACCAACTGGTGGGACTAAACAACAATAACTTTCGCCAAATAGCCCTGCCCCAGCATAATCGGGCAGGGTTTTTTCATTGCAAGTTATGACAGAATACTCAATAAATTAATGTAATTGGTTGCCTGGAAGAAGGTATTGGGATATAATTTTAAGTAAGAGTTTTATTAAACTTTTATTATTTTGTCCAGGGCAGTTGTTCGACATCGCCAAAGGAGGAACATCATGATGAGGAGCAATATATTTCTTCTCATAACATTGCTAACAGCAATGGCTTTAATGGCAATAGCTGGTTGCGAAACAGTCGGGGAGCCTGATGAAGAGGAGACAGCCAAGGAAGGCCGGTTGCCCGAATGGCTGCAATTAGCCTATCGTCAAACTGAAGGTTACCGCTTTGATTATGATGAAAACGAGATTGAAGATGATCCTATAACCGAAGAAGATCTTATCGATCCGGAACCGATAGATGATACGGCTGATCCTGATGAAGAGCCTGTCGAAGAAACCGAAGAAAAGCTAGAAGAACCGAAAGATGAAGAAGATGCAGCACCGGCTACCGCAGAAGCAACAGAGCCTGCCGATGATGCTGCCGATGATGATACCGTTGGAAGTGACAAGCCTAAACCGGGCACGATGGATTATGTCATTTGGAAGCAGGAACAGGAAAAAGGTAAAGAAGAAGAAAAATCAGTATTTGACAAAGATGACCGCTGGTGGGAAGTCGAAGCAGACCCCGCCGGGTTTTCCCACGATGTAATCAAGCATGGGGATGAATGAGGTTAGCTTATTCATCCTCATCTGTTTCCCATTCCACATCCCACCAACCGGTTTGGGCACCACCGGTATCAACTACCGCTTTTTCTTTAACTCTGGCATGCCCTTCAACATCCACATCAGCACTGGAACCTCCAACAGCGGTATTCATCCGGGTCCTTCCATCGCTTAATTCGATTTTCCCTTTATAGTTTAAGTATTCCCCATCTTCATCTAACCTCGAAGCAACCATTTGATCCATGTAGCCGGTTTCACCGGGGTTTGGCTTTGTTCCAACCACAGCGGAATGGGCTCTTCCCGCGACATCAAAGCCACTTTTAGCTTCCAGATACTCATCTTCAGAAGCTGCCGGATCCGTGAAAACACGAAACCCTTCAGCCAGGTTAACCGAGTACCAGTTTAGAGCCTCTACAAGCTGCACATTTTTACTGCCCTGCAGTTCCCCAAAACCCAGGGCCTCCAGCTTGGTGATACCACCACGGTAACTATAATCACGAGCCCCGTCTATTTGGCCAGTTTCAAATATTCTAAGCTTATGATGCTCTACCGTTTTGTTGGCGTAAGCCCCCGGGGCAGAATTAACCGGGTTGCTCCGGAAAATATTCCCCGTGTAAAAATCAACTGGTGCGCTCTCGCCCTGGGCATCCACAGCAACATTTAAGACAAAAACCAAGATTAATGCATTTATGAAAATAATCCCGTAAAATAGTTTACTGCTAAATATACTCACCATTAATGAATAACTCCTCATTTTATTATCATAGCTTTTTATCATTATACCAGAAACAGGATAGAAGCGGGAATGCCGGATAATATACATAATAATAAAGGCTTTCCGGAACAACCATCCGAAAAGCCTTTTCATGGTGCGCCCGGCAGGATTTGAACCTGCGACCTCCTGATTCGTAGTCAGTTACTCTATCCGGACTGAGCTACGGGCGCATGTGGCGGAGAGAGAGGGATTCGAACCCTCGAAGCGGGGCTTTACCCGCTTAATCGCTTAGCAGGCGACCGCCTTCGACCACTCGGCCATCTCTCCGCATTAATCTATTATTTCCATCCTGGCGGAGGGGGTGGGATTCGAACCCACGGCCCTTGCCGGGTCACTGGTTTTCAAGACCAGCTCCTTAAGCCACTCGGACACCCCTCCCGTAGGCAGTTAAAAGTATAGCAAAGCAAATTGATGATGTCAATGAGCCTCTGCTAGTATTGTTCATATGAATCCATAGATAAATAGATATAATATCAAGAAAAGGTAAAAGAACCGACAACTTTTTGGGTTACAAAATTTAAGCATGAAATTGAGTTTTAAGGGCGCTGGTTTTATAAAAAATGACTAAACAGATTTATTACAAGAATAGTTATAATTTATTCTGCTACTATTGCCAACTTCATAACAAAACGTATCGGTAAAGCAGGTTTTGCAAATTGATTTACATCACCAACAAGAAATAGATCTTTTTCCGGGGCATAAAAAGCAAATGAGCCTGTCGTGCCAGAATGACCGACCAGTAATACTATCTGCTTAAACGGATATCCCGCTTCCATTCTCATGTACCCCACTGCATTGGACTAAATGGCAATATATATGGGGTGCTTAAGATGCTGTACCGGTTCTGATAAATTACTTTTCCAGCACCACTGATTCTTCACAGCAGTCATCTGCCGATGAGCGAAACTTTGTCAACCTGTAACTGAGGTTTGGGTTGAGCTGTTTAGCAGCCGAATCCATAAAAGTAATAGCACCTGCTTTGCAACCAGCTTCTATAGCCTTATTTTCCATCCCTAACATCTCAGCTGCTTCGTAAACAGGGCACCTGCCCAGCTTACAAGTAATTATATCCGGGTTTTCCTCAGCAACCTCTGAAGTAATGCCAAAACCTTCTTCAATCATGGCAAAAAGCATTTTTTCTGCCGTTTTTAAATCGACCTCTTCAGCCCCAGACTGTTCCTTGATCATCTGTCCCTGTGCTGCCCCCAAAGCCTGACAGGTTTTTGTGTCCAATGCCAGGGCTTGATCCATCCCAATTTCGCCTGCAACCGAGTTTAGATAAGCATGCATAAAGGTCATTCCCGACTTTGCACCATTAAAGGTTTTTTCTACAGTCATCGTAATTACCCCTTTCAAATTAATTTTGTTTAGCACCCATAACTAACACTAATCGATTTCCTTTCGAATAAAAGACGTTTAAACATACCGAGCGACAATAACTACCGTTACACCTCAACAATTTAAAAGCTGCTCTACCAGCCTTTCAGGTGCCCCGTAATTTGGAGCATGACTTGTTTCTAGTGTTAACACCTTCTCACAAGGCATTTTGCTGTACATCTCTTTTTGTGCTGCTGGTGTAATGACCAGATCATTTGTGCATTCAATGTAGACTCGAGGAATGATTCCATAGTTTTCTTCAGTTATGTTAATCGGAGTAGCAAATGGCATGGTAGCTTGTGATACAACTCGTTCTTTAATCTGCTCAATATCTTCATCTGAAGCATCTGTATAAATTACATCTTTAATCCCTTCTTCCTTCAAGGTAACATGGCTTTGGTCATCAGCCATAATCAAGTTCGCTCCCAGCAGTGATCCTTTATCTCTTTGAAAAACCTGCATTAAAGTTTCTCCGTTTTGCAGTAAATAGCCAGCCAGGTAAACGAGTTTTTTAATTTTTTGCGGTCTTTCTTCTGCAGCCTGGGAAATTACTATCCCTCCCATACTGTGTCCAACAAGAATTACCTGATCATCAAATTCATCGAGAACTTGACAAACCTTTTCTGTATAGGTTTGCAGATTCACACCTGGTAAGGAGGTTTTATCCATGCCGTGTCCCGGTAAATCCGGTGCTTTTACTGTGTGCCCTTTTTGCTCTAAAAGTGGAACAACCTTCTCCCATGACCATCCTCCAGCCCAGGCACCATGTACAAGCAAATAATTACCCATCATCGCTTCCTCCTATTTATTTTTTTTAACTGAGAATATTTGAGCAAGCAGTGGAACAATTGAATTAGAGCTTAATACTTTGTAGAATTGTGAGTAGAATTTAAATAATTATAACAATTTTCAAATATTATTGTCAACATTTTTGGGGAAATTAGACCAAAACTCTATAACTACCTGGAGAATTTACAGTTCAGGATTTACTATAGCGGTTATCATAACCAGCATATATCAATTCCCCCAAAACCCCTCTACTCTAACCCTGTCAATAAAATCTATATCTGCCTGTAATATTTCTCTAAGCTCAGGACCGCATTCTTCAACAACCGCCATATTATCTATTACGATGTTTAAGATTAAATTGCCGTAATCTGTATTTTCATCTTGCCAATCACATACGAACTCAATTTTTCAACTAACGCTTACCATTATTTTGATAGTCAATAGGGTTTATACAAGTTGCATAAACTGTGATAGCAAGCTCATTTCTTATTTGTTTTAATTAGATAAACACACAGTGCTATTGTAAAAACTCCTCCAAACATGATAACAACTAATTCCATATGCATACCTCCTATCTCTTAAAAGCAAAAATAATGTAAGCTGAATTTAATTATTCAAAATCCTCTTCTTCATCGTCTCCAATGGTCAAAATTATTCCGTTAACTGCTACTTCTAATACTGCACAGGCTCCTTTAGTTGCCGAGCCTTCTATTTCTGCATCTGCAACCCACCAGGCATATTCATCTTTGTAACAACTTAAAAAGTTACCCTCTGGATCGGTTCTTAATGGGCATTTCATTGCTGGGCAACTCCTATCTCATTATTATTCATATAATAGATTTCTGCCTTTACCCCACCATTTGGGGTCTCACCGAAAATGACTTCGCTTGCCAAGTTAGGCTCTACCTTTAATCACCATACTTAATTGCAACATATTCAATAATAATCCCATAAATTATGCCAGCTATAAAACCAACTGGATCACCATAACCAATTGAACTGTAAAAAGCAAAGGAAACGAGCAAACCTATGCCTGCCCCTCGATAAAGCACTTTAGGCAACCCCATTTTTCCATCAAGTAATCCAATTACAAAGCCCATTAACAGACGGTTATACCAGAAGGCAAATAAGTAAGAAGCGTTTAAATCAAAACCAGACCTTATCGAAGCACCGATAATACAAACCACACCGAGGATTGCTCCTGTGATAAGTGAAACTTTCATTCTTTGAGTAAGCATAATTTGTTATCACTCCATATTAGTAGGATCTGCAAGAGTATTTTCAACTTCAGCATCCTTTTTGTAACTTTGAATGGTGATCACCCATATTATAGACCTGGAAAGAGCATCATTTAACTTTTTCGACTTTATCAACTTTAACACCTTCTTTTCCAAACAATAATTTGACATTTCATAATCACTCTTATATGATATAAAGCATTAAGTATATTATTACTATATTATTATATTTAAAAGAAGTTCTCTCACGGGTAGATTAGACGGAAAGATAGCAATTATTACTGGAGCTGCTTCAGTTGCTTAATATCCAGGAGACAAGCAAATCGCTGGAGGATATGACACCTTTACTCAGGCCGGGTAGAACCTAAAGATATAGCATACGGAGCCTTGTATCTTGCCTCAGATGAGACTTCATTCATGACTGGTTCTGAGCTTATAATTGACGGTGGAATTGTAGTCTGTAAGTGATGCTTATAATTTTGATTGGCGAGTTCTGTATTTTTTACTGCTATTTTATGTATTTCTATTGCGCTGGAAATATATTACTTCAATTAGGAGGGTATTATGACGACTAAAGATGCTGCTTTGGACAAATTATCTTTTCCCCGGTTAATTCGTTTTAACAAAATCATGGGTTTTATTCATTTAATCCAGGGAACGCTAATGATGTTGTTTGCTTTTCTCTGGTATCCCAATTTGGATGGTTTAGGAACACAAACCTTTACAATTCCGGTTGTGGGTAATTATTTAGAGTTTATTCCAGGTGAGGGTTTAGTCTTAACTACAACCGATACGCTCTTTGAATTACCTTTTTTACCTTTAACAGCAAGCTTCTTGTTGATTTCAGCCCTGTTTCACTTTATAATCGCCTACCCTTACCAAAACAAATACGTTGAAGATTTATCCCAGGGCATCAACAAAATGCGCTGGTATGAGTATGCCTTAAGTTCATCGTTGATGATCGTTTTGATCGCTTCGCTTTTTGGCGTCAGAGACATTGCGGTCTTTGCTTTAATTGCCCTTGCGAACGCAGCAATGAACTTTTTTGGGCTGGATATGGAATTGCTAAACGCCGGCTCTTCGAAAGCAGATAAAAAAATTAACTGGCTACCTTTTATTTTTGGGTCGATTATCGGTTTAGCGCCCTGGCTTGCAATTGTTTTTTACATCGGGGTTAACCCTAATTTGGAACAAGTACCAGGCTTTGTTTGGGCTATCTTAATAACCTATTTCGTTGCCTTTAACACTTTCCCCGTAAATATGTATTTACAATATAAGGGTATCGGTAAGTTTAAGAACTACCTTCACGGTGAACGTGGCTACATCATTTTATCATTGGTTGCCAAAACAATTTTGACCTGGCTCGTACTGTTCGGTGCGTTTCAGCCATAGGGGGACAGCACACTGGTTGGCTCTCTCATAGTCACGTCTACCCCGAAGCCGGAGAGGGACTGATAACTTTAACCAATAGCGAGCGGAGTCAGCACCTACAGGCTCATATACTGAAAGATTGGGCCGATTGGATAGGTTACACTTCGCCAAAAATGAGCAGCACGTTTACATATATCTCTACTGCCCTGAAGATACTAACCGGGTTGTTTTTGCTGGCATCCTGCCTAATGGCATGGAGGCTACTACGCGGAATGATAAGCGGCAGACTGATTTTAGCACCTTTTTCCCACAACCAAATTGCTTTTCGTTTGTTCCGGGCAGGTATATCCCTACTATTACCTATCCTATGGTGGGGTGTAGTTCCTTACCTGTTAAAACTTTACCTGCCGGTAACCTCTTGCTGGTTAAAAATCGCCATTTGCACGTTTGCAGCAATCTTGATGCTATCGGCAGTTTTTCCAGCGAACCTTCCTTTAAAGCCAGAAAATTTAAAACATATCGAAAAAAGGTGCCATGCACTTAACATACTACTTTATTCTTCCATCAACTACATACCTAACAAAAGTGTCATTGTACTTTGCATATACTATTTCAGGTTCTTCTACATTACCATATATTTCGGTTCCTACAGGAAGATCGTTAGCAAAATAGAAATTTAAAAAATAACAATATTGTTGCTATTCTTGCAAAATACTGGTATAGTTGTTGCACCAGCCTCGTTTTACCCAAATAAAAAGAGATTTACTTGTGTGAGCCAAGAGAATCATTAAAAATGTAGGCAGGTTTGGACATATGGTTATAAATCATAAAATCAGTAATTACATTTAAAGGAGGAAACATAAAACTCATGGAAACATTAAAGGTATCGGCTAAGTCTAAGCCAAGCGCTGTAGCAGGTGCTATAGCGGGAGTGATGAGAGAAAAAGATAAAGTTGAAATACAAACTATAGGGGCTGGAGCTCTTAATCAAGCAATAAAAGCTTTAGCAATTGCCAGGGGATATGTAGCTCCCACTGGTGTGAACCTTGTTTGTACCCCCGCTTTTGTTGACATTGAAATAAACGGGGAAGATAGAACGGCAATAAAATTAATCATAGATAATCGAAGGCATAACTCTCGTATTTCTTCATAGTAGAGATCCATGCAGCAAACGGCCAGTAGTGTTCGCATAGGGTGGTGTGCAGTACCGAAAAAAAATCATTAAGCCGACTTCAACAGGCCACCGGTTTTCTGCTTCATCCACTGCCAGGAGGCCGCTACTACGATTAAGGTTAATAGGAGATGGATCGCTATACTGGTTATATTAGATACTGAGGGGACCAGCTCCTGGGCCAGGTTGCCGAAACCATGAAACAAGAGGGGAGCAAAAACCACGCGACCGGCTGCATTGTAGAGCCAGCTGTATAAGGGAGCACTAATCACGAGGTTAGCAAAAAAAGCCCAAAATGTTGGTGTTCCCCAGCCAAGACCGTGCTGGTAGGTTCCCTCTATCAAAAAGAGAGGCAAGTGCCATGCAGCCCAAAAAACACCGATAATTAACCCGGCCAAAACCACTGGGACCTGGCGCTGTAATGCCTCTTGCCCGTAACCTCTCCAGCCGACTTCCTCCAGGGCTCCAATGACAAGGCCCACCAGCATAAAAGAAAAGGGGCCGACCTCTATAAGGCTGTTTTCACCAATTATACGAAATTCCCATATCACCGGCACAAAAGCTATAACCGCAATTAGTCCTAATACTTTCAAGTACCAGTCCCACGACATTGTTTTGGGGTTAAAGCAGCGCAGTAAAAACATTAATCCTGAACTGTCCAGGGAAGCATCCCAGTAGCCCAAGACTATCAGAATCAAAGCAACTGCAACCGGGCCAAGACCGCCTAGCAGGGAATACAAAGCTGTGGGAAACTCAAGCCAAAATTGACCTGTAGAGTAAGCCAGTCCCCAGAAAAACCAGGTCCAGAGTAAGGTGCCGGTTAGATACAACCATGGTGCCGGGGTCCTGCTTCCTTTTCGCATAAGTCTGCCTCCTTGCCCGAAAGGTTCCAGTTATTGCCCCGGTAATTCCCAGGATCTCCCTTTCGGGGTACGACCCCCCTGAAAAATTTACCAGTTTTTATCCGTCTTTTGTAATCCTGTCTCTGCCGTTGAAATAGGGGCGGAGCACTTCCGGGATAAGCACGCTGCCGTCTTCCTGCTGGTAATTTTCTAAGATGGCCGCTACGGTCCTGCCCACAGCTACCCCGGACCCGTTAAGGGTATGAACAAACTGCGCTTTTTGTCCTTCACCGGGACGGTAGCGGATGCCCGCCCGCCTGGCCTGGAAATCGGTAAAATTGCTGCAGGAGGAGATTTCCCGGTAGGTGCCTGCCGCGGGTAACCATACTTCCAAATCATATTTTTTCGCCGGCGCAAACCCGAGGTCGCCGCTGCACATCAGCACAACCCGGTAAGGAAGCTCCAACAGCTGCAATACTTTTTCAGCATCATGGGTTAGTTTTTCCAGCTCGTCCATGGAGTTTTCAGGTTGCACAAATTTTACAAGCTCTACCTTGTTGAACTGATGCTGGCGGATGAGGCCCCTGGTATCGCGTCCATGCGCACCGGCTTCAGCCCGGAAACAGGCACTGTAAGCGACATAATAGAGAGGTAGTTTTTCCGCTTCCAGTATTTCATCGCGGTGCAAATTGGTAACCGGCACTTCTGCGGTGGGGATCAGGTAAAGTTCGGTTCCTTCGACTTTGAAAGCATCCTCGGCAAATTTCGGTAGCTGGCCGGTGCCGGTCATACTGTCGGCGTTAACCAGGAAGGGAGGAAATACTTCCCGGTAGCCGTGTTCGGCAGTGTGCAAATCGACCATAAAGTTAAACAGGGCCCTTTCCAGGCGGGCGCCGGCCCCGTAATAAAGGGCAAAGCGGCTGCCGGTTATTTTACCGGCCCGGGGCACATCGAGAATGTCAAGGTTGGCCCCGATATCCCAGTGCGCGAGAGGAGTAAACTTAAATTCCGGTTTTTCGCCCCAGGTGCGAATTTCTAAGTTGTCCTCTTCGTCGTAGCCTTGCGGCACTTCCGGGTCGGGTGGGTTAGGCAAATTCAGCAAATGTTGCTCAATTTCAGCATCAAGCTGCCGCAGTTTTTCATCATAGTCTTTTATTTTGCCCGAAACCTGTTTCATTTCTTCTTTTTTTTCCTTAGCATAATCGCTGTCCGGCCCTGAGCGGCCGATCTCTTTGGAAACCCGGTTACGGAGTTGTTTTAATTCTTCGACCTCTTTTAAAAGATCTCTTCGGTCTTTGTCCCTGGCCAGGAGGCTGTCAAGATCAGCTTCCTCACCTTTTAACTGCATTGCCTGGCGTACGGTTTCCGGGTTTTCGCGCACAAATTTCAAGTCGAGCATTTTTCAACCTCCTGCAGGTAATTTTCCGCTGGCACTTCTAATCTAAACCAGGTTACATTTTCTCCGGGGCAACGATCCCGAGCAGGCCAAGACCGTTGGCTAAAACCTGCCTGGTTGCATTGATCAACAAAAGCCGTCCATGCTGTATTTTAGGTTCACTTGAAAGCACCGGGCAATTATGGTAAAACCGGTTAAACTCCCTGGCCACATCGATCAAGTAACGCGCCAGTACTGAGGGACGGTAACTCTCAGCTGAATCGATAATTTTATCCGGGAGCAAAGCCAGGGTTTTGATTAAGCTTACTTCTTCCTCTTTGGTCAACCCGGAGACCGCCTGCTCATCCCACTGCATATACTTTGGCTCAGCCTTGCGGATAATACTGGAAATGCGGGCGTGAGCATACTGGATATAGGCGGCGGTTTCGCCGGAAAAATCAAGCACTTTATCCCAGTCAAATTCAATATTTTTGATCCGGTCATTGCTTAAATCGCCAAAGCGGACTGCCCCGATGCCTACGGCCCTGGCGGCGCTTTCCTTGTCTTCTAAGTCGGGGTTCTTTTCTTCAATGATTTCCCGGGCCATTTCGATCGCCCGTTGCAGGACTTCTTCAAGCAGGATAATTTTACCTGCCCGGGTTGACATCCGTCCCTCTTTAAAGCGAATCATGCCAAAGGGCACATGCACACAGTTTTTTGCCCACTTAAAGCCCATCAACTCGAGCACTTTAAAAAGTTGCTGGAAATGCAGGGTTTGTTCCGCTCCGACTACGTAAAGGGACCTGGCAAAATTGAATCTTTCCTTGCGGTAAATCGCTGCAGCCAGGTCGCGGGTGACATATAAGGTTGCACCGTCCTGCTTACGCAGCATTACCGGGGGGAGGTCGTAAGGCTCTAAGTCGACGATTAAAGCGCCCTCGCTTTCCGTGACAATGCCTTTTTCCCAGGCAATATCAATCACCCGCTCAAGCATCTGGTTATAGTGGCTTTCGCCATGATAATATTCAAAGTGGATCCCCAGTAGAGAATAAATCGATTCATAAGTTTCTAAGCTTAACTGCCGGAACCGGTTCCAGTAATCCACCGCTTCCTGGTCGCCGTTTTCCAGCTTTCGAAACCAGTGCCGGGCCTCATCGTCCAGTTCCGGTGTATTTTCAACTTCCTGGTGAAACTGGACATAGAGCTGGTAAAGGTAGTCTACGGGCTTTTCCTCCAGTTTGCTTTCATCGCCCCAGCGCTTGAAAGCCACGATCAATTTGCCGAACTGGGTTCCCCAGTCTCCCAGGTGGTTTATCCCAATGCTGTTGTAGCCGAGAGCCCTGAAGATAAGGTATAAGGCATGGCCGATCACCGTTGAGCGGATGTGGCCTACCCCGAAAGGCTTGGCAATGTTGGGGGAAGAATAGTCTATGGTAACGTTTTGCCCTCCGCCCAGGTTGGTTTTTCCATAGTCTTCACCCTGGGACATAACCTGGTGGATTATTTCGCGGCTGTACGCCTGGGCATCTATGTAAAAGTTTAAGTACGGCCCGGCAGGGACCGCTTTTCCCCATAGATAGCCCTTTTGTCCCACCAGTTTCTCGCTTAGCTCCGCGGCAATCGCCGGGGGAGGTTTTTTCAGTTCCCGGGCAAGGGAAAAACAGGGAAAGGCAAGATCTCCGTATGATGGGTCCGGTGGAGTTTCCAGGATAGATAAGACTTCCTCTTCTTCTAACGGTACAAGCGGCGCAATGATTTGCTTTACTTCTTCTTTAAGCTTCTGCATATATCTTCTCCTTGTCCTTGGCGCTTTTTCAATTATTTTAGCTTAAAGCATGACGATTGACAAATAGTTTATGGGAAAGTGCAATTAAACTAGTTCTCTGGATTGATGTGGTAAGGAGTGTGGTAGAAGCGTTCCAGGGAGGGATACCCTTCTGGTGATTCAAAGCTTTCTCCTTCCACCAATATTTCCACCTTTTGGGTCCGGCTGTTTTCAAAGACTGTCATAATCAGCGCATCCAAGAGCAGTTCCGCCTGCAGCTTGTCTTGTTTTTCTCCTTCTTGAGGAAAAATATCTTTAAATGAACGATCAAGGTTGATCCTGGTTTCTTCCTGACTGATCCGGAGTTCAATCAATTCAAGGTCATTAGGGACAAACGGAAGCATGCGGCAGGCGCTGACGGCTTGATCAACCAGTTCTTTTAAATCCGCTTCTTCATCATTTTCAGGCTCAGCCTCCTCAATCATCAGGTAATAGCGGTTTCCGCTCATTACAGGCTTGAATACCGGTTTTTCCCATTGATGCGGGTCAAGCGGTTGATCAAGACTGATGTCGTCACCAAATTCTTCAAGCAGTTCCTCATCCTGGACCAGGTTTATTTCCCTGACTCTGTCAAAACTGCTAACCGTGTAAAGCAGTGAATCAAGCGCATTCCTGCTCTGCAAGGCTCCACCGATCTCGGCCAGCTCCTGCGATAAATTAAGTTCAAGGCTTCCTGTTTCTTCATCAAAGCTTACCTCGACAGAGACATCTTTTTCTGGAATAGTCCGGTAAAGTGCACTACCCCGGGAAGGACCGCGGATCAATTCCTCAACCGCAGCACGCAGTGGATTTTCCACAGAGTTAATTGACCTGCTTACAGGAACCAGGTTGTCGTTTTCATCGATAAAATAGAGGGTGATTACGTTTTCTTCTTCCCGGCCTGTTCTTACCGGGTTATAAACAGTGGTAACCGGCGCTTCATCGTCACTCTCTGCAAACAGTGGTTCTAAGTTAATCAGGTCGATATAGCCGTCTTCCCCGCCAATTACCACCAGGTGAGGATGGCCGGATTTTTGCAGTTTTTCAACGCGCATGGATACTTCCCAGCTGTTTACCTCCGACCCGTGTCGATCTAAGATTTTCATCTGCGTATAATCTTCCCGGTAATGTCTCCATGAACCGGTTACTATGAACTGCCCATCGGCAGTGAAAGAAAAAAGCGAACCGTCAGCCACTCTTTTGTTCCAGAGGAGATCGTCTTCCAGGTCAAAATAGTAAAGGTTTTCCCCGGTGCCTTCTTCACTGCCATAGGCGAGAAGACGATTGTGGTTTTGGGGGTTAAACATTACGGTAGTTGGCTGAAAAGGCATCTCTGTTTCCCATAACTTTTCCCCCAGGGTGTTGTAAACAATAAATTTTTCATTTTCTACGGCAGCAAGCCGGCTGCCGTGCCTCGAAACTGCAGCAAGGGAGTAGCCTTCATGTGACCAGAGTTCTTCTCCCTCCGGGTTAACCGCCGTTATAACCGGTTCATCATTTTCAAGGTGAGAATAAAAAACATTGGCCTGCTGAAAATACTCACTGGACATATAGAGACTTTCCACCGGGCCGCTTTCCCTGCTCCACTTTAAATCGCCATCCCGGTTAAAAAGCTGGACGTAATATTCGTCATTTTCAGGTTTAGAGCGGGCTACAGCCAACCAGTTGGCATTTGGAGATATAGCCAGAAGGTCCACCGGCGCACCTTCATCCTCCCAGGAGTACTCCTGGTCGGCAGACATGAATAAGAGCCGGCCGCCCCTGGTGCCTGCGGCCACATAATTCCCGCAGGAAGATATTTTGGCCTGCTCCGGAGCAGTAGAAAAACTGATATCCCAGCGCAGTTTTCTCTGTTGATCAAGTAAGCTAATTTTATCTTCATCGGTGCTGACCAGAATGCCGGTCAGGCCGTGATCGACACTGAGATCATAAATTTTCGCGCTGGTAAACCATAGATCGTAAAGAGTGCCACCTTCTTCTGGATCCTGTGGTTCTACAGTCACCCCGGTTTGCTCTGTTTCCGGGAACAACTGTAAAGCAAAGAAAATGAACCCGGCCAGGATAAACAAACCGGCCAGAGAAATGATATAGTGATATGGTTGAAAACGTTTCATCCAAAACACCTCCGGATACTAAAACCAGAGTACAGAGTATTTTAACATACTAAAGCCTTTTCACTTTATAAAATAATATTAATGAAAGATTAAATTTTACTAACAAATAAAGCACACATTTTAAGCTTCAGCCACAGGCAGGGCGAAGTAAAAACAGCTTCCTGCACCTTCTTCGCTCTCTACCCATACCCTCCCGTTATGTTGGGTCACTATTTCGCTGACAATAGCCAAACCAAGCCCGGTACCTCCACCTTCCCGGGAACGGGCCCGCTCGACCCGGAAGAAACGCTCAAAGATAAAATCCTGATCGTCTTCAGGGATTCCCGCACCGTCATCACAGACAGCAGTAATAATCTCTGAATCTTCCTGGTAGAGAAACACTGTAACTGTTCCCCCGGAAGGAGTATAGTTGAAAGCGTTATCTAAAAGATTGGCCATAACCTGGCGCAACTGCGAAGGGACGGCATGCACATTCAAGTATTGCTCGGGTATTTCAGCGTTTAATTGCAAGCCGGCCCGGGTAAAGCGGAAATGGTTTTCCCTTACTATATCCCGCAATAATAAGTTCATGGTCACTTCCTCATACTCAACCTCATCTTTTTCAAGCTTGGAGAGCTCCAGCAAATCGTTAACTAAAGCAACCAGGCGATCGAGTTCGCTGTCTAAATCCTCGATAAATTCTTTTTGCTGATTCAAGTCCATCTCATGTTCTCTTAAGGATTTTGTCAACAGGCTCATCGTAGTAAGAGGAGTGCGTACCTCATGGGCCACATCGGCGGCGAACTTTTTCAGGTTGCTGGTGTAATAATTGAGGCGTTTGGCCATTATATTAAACTGCTCGGCCAGCCGGCCAATTTCATCATTGGATTGAAATTCAATGTGTTGATCAAGCTTGCCTTCCGACATGCGTTTGGCAGCAGCGGTCAATTCCTGGAGAGGGTCGGAAAAACGGCGGGCCAGCAGCACAGATCCTCCACCAACTACCGCCATGGCTAAGATAGTGGCCAAAAAGAGAAATATCCGGATATCTGCCAGGGTTTGATAAACATCTTCTAAGGAAGTGGATAAAAAGATAACCCCGACTACCGTGTTTTCTTCGTCTTCAACCGGAATAGCCATCTGCTTTATATGGTGCTCAATTCTTTCGCTGTAAGCGGTACTGCTGCTAACTTCCCCGGCTAAAGCACTCTCGACATCAGGATGTTCAAGGGTCTGGTTGATCAACCCCCCTACCCGGACCGAGTCACCAACAACAGAGCCCTGCTCATCAATGAATAAAACCCTGGCCCCTGCCTGGCGGCTAATATTTTCAGCCAGGGAACTGAGCCTAATTGTATCGATTTGGCCTCGCAAGTGCCCTTCCAGAAATTCAGAAGCCAGATGGCCCGAACGTTCCAGGTGCTCAACCAGGTTGTTCATGTGGTAACGTTCCAGCGTGTTATACAAAAAGAGGCTAATAATCAGCATTACCGCCAGGATAATTACTAAAAAAGTGGCGGTAAGGCGAAAGCGTATGCTATAAAACCGCGACATTAAAGATCCTCCCTGATTTTATAGCCGGTACCCCATACAGTAATAATCAGGTTAGGATTAGCCGGGTCATCTTCCAGTTTTTCCCTCAGGTGGCGAATGTGCACATCGACCGTGCGGACATCCCCGTAATAATCATATCCCCAAACCTGTTCCAAGAGCTGCTCCCTGGAATAGACATTTCCGGCATTCACAGCGAGGAAGCTAAGCAGGGCAAATTCTTTGGAAGTCAGGCTGATATCTTTACCGTCAAGGCGAACCCGGTGCTGGAGTAAATCAATGTGCAACTTGCCGATTTGAATCTGTTTCTTTGCTTCCTGTTCATAGGCTGCACTGCGCCTGAGAACAGCTTTAATCCGGGCTACCAGTTCCCTGGAATTAAAAGGCTTGGTCAGGTAATCATCAGCGCCAAGCTCCAGGCCGAGCACTTTATCAATATCCTCGCTCCGTGCGGTTAGCATTATGATCGGCACTTCCAGCTTTTTGCGGATTTGCCTGCATACTTCAAATCCGTCAATTTCAGGAAGCATCAAATCAAGGACCACAATATCCGGTTTCAGGGAAAACACTTTATCCATCGCTTCTTCACCATCGTAGGCCGGTTCTACCCTGAAACCTTCCTTTTCAAGGTTAAACGTTAAAGCCTTTACCAGTGTCTTTTCATCATCAACAATTAAAACCAGCTCATTGCTCATCGGCCTGACCCCCGCTTTCTTCTTGGTTATATTCCTCAATCATCTTTTTGAAGTCTTCCCAAACATCTTTTTTCTTTCCCGGATCGCGCAACAGGGCGGCAGGATGGAAGGTAGCCATATATAACCGGCCGGCTTTTTTGTGCCACTGCCCCCTGGCACGAGTAATTGCAAGTTTCTTATCAATTAAAGTTTTGCAGGCCAGCGATCCAAGACATAAAACAATTTCCGGGTTGATCAGGTCAATCTGCTTGTGCAGGTAAGGTACACAGGCGTTAATTTCACTCTGCTCAGGTAGCCGGTTCTTCGGGGGACGGCATTTAACCACGTTGGTTATATACACATCTTCTCGTTTTAGCTTGACCGCCTCCAGGATCCGATCAAGCAGCTTGCCCGCCCGTCCCACAAACGGTTCACCGAGCCTATCTTCGTCGCCACCCGGCCCTTCGCCTACCAGCATCAAGCGAGCAGCAGGACTGCCAACCCCAAAGACAACCTGCGTACAGCTTTTTCTCAAATCACAACCTGTACAACCAAGACAAATCTTTTTTAGTTGCTCAAGTTGTGCCCCGGAATCCTGCGGTTCTGTCCGATCGCTTCCTTCATTGATCAACTCAAAAAGTGACTGCTGCTGCTCATCCATAGGGCTCACCTTTATCAATTTTTCAATGCTATCAGTTTTTTTTCTGCTCAGCCGTGCTTCATTTCAGGCTGGTGCCGGCTCATCGCGGATAGTGCTGTCGACTCAGTTGCAGGCTTTCGCTTAGGTTATGCTTTGGCATCCGCCATCTAAGACTTTAGGCTTCAGGTGATCTTGCCTCCAGGCAGACAGGCCGGCTACATCCTTTGCCTCAATGGCCTTTGCAACCGCTTTACCTGCAATTTCTCCAGTCCAAAATGCAGCACGTCTGAGTTGTTGTAACAATAGGTTCAATAAATCTATTCCGGCGGGGTAACCATTAAGGAGCGGCGGCGGTGAAACCTTGTTTCAGCAAGCTCCAAAAGACGCCGCACCAGCTCCTCGTAGTTTATCCCGCTTGCTTCCCAGAGTTTTGGATACATGCTGATACTGGTAAAACCGGGAATGGTATTAATTTCAATCACTGCCACCTGTCCGGTAATTGTATTTACAAAAAAGTCAACCCTGGCCAAACCGCTTGCCTCCACAGCATTAAACGCTTTCACGGAGTAATCGCGAATAGTTTTTTCCAACGATTCGCCCAGTTCAACCGGGATAACCAATTCTGAGCGATCATCTATATACTTGGCCCGGTAGTCGTAAAATTCATTACAGGGAATTACTTCCCCTGGTCGAGAAGCCTGGGGCTCCAAATCACCTAAGACGCTGCATTCTACCTCCCGGCCTTCCAGGAATTCTTCAACGATTACTTTGTCGTCATACAGCAAAGCTTCTTCAATTGCCTTGGTCAATTCTTCGGATGCATGGACTTTAGTAATGCCTACACTGGAGCCAAGGTTGGTCGGTTTAACAAAGCAGGGAAATCCCAGCGAATTCTTAATTTCATCTTCCCAGTAACTTTCACGGTTATTCCACTGCCAGCGGTAGAAATACACATAAGGGGCCACCGGCAGGCCGTGTTCCTGGAAAAGTACTTTCATGAAGACCTTGTCCATGGCTACACTGGAAGCAAGAACCCCGGAACCCACGTAAGGAATACCGGCTATTTCGAACAATCCCTGGATGGTACCGTCTTCCCCGTATGTGCCATGCAATACCGGAAATGCGATATCAACCGGCTGGTAAGACCATTGCGTGGGCGATTCATCTGACTGGACAAGCAGTCCGGGGCTGCCCGGGTCGGTCACCAAAACTGTTCGCCTGGCCTCCCTGGGCTCGCGCTTTTCCCATAACGAAAGCCAGGCATCAGGGCCGGTCAGCCAGCCCCCCTCCCTGGTGATACCTACCGGGATTATCTCATAACGGTCTCTATCGATTGCCTCCATTATTGAAGCGGCAGAGCGAAGCGAGACAACATGCTCCCCGGAGCGGCCGCCAAAAATAACTGCGACTTTTTTCTGGTCCATGGACTTTTCATCTCCACTAATTAAAATCTTCCCATATGTTTATTTTAGCATTATTTTTTTCCATATTTAACATGATTATATCATAACGGGCAAATGAGAAAGCCTGGCAGTATTTATTGCAAAAATACGGCGGAAAATATAAAGTTACACTAACAGCTTACTGATAACATTTCAAGGAAGCAATACCCCCGTCCCCCTGCTTCCTTAAAAAGAAAGGGAGGGCTTTTAACATGAGCACACCTGTAGTAATGCTTGGCGCTAACTTTTATACCGCATTGGGAGCAATCCGCACCCTGGGACGCAGGGGGGTCCCGGTATACGCCCTCGATTATCATTTTCCCACGGCCTACGCACTGTCATCCCGCTACGTGACCCAAAAAATATTATGTCCCAACATTAATCAAGATGAAGCAGGGTTGGCTGGTTTTTTAACCGAGCTGGGGAAGAGCTTTTCTGAAAAGCCGGTATTAATGGCCACCGCGGACAGTTACGCCTTATTAATCTCGCGGTATGCCGATCAACTGGCTCCATACTACATTTTTCCCGACAACAAGCCCGGCCTCCTGGAAGAGATTATCGACAAAAAAGGATTGGCCCGCCTGGCTGAGGCTCATAGCTTGCTGATTCCACAAACATTTATTGTTGATGAACATGCTGATCTTGCTTTTATTTCCCGGGAAATGAATTACCCCTGCATTATCAAACCGGCCCTCTCACACCAGTTTGTCCGGATATTCCGAGAAAAATGCCTTTTTGTGAACAGTGAAGAAAGGCTTTTAGCTACCCTGGAGACCGCCCGTGCAAGCGGCCTTGAAGTAATGGTCCAGGAAATTATTCCCGGGTTTGATGATCAAATGTATGTTTTTGATTTTTACGTGGACCGCAACGGGCGGGTGACCCATACATTTACTGCGCAAAAACTCCGTCAGTTCCCAATCAATTTCGGTTCATCAACCCTGACCCACCACCGGCACGACGCTGAGTTAATCGAGCTGGGCAAAGATTATATTAAGAGGCTCGACTACCGTGGTTATGGAGAAATAGAATTTAAAAAACACCCCTGTACGGGTGAATATTACCTTATTGAGATAAACGCACGGCTGAGCACGCTAAACGTGCTTTTTGACAAATGCGGCCTGGAGTTTACCCATGTGATGTACTCTGATTTGACCGGCAACCCCCTGCCAGACTATCACCTGAAAGAAGCAAAACCCTGGGCGTTCTGGCACGCCTATGAAGATATGATCAGCTCAATCGCCTATCTTAAGAAGAGGCAACTAACCCTTAAACAAATCTTAACCCCCTGGCTTGCTCACCGCAAAGCCCATGCCATCTGGGCTTTCGATGATATTAAGCCGGTATTTTCCTTTGCCAAACTGATCGCGGGTAAAATTGCAGGCAAGTTGCGCCGGGTTTTAAGCCGGGCGCAATAATGAAAGGGGGGAGCCGCTGCCGGCTGCCCCCTTATTACTCCATTACGCTGCTATTTCCAGGCGTTTGTGATTGCTCTAAACTATTATTTATTTAAATCCTGCCGGCTTACACTGAAGGCCTGCCGCGAGCAGTTTCTTTATTCCTCTTCTTCTTTTGCCGCCTGGGCCTCCTCGATGATTTGCTCGGCCACATTACCTGGCACTTCATCATAATGAGAAAAGGTTGCGCTGAAGAAACCCCGGCCCTGGGTCATTGAACGCAGATCAATCGAGTACTTGAACATCTCTGCCATCGGCACCTGGGCCCGGATTTTTTGCACTTCCCCTTCAGGTTCCATGCCCTGGATGCGACCGCGCTTGCTGTTCAAATCACCCATGATGTCGCCCATGTACTCCTCCGGGACAATCACTTCCACATCCATGATCGGTTCCAAGAGGACAGGGTCGGCCTGTTCCATTCCCTTGCGGAACGCCTGGGCGCCGGCTACTTTAAAAGCCATTTCGGAGGAGTCCACGGTATGGTAGGAGCCGTCAACCAGCCTGACCAGGATATCAACCACCGGGTAGCCGGCGATAACTCCTTCTTCCATAGCTTCCAGGATCCCTTTTTCCACAGCGGGAACATACTGCTTGGGCACTGCCCCGCCAAAGATCTTGTTTTCGAAAACCAGGCCCTGGTCCTGTTCGGAAGGTTCCATTTCAATATAGACGTGTCCAAACTGTCCTCTTCCGCCTGATTGTTTCTTGTGCTTGCCCTCTACTTTAGTCTGGCCTTTGATCGTTTCTTTATAGGGGACCTTCGGGGTGGAAAGTTCCACGTCCACGCCAAACTTCTGGGCTAAGCGATTAACAATAATGTCTAAGTGCAATTCGCCCATCCCGGAAATTACAGTTTCCTTGGTTTCCACTTTTCTTTCCATCGTAAAAGTGGGATCCTCTTCAAGGAAACGTGACAGGCCGCTGCCTACTTTATCTTCGTCCCCCTTGGTTTTCGGGGCAACGGCAAAAGAGATCACCGGTTCGGGAAACTGCAGTTCCGGGAATTGAATCGGATTTTCTTTATCACTCAGGGTATCACCGGTAATGGTTTTTTGCAGTTTAGCCACGCAGGCGATATCGCCGGTTACCACTTCTTCCAGGGGAATCTGGTTTTTGCCGCGCATGCTGAATACCTGTCCGAAGCGCTCGGTTATGTCCTGGGTGGAGTTGTATACCTGGCTGTCGGGACTAACTGTCCCGGAGTAAACCCTGTAGTAGTTAATCCTTCCCACGTAGGGGTCGGCCATGGTTTTAAAAACAAAAGCAGAAAGCGGCTCGTCCGGGCTTAGCTTGCGGCTGACCTCTTCCTCGGTACCCGGTTTGAAGCCCTTAATTTCCCCTTTATCCAGGGGGGTGGGCAGGTAACGCTTGATCAAGTCAAGCAAAGGCTGGGTTCCAAAATTGCTGGTTGATGCACAGCAGAGCACCGGAATGGTTTTTCCGGTTAGGACTCCCTGGCGCAGACCTTTGTTGATTTCTTCATCGCTTAACTCGCCGCCCTCTAAGTATTTTTCTAGCAGCTCGTCATCGGCCTCGGCGATCGCTTCAACCAGCTTTTCTCTTAATTCTTCGGCCTGGGCCGAGAGGTCACCGGGAATTTCCTTTTCTTCTATCTTTTTGCCGTCATCGGAAAAGATAAGCGCTTTTTGCTGGATCAAGTCGACTACACCTTTAAAATCGGCTTCCTGGCCTATCGGCATTTGCAGCGGCGCCACACTGGGGCCAAATTTTGTTCTCAACTGTTCCAGGGTCCCATCGTAGTCGGCATTCTCGCGGTCCAGCTTGTTGATCGCCACCAGGCGGGGCAAATCGAAATCATCGGCATAGCCCCACACTTTTTCGGTGCCAACTTCAACACCGGATGCGGCACAGACCACTACTACTGCGCTGTCGGCAACCCGGAGTGCTCCCAAGACATCTCCGATAAAATCAAAATAACCGGGAGTGTCAAGCAAATTGATTTTTACATCATCCCACTCCAGCGGAGCCAAGCTGGTATTGATCGTGACCTGTT
Organism: uncultured Syntrophomonadaceae bacterium; assembly: GCA_964467475.1. GTDB lineage: Bacteria > Bacillota > Dethiobacteria > DTU022 > DTU022 > B1SED10-74M. The sequence continues at coordinate 25,593 of CAYXQO010000020.1, forward strand.
TTTTGGTTTCATCTGGATCATAATCGGTAGTGGTGTTCCCCGATTCAATTTTCCCCTGGCGGTTAATTGTTCCGGACGTAAAAAGCAGCGCTTCGGTAAGGGATGTCTTGCCGGCACTGCCATGGGAAATTAAAGCTACATTGCGAATATCTTCGCTGGCGTATTTCTTCATGCCTAGCCCTCCTCTAATATCACCGGTCCACATTATGGGGCCGGGTAAATAGATTGTTAACGTATTATTGTTGAATATACCCTATCATTAACACAAAAAAATTGCAATCTGAAAAGGCTTGTTTACATTAATCTTTTGCCAGGCGGGAGGAGACATAACCGGTAAGTCCGCCCCTTTTAATGATTTCCTGCATAAAAGGAGGAAAAGGCACAGCTTCATAAGTATTTCCGGAATTTACGTGGGTTATCCGCCCTTCGTCCAAATTAACCCGGAGGTGGTCTTCCCCCGGCACAAGAGCGGAAAAATCCTGATCGCACTCTAAAATGGGCAGCCCGATATTAATCGCATTACGGTAAAAGATCCGGGCGAAACTGCGGGCTATTACACAAGAGATCCCGGCTCCCTTAATTGCCAGGGGAGCGTGTTCACGTGAACTGCCGCAGCCAAAGTTATAGCCGGCTATAAGAATATCGCCTCTTTCGACAGTCGCCGGGAAATCAGGCTTAATATCTTCCATCAGGTGCCCGGCCAGCTCTTCAGGATCGGTTGTATTCAGGTAGCGAGCAGCTATAATAGCATCAGTATCAATGTTATCTCCAAAAATCCATACCTTGCCTTCAAGAATCATGGTTTAACCTCCTCCGGATGGACAATCTGTCCGGCTACGGCGGAAGCCGCTGCCACCGCCGGGCCACATAAGTAAACCTCGCTTTCCGGGTGGCCCATACGGCCGACAAAATTGCGGTTGGTAGTGGCCAGGGCTTTTTCACCCCGGGCTAAAATACCCATGTGACCGCCCAGGCAGGGTCCACAGGTAGGGGTGCTTACCGCAGCTTCAGCTTCAACAAAGGTGGCAAGCAGCCCTTCATTCAAGGCCTGGCGGTAAATAAGCTGGGTGGCCGGGATAACCAGCAGCCTCACCCCGGGATTGACCTTACGGCCCTTGATCACCCTGGCTGCTTCCCGCAGGTCTTCAATTCGCCCGTTGGTACAGGAACCGATCACTACCTGGTCAATAAATATCCCGGCCGCTTCCGATACCGGGCGGACATTATCCGGCGAAGGCGGAAAAGCAACCTGGGGCTCTAAACCGTTCACCTCAAACTTAAAGATTTGCTCATACCCGGCATCTTTATCACTGTAATAGGTCCGGTAATCTCCGGTTGCCCTTCCCTGCAAGTAAGTAAAAGTTGTTTCATCAGGCTGGATATACCCGCACTTGCCCCCGGCCTCAATAGCCATATTGGTCATGGTCATCCGCCCGTCCATGGAAAGCTCTTCCACAGCCGATCCGGCAAACTCCATCGCCCGGTAGCGGGCTCCGTCCACCCCAATCTGCCCGATTGTATATAAAATCAGGTCTTTGCCTCCCACCGAAGCTGGCAGCGAACCGTTATATTCAAAGCGCAGGGTGGAGGGCACTTTAAACCAGGCTTCACCGATAGCCATAGCCGCGGCCAAATCGGTGCTGCCCACCCCGGTGGAAAATGCGCCAAGCGCACCGTAAGTACAGGTATGCGAATCCGCCCCGATTATCACCATGCCGGGTTTAATTAGCCCCTGCTCCGGTAAAAGGGCGTGCTCTATACCCATCCTGCCCACTTCAAAATAATGTTTAATCTCGTATTTTTGGGCAAACTCGCGTAGTTCCCGGGCCTGCTCCGCTGAGGCAATATCCTTGTTTGGTGTAAAATGGTCGGGAACCAGGACTATTTTATCCCGGTCAAAAACCCGGTCAAGACCAAAGCGGGCAAACTCTTTGATCGCCACCGGAGCGGTAATATCGTTGCCTAAAGCCAGGTCAACCCGCGCATTGATCAAGTCTCCGGGAATAACCTTAGTCCGGCCTGAATTCTTTGCCAAAATTTTTTCCACCATTGTAGCGCCGAGATTTGTAGAACTTTGCTGATCCATCCTTACCCCTCCCTGGTAACAAGTGCCCCCCGCAGCAAGGCAATTTTACCGGTCCTCACAATTTCTTTGATCCCGTAATGCTGCAAGAGCAACTTAATTGCTTCCATTTTTTCTTCATCACCGGTTACTTCGACGACCATTGACTCAGGAGAAACATCAACCACCTTGCCACGAAATGTTTCCACGATTTGCTGAATATCGCTGCGGTAACCCACTGCCACATCGACCTTAACCAGCATCAGCTCCCGCATGACCGAAGACTCTTTAGACAAATTGCTTACCTTAATTACATTCACCAGCTTGTGGAGCTGCTTGATAACTTGTTCCACCAGCTTTTCGCTGCCCTCCACTGCTATAGTCATTCGTGAAATACCGGGAGTAACAGTTTCGCCTACCGCAATATTATCGATATTAAACCCCCGGCGGCTGAACAATCCCGATACCCTGGCCAACACCCCGGGCTTGTCTTCAACTAATACTGCCAGGACATGTTTCAAACCTGCTCACCCCCGATGATTATGTCGTTTATCGGACAATTTGGCGCCACCATGGGGTAGACATTTTCTTCTGCTTCTACCCTGAAGTCAATGACCACCGGTCCTTTTTCAGCCATGGCCCGCTCCACGGCCTGCGTGGTTTCCTCTTCATTTGTAGCGCGCAATCCTATAGCGCCGTATGCTTCAGCCACCCTGACAAAATCGGGGCTCCCTTCGAGGGCGGTTTGCGAATAGCGCTTGTTATAGAATATATCCTGCCACTGGCGGACCATGCCCAGGTAACCATTGTTGATCACAGCTATCACTATATCCAGGCGGTTATTGACTGCAGTAGCCAACTCCTGGATATTCATCTGGAAGCTGCCGTCACCGGTAACACAAATAACCGGTTGGTCAGGCGCCGCCAGTTTAGCCCCAACCGCAGCTGGAAAGCCGTAACCCATGGTTCCCAGCCCGCCGGAGGTGAGAAATTTACAAGGATCTCGAATAATAAAATGCTGCGCTGTCCACATTTGATGCTGGCCCACATCAGTGGCCACAATAGTATCAACAGGGCTTAGACGGCTCAATTCCCTGATTACGTATTGTGGTTTAACCGCATTGCCGGTACTTTTCAAAGCACAGGGCATGGGGTAGTCGTTTTGCCAGTTTTTTATCTGGGCAAGCCATTCACCGGTATCGCCAGGTTGTATTTTTTTCAAAAGAGCTTCCAAAACCGATTTAACATCTCCCACTATCGGGACATCGATCATCACATTTTTACCGATTTCCGCAGGATCAATGTCAATATGGACGATCTTTGCATTATTGGCAAAGGCATCTAATTTGCCGGTAACCCGGTCATCGAACCGGACGCCGGCCGCAATGATCAAATCTGCCTCAGTCATAGCATAATTGGCGGTAATATTGCCGTGCATGCCCGGCATCCCCAGGTAAAGCTCGTCATCTCCCGGAAATGCCCCCAGCCCCATCAGGGAGAGGATCACCGGTATCCTTGTTTTTTGGGCAAACTCACGGAGAACCGGGGCAGCTTCAGATCGAATCAGGCCACCGCCGCCAAAAATAACCGGCCTGTTAGCATCCCTGATCGCCTTCACCGCCCGGCTTACCTGCCCGGCGTGTCCTTCATAAGTGGGGTTGTATCCCGGGATTTTCCGGTTCTTGTTATAGGTAAATTCAGCTTCCCGGTCAAAAATATCTTTGGGAACATCGATCAAAACCGGCCCACGACGGCCGGTTGAAGCCAGGTAGAATGCTTCAGATAAAATTTCCGGTAGTTCAGATACATCTTGGACCAGGTAATTATGTTTTGTTATCGGCAGGGTAATCCCGGTTATATCCGCTTCCTGAAAAGCATCGGTCCCGATGAAGCTGCTGGGAACCTGGCCGGTGATCAAAACAAGCGGCACCGAATCCATATAAGCATTGGCAATACCGGTAACCAGGTTGGTGGCCCCGGGTCCGGAAGTCGCAAAAACTACCCCCGGCTTGCCGGTAACCCGGGCATAGCCATCGGCGGCATGCACTGCCGCCTGCTCATGGCGCACCAGGATATGCCTTAAAGTAGAATCATAAAGCCGGTTATAGAGAGGCAGAACCGCACCACCGGGGTAGCCAAAAATTAGCTCTACATTTTCTTCCTGCAATGCCTTAACTATCATTGTTGATCCGCTGGCTGTTTTTTTCTTCATCAAAAATCACCTGTTTCTCTGTTTTGTTCCGCAAAATCAAGCACCGCCCCGCTGCTTGCCGAGGATACTTGCCTGGCATATCGTTTCAAATAACCGGTTTTAATTTTCGGTTCTTTAGGTTGCCAGTTTTCCCGGCGCTCGGCCAGCTCTTCAGCAGACACTTTTAAATCAAGGGTTTTTTGAGGCAAGTTTATAGAAACCAGGTCGCCGTCACAAATCAGGGCAATCGGCCCTCCTGCAGCTGCTTCAGGGGAGACATGGCCAATTGAAGATCCCCTGGTAGCCCCGGAAAAACGGCCATCGGTGATCAACGCTACTTGTTCGTCCAGGCCCATCCCGGCCAGCGCGGCGGTAGGAGTAAGCATTTCCCTCATCCCGGGCCCCCCGCATGGCCCTTCATAACGAATTACCACCACACAGCCCGGCTCAATTTTGCCGCTGTTAATCGCTGAAACGGCGTCCTCTTCACTGTTAAAAACTCGGGCCGGCGCTTCAAACTTTTGCATAGATGCAGCTACCGCTCCCTGCTTGACCACAGCACCATCCGGGGCGAGGCTGCCAAAAAGCACGGCCAGCCCTCCCTGGTCCCGGTAGGGCTCATTGCAGCTGCGGATCACCCGGTTATCAAGGACTGCTACATCTTTGAGGTTCTCGGCTACAACTTTTCCGCTTGCCGTCAATAATTGATCGTCAAGCAGGCCTGCTTCCGACAGTTCTTTCATAACTGCCGGAACACCTCCGGCTCGGTCAAGTTCTTCGATGTGATCAGCCCCTCCGGGGCTGAGAGAGCAGAGCTGCGGGGTGTTCTCGCTGATTACGTTGACCCGCTCTAAGTCAAGCCTTATGCCACATTCATGGGCAAGGGCAGTCAGGTGCAGCAGGGTATTGGTGGAACATCCCAGGGCCATATCAACGGCCAGGGCATTTTCAAAAGCGCTCCCGGTCAAAATTTTTCTGGCGGTAGTTTTCTTCTCGAGGAGGCCCATCACTCGCATGCCCGTTTCTTTGGCCAGCAGGCGCCTCTTTGTGCTTACAGCCGGCACTGTCCCATTACCAGGAAGAGCAAAGCCTAAGGCTTCGGCCATACAATTCATCGAATTGGCCGTAAACATCCCGGCGCAAGAGCCGCAACCGGGACAAGCCTCGTCCTCCATTTCTTTTAGTTCGGCTTCAGAAATCCGCCCGCCCTGCAGGGCCCCTACTGCTTCAAACATTTTACTTAAATCTATTTTTTCTCCCCGGTATTCTCCGGCCAACATGGGCCCGCCGCTGATCATAATTGCGGGAAGATTAAGCCGGACTGCCGCGATCAGCATTCCAGGCGTAATTTTATCGCAGTTGGTAATAAACACAAGGGCATCAAAACAGTGCGCTTCAACCATTAATTCAATGCTGTCGGCAATTACTTCCCGGCTGGCCAGCGAGTAGTGCATCCCGGCATGGTTCATCGCTATCCCGTCACAGATAGCAATAGTTGAAAATTCCACTGGTGTGCCTCCAGCCAACCTGACACCGGTCTTAACTGCTTCTGCGAGGCTATCTAAGTGAATATGACCGGGGACTATTTCATTAGCTGAATTGACTATACCGACCAGGGGGCGGTTGAGTTCCTCCGGATGAAATCCTGCGGCCCGGAACAAAGAGCGGTGCGGTGCACGTTCCGGGCCTCTGGTTGCTTTGTGGCTGCGCATTGGTTTTGCTCCTTTCAATTACTGTAGTTTTAGTGTTTGCTCAGCCTTGCTGCGTTTCGGACAAGGGCCATTGCGATAGAGCGGTTGCAATGGCCGACGAAGCAAAGGTTGTAGCCGGTCGGCCTGCATGGAAGCAGGCCGCCGAGGCCTGAGCCATGGATGGCGAATGCCGAGGGTAACCATAGCGAAAGCCTGTAGCTGAGTCGCTGCCATTACCCGCGATGAGCCGGCACCGGTCCGAAATGCAGCAAGGCTGAACTGTAAATAGCTTTATAGTTATGAAGCGCCCAGTAAAGGAACTCCTTCATGCTGGGTCAGTTCAGAGAATCTTTCCATCAGGCGCCGGGTGACCGGCCCCGGTTTACCGGTACCAATCGCCCGTGTATCCGCTTCGGTAACCGGGATTACTTCCGCTGCCGTGCCTGTAAGGAAACACTCATCGGCTACATAAAGGTCATGGCGAGTGAAGGGAGCTTCTTCGACCGGAATTCCTTCTTGCCCGGCCAGCTCCATAATCGCTTCCCTGGTAATACCTTCAAGAATACCCAGGTAGGGTGGAGGGGTGATCAACTTGCCTTTGCGGTAAATGAAGATATTATCCCCCGAACCTTCGCAGATATATCCCTGGGGGGTCATCATTACCGCTTCGAGGACGCCTGCCCGGTTTGCTTCAATTTTTACCAGGACATTGTTTAGGTAATTGAGCGATTTAATTTTGGGGTCTATCGCATCGGCTGCATTGCGGCGGGTACCCACTGTGACCACTGCCAGGCCTTCTTCATAGAGCTCCCTTGGGAAAAGGGCAATTTCATCAGCAATGATCACCACCTGGGCAGTCCCGCATTTGTACGGGTCCAGCCCCAGATCACCGATCCCCCGGGAAACCACTATGCGGATGTATGCATCCCTTAAGTTGTTGGCATTAATTGTGTCGACTACTGCTTTAACCATTGTTTGCGGGTCATACTGGATCGGTAGCATAATTGAATGAGCCGACTCGAACAACCGCTTAATATGTTCTTCGAGCCTAAAAACCCTCCCGTTATAAGCCCTGATCCCTTCAAATACACCGTCTCCATACAAATACCCATGATCAAAAACCGAAACCACGGCATCCTTCTCCGGCACCATCCGTCCATTCATGAAAATAATCCGACTCATTTACATCGCCCCTTGATTAATATGATTTTTATGGTATA
>CAYXQO010000021.1:0-29333 GCA_964467475.1 uncultured Syntrophomonadaceae bacterium
CGAAATGGCCACTTCGCCGTATTGGCTCCCTTTCATTACCGCATTAGCAGTTTTTTTCCTTGGCCTTAGACCCAAAATAATTAGGATTAAGGCAATTAAAAGCATTCCCACTCCTACACCAAGGACCACGTTTTGATCGGCCCAGGCCGGCAAATAAAGGGCCAGACCGGGAACCAGGTTGTAATTGACAGCCAGCAAAAAGAATGCGCCGCCAATAAAAAGCAGCCCCAAGAATACCAGGATTACACGGAGCAGTGTTCTCATTCTTTATTCCCCCTTTACTTTTGCTTCACGGGTAGCAACATCCTTACTGCTCTTTTTCTCCGGTTTCCGCTTCCTCTACTTCTTCGCCTTCTTCTTGGGGGAAATGGACTCCCTGAACATGAACGTTAACATGAGTAACCCGCAAACCGGTCATTTCTTCTACTGTTTTCTTAACACCTTCCTGGATATCCCAGGCAACATCAGGTATACGTGCTCCATACTCGATGATAATAAAAATATCCAGCTTGGCTTCCTCGGTTCCCACTTCAACTTTAATCCCTTTGGACAAATTTTTGCGTCCGAGTACTTCGGCAATTCCGCCACCAATCCCGCCGCTCATCGAGGCTACTCCCTTGATTTCGGTGGCGGCAAGGCCGGCAATGGTAGAGACCACTTCTTCAGCAATTCTGACCTCACCAAGTTCGGTGGGTAGCATCCTGGCATTATCATTTTCAGCCATACATAATACCTCCCGATTGTAAATTTTTTAACTCCTAAAAACTCTTAAATTACTTCAATTATACCAGTTTATGCTAAGCGGTTCAATTTTCTGTCCGCTACAAAAACCGGAAAACTTGGTTGCTTTAAATATTTTCCTGGTTACTCCTTTTCACCTTTCTCTTCTTCGTTCATTTCCGGCAGTTCTTCAAAATCCTCATACCACTCTTCGTCATCAACCAGGACTGCTTCGCCACAGCCCGGGCAGGTCACTTCGATGGATGAATCCTGGTCTAGAATATTATCGTCGACCACTACGATTTCTCTGCAGTTCGGGCATTCGATAGAAAACCCTTCATCATATCCGGCTAACTCTTCATCAAAGAAGTCATCTTCATCCTCTTCTTCATAAAAATCTTCTTCCATAGTGGATAAATCTTCATCAATAGCTTCGGTGTATTCAAACAGTTCTTCGTAATCTACCCTCATTTGCTCAATTTCGTCTGTTATATCGCCAAGCAAATCAATAATGCGATGCAATACTTTTTGTTCCTTGCTTTCCTCTCCCAGCTCCAGTCCTTCGGTAAAGCCACGCAAGTATGAAACCCGTGCTTTCAAATCTTCATGCATAATTTTCCCTCCTCGTTTTAATTAATCATGCCCGTTCGATATATTCACCGCTGCGGGTATCAATGCGGATCATGTCACCGTTGTTGATAAAAAGCGGCACCTGGACTACCAGGCCGGTTTCCATAGTAGCCGCTTTGCTTGCCCCCGAAGCAGTATCTCCCTTAATCCCCGGTTCAGTATCGGCAACTTGCAGGGTTACTGTTACCGGAAGGTCGATGCCGATCACTTCATCTCCGTACATGAGCACATTCAATCGGTCATTTTCTTTCAAGTATTTAGCACTCGTGCCGATTTTTTCAGCAGGGAGGGTAATTTGTTCATAAGTTTCGGAATCCATCAGGTGAAAGAATTCATCATCGCGGTAAAGAAACTCCATTTCTTTTCTTTCCAGGTGCGCCTTGGGTACCTTTTCCCCGGCCCGGAAAGTGTGTTCGATTGTCGAACCTGTCCGCAAATTTTTCAGCTTTGACCGGACAAACGCCTGTCCTCTTCCAGACTTGGAATGTTGAAAATCAAGGACTGTGTAAATTTCCCCTTCTAATTCAATGGTTAGCCCGGTTTGAAAATCATTAGTCGAAATCATTGGTAACTCCGCCTTTCATAATTAAAAAATTAAATCGTAATCAGTTCTCGAGGACTCCTGGTCATTATTTCCGCACCCTCTTCGGTGAGACATACCATATCTTCGATCCGCACTCCGCCAAAGTTTGGAATATATAAGCCCGGCTCCACGGTTACCACCATTCCTGGTTCAAGGATAGTTTTGCTGCGGGGATTTAGAGTAGGTTGTTCATGAGTTTCAAGCCCCACTCCGTGTCCTAAGCCGTGGCCGAAATATTGCCCGTAACCATCCTGTTCGAAGATATCCCGGGCCACCGCATCGGCATCAGAGCATTTCATTCCCGGTTTTAATGATTCCCGGGCTGCATACTGGGATTTTAAAACCATGCTGTAAATTTCACGACAGCGCTCACCGGGTTCGCCAAGAGAAACGGTACGGGTCATATCCGTAGCGTAACCGTTAAATACACCACCAAAATCAATGGTTACCAGCTCTCCCCGCTCCATTTCTTTTGATGAAGCGGTTCCGTGCGGCATTGCCCCTCGTATTCCGGAAGCAACAATAAAACGGAAAGAGGGTTCTTCCGCACCCTTCCGGCGCAAATACATTTCTGTTTCCAGGGCCAGTTCCTTTTCTTGCATGCCCGGTTTAATAATGTCACAGATATGTTCGAAGGCAGAGTCCAGCATTTTCGCTCCGTCACGCAGGATGGCAAGCTCCGCCTCGCTTTTGATTATCCGCAATTTCTCTACTGTGTCTTCATAAGGTTTAAGCTCTGCCGGGATTTTTTGTTCCATTTCGCGGTAATTGTGGTAGACCACGTGCTTGGATTCAAAAGCTATTTTTTCCCATCCGGCATCTTTAACGACGGGCGCAAGTTCACTGAAAAGGTCTTCCCGCCAACGCTGCACGGTAAATTGAGAAGCCTGGGTTTTGGCCTGTTCCAGGTAACGAAAGTCGGTTACCAGGATAGCTTGCTCCTGCCCGATTAAAAGGACACCGCTGGTCCCATCGAAACCACTGAGGTAACGGCGGTTATGCGGGTTGGTGATCAAAATAGCGCAGGTACCGTTTTGTTTTAAAAATGTACGCAACCTTTTAAGTCGGCCGGCAATTTCTTTTGACATGAGCTAAACCTGCTGCTTCTTCAAGATTTTTACCAGAGCCTTTAGGCCGAGCAAGTAACTCTCAGGTCCCAGGCCACAGATCATTCCTTCGGCTACAGGGGTAATTACCGAATGCTGCCGGAAGGATTCGCGGGCAAAAACGTTGCTCAAGTGCACTTCCACCAGGGGCAGTCCCGCAGCGGAAAGGGCGTCACGTAAAGCGTAACTATAGTGGGACAGGGCTGCGGGATTGATCATTATCCCGACGCAGGTTTTAGCGGCTTCCTGGATACGGTCGATTAATTCCCCTTCGTGGTTTGACTGAAAACACTGCACAGTAAATCCCATTTCTTCGCCTTCTTTTTTCAGGGCCCGGTCAATTTCTTCAAGAGTCATGTTTCCATATATATCCGGCTCCCTTTCACCGAGCAAGTTTAAATTAGGCCCGTGTAAAATGAGAATAATCCCTGTTGACAAAACCCGCGCCTCCCCCGTAATTATGCGTGAAATAAGCTAATAACATTACTTTCCTGATTAACTTTAAAATTCCTGCCTGGTTTCAAGCATTAATTTCTTAACCCTTAGTGTAACAGATTACCGTGCTCTTAAATAGCCCATTATTTTACGAGCTACTTGTATTGGGGCCATTCCGGTTGTGTCAACCCGCACTTCACAATGGCGGTAATGTTCCTCCCTTTCCTGAAGTAGTGAGGTTACTTTCTGGTCGGGATCATTTCCGGCAAGCAAAGGACGGTCTTCCGAGCCTCCGGTACGACGTAAAATCTCATCAGGCGAAGCAGTGAGAAGGATTATTATACCAATTTCCTGCATGATCTTCCGATTTCTTTCCCGGAGCACAATGCCTCCACCGGTGGAAACAACCAGGCTGCCGGGTTTGTACTCCCGCAAATTTTCTAGCACTTCGCTTTCCCTGTTTCTAAAATATTCTTCACCTAAACTTTTGAAGATTTCAGGTACCGAAAGCCCGGTCTTTTTTTCCACAAGATTATCTGTATCAAGAAAATCTCTCTTCAATGAACGGGCCAATAGTTCCCCAACCACAGTTTTGCCGGTGCCCATAAATCCGGTTAAAAAAACCTGTTTACCTTCAACGCTCTTTTTTAGCATAACTAACCCCGCCTTGTTTTTATGATCATAACGCTTTTTAGCCTACAAGTTATAGTAATCAAAGTTAAACAATACTATTTTCTATCCGGTAGCTTAATGCACCTACCAGTTTTAAGGTCTTTCTTCTGATATCCTCACTCTTCCTGTGGCCGGAGTTATGATCAAGTATAAAGTATCATTGTGTTCATTTACCAGACCGATGGTACCTCCCCTGCAGGGAGATCCGGTCGGTCTAAATCTAAGTGTCGCAGGACCAGATTCACCCAGGTAGGTATTAGCTCTAAAACTGATACCCTCTGGCAGGGTAATGTACTCGGTTTCTTCAGTCCTTGCATCCCGGATCCGGTATTCATTGGTGGTGTGATTGATTATGATAAACTGGGTACTTACCTTTGTTATCGCTGTTTGCCGGGCTTTGCGCAAATCGGTAGCAAAGCTGCGGGCGGCTATCTCTAAATTACGACTATTGCCGAGGTTATGAATGGCCGGTGTAGCAATCAGGGTGATCAGTCCTAGCAAGGCAATCACGCAAAGCAGCTCGATCAAAGTGAAACCATGACTTGTTTTTTTTAGGTCCCACCGGCTATCTTTTCCCCAGGAATGCTTCATTTTAGGCCTCACCCTTTTGCAGGCGTTCCACGAAAGGACTGTTTCCGGTATAACCCAAGTAATCAGAGTCAAAAACACTGTTGAAAGTAGCGCGGACCACTTCACCCATAGTGGTTTCCCCGGCTTTGAGGCGGCGCAGACCTTCTTTTACCAGGGGTGTCATTCCCAACTCGATTGCCTTTCCTTGCAGGGCGGTAGCTTTGGTACCATGCAAAATCATGCCCTGCAGCTCCTGGTCGAGAATTAATAGTTCCTGGATGGAGGTGCGGCCGCGGAAACCGGTCTGGTAACAATATTTGCATTTGCTACCACGATAGAGTTTGCCGGGGGGATCTTCTTTAAAAAAGTGATAGTAAAATACTTTCTCTTCTTCACTGGGAGCGTATTCTTCACTGCACCGGGGACAAATTTTCCGGATTAGTCTCTGGGCAATTACCCCATTGAGAGAAGCAGTAACCATAAAAGGTTCAAGCCCCATATCGATTAACCTGACCACCGCTCCGGCAGCATTATTTGTATGGAGAGTACTTAAAACCATGTGTCCAGTTAGAGCAGCCTGGGTGGCAATTCTGGCTGTTTCTAAATCACGGATTTCACCCACCATAATTATGTCCGGATCCTGTCTTAAAATCGAGCGCAGGGTGTTGGCAAAAGTTCGGCCAATTTTTCGGTTGACCTGGATCTGGTTGATTCCTCTCAATTCACATTCTACCGGGTCTTCTATCGCGATAAGATTATCTTTTTCTTTGTTCAAATAATTCATGGCGGAATACAGGGTGGTGGTTTTACCGCATCCGGTCGGCCCGGTAAGGAGGACCATTCCGGCATGGTTCAACAGAAGTTTTTGCAGGATGTGGTAATTGTTTGCGGAAAGCCCCAACTTCTCAAGAGGTAAAACTATTTTTTCCTTCTCCAGTAAACGGATGACGACCTTTTCTCCGTAAATGGTGGGCATAGTTGAGATCCGTAAATTAATCTCCTCATCTTGTTTTTTAAGCTGTATATTGCCATCCTGCGGCAATCTTTTTTCTGCAATATCGAGATTGGCCATGATCTTGACCCTGGAAATAATCTGTTCCTGCTTGGTTTTGGGTGGTGCGGCATATTCATGAAGAATTCCGTCAAGCCTCAACCTGACTCGTAAACCTTCCTCGGATGGTTCCAGGTGAATATCGCTTGCTCCCTTTTCAATCGCGCGCCTGATTAAAGAGTTAACCACTTTGATGATCGGTGATTCATTGGAAACCGGCTCCGGATCGAGATTTTTTTCTTTTTCACAAACCAGGTAACTTGATTCGGTTTTTTCTAGTGGTTGGTAGTTCCCGAGGGCGTAGTATTGTTGAAAAGCATAATTTATAGCGCTTTCTGCAGCCAGGACGGGGTATACTTCCCTGCCGCTGATTTTCTCTACTTCGTCTACTGCGTGCAAATCCAATGGATCGGCCATAGCCAGGATCAACTGATTATCCCGCAGGGCCAGCGGCATTATCTTATGTCTGTGAGCTATTTCTAACGGGATACAGTCGATAGCATTGTAGTTGATTTTTTCACTGTAAAGATTAACCTGGGGGATGCTGAGCTGCTCTTCCATGACATTTAAGAGTACTTCTTCGGTGATAGCTCCTTGTTCAAGTAAAATTTTACTGACCGGCCTGCCAGTCCGCTGCTGTTCACTTAAAACAAATTCGATTTGGTCAGGATTAATTGAAGCAGCTTTAAAAAGCGCTTCGCTAACCCGGCGGCGGTTGAATCTTTCCATTTAAACTGTTGACCTCCTGGTAAATTTCTTAGTTTTTTGGGTTGCTTAATTGTAATGCTTTAATACCACAATAATATAAACAGCATTAAAACTGTTATTTTTGTCCAGCGCTATCCTAATTTACGGCATAAACCCTGCCGCTTTTTGCATCACCTCCAGTGGCGCATTTAAACCGGTGAAATGTTCAAATGAAAGTGCTGCCTGGCAGGTAAGCATTCCCAGACCGTTTAAAACCTGGCCATTGTATTTTTCAAATGCTTCCATAACCATGCTCTTTTCCGGGCTGTATCGCAAATCTAAAAGGATCTGGTTTTGCTTAAAAGGGGCTGCTTTTGCCAGGGCATCCAGGAAAGATTGATCATCAACCGGCAGGGAGTATACAATCAGGCGGCACTCCTGGAGCACATCTACCAAATATTCCTTCTGCAACGGTAGGCTTTCGCTATATTTTGTCCCCGTGTGGTTCCTCAAGAGCTCGGCCAGTTGTTGTCCTTTTTCAAGACTGCGATTGACAATAGTCATTTTACCGGCACCTTTTTGGGCAAGCGTGTAAGCAGCAGCTCTGGCCGCTCCTCCAGCGCCAATAATCACCACTTTCCCTTCAGGTTTAAAATCCGGCTTCACCTGTTTTAAGGCCATGTACAAGCCTTCTCCGTCGGTTGTTGTTCCATATAGGGTCCCTTTCCTGTTGACAATCGTGTTGACCGATTGAACCAACCTGGCTTCGTGGGATATCTCTTCAAGAAAAGGAATTACTGCCTCCTTGTAAGGGCTGGTTATATTGGCTCCACCGATCGAAAGCGCTTTCAAGCCCTCTACAGCATGTTGCAAGCGGAATTCCTCCACCGGGCAGGCGAGGTAAACACTGTTCAAGCCAAGTGACTTAAAGGCTGTATTATGAATAATTGGCGACATAGAGTGGCCAACAGGATTGCCAAGCAGCAAGAAAAGTTTAGTTTTTGCGTTTGGTTGAAACATTTGTTTACTACCCCCCTTAGTGAACAAATTTTCTCAAGTATAGCACGAAAACATTGGTTTGGGGAAGTCAAAACACAAAAACTAAAAAAATATTTCATTAATCCGTTTATTAAATTATCTATAAGCAGGAAATATAAACAGCGTGTTGAATAATTAAGGATGTATTTATAAACACATACTTATTGATCAAGAAAAGGATAAATGATTTGTTTAATCCGGCTAATCCGTTTATATTTATTCTCGTTTTTGTGGTAGGGCTCTGTTTCGGTAGTTTTTTAAACGTCATAGTCTATCGCTTGCCGCGACAGATTTCTGTTACCACCCCACCCTCACGCTGCCCTTATTGTTCATATCATCTGAGGGCATTAGATTTGCTTCCATTAATCGGTTACCTGTTGATCAAGGGTCGTTGCCGGAGTTGCGGAATTAAGATTAACCTTCGTTATCCACTGGTAGAACTGTCCACCGGGCTACTTTTTTTGATTGTGTTTAGTGATCACTCCTGGACTCTTGAATTTGTTAGCTATACTACCCTGCTATATTTGCTCCTCGGAATATCCCTGATTGATTTGGAATACCGGATAGTCCCGAACCGGATTATTGCCGCCGGGCTCATTGCAGGATTTTTAGTTTATTTCCCCCGTGCACTCGATTATATTATCAACCCACCTGAATGGTTGCTTGCTGAAAGACCCCTTTCTGATGCTTTTTTTGGCTTGTTGCTGGGCGGTGGAATAATGCTGATTATCTTTTTTGTTTCCAGGGGGGGTATGGGTGCCGGGGATTTAAAATTGATGGCATTAATCGGTTTTTTTGTAGGCCTGCGCGGGACAGCCATGGTTATGCTTTTTGGGTTTTTGATCGGAGCGCTAACCGGGATTATTTTTATGATAAGCGGAAAGTTAACCAGAAAAGACGCCCTTCCCTTTGCCCCTTTTCTCTCTCTGGCTACTTTAATCGAAGTGCTTTGGGGAGAACAGATCTGGGAATGGTATACTGATTTACTGGCCTGAATTATTATGGTTTAACCTGAAGTTCCATCTGCTTTGTCTTTGCCGCGCCGAACCCGGGTTTGCGGTAAAATTTAATAAGATGTTTTAGTAGTTTCACTTTTAAAAATGCATAAGGAGCCAACTGACTTGAATAAATTGGCATTTAGTGGCCTATTATCTAAAAGCAGCGGCTACAGCTTAATTGAATTACTGGTAGCTGTAACCATCCTGGGCCTGGTTGTTGCCCCATTCCTCGGGCTATTCGGTGGAAGCTATCAAGCTATTGCTGCTTCTAACAGGCAAACCAAAGCGGTCTACCTGGCTCAACAAAAAATAGAAACCTTAAAATCAAAAGGTTATGAGCAGGCCTACGAACAGTACATTGTTACCGGTGATTCCCCGCAGGTGGAAGAAAAACTGCCCGGGGAAAAAGGTTTTGTGCGTACCACCTCGGTCAGCGCTCGGGGTACACCGGAAAATGGGGTCAGCACTTACCCCTGTAAACTCTTAAAAATCGAGGTAAACGTATCCTTTGCTATTCGAAGTAAAGAAGAAAAGGTGTCATTATCTACTTACCTAAGTGAAAGGTGATTAGTTTATATGATTAAAGTATTCAACACCGAATCCGGGTTGACCCTGGTGGAAATATTATTTACTTTTGCCATGCTTGGATTTTTCCTTACTGCTATTTATTCCTTTTACTCATCAGGGCTTTCCGGCTGGCAACGCAGTGTGGAAAAGATGGAGTACCAACAAACTGCCAGGGCTGCCATGGATAAGATGATCAATGAACTGCGCTTTGCCCATATAGTTAAATTTAATGCCGAAGGCAGGTGCCAAAGCAATAACGCATATGATTTTGACTTCAATAAAAACTACGAGATAATTTGTTTCAGAGTTAAAAAAGCACCTTCAGAGGAAGACCTCACCCTGTTTCGCTTTCGCCGCTTAGGTGAAGGAGAAGAAGGACAGCTTATTTATGACCAGCGGAAGAACGGCAATACACATTATGCTACCAAAGTAGTTGCCCTTTATGTCACCGGGTTATCTTTTTCAATCGACGACGAAAAAATTATTCATATCACTATCAGTGTAGGAAGCGAGGAAAAAGAAACCGTCCTGACCGGCAGTGTGCGTCCCCGCAATATGGAACTGGAGTAACCTTGATGTGTTCTAAATTTACACAGACACTTTTGTTTGATTCTGAAAAAGGCATGGCCGTTGTGATGGTCCTGGTATTTACGGGAGTCTTAATGGCATTAGGCACTGCTTTGATTACCAACGCTGTAAACGAAAAATTGATTGCCGAATACAATAACCGGGATATCAAACTGTATTACATTACCGAAGCGGGAATTGAAGTTGGGTTAGCGTTAATCAACGAAGCCTGGGAAAATAATGCCGGTGCAGAACCTTTTTTTGTTTTTGATTATGATTCTGAAATACAGGGTGTTCTTGGCGATGGTTCTTATACTGTTACTTTTAACGAACTAAAATATTGCCCGGAGGAGAATTATTATGTTGTTGAAGTAATTTCCGGAGCCTTTCTCAAAGAGGGCAGCAAAACGATGACTGTGATTGTAACACTCGATCCAGAAAATATCACCATTACAGAATGGCAAAGGGCGGTTCCGCTGCCGTATTAAATGGATCCGGTTATTTGTAGAGGAGGAGATTTAAATAACCTTAGTAAAACAGAAAAGCAATAGCAAAGCTACTGAAATATTCTATAAAACGCGTTATTCGGCGATCGGACTTGACCTGGGCAGTGACCGGGTCAAACTTCTTCAACTGCAACATGAAGAAAACAAAGTAAGTATCTTTGAAAAATGTAACTTTCCTACTCCACCCGGGGCAATTGAAAAAGGAAAAATTAATGACGTCCAGGCATTGCAGCGGGAACTAAAACATGCAAAAAACCACCTGGACTGGATGGGTAAAGAGGTCTACCTTGCTCTTGATAGCAGGGTCTGCTATATGCGCCTGGTCACAATGCCCGAAATGAGTAAAAAGGAGCTGGACCGTGCGATGAGCCTGGAAACTGAAAAACATTTTTCTTTAGATCCCGCCCGGATAATCACCGGTTACTGCAGTATTTATCCTGACCCGGTAAATAAGGAAGCCTCAGCTTCCCACTACCTTCTTACTTCCGTAGAAAAAGAAATATCCGATGCTTATGGAAGACTCGCCCTTGAAGCAGGATTGATCCCCCGGGCCATCGAGATAGCGCCTTTAGCATTGATCAGATCACTTAATCATGTCAGGAAAATAACTTTCCCCGAAAAAAGGAGCGCACGTCTTTTACTTGACTGTGGCAACCAGAGCACTACCCTCACACTTGCTGTATCAAATGAGTACCGCGCTCATCGCAGCTTCAATCTAGGCATTGAGGATTTTAAAAATGCAGCCAGGTCCAGTAAAATTCGTATGGAAAAAAATTCTTCCGGGGAACGACCAGCGTACAAAAAAGTCTCTCTTGAAGAAAAAAGCCTTCAAGAGCTGGCCGGTAAATTGGGAAAAAATATAAATGAATCGCTTGATTACTGGATTGACAAAGGAGACTTGCAAGAAAATAACCTGCCCCCGCTAGAAGTTTGCGGGGGAGGTATTTTTATTCCCGGTCTCCCCTCCTCTCTCAAAACTATCTTGAACCATGACTTAATCCTTTACAATCCGCTAAAAGGTTTAAGCAGCAAAATGAGCGGCCATGAAGGGGCCCTTTTTCAGATCGCCCATGGCCTTGCTTTAAGGGGGTGGCGAAAATGAAATGCGAGATGGATTTACGCAGCCAAGAACTAGCCAGAGAATGTCGCTTCCTGAAACCGCACATACTCAGGGCCTGCATTCTTCTCTCTACCCTGGCTTTATTGATTGTTATACCTGCTTTGATAGGCGCTTATGCTGATTTTTTAAGTAAGGATAATGTTTCAGCCACTCAAGCGATCGATGAAATGAGCCAAAAAACCGCTTCCCTGGAAACGCTTGCCCAGGAAACAAAGCAGTTGAATGAAAAATATGAATTGATCCGTCGTTTTGAAAATGATAATAAACCGGTCCATGAACTACTTTCCTTAATCCTGGATGAAGCAGGTAAAAACGACCTTGAAATTAAGAACATAAAAATTAGGGAATGCGAAACCCTTATAATTGTTGCCCGGGCTGCATCAATCGTGGATGCTGCTAACTTTAACCAGGCTTTGTCGCAATACCCTGCTGTTCTATCCTCCCAGGTTGCCGGTCTTAGCCTGGTAGAAAACAACTACAGTTTTACAATCGAAAGCACTTATTCCCCAGGAGCCTTATTAGTGCCTGTAAACGGCTCAGCTTCAGGAGGTTTATATGATCAATAACATATCTAATTTTAAACAATTATTTCAGGCTCACAGCAATTATTTATTCTTTTTTCTTATAACCTGCACGCTTCTACTTTGCGCCTGGCAAACTTTTACCTTGCTTACATGCGGAAAAATCGCTGCTATCAAAGAAGAACGGGAAGAGCTCCGTAACCGAATGGAATATTTAATTGAAATCACTTCACGGGAAACAGCTCTAGAAACAGAGTGGGTATATCATCAAGAAAAGTTAGCAAATACTTCTTACAGGGTGCCATTTACTTCTGAAGTAGCATTTGCCCTGGCTGATTTAGAAGAAATGTTAAAAGACTACCCTATAATCCTGCGCACCTTTAAGGCAGATGAAATAACCCGGTTAGAAGAGTATGGCATAGTAAAAATAACTGTCCATGTTACCGGTTCAGATGTCTCTCTGCACCGGATGTTAAAAGCTATGGAGGAAGAATACCCTTATCTTTTAAAACTGAAAGAGTTAGCCTGGAGCACTATTGATAGTCGAGAAGTTAACCTGGAACTTGAACTTTGTTTAATCGTTGCCGCGGACTCTACCGCTGCTCAGACCGAAGAAGCATTTTTTGGAGGAGCATAATGCCTGAGAAATACATTTTTACCGCCCGGGATTACAACGGAGATAAGATACGAGATGTTTTAACCGCCAGTAACAGGAATGAGGCCCTGGAGATCCTCAATTCGCAAGGACTGGTCCCCGTTTCACTGGGTAAAAAGAATTATCTTTTGCAAATATTTAAAGATAGACTAATTGAAATTTTAAAAAGCATGGGATACCGTCCATATAGTAGCCGCGAATTGATGGTTTTTTGCCGTCAGTTTGCCACCATGCTTTACTCGGGAGTATCGATCCTACAGGGGCTGGAAATTCTTGCCGGACAAACCAGGTCTTCTGCTTTTAAAAAACAAATCAAAGCGGTTGCTCTGGAGGTTGAAGAAGGAAGCACCCTTGCAGGGGCCATGCATAAACAAGGTGATTTTCCATCTGTAATGGTAAGCATGATTGAAACCGGGGAAAGCAGTGGAAAACTGGATTTGATCATGGAAAATCTTGCGGATCACTTTGAAAAGCAACATGACTTTCACGAAAAAATACGTTCGGCTACATTTTACCCACTTTTTATTATTGGTGCCTCCCTGGCAGTAATGCTGGTAATGGTGCTTTATGTTTTGCCCCAGTTTGCCCAGGTTTTTGAATCTCTGGGTATGGAAATGCCTGTATATACCCGGATGCTCTTTAAAGCATCTGCCCTGTTCAGGCAATACTACCTGTTATTATTGCTTTGCGGTGTTTTTGTCTTAACAGCATTGATTTGTTACTTTAAAACAACAAAAGGCAGGCTGCAATACGATTACCTGCGCCTGCGCTTTCCTTTTTTCGGTAATATTTACACTCAGGCTCTAGCCGCAAGGTTCGCTCGAACCATGAGCACCCTGTTAAACGGCGGAACGACCCTACATGCTGCTTTGCATTTGACTGACAAGGTTACTGCCAATGTTGTGATCAGTAAGTCAATTGGCGAGCTTAGCGAAGCACTTAACCGGGGCGAGGCGATGGCCGGGCTTGTAAAAGATATTAAACCTTTTCCAGTTTTGTTATCAGAAATGATTCGGGTCGGTGAAGAAACCGGAACCCTGGATCAAACTCTCAACCGTAGTGCTGTTTTCTATGAACGCGAAGTAGCCTACATCGTTGAAAGATTGAGCACCATCCTCGAACCTGTCTTGTTGTTACTGGTCGGCATATTTATTGGAGTGCTGGTGTTTTCAATCCTTTCGCCCATGTACCAAGTATTTCAAATGATTTAATAAAAAGCCTGGGCTTTACAGTAAAAGCCCAGGCCTAAAATATTTCATTTAGATCTATACTGCTTTGATCATTAGTTTCTTTATTCAGTGACGGTTACCATATATTCGATCAGCACCGGTTCATCTATGCCGAAACTATCGGGCAATTCCAGCCATCCGATAAACATGAAGGGTCCTGGAACTTCCGGATCATATTCTTTCATAATCTCCTGGTCCCATTTTATTTCTATGTCATTGGCCTCTGTCTTGTCAGTTTCCAGGTCTATAGTTTCCGGAAGGCCAATTTCTTCTAAGGTTGTCCCCAGGGGAACTTCTGTTTCAAAGGTTTCATCACCTTCAAGCACAAGGAAAGAATCTCTTGATTCTTCACTGTCTTCCCATCCGGTTATTTCAGTATCATTTTCCACTTCTTCTTCTGCGCCTTGCACATTTTTATCTTGCTCGCTTTCTAATTGTTCAACCGGAATGATCCCCACTTCTTCAGGACCGTTTCCATCAGGACCAAGTTTATCGATGATTAAAGCGTAACCTTTTATTTCTGTATCTTCAAAAATGTACTCCCCTGATTCCTGGTCTACAAAATCAATGTAGCGCTTCACAGTTCCATCAGAAGTATAAGCTTCCTGGTATATGTTTAGTTCTTCCTCTTCGTATACTACCTGCGGAGCAGAAGAAATGTTTTGGGCCAGCCGACCCTCTTCACCACGGTTTGCGTCGATACTAACAGCAAATACCTGCTCCGGTTCCTCATCATATACGAGGGAAGGGGCAGCATCATCAAGGTCCTTTTCAGGAAAAGAAAATGTGGAGGCTACTTTTAATCCCCTTAGTGAATCTGGATCGGCTTTCCAGTCACTTTCATTCATGACCCTTAAAATATCTTCACCCATGGTAATAAAATCATAACGTTGTAGTTTACCACGTCCTTCGATTAAGGTTTGATGTTTGCCGGATTCACTTACATCGCTGCCGGATTGCAATTTCATAGAAATCTGCCCGTCGACGTCGAGATATCTTTCATAGTTGGTGGAACCTGTAGAGGCAAATACCGGTGAAGCTAACATAAAGGTGAAAATAAAAGATAAAAGAATAGCAGTTACACGCTTAGCGAGCATTTGATTCACTTCCTCCCTGATAAAGTAACGGTAATCATTTATCTAAATCTAAACAATCTTGATTACCGTGACCCCGGCATTTACTACATGCCGGGTGTTAGGCAACGCAGCCTTTTTCTCTATAATCTTACTGTTTATTTATAAACTTTTTAACTTGCCCCACATTATAGCTTAAGATTTTCGTTTTGTCAAAATATTATTGCCAGATAAGTTAAAGCCTTTTAAATAACAATCGTGTTTGCTCAGCCTTGTTGTGTTTCGGACAAGGGCCATTGCGATAGAGCGGTTGCAATGGCCGACGAAGCAAAGGTTGTAGCCGGTCGGCCTGCACGGAAGCAGGCCGCCGAGGCCTGAGCCATGGATGGCGAATGCCGAGGGCAACCAAAGCGAAAGCCTGCAGCTGAGTCGCTGCCATTACCTGCGATGAGCCGGCACCGGTCCGAAATGCAGCAAGGCTAAGCTGTAACTAGCAATTTATAAACAGCCGATGAATAAAAAGCATTTGAAAAAATAAACTTGACATAATATAATAGTGACGCTAAAATAGTTAGTGTAAACTAACTAGTAAAAAGGTTATTTCCCTTACCAAAGGCAAAGGAAAATAACCAAATTTTTTAGATTATATGTTAGTATAAACTAGCAGCTAAGTAAAATATTTTGAAAGAGGGTAATAACATGAGCAATGCAGCCGGTTGTGAATATTTACAAGAGGCTTTTTCTTTAAACCAGCTATCGCGTGGCTCCAAGGGTGTGATTGTTTCCGTACCGGAGAATCCGCTCATGTTTCCGCTTGGTTTGCGTCCCGGGAAAGAATTTCAATGCCTGGGGCATCAGCTTTTCGGCGGACCTCTCCTCGTAAAAGTCGGTGACAGACAAATTGCCTTGAGCCGGGCTATTGCCGATAAAATCAAGGTTGCCCTTTAAGCTTGCGCTCTGAACTGGTGAATGAGATGAAACATACCGTCCTTTTGATGGGCACTCCGAATGTAGGGAAAAGCGTAATATTTAACTACTTAACCGGCCTCAATGTTAGAGTTGCCAATTACACCGGGACAACTGTCGACTATGCCCGGGGAATGGTCAACTTAAATGGCCGGATTATTGATTTAATTGATGTTCCCGGGACCTATTCCCTGTGCGCCACCTGTGAAGCAGAGGAAGTTGCTGTGGAAATGGTCTGCGGTAGACGTTCAGTAGATTGTAACTATGCTTCTTCCT
Organism: uncultured Syntrophomonadaceae bacterium; assembly: GCA_964467475.1. Lineage (GTDB taxonomy): Bacteria > Bacillota > Dethiobacteria > DTU022 > DTU022 > B1SED10-74M. Next base: position 15,971 of record CAYXQO010000021.1, read on the forward strand.
CCTGCTGTGCCCCCCCTTCCCCTGCAAAAAAATTTTTCTCCCAGGGGAAAGAAAACTTAGCTGAGCAATCTTCTGTTACCGCTGGTAGCGAGGAGAATAAACCCTCTTTAATCGTATACGTTCTCGATGCCGGTAATTTCGAAGGCGGCCTCTACTTGTTGCTACAGCTCCTGGAATTGGACGTCCCCCTGGTGGTGGCTTTGAACCGTGGCGACCTGGCCCGGAAAAAAGGCTATCTTATCGATATAAACGCCCTTGCCTCTGCTCTCCAGGTGCCAGTAATCCCAACAATAGCTGTTACCGGTGAAGGTCTAAAGGAACTGGAAACAGAAATTACTGAAGCCTTGAACAATCAGGCCCCTAATAAATACAGGGCCAATTCCAATCTAAAAGCCACCTGGGATAATGTTGAAAATCTTTCCGGCCAAGTTTTACGTAGAACCGATTCCACGGGTAACACCCGGAACGAAACCTGGGACCGGCGTTTAACCAGCCCCTGGCCCGGTTTACCCCTTGCCATTTTAATCCTTGCTGTTGTTTTTGCCGGTGTAGTGGGTATTGGAATGGGGCTGCGTCAATTCATTCTTTTACCCCTGTTCAGAGATCTGATCATTCCCCCTATCATCAACCTGGTATCCATGTTGATCCCGGCAGGCGTGATTCAAAATATTTTTATTGGGGAATACGGCTTCCTGGTAAAAGGTCTTGAGTGGCCATTTACCCTGGTGCTACCTTACGTGCTTTCTTTTTACGCCATGCTTAGCTTACTTGAGGACAGCGGCTACTTGCCCCGCCTGGCAATTTTGCTTGATGGTCTGCTCAACCGTATCGGCTTACCCGGTTCGGGGGTGATCCCCTTAATGCTCGGCTACGGTTGCGGAATCCCTGCAATCATGGCTACCAGGGCCCTTGGTTCGCACAAGCAAAAGTTGATCGTCACCATCCTGGTTTGTTTGGCCGTCCCCTGCATATCACAGACCGGCGCCTTTATCTCGCTCCTTGCCGCACGTTCTGCCCTGGTGATGATAGCCGTATTTTTATTCGGCTTACTGGTAATGATTGTAACCGGGCTTATTCTCAACCGTTACCTGAAAGGTACCCCACCGGATCTAATCACTGAAATACCCGACTTGCTTCTGCCCCGTTTCGGAGTTGCCCTGAAAAAACTGTGGCTACGGTTGAAACTATACATTACCGATGGAGCCCTTCCCATGATCGGCGCGGTAGGATTAGCTGCCGTGCTTTACGAATCAGGACTAATGGCTCTATGGGGCCGCGCTCTAAGCCCCCTGGTTACCGGGTGGCTGCAGTTGCCCGAAGCAGCGGCTGTGCCTTTAGCCCTGGGTATTTTGCGGCGTGAACTGACAGTCTTACCCCTGCTTGATATGGAATTAACCACTCTCCAGCTCTTCACAGGTGCGGTAGTGGGCTTGTTTTATGTGCCCTGTATTGCCATAGTTGCTACGGTAGCCAGGGAGTTCAAGCTTTCCACGGCGCTTTACATTTTGTTTTTAACCACTTTCCTCGCATTTTTAACCGGAGGGCTTGTAAGCAGGCTTGGTTCTCTGGTATTCTAATAGACAGTCTTACAATCTACCGGGTTTTGTGTATTAATTTTTCCATAAACTTGTGTTTTTATACCTGAATTATTTTTTTATCGTCCGGTTGCTATCTGGAAGCTGGTTAGTTAAAATCAATCTTAGGTTTTAGCTGCAACCTGGGTGTACAGGAGGACTACCGGTGAATATTGAAATAACCAGGGCTAAAAATGAGAATAAACAAGCAATAATAGATTTAAGCCATCATTTTACTGAAGATTACTTAGACTTAGTTTTGGACAGATGGATTAGCCAGGAAAAAGGCGGCCTCTACCTTGCCTGGGACAATCACACCCTGGTCGGCTGCTGCGCCCTTTACTTCCCTTCTCCCACCGAAGGTTGGCTGCAAGGGATGCGGATTCGTCCGGATTGCCAGGGGCAAGGAATCGCCTATCATTTAAATGCAAACCTGATCAAGCTGGCTGCACAAGAAGGTGCGCAAGTAGTTCGCCTGATAACTTCTCCTCATAATTACCAGGCTCTTCGGCTGGCAGAAAAACTTGGCTTTAAGGTAACCGGCGACCACAGGGAAATAGTCTTTCGGCAACCTTTGAATACCGGCATTAAAGATGATTCCAGCGAAAAATTGCCGTCGCCTTTGCTTTGCAATAAAGAAGAAAAACAGGAAGCATTAAAAATTTTAAGTGCAGGTCCGGCAGCCCATAGCGGTAAAGGGATGTTGTTTGGTCCTCGCTTTACTTTTCGCAAACTCACCCCAAGCTACCTCGAGCAAGCTATCGATGAAAACGAAGTTTACTTATTTTTCGCAGACGGGAAAACCAGCGGGGTCTTAGTAACTATAAAGCAGGAAAGTGAGAGCCACCTAGTCTGCGGTTACCTTAATGCTCCCAACCATCTCCTGCCTTCTCTTTTCAAGTTGCTGCCTGACTGGCAGGTCCAGGGTTTTCAATACTTTACTTTCAACATGCTCCAAGATCAACATCTCGCCCTGCAGCCCGGGTTAAAAAAATATTTTGGGCAGTATAATTATGAAAAAATGCTCTTGATGGAAAAACCTTTGAACGCAGATTAAGCAGTCTCGCTGTTTTTTAGCCAGCTCTTCTATCCGCTCTTCCCTGATTTCCTTGCTTGTCCGCACTGCCTTAAAAGCAAAATTATTTTGCATGTTGCCCGGGTATAAATAAAAATGTTTGGAAAAAAGGTTTTTTCAAAAACATATAGAAATATTTTGTCAAATTCAGTTTGCTTGCTAAATTTGCTTGCTAAAAAGGAGGAATACATTATGAACAAAGAAACAAAGGACTATCCTGATGGCAGTCGCTATGAAGGCGAAATGAAAGATGGCAAACGTGAAGGCGAGGGTGCCCTGGTCAGGCCTGATGGGACTAAGTATGAGGGTCAATGGCAAAATAATGTGCCTGAAGGGTTTGGCACCATTACCTGGCCGGACGGTAGACAATTTAAAGGATACTGGAAAAAAGGCAAAAGACATGGTGAAGGTGTAGAAATTTCCTCCGATGGTAAAGAACTTGAAGGCAGGTGGGAAGAAGGTGTGTTTAAAGAAGAAAAGTCTGCTCCCACACCGGATCAATTTGAAGAAAAGAAAGTGCCACCAAAAAGACAACCTGTTGGTAAAAAAAGCGACCTTAATACCGAATCCCTGCAAGAACAGGGAAAAGGCTTTTTTGCCGCACTCATTGACACAAGTTTTAGTGAAATGGTTACACCGAAAATTATCAGGGTCCTCTTTATCATAGGGCTAATTGGTATCGCCCTCGGTGCCCTTGCTGGAATTGCGAGTGCCCTGTTTGCTGTTGTCAATACCGGGGTAACCGCTCTTTTTTCAATTATTGCTGTTCCTATCGGGGCGATAATCGGTGTTATTTTTCTCCGGGTATACATGGAACTGATCATATTACTTTTTAATATCTATGACCGGCTGAAAAGTATTGATAATAATATTAACCGCTAAATAGCTAGCCAGTCTTGTTAAAATAAAAAAAGCCTGGGCAAATCCAGGCCTTAACTTAAAGATACAAACGGTGCATGTATCTACAATTTTTATTATTATCATCGTCGTTTATTTACCACCTGGCTTAAGTATTTTCAGGGGATGATGAGTCCTTTATTCTTCTTATTATGTATTTTGCAATTTCTCCGGCGACATTTCTGGGTCTGCCATAAGCGGGGTAATGGTGCCCCCCTATACCAGGCCTGGTGTTGGCCTCTATAATTATATAATTATCTGGATTTGGGTCTTGCGTGTGGTCGCGAGCCAGAATGTCAATACCAGCTATGTCGAGCCCTGGAATGGCTGAAGCTGTTTTTTCGGCAATTCTTTTAAATGAGGGGTGGACTTCATCGGTATAATCATATGATTCAGCACCAGAAGATAAACCAGCCTTCCAATCAAGAATTAATTGCTTTCCTTCCGGCAAAATACTGTTTAATTCATAACCTTGTAGCCTAATATTGGATTTACGTTGAGGGTCAATTTTTATTAGCCTATTACAAAGGTGAGGATTGTTTAACCTTATTTGGTTTTTCTTTTCCACTAGCTTTTCGATAGCATCAGCTCCATTTCCCTTTACAGCAGGGGGAATTCTTTTCACTACGGCTACACACTTACTGTCTACGACTAAATACCTGGCTTCTGTTCCCCCATTAAATTGTTCTTCTACAAGTATACCTTTTTTACAGTTTTCTACAGCATATTTCCAGGCGTATTCAAATCCCCTCTCATTATTAACTCCAACCGTAATTCCTTTCCCCTTTCTTCCATCAGAAGGCTTTATTACGCACGGTCCCAGGGCAAGTGCATATTTTTTCGCACCGATTTTATTATTTTTGCTAAAATACCTACCCCTGGCTACTGAAAGACCGGCATTTTCAAAGAATTCTCGGGCCATGACCTTATTTTTTAGAATCCGCCAGGCCAAAAGAGAAGTCAGCGACGACTCGGTTTCAAGGAAAAGCACTTCTTCACTGTCAATTAGCACTTTTAAATAATTCTTGGTCTGGGTAGATTGATATCCGAGTTTTTCAAATTCGGTGGCTAAATGTTTTTTGGTTGAAAAAGGTTTTTCAACGTTGTCGTAGATGTTTAATTCCATATCGGAAAGAACCGGTGCTAAGTTTTCAAATTGACTGCCCCTATCTTCAAGCTCTGTTTGTCCGGCGGTTTGTGCTTTATTCCCGCTGCTGTCACCGTTGTCAACGTAAAAAAAGTGACCCTGGCTGTCCCTGTCAGCTGTAAGCTTACCCGGTGCATCTGGCGGTATCCTATCTTTCAGTAATCCAAGCAAGCTAATAGCTTCTTTATCATTTGCCGGTCGTGTAGTGAAATCGGTTATACGGTTATCGGTCAGAAGCGGGTAGAATTTATCCCTTCTTTGCCATCCGTTTTCCCTTTCAATTAATTCAAGTTGGAAGATCAGGCTGTAGGGCGGTACATTAAACTTTTTATAACGGCCGGGAGAGTTAAAGACGAAATTACCAATTGAATGGGCAATGATCCCTTTTTCGATCGCTTCGATTGCGTCGGCCATGTGGGTTCCCTGTGCTATAACATAGTTGGCTCCGGTCTTTATTAAATCCTTAGAAATTTGCCTGGCACGGGTTGAAACCTTCTTGTAATCCCGCCCTTGCCAGTGGGGCAGAATAATGATTATTGCACCGGGATTTTCTTGACAGATGGAGGCAACCTGGTTTTTAAGCCTGTAAATGTCTAGCTCATATACTCCGGGACTCTTATTTCCGGCAAAAAAGCCGTAATTCCTGTAGCGTTCCGAGGCCAACATGCAGGCTAACAGGTAAATATCCTGACCTTTCTGGTGGCCTTTTAGTTCAATTTTTAATGGTTTTGAAGCCTCTTCAAGGTTATGCCCGGCCCCCAAAACTTTGATGTCATTACCTTCGAGCATTTCCAAGGTAGAGATTAGTACATCTGGTCCATAATCCATGCTATGGTTATTGGCCAGGTTTACAGCTGTAACCCCAAGTTTTTTCAGTATGTTGATGGTACGTTGTGGATTGTCCCAGTTGCAAAATTTTTTCCCTTCCAATGAACCGCCGGGGTTATTTGCCAGAACCGACTCCAGGTTGACGATGAAGTGATCGCATTTATTTACGAGGGGATAAACACCGGAAAAAAAGGAAAAAGGGTCACTGTGTAACCGTTCTAAATAATCACTGTTATTTAACCTACGTATATAGTAGTCCCCTAAGCTGGTGTCACCAGCAACAATAAGGGTATTAACATTCTTACTGCCATCGGACATCTCTGGAATCGCCTCACCTTACTCCTGGGTATAAAAATACTACTATATTTAGCTTTTCGAAGATTACATTCTACATATGATTGATGAAATCCTATAGCCGGTTTTAGGTTCTATGTATAAATCCTACTGGCATTGGTTAACAAGCACAAACCAAATAAAAACTTTAAAGATAGGCTTTACTGGAAAATATTTTAGGGGCGCGACCCTTAAAGGGAGGAATTGTAAGTCCGTAGGAATGGAAAATCCGACCGAACACTGTGTTTCAGTTTAATCACCTGATGAGCGTTTGTACTTGATTATTGTTCCGCCTAAATCATTAAGCTTAATCAACTCGTCCTCTGGAGCATAGGTTCGGCTTAATTCAAGATTTAAAGCTTGCACCTTGGTTTTCAGTAAATAAATATATTCTTTTTCTTCACTTAAGTCCTCTTCGTTTAATTCATAGCTTTCTTCATCAATATATGGTTCCAAATCTGTATCTAAATTGTGATCGACAATAATGTAAAAATAGACCACGTCATTTGGCACATTGCTGGTAAAATATATGCTGTATGGCATATCATCAGTCTTGCTATCCGCTAAAACCCTAAAAGTTCCTTCTTCATCCCGGTGAACTAAAGAATTATCATCCTGGTAAAAGTAGCTATACCCATCTTCAAAATCTTCTTCACTTACGTAATCGCCTTCAGGGTTAATGATTACCTCCTCGGCAAACCTTAGCTCACCGGTTATAATATCAGCGCTGTATCTTGCACCTTTTTGCGCTATGGCCTGTTTTTCTCCGCGATCACGTGCCTGGACCCCAAAATCTAAATACATGTAACCAAGGGCCAGGATAATCCCCACCAGGGCCAAAACAATCATTATTTCCACAAGCGTAAAACCATCTTGTTTTTGTTTGAGCAGAATTTTTTTCATCTTAATACCTTCTCCATTTTAAAGCTACACTTTTTAGATCCTGGCCAATATCACTATCATGTAACACCCAATCATCTCCTGCTTTTCCCGACCAGGTAAGGATCGTTCCGTCATCACCAACAACTACGTGCAAATTTTCATCTTCGTCAAAGGAGGCCCGGTCGATGTGGTTTAAGCTTATACCTTCATTTAGGCTGGTTGGATCACTATTTGAATCAACAAAATCGTTTATCAGTTCCCATTCTTCCCCATCATCAGTAGTTAAAATTCTTCCGCCATCGCCTACGGCAATAAATTTTTCACCATTATAAATAATGTCATTTAAAGATTCAGTTTCTTCAATTTGATTATCTTTTAAAGCCACCTGCTCCCACTGCCAGTCAGAAAAATCAGCTTTATATACTACCGCATCAGAATTTTCCACGTTTTTTCCTACAGCCAGAACATAGGAATCATTGTAATCAAGCGCCTGCAGGTTAACATTTTCAGGGTCAGCATCGTTTGCCCCCTCTTCCCAATCATATAGATCCCAGCTATTAAAAATATCCTCAGAGGAGATAATTGTCCCATTTGCACCCAAAGCTACAAATTTATCTTCCGGCTCAACCCACTTTACAGTGTACAAATGATTATCGGTATTAACCTCAATCTTATCTGCATTACCAGCAGTCAGATCTTCGGTGTTCCCTGCACCTAGAACCAAGCCATTATTGCCAACAATAAGATATTTTCCATCCCCGTAAGTGATTGCTTTTAATTCTTCTGATTCGTAGACAGGATCGTCGTGTAATTCAGGAGTTTCCTGGTTGGCCCATGCCAAAATCTTTCCATTATCAGTAACTGCTACATAGCGCGTCCCGGTCCAAAATACGTCATTAAAAGTACCGCTTCCGGATTCGATAAAACCCCTTTCATTCCAGGCCTTCTCGGCATCTGCGGAAGCCAGGACCCTTTGCCCGCCACCCACGGTAACACCAAGCGGCATCTCTACATGCAACCTGGCCTGGACAGTGATTTCAATTTCGTTTTCAGGATCTACTTCCCAACTTGTGGATACAATGTAAGGGCTGTTACTGTTAGTAAGCCCTTTTTCTAATGTAAATTCTGCTTCTTGCTGATTGTTATTGTTATAAGAAACTACGTTTTCCAGGTTGGCGGTATATTTGGTAGACTCGGTTTCGCTTTCCGAGATCTTAACTTCACCGGCCTCCTCAAAATCTGTATACCTGCCTTTCACGGCAATCGTCATACTATCATAACCTTCAATAATCGAAGAAGGGCTTAAATTAATAGCCGGCACATGTGGAACAAAACTGCTCAGCCAGGTGCTGGCCTCACCTTTTTCTTTCAATACATCAACATTTTTACCATGTACTTTTATAATTGTATCCGGGTTCTCAGGGTTACTGAACTTGAAGGTTAACTGATCTTCAAATTCCATTTCCCTTTCTGCCATTGCTACTTCCAGTTCGGATTGTCCTTCATATAAAGCTTCACTTTTATCACCGGCATAAATTATGCCCTTTAAGCTGTTTAGCAATAATGGTGTTACTGCAAAAACAATCAGGGTTAAAACAAGCATGGCGACAATAACTTCCATCATCGATAGGCCGCTTTCGTTTAAGAATACTCTTTTCATGGTTTACCGTCCCCTTAAATCTTAATCAGACCACTGAATAATCCGGTAGCGTCCGAATATATCATCGAAATCACTCCAGCTATATTTCCTTTTAATTTCACCAGCACTCATTACTTGAATATTGCTGTTATTGCCGTCATTGATTGCTTTAAGCTGTTCAACAATCATGACGCCTTCAAAAATAGAATTGCTGCCCATTTCCACATAAGCTTCCGGACCGTAGACAAGGCCTTCAAATTCACTATTACCCTGCATTTCCATTTTACTACCTTCTTCGAGAAATATTATCAACCTGGCACCAGGGTCTTCAATAATTTCAATCTCGGGATTGGGGGTTTGATAATTTGCTTCACCACCGGATCTAATATATAGTTCGGCCAACCCATCACCCTTAACCCTGATTGTTCCCAGGTTACAGTCCTGGTTGACCACCAGCTGCAACCGGTAGTCTTCATGAGTATTCAACGCTAACTGGGCGTAATTGCCTTCACTTCTGTGCATATCGAGTTCGTTGGTTTCGACCTTAATCGGTCCTTTATTTGCATCTATTCTCAAGTAACCATTTTGCCGGATATCAATTTCTTCGTAGCCTTCATTTTCTCCGGGTGGATCCTCCATATCACCGGGCGGGTTGTTCTCATTAGAGCTTATAACAAAGGGATCATCCTCGCTTCCTTTATCACTGCAGATTTCAAGAGTACCTGAATATCCCTCCGGTTCTTCCGGAAACGCAGGTTCGGGGAAATTAATTAACTGGTTATGCTGTACCTCATAATCTTCATCCTCGTTGGGGTGTTCATCTATTTTTGAACCTTGCTGCATAATCTCGCCACCGGAAACCAGGTCACCTATTACTTCAACTTTGTTTTGGAAGTTGACCGAGGAAGCAGAATAAACCACTCCATCAAATGGCTCTACAGCTTCCATCTTAATATTAACCGTTTTTGTGATCTCATCAACAGTGCCTTCACCACTAATCTTCAACCTAAACTCATCAAGTCGCTTTAACTCAACCGCAATATCTCCAACATCACCGACTTCTTTTGACTCAAAAACAAAACTGTCAGCATCTGCAATATCTTTTTCCTCCGGAACAAGTTCATCGATTAAGGCGGGGTTTTCCATGATATACCGGGCGACTGATTCAGCCGCCGCCCTGGCTATATAATGAGCCCTGGACCTGCTTTCTTCATGGCTTGAATGGGTAATTTCACTGGTACTGTAAATGTACATGGTAATACCCAGTAAGAATGTCACCACCATGAGCATCAAAACCAGCGGCATCACCAGGCCCTTTTCATTTTTAAGGATAGTGAACATTTATTCCAATCCTTTCAACAAAAATAACCCATTTCGGTAACCAGGCGATCTTAGTTCGCTATCAACGAACCGTAGACCCTAGGCTTTGCGTCCCTGCCTTTCGACAGGTTTGCCATTATCGTGTGGGTTCACATTCAAATTATTTTGTAACTGTATTATATAACTTATCCGATATTATGTCAATTTAATGAAAGGCTGGCTGCATTTTAATCTGCGCTTTACTGGCATGCCGTTTGCATGGTAACCCGGCAAAGTGGGATTTTTTTCTTCTCAGTAAGGGCGAGGCCATGGAAAAAACGACCGGTAATCGCCCTGCAACCAGGATTAACCCACTTTTTTGGAGAGTACAATTATGAAGCAATGCTATTGATGGAAAAGACTTTGAACTCTAGTTAAGCAGTGGCGGAAAAGTGGGTTCCGGTGTCGCTTGCTTTGTTGTTTTCGTTGTAAGCCTGGATAAGCGTTTCCGTAAAATTATCATTTTCCGGATTAACCGGATCCATTTTTTCTACGGCTTCAATTTTTTCTGCACCGCCTGATTTTTCCTTTGCTGCAGTCTCGCTATTTTCAGCCAGCTCTTCTGCCCGTTCTTCCCTGATATCCTGGTTTGCCTGGGCAGCCTTGGCGGTAGCCTTGCCGGCAGTAGCCCGGTCCTGCGGTGATGGATCCATCGGCGCCAATGCCATGCGCCTGAGTTGCTGGGCCAGGCGCAGTTCTTCTTCCGGTGAACTGGCAGGCGGCACCCTGTAGTTTACACTACCACCCACTGCATACCGTTTGCCGTCCGGTCCGGTTTCATATTCATACTGCGGTCCCGATACCGGAATCCGCCCGGAGGCGGCAACATGAGCCTGCTCATGGGCCCTTACTTCCCGGTCCCTGGCCTGCAGCTCGCGCACTGCTTTTAATTCTTCTCTTGACATCTCACTTTTGGAGACGGGCTTACCGGCAAGGCTCTCATGATCATCGTCATCATCGTCATGATCATGAGCATGCTCATCGTGCAGCATATCCTCACCCTCAGCCTCAATTTCCTTTTCCTCAATATCACGACCGCTATGATCACTGTTATTTGACTCGCCGGTATTAAAATAATTGTGCAGTAATTTTTGGCTGGCTTCTTCTGAAAGGATAAGGGAGTCTTTGGACGCATGCTTAAGGGGTTCCTGCGCACTTTCATTATATGCAGATTTGTCAGAATGAGTATTTTGCTTTGTGGGTGCTTTCGGGCAAGCCTCCTGGTGCAGGTGCCCCTGGCAATTCAATGTCTTGCAAGCAGAAATGTTCATCCGTGAACACACTCCTTGGGCGGCTTCTATGCCGTTAATCAAATTGCTTAATCGCAATTATCTTACCTGTAATATTACAAAATTTCAGCAAAAAAAGCAAGTAGCTATTTGCGACCGGGCACTTACCCCTGGTCCAATATACTCCTAATTTTATTTGCGTACTGCTCGCTTTTTTCATCATCGCTGATGAGCTCAATTTGATCAGGGGAATTGATCCCCAGGTTAAGCTCCATTGCTCGCTTGATCTGTTCCTGTTCAAAAATAGGGGTCTCCATAATTTTAGGGGTGGAACCCAGTTCTTTTAAAATCGCTACCCCTACCGCATCAATTGCGATTCGGTCTGTCCCGGCTATAAATAGCTCGCTACTTTTTCTTTTACCGGTCATCGGCCCTTCTTCCACAAAAGCTTCCTGGGCATCTAAGACAATTAAATCAGGCCGGTAGGCATAATTTATTTCTGCAATCATCTTGCCCATATGCGCTGAAGAGTGCAGTTCCGCCATGTAATTGGTCCCGGCTTTGGGCACAACTCCCACTGCCAGTTTTAAAGAGATGGTAAAAACTCCGCCAAACTGGTGGGTCTTCAAACACGGACTGGCTACAATACATTCTGCCTCCTGGAACAGCTTAGCTACTTTAAAGCCCTCTTTCCAGTGACTGCCCGGCGGTTCTACTTTAACCAGTTCAGATGCAGAAAGCTGATCGATATTGATCAGCTTTGCGGACATTTCTTTTGCAATCTGATCAGCCCCAAGGGTTTTAATAACTTCCCCGCTGTCTACCGGTCCGCTTCTTTCGGCAATGGTGATTGTTTTAGAACCCATTTGATCAATGCATTTAAGCAATTCCCGCAGGGTATCCGGATGGGTAGAACCCGGATAGGAATCGGCGGTATTAAAATTTGGTTTTAATACAGTGTTTTTCCCCTGCACCGGGTTTATCCCGAGCAGCTCTATGCTTTTCCTGATCCCTTTACCGCGATCGCCGGTTTTCACTATGGTTACTTTAGTGCTTTCATTTTTTCCTGACATTTTATTTCCCTCCTCTGAGAATTGCTAATCCGGTATGATAAGCTAGAACCAACAATTCATTTTGCCGAAAGGTGGTTCAATTCATTAGTTTCCATTAACGAAACGGCATTTTCCATTATTCCTTCAGTGGGGCACGCCCCTTAAAGGGAGTTTCTGGAAGGGCGCCAGCCCTGGAGGAAATGGCCGGGCATTTAATAGTTTGCCTGCATGAAACCATACTGCGTGAAATGATTGTCAAAAGCAAAAACAGTGGTTAAGCCAAGCCTATCCATTACTGCAAATGTAGTTGCATCAGTATAAGTATAGGATTTATCCCGATATGACATAATAATTTGAACAGCGTTCTTCTCATCTTCTTCTAAAACCCTTTCCACAGGCCAGCACAGGTTTTTTATCCAAATTCTTGCTATTTCATGATTGAGCCTGCTACTGATAAGAGCATGGCATTCAGCAACTATAAAGTTTGTAAGCATAACTCTATTCTTATTTTGCTCTAACTTCAATAAACAACTTTTTGCTTTATGATGCATTTCATCAGACTTATCCAGTAAGGCATAAACAGCGCTTGTATCTACCATGATTATTTCCATCGTTTAACTTCCTCCTGGCTTAGGTATGCATCATGGTTTACAGCAATATCCTTATTTCCGCTTTCTCCAATACCAATCATGTTCCAGATTGGATCATCAGAGCTTAACGGCTGAATTCTGTCCACTTTTTTAATCCGAATTTCTTCATTTTCAATATTAACCCTTAAATAATCACCACCTTTAAGCTTTAATTCTTTCCTTATTGAAGCAGGAATTGTAAGCTGACCTTTTGAAGTTATTCGCATTATCTCATTTGCCATAGGATCTCTTCCTTTCCGTAAGCATTTCTTACATGCAGTATACCAGGCAATCCTTAACCGCTCAACCCAGAAAATAACACCGCCAAGTTTTTACGAAGGCCTAGTATCTTGGAACAAAACTAACTGGAAAATATTTCATGGGGGCACTTCCCCTAAGCCTCTGTAAACTCCTGAATCGATATGGCATAACCGGAAAACTGCTCTAATACTTTTTTGTCAGCTGTAACCAGTTTAACCCCGAGAGCTTTAGCCAGGGCAACATATTCACAGTCATATGCTGAGAGGCTGCTGTTGTTTACTAAATCCAACACCTGTTTTGAATCCACATCATATTCACCGGTTTCCATTAATGTAACTGCACTTTCCATAATTTCTAAGGCCTGATCAAGGGTCAGTATATTTTTAAGGATGTACTGTGCCAAAACACTTCTGAACTCACTTCGCCATAATAAAGGCGCAGACCACAGCGAATCTTTC
>CAYXQO010000022.1:0-27878 GCA_964467475.1 uncultured Syntrophomonadaceae bacterium
CTGCTGCGGCATCCGGCTTACTTTCTTCCATGCTTCCATGCTCTGCCTCCTTCCTTTTTTCATGGTGCCCCTATCCAGTGGGCCTGCTATCTAAAATTCTTTTTTCTTTCAGCTCTGTCTCCATGCCCAGCTGCTTGACAAGTTCTGGTACCGGCTTAAAAATTATATCGGTCAAAGATACTTCCGTATCCCGCAACACTTTTTGCTTCAAGTCTGCAGCTAATTTATCCTGGTCTGCATCGCCTTTTACCGCAACATAGAGGTAAATTTCGTCCAGGTCATAAGGATCATCATTTCTTTTGCGCATTTCAACTTGCCACTCTTCAATTTCCGGATGGCTCATCATCAACGGGAAGAAATTATTTAAATTAACCAGGGTTCCCTTAACCTTGGTCATACTGAACTCTTTAAGTTCCGACTTGCGCTGAATGTTAGAACTGATCCGGGGCACTGTGCGCCCACAGTTGGGGCAGGGTTCATACATCAGACCTCCTTTGGCGATGTCGCCGGTACGGTAGCGCAGGACCGCCGTGCCCCGCCAGTCCAGCGATGTATAGACGATTTCGCCTTCCTCGCCCTCCCCGACAGGCTCACCTGTTTCCGGATCGATGGTTTCAAACACTTCCATATCCGGGAACAAGTGATAACCGTAGTACTCTTCATGGGAGGGGCATTCCGGCCAGGCTACCTTGGCCTCGGTCATCCCGTAGGTGGCCAAAACCATCACATTTTCAGCCCCCAACTGGACAAACAGCTCCTTGATTTTATCCTTCAACCCCGGCGGCACCCTTTCCCCGCCGAAAAATACTTTCCTGATCGAAGAAAAGTCGCGGCCCTGTTTGACCGCTTCCCGCAGGAAGTAGTAGCAGTAGCCGGGAATGAACACTGCCACTGACGGTCGAAGGTATTCGAAGGCATCCATCAAGTTCTTCGTGCCAACAATTTTGCCCCCGCCGCTGTGGAAGTTAGCGACATCCATTTTTTCCCCGGCAAAGAAAGTCTGCCAGAAAGCCAGGTGTGGGGCGAAGGGAAAGCAGTTGACCACGATATCGTCGCTGGTTACTTCAAAAACATCAAGCAGTCGATAACCGGCCTCTCTGATATTATCGAGGTCACGCTTGGAATATACAAACGGAGTGGGATTAGCCGTACGGCCGGTGGTAAAATGCATATGCACCGGCTTGAAATCGTAAACCTTTTCTTCCACCTGGGCCTTTCCCCCGGTCATTGACATTTTTGCCAGGTGACTGTATTTTTCAGTAATTTCTTCATCAGGCCGGATTACAAAATCTTTCGCTTTCTGTGGCTCTTCGTCGGTAGGAGCAATGTCCCACTTGTAAGTGAAAGGTAGGTGGCGCAAATCATCAATCCCCTTGACTTTCAAGGGATCTATTTTAAGTTCCTGGAGCAGGTTGCTGTAATAAGGGCTGTACAGGTAGATCTGGTTGGCCATAAAAGCTCGCAGCTTGCGGTCCTGCAGCTCTTTAATCTCTTTATAGGACATCCTGCTCAATTTTTCCCAATTTTCCATGGGCAGTTCACCTCCTGTTAAGTTTATAGAAGAACCGGGGCGGCTACCGCATTAGGCGGGAAAACCCGCCCCGGAATGTTCAAGCGGTTTTACTTGGGGAACTGATCGTAAAGCGCAGTTATAAACCATAGTATGAAAATAGAAAGCACAATCACGGTAATGGGTAACCCTTTGCCGTTGTAGCGCTTGGGATCAAAGTCAGTCCAGCCGTGCATTTCATCTACCTGTTTCTGCAGTTCTTCCTCAGGTGGCGGAGTCAACCAGGAAACGACCACCGTCAAAATAAATGATACTGGAACCGCCACTGCGATAACCTTGATCCAGCCTAAGGGGCCGTAGAAGTACTGGGCGAAAAATGGGAAGGGAATATCTACCGGATCCATGCCCATGTAACCGATCATAATCCAGCTGACAAAGGAAAGCGTAGTCCCGACCACCATACCTGCGCCAACGCCGTACTTGTTGGTGCGCTTCCACCAGATGCCCATAATGATTGGCACTCCCAGGCCGGCTGCTGCAATTCCAAAAGCCCACATAATTGCTTCAAGAATGAACTCAGGTGGATCTAAAGAAAAGAGAATAACGGCCACACCAACCAGGAACATAGCCCCATAAGAAAGCTTTAATTTCTTTTCATCATCCACTTCCGGCTTAATCGCTCCGTAAAGGTCATGGATTAGCCCGGCTCCCATAATCATCAGCAGTCCGGACACCGTAGAAAGTCCGGCCGCAACTGAACCGGCTACCGCTAAAGCCAACCAACCTTCACCGGCAAGCGCTTCAACCAGGATGAAAACCACGTAATCATAAGCGGCTGTAGGAATATCTGCCCCGGTAGTCTGCATGTAATAAACGGCGGCAAAGCCGGTGGCATAAACCGTGGTATTGACCAGTCCTACCAGGAATACGCAGATCACCGTGCTCCAGCGGGCTTCTTTAGCATCGCGAACCGTGAAATAACGCATCACAAAGTGAGGCAAGCCGATGATACCGAAAAATGAGCCTAGAAAGATGGCGATATAAGTAACCGGATGGGCAACCATGGCCCAGAAGTAATGAGGCACTGTGTCAGTCATTAGGGGCACCATGTCCCCATACCCAAGTGGTGGAAAAGCCCATCCGGATGCTCCCAGGGTTCGCATTACAATGGCAACCGGAAACATCAGGCAGAACAAAAGCACAATCGTCTGGAAGGTCTGGTTGTAAGTCACTCCATACATGCCACCAAGGGTGACATAAAGAGTCACCACCAGGCCACCGACTATAATGCCCCATAATTCCGGGACCCCCAGCAAATAATAAAATACAATCCCGATTCCTTTTAAGTTGCCGGCTAAGTAAAGCATACTAACAATCAACATCACGATGACTGAAATGTAACGCAGAGTATTACTGTCATACCTGTCTGAGATAAAAGCCATCGTGGTAAATGACTTATGCCTTCTTAAATATGGCGCTGCCAAAACCAGCATACCGATGAATGCAGCAGTAAAACCGGCATACACAGAAACTGCCACGTAAAGACCTTCAATAATCAAGGCGGTCAGGCCGATAAAAGTAGTCAAACTCAAGGCCAGAGAAACCATCGCCAGGCCGTTATTGAGAGCGCCGATACTGCGCCCGGCTACATAATAGTCGCCCAGGCTGCGGGTAAACCGGCGGGCCCAGACACTAATCATCACAGAGATAACCAAAACAATGATGCTGAGTATTAAACCTAAAACAAAAACTTCTCCTCTTGGTTCCATTTAAGTACTCCCCCCTTTCAGTTAGAGCTCAAGCCCTTTGCTTTTCTTCAAGCCTGTCCATAACCAGGCACCAAATTGCACCAACAAGTGTTGCACCAAGCCAGCTAAAAACGATAAGCAGGAAATAATGGAGCGGGAATCCCCACACCGTTAAATGCTCCTTAATCACAAACATTGTTTCCCCGTAAGCAGAGACCAGTTGTTCGGGAGTAGGGACAACATTAAAAAATGTTTCATTTAAGATGACTACAACTGAGCTAAAAAAACCCCCGGTTACAGCCACAATTAAAAAACAAACCGCTGTGACCCAGACCTCAATTTTATAACCCCTCTTGCTGTCATTCATCTTTTCATGTCACCTCCTTTAACAGTAAAACCTATTTCATCACCAGTTTTGGGTTAATTATTACAGTTTTCACCACCTTGAAATATATTTATATCTTTCAAATTTAAGTTTATTTATTCTACTGATTATTCTAATTTCCTTCTTTTGAAAACAATCTCACGATTTTTTTTTTATAATATTTCTATCTCGCCTATCCCCCAGTCCTTTTTAAATATGCTATGATTAAACTTGAAAAAATTTATTGATAAAAATCTTTGGGAGGTTTCTACCATCGAAATATTCGCTATTGTTGTAGCCACAATATTCTTCCTGGTTGGCCTGGTTGGCACCATGGTTCCAGTTATGCCGGGCCCCCCAACAATTTGGTTGGGGATGCTGGTTTATGGACTCATTGCCGGATTCGATGATTTCAGCGTATTCTTTTTTATCGCCCAGGCGCTACTGGCCCTTGCGGTTATGGGCATCGACTACCTTTTTTCTGCCATGGGCACCCGTTTTTTTGGCGGTACCAAAGCCGGTTTCTGGGGCGCTGCTCTCGGGCTGTTAATCGGTCTTTTCTTTTTCCCCTTTGGCCTGCTTATAGGCCCTTTTTTGGGCGCCGTTTTGGCAGAATTAATTTACAGAGGTCAAACTGATCAGGCAATAAGGTCGGGATTTGGAGCTTCGCTGGGGTTCTTCGGAGCGTTACCATTTAAACTTCTTCTCGAAGCTGTAATGATTTTCTGGTTTATTACAAATATTGTCTGATTTAAAGAAGGGTGTATTTATTTTTAAAAAATAAGAAGGAAATAAGAAAATATTGGCGAATGTTTAATTTGGAAATAGATTAATTATAATGTGTAATGTAAAATTGATAACATTAAAGGAGGAAAAAATCTGCATGGAAAAAGTTTGGCTTGAGAATTACGAACCAGGAGTCCCTCACACCATTGACTACCCCGAACTTTCTCTTTATCAACTATTCCAACAATCCGCCGAAACTTACAAACAAAAAGCAGCGGTCCATTTTATGGGCAAAGAGCTAACCTACGGAGAACTCTATTCCCAGGTTAATAGCCTGGCCAGTGCTCTATCAGAAATGGGAGTCAAGAAAGGAGACCGGGTGGCAGTTCATCTTCCAAACAGTACCCAGTTCCCGATTGCCTTTTTCGCTGCTCTTTCCATCGGGGCCATCGTTGTCCCCTGTAACCCGCTTTATGTGGCCAGGGAAATGGAGCATCAATTGAAAGATTCGGGCGCCGAAACAGTTATTACCTTAACCCGTTTCTACAACATGATCAAAGAAGTTCAGCCCAAAACAAATGTGAAGAATGTAATTGTCTCTCATATTAAAGACTATTTTCCCGGTTTCCTGAGTTTCCTTTACACAGTAGCCAAAGAAAAGAAAGAAGGCGACAGGGTTGAAGTTTCCAAGGAAGATTATTCCTTCACTGATTTAATCAGCAAGCATTCAGGTAAAAATCCACCCCAGGTTGAAGTAGCTCCTTCCGACCGGGCTGTATTTCTTTATACAGGAGGAACTACCGGCGTATCGAAGGGAGCCGTACTCCAACACCGCAACCTGGTGGCAAATTGCCTGCAGGTAAAAGCATGGTGCACCGACTACGAGGACGGAAAAGAGGTAATCCTTGGAGTACTGCCGTTTTTCCACAGTTATGGGTTAACTACAATTTTGAACCTAGGCCTACTTAACGGGGCCAAGCTTGTCCTTCTACCTCGCTTCGAGTTGGAGAATGTGCTGAAAGCAATTGACAAACAAAAACCAACCCTTTTCCCCGGCGTGCCCACTATTTATGTTGCAATCAACAATGCTCAGGATCTTCACAAGTATGATATTAAGTCAATCAGGGTTTGCATCAGTGGGGCAGCTCCACTGCCGGTGGAAGTACAACAGGAATTCGAAAAGAATACCGGAGGTAAACTGGTCGAAGGCTACGGATTATCGGAAACTTCGCCTGTAACCCATGCTAATCCGGTATATGGCAAGCGAAAACCGGGAAGCATTGGTTTGCCTATGCCCGACACTGAGTACAGAATAGTCGATGTAGAAACGGGGGATAAAGAAATGCCGGTTGGAGAACCAGGTGAAATCTGTATCCGCGGACCCCAGGTCATGGAGGGGTACTTGAACATGCCCGATGAAACGGCTCAAAGTATTCGCAACGGCTGGTTCTACACCGGAGATATCGCTAAGGCTGACGAAGAAGGTTATGCCTATATTGTTGACCGCAAGAAAGACATGGTCATTGCCGGAGGCTTTAATATTTATCCCCGTGATATAGAGGAGGTCCTCTATGCCCACTCTAAGATCATGGAAGCGGCTGTAGCCGGTATCCGAGATCCTTACCGTGGAGAAACCTTGAAAGCATATATTGTTCTCAAAGAAGGCGAAAGCATGACTGAAGAAGAAGTCAGGGAACATTGCAAATCAAATCTTGCTCCTTATAAAGTGCCCAAACTGGTCGAATTCAGGGATGAACTGCCCAAGACAATGATTGGCAAAGTCCTGCGCCGGATGCTGCGGGAAGAAGAGGAGAAAAAACAACAGGAACAAGACCAGTAAGAAAGCCTTTTCAAAAAAGGCTTCACCGTTGATTAATTCGCCTTAAATTGCTTTCTCGTATGAAGAAACAAAGCTTAACATGTATATAAAAAGCGGAGTCAGGAAAGTTGACTCCGCTTTTATAACTATCAAACTGCGAATTCCTGTATGCCGGAAAAAATTTTTTATTTGTCAGCTGACCACCTTGCAATTGCCCCCCTCCCTATCCCATCCTGTTATTTATTCTAAAAAAGCCGGGAGATGCAAAGTAGATTTTCTCCAGAACAGCCGGTTTAATGATTTGTTTCCACCTCAAGGGTGCGTAAACGGTTAATCGCTGCGACCACTTCAAGGGTCCGGGGACGGGCAAAATCACCGCGCGGTTGAGCAGGTTTCGGGGAAACTGCTTCCAGTCCGCGTTCATCAATCACCGCATCAAGCTGGTCTATCAAGGTTTTTAACGGTTTTCTGCCGTCAATCAACTTTTCTCTCAAAGCATAGCAAATTATTTCTCCGATCGCTCGGGTTTGAGAGGAATCCATAATTTGTTCCACGTAATGTAAATCGATATCCTCATAACCGAACTGGAGACCTTCTACACCCTGGGCCTTTACCTTTACCTTGTTTTTCCGGTAGGGATTAATACTATGCGGCAGAGGAATCCTTTCCTGGAGGTTCCCAAAGATATCACCGGTTTCCTGCTTGCGCTGGTTGGGATGAAGCTTCGAAATTTCTTTGGCTTCACCGGTTACTACTTTGGGACGGTAAGTCTCCATCATCAAGATGGTATCAGCAACATCGAAGTAATCCCCGGCGCCGCCAATGACCAGCACTGTCGAAACACCCAGATCATTGTATAGCTGCTGGACTTTATCGATAAAGGGAGTAATTGGCTCCCTGTCTTTGGCGACTAAAAGCTGCATCCGCATATCGCGGATCATAAAATTGGTAGCAGAAGTGTCTTCGTCCATTAATAACACTTTTCCACCTGCCTCCAGCGACTCAATAATATTAGCAGCCTGGGATGTGCTGCCACTGGCTTCCTCGGATGAGAAACTGGTGGTGTCCTGGCCAAAAGGTAAATTGCTAATAAAGGGGCTGATGTTGACTTTCTCCACCCGGCGGCCATCTTCTGCTCGGATTTTAAAAGCTTTAGGGTGCGCTACCACTCCTTCGCGGCCATCACCGGGTTTGTGATTGTAAACACTTTGCTCAAGAGCACGGAGCAGAGTTGATTTACCGTGATAACCTCCCCCGACAATTAAGGTGACCCCTTCCGGGATGCCCATGCCTCGAATTTTACCACCATGCGGCCTATCAAGTTCGACTGCCAGATCATCCGGCGCTTCAAAAGCAATGGCTTTGTTAGCGGGAAGCGGTCTTTGATCTACTCCGCTGCGCCGCGGCAGGATCGAGCCGTCTGCAACAAAGCCGATCAGTTTTCTTTTTGCAAGCTGCCCGCGCAATATCTCCTGATTTTCCACGGTATATATATGCTTAAACAAGTCTTCTGAGGTCAAGTTATTAAATATTAAGCTGCTTTCCACCAGCTTAGGCAGTTCGGTTAAGAACATTTCGGAAGCTTCGTGGCCAAGAACTTTACGTCCCGCAGCAGGCAGTCCGGCAAAAAAGCGGACCTCGGTAAATTCCCCGTTAACTGAAACACTGGTCCTATCTAAGACTTCCTGGCCGGGGCGATCTACCTGGAAAGCGCCGCTTTTGCCGCTCCCTCTATTGCCCCGGGCAATTTTCTTGATATTTCTATGGAACTCCCGGGTCAGGTAATCGGATAGGGCTACCTGCCTAATCGGAGGGTGATAACTTTCCCGGGGAAATGCGGCTTTTTTCTGGGGCACCCGCACGGCAAGTTGTGAAGGAGAGGCAAAAGGATCACCTTGCACTTGATAAAACCACAGTTCAAAGCCGGGAAAGTGAAAGCACTGCCCCTGGAGCTTTTTGTAAGCCTTGTAACCTTTGCCATCGATTTGAGAAAGAATTTGCTGTAACTGCTTCATGATTCCGCTCCTTTTTCAAAAAAACAATGCACAAAAACAAAGGCACGAATCTTCGTGCCTGGAAAAATTGTAGTTTTAAAAAAAATTATAGCTCCCTGAAAAATGTGTTGTCAACCGGATGAATCCCCCAGTTGTGCCTGTGCTTTCTTTAGTTGGTTTCTAACAGCCGAGGGAGCGGTGCCACCGCGACTCTTTCGGGCCCGGCATACTTCCTGCGGATCGAGAAGAAGTGAGATTTCTTCTCCTAAAACAGGATGAAAAGAACTTCTTGCTTCAGCGCTTAACTGTTTAAGCCTAACCCCTTCTTTTTTGCAATAAGCAATCATTTCACCCACCACGTGATGGGCCTCCCGGAAGGTGCCTCCTTCTTTTACCAGATGATCGGCCAAATCTGTAGCACAGAGGTAATCATCATCTACCGCTTCTTGCAACCGGCCCCGGTTAATTTCCATAGTTTCAAGCATTCCCGCAAAAAGTGGCAGCAAGGCCTTTAGATTATCCACCGTATCGAAGACCCCTTCCTTGTCCTCCTGCATATCCTTGTTGTAAGCAAGGGGCAACCCCTTCATCATCGCCAGGAGCGAAACCAGGCTGCCATAAACCCTGCCACTTTTACCCCGGATTAACTCGGCCAGGTCGGGGTTCTTTTTTTGGGGCATCATACTGCTACCGGTGGTGTAAGCATCGTCAAGTTCAATGAAGCCGTACTCGAAAGAAGACCAGAGTACCAGCTCTTCACAAAACCTGCTCAAATGCATCATCAGTGTCGAGGCAAAGGCCATAAATTCCACCAGGTAATCCCGGTCGCTCACAGCATCAATGCTGTTTTCATAAATTTCTTTGAACCCCAGTTTACCGGCTACCTTTTCCCGGTCGATAGGGAAACCGGTCCCGGCAAGGGCACCCGCCCCCAGGGGCATAATATCGGCACGCCGGTAAGCTCCTGCCAAACGTTCCCTGTCCCGCTTAAGCATCCAGAAGTAGGCCAGCAGGTGATGTGACAGCAGAACCGGCTGAGCCCGTTGCAGGTGAGTATAACCCGGAATAATCACTCCTTCGTATTTTTCAGCCAGGTTAAGAAGAGTTTCCTGCAATTTTTTTAAGCATCTATCAATAGCATCAATTTCCTCTTTCATGTAAAGATGCATATCCAAAGCGACCTGGTCATTACGGCTGCGTCCTGTATGCAGTTTGCCTCCAACAGTCCCGATTATTTCAGTCAGCCTTTTTTCGATATTCATGTGAATATCTTCAAAGTCCAGATCATAAGGGAATTCCTCGTTTTCAACTTCTCTGCGAACCCTAGAAAGCCCTTTGATGATCAGGTCAGCATCGGAAGATGTGATAACTCCCGTTTCAGCAAGCATCTCCACGTGAGCTTCGCTGCCCTTGAGATCGCATAAAGCCAGGCGCAAATCGAAGGGGAGCGAAGCGGTAAAATGCAAAACCCCTTTTTCAGTATCTTTATCAAAACGACCCTGCCACATTTTTTTCAGCTTTTGGCCACCTCCTGGAAACTTCCCTTCCTCTGCCGGGCCATCATACCCTTAATCGTCAGTGGCAAACCATAAAGGTTGATGAAACCCTGGGCATCCTGCTGGTTGAAAAGTTCGTCGGCCTCAAAAGTTACCATGTCCGGATTATACAAAGTGTACTCCGATTCACGGCCTGCCACCACTATATTACCTTTAAACAGCCTGAGTTTAATTGAACCGCTTACCGTTTCCTGGGTAGTATTGACAAAACCGGCCAAAGCTTCCCGCAGAGGAGTAAACCACAGTCCGTAATAGATTAACTCGGCATACTTCAGGGCAATTGACTCTTTGTAGTGATAAGTTTCCCGATCCAGGGTATATTGTTCCAACTCCCGGTGGGCAAAAGTTAAAAGCGTGCCCCCGGGGGTTTCATAAATGCCGCGTGATTTCATCCCGAGGAGACGGTTTTCTACTATATCTGTCCGCCCAACACCGTGCCTTCCAGCAATTAAGTTTAACTCTTCAATCAATTCAACAGGTTTAAGCTCCTTACCATTTATAGCACAGGGAATTCCTTTTTCAAAGCTGATCGTTACCTCTTCCGGTTCATCCGGCGCTTCCAAAGGGTCGCAGGTCAGCCGGAACATGTCGCGGTTAGGCTGCCGGTCTGGGTCTTCGAGTATGCCGCCTTCAAAACTAATATGCCAGAGGTTTCGATCGATGCTGTATGGTTCTTCAGCCGTAACCGGAATCGGGATATTATGATCACTGGCATATTTAATACAGTCACTTCTTGACTGCAGGTTCCATTCCCTCCATGGAGCAATGATTTTCAAATAAGGATTGAGCGCTTTCACCGCAAATTCAAAGCGTACCTGGTCGTTGCCCTTTCCGGTTGCTCCGTGGGCTATGGCAACCGCCCCTACTTTTTCGGCAACTTCAACAAGCTTTTTGCCGATTACCGGTCGGGCAATAGCGGTGCCGAGCAAGTATTTGCCTTCGTAAACCGCTCCCGATTGAACCATTGGGTAGATGTAATCGGTAACCAGCTCTTCACGGATATCCTCTACAAATACTTCAGAGGCACCGCTTTTTATCGCTTTTTCCTCCAGACCATTTAACTCTCCAACACCTTGCCCTACATCGGCCGTAACTGCTACGATTTCATAATCGTATTCTTCCTGAAGCCATTTAACTATTACTGAAGTATCCAGTCCACCTGAATAGGCAAGTACCACTTTCTCTTTCGCCATAATAATAACCTCCGTTAAATAAAAAATTAATATTTGCTTGAAACTTCTTTTAACACCCATTCTATAATCTTTAATCCTTCCCCAAGTTCGCGTTCTGTTATAGTCAGGGGTGGAAGCAAACGTAAAACATGTTCGCCGATAGCATTGATTAAAAGCCCTTCAGCAGTGCAGCGGGCCAGAACTTCCTTGGCCACCGGCTTTTCAAACTCGAGTGCACAGATCAGGCCGCTTCCACGAAACTCTTTAACCAGGCCCGGATAACTTGCAGTCCACTTTTCCAGTTCTGTTTTGACCTGGCTTCCTTTGTGCCGGATCTGTTCCATAAAATTTTCTTCCTGCAAAATTTTAAAAACTGCCTGCGCCGCTTTGCATACTACCTGGTTACCGCCAAAAGTAGAGGCATGTTCTCCCGGCTGCAGCATTTCGGTGTACGGTTCTGCAGCCACCATAGCACCAATCGGCAAACCGCCGCCAAGGCCCTTGGCCGTAGTAAAAAGATCGGGCTTAATCCCGTAATTTTCAAAAGCCCACATTCTACCGGTTCTGCCCAGGCCGCACTGCACTTCATCGAAAATAAGCAGTGCACCCGTTTCATCACAAAGCTTTCGCAGACCCTTGATGAATTTTTCAGAGGCAATATATACCCCACCTTCACCCTGCACCGGTTCCACCATGATTGCTGCTGTCTGCTCATCTACCAGGTTTTTAAATGAATCCAGATCATTGAAAACAGCAGAAGTAAATCCTTCCGGAAGTGGCTCGAACCCTTTGCGATGCTTGGGTTGCCCGGTAGCAGCAAGCGTGGCCAGGGTACGGCCGTGGAAAGAATTTTGAGCGCTGATCACTTTATAACGCTCGGGAGCTTTCTTTCGGGCCAGCTTGATCGCCGCTTCGTTTGCCTCCGCTCCGCTGTTGGCAAAAAATACCTTGCCGCCGGGAAGCGAGCTTTCCACCAGCAGCCTGGCCAGCTCTCCCTGGGGGTTGCTGTAATAAAGGTTAGAGGTGTGCATCAGTATTTCCGTTTGTTCCCGGATGGCTTCTACAACTGCGGGATGACAGTGGCCGACCACATTGACCGCCAGGCCGCTCAACAAATCAAGATATTTTTTCCCATTGCTATCCCACACATACGAGCCCTCCCCCCGGGTTAAAGCTGGCGTTTCACCCGGCTTGCGCCCGTAAGTGTTGATAATATATTTAGCTTCCAGTTCTTCGATTTGGTTCACCCTGTAACGCCCCTTTCCATTTTATTAGCCAGCTTATTTTTACTACTTTATTTCAGCCTACAGTGCTCAAAAAGATTTAGCACCCGGCCCAGTATCCCGATTTGCGGGGATCCAGCTTTGAGTAGTTTATGCATATCCTCATTGTTTAACCATGGTCCCAATGCCTGAATCGGTAAATATCTCCAGGATCAACGAGTGGGGCACCCTGCCGTCAATAATGTGCGTGCGGCGTACTCCACCATCCAGGGCCAGCAAGCAAGATTCCACTTTCGGGATCATTCCCCCTGAAATAGCTCCACTCATAATCATTGTTCTGATCTCCCCTTTGGTAACAGCGGATATGAATTCCCGTTTGCCGGCTTCTTCCCGGTAAATTCCGTCTACGTCGCTTAAAACAATCAATTTTTCCGCTTTCAGCGCTACGGCCAGTTCTCCGGCTACATGATCTGCATTAATGTTCAGGCTTTCCCCGTTTACTCCTGAGCCGATCGAAGAAAGCACCGGAATGTAGCCGCTGTCACTGACTGCCTGGAGCAAATCAGGATTAACCTGGATGATTTCTCCTACCCGGCCTAGATCTACGTTTTCTCCTTTACTTCCGGCAGGTTGCTGACCCACCCTTTTGGCCTGAAGAATTTCAGCATCTCTGCCGCTAAACCCCACTGCTTTTCCGCCTTGTTGATTAAACAAGCTAACAATCTTTTGATTGATTTTACCGTTTAAAACCATTTCTACAATTTCCATAGTCTCGTCATCAGTAACTCGCAGGCCATTGACAAACTCAGGTTCTTTACCCATCTTTTGCATAATTGTGCTGACTTCTTTCCCCCCGCCATGAACCAAAACCGGCTTCACACCGATATACTTCAAGAGAACCAGGTCTACTATTACCGACTCCATTAATTCCTGGCTGCTCATGGCCTGCCCGCCGTACTTAACGACAAAATATTTTCCGGCAAATGCCCGCATGTAAGGCAGGGCTTCGACCAGCACCTCCGCTTTCGGTATATTATTTAATGCTTCTTGATTCATTGAGTTCACCTACCTTATATTTAAGAACGGTAACTGCTGTTAATCCTGATATATTCATGGCTCATATCTGTCCCCCAGGCTTTAACTTCAGCAGGCCCTTGCTTAAGATCAACAACTACTTCGATATCCTTTTTTTGCAGGATTGTTTTCATCTCTACTTCGCTAAAAGGCACTGCACCGCCATCCCTGGCCAACTGGCAGGCCCCGATGAATATATCCGTCTTGCCGGGATCGAAATCAACTCCTGAATAGCCGAGAGCAGCGAGAATGCGGCCCCAATTGGCATCTTCTCCGTAAAAGGCAGTTTTAACCAGGGGTGAGTTGAGTACACTACGGGCCATGATTCGGCCTTTCTCTTCATCAGGTGCCCCTTTAATGGTTAAGTTAATCACCTTGGTCAGTCCTTCACCATCTTCAACAATTTGAAAGGCAAGCTCGCGACAAACCTGCTCTAAAAGGGCCTTGAATTGCTCACATGCTTCACTGCCCTCTTTTATTTCCACCTCATCTTTATTCGAGCCTCCGCCTGCCAGGATCAGGGCTGTATCATTAGTCGAAGTTTCCCCGTCAACAGTTATCGCATTAAAAGTTTTGTTTGCCGCTTCACTGAACAGTTCTTGGAGAAGGGCTTGCTCGATATTCACATCGGTTACCAGAAAAGCCAGCATGGTAGCCATGTTAGGGCAAATCATTCCTGAACCTTTGGCTATTCCTGCAAGGTGAAAGTCCCCTGCCGGCAAGTTACAGCGGTATGCCGAGCGCTTAATTTTTGTGTCCGTGGTCAGGATTGCCTCGGCAGCAGCTGTGTCAAATTCTTCACCCCGGCCAAGCGAGGTAAGGGCTTGATCAATTCCTGCTTCCACTTTATCCATAGCTAGCGGTTCCCCGATAACCCCGGTAGAACAAACCAGCACCTGACCCGGGTTAAGGTTCAATCCTTCAGCAACTTTCTCAGCCATTTTATAAGCATCACGCCTGCCCTGCTCACCGGTGCAAGCATTGGCGTTGCCACTGTTAACCACCACAGCCCGGACTGGATTCTTGATATGCTCTTTGCATAACTTCACCGGGGCCGCCTGGACAAGATTTTGAGTAAATACTCCCGCAGCCCGAGTTTCTTTTTCGCTGCAGATTACAGCCATATCTTTTTTACTGTTTTTCAGACCGCAGGCAACTCCCGCAGCCTGAAAACCCGGTACCGCTGTAATACTCATATTTTCCAATTCTGTCCAATTGCTGCTCATAGCAATAATCCCTCCCGGAAATTCTTATCCTGAACTTTTTTGTTACAGTCATGTTTTAGATATGTTCATCCGGTGCCTTTCTTTATGTTTAAATCAAAGGGGTAGTCCCCCCAGGCCTGCTTCTTCAGCAAAACCCAGCATAAGATTCATGTTCTGCACCGCCTGCCCGGCTGCACCCTTAACCAGGTTATCAATGGCAGAGATTATAATCAGCTTGCCGGTCCTGGCGTCCTTTTTCAAGGCAAGGTCGCAGTAATTACTGCCTCGAACCAGGCGAGTTTCAGGTAATGCCGGAGGCTCGAGAACCCTGATAAAGTGACAGGCAGCATAATAATCCCGGTATATCTTCAGCAAAGAAGCCTCGTCCCATGATGAATTGCTTTCAGTATAGATAGTGCTAAGAATTCCGCGAATCATGGGCACAAGGTGCGGGACAAATGTCACCTGCACAGGATTGCCCGATGCAAAAGAAAGTTCCTGTTCGATTTCCGGTGTATGCTGGTGTGAAGCAACCCGGTAAGCCTTAAAATTTTCACTGCACTCAGGAAAATGAAAAGGTTGTTTGGGGGCCCTTCCCGCCCCGGAAACCCCGGACTTAGCATCAATGATTACATTGTCTGCAAAAGCAGAATCGACTTTAAAAAGCGGTGCCAGGGCTAAAATAACACTGGTAGGGTAACAACCGGGGTTGGCTACCAGTTTTGCTCGAGCTATTTCACTGCCGTTAAGTTCGGTTAAACCATAAACTGCTTCCTGCAAAATAGAAGCATGGGGGTGCTCGAGGTTGTACCATTCACGGTATAAGTCTTCTCCTTTGAGTCTATAATCTGCACTCAAATCGATCACTTTAAACCCTTTTGCAAGCAGTGCTGCTACGGTTTCCGCAGAATGACCGTGCGGGAGGGCGCAGAAAACCAATTCTACCGTGACTGGTATTTTTTCCACCGCCAGCGGCGCCAGGGGTAAATCCACCTTTTCGTTAAATTGGGGATGAACTTCACTCATTTTTTTTCCGGCATGGCTCTCTGAACTTAAAAAAGAAGTTTCTACCCCGGGATGATCATTGAGAAGACGAACAAGTTCCACCCCTGTATAGCCGGTTGCGCCAAGCACTGCTACTTCAATCATTTTCAAGCCTCCTTTAATTAAAAAACCCCTCGTCCACTAAAGGACGAGAGGTTCGCGTTACCACCTTTATTGATCGGCAAAATTTGCCGATCCTCTCAAACCGTTTTCACGAAAAACGGCCTTGATAACGGTATAAAACCGGGAAAACCTACCCACCGGCTATGCCGGCTTCAGCTTCCGCCTCCGGGGTGCGCTTCACCGTTTGCTTTTAGTCCGGACTTTCACCAACTCCGGCTCGCTTTCACCGCCACAAAACGGGTACTCTCCCCATCACAGGCCTAGCTTTATGTAATTGTTCCTTAGTTTAGCACATCATCAAAAAATGTCAAGGGTTTATTTTGATTTTTTTAAAGTGGGATGTTGCCGTGCTTACGCGGCAAGCGTTGTTCCCGCTTGTTGCTGATCATTTCCAAACCGCGAATTAAATAACCGCGGGTATGACTGGGAAAGATCACTTCATCGATCCAGCCCCGGGCAGCAGCAATATAGGGGTTGGCATAGCGGTGCCGGTACTCTTCGACCAGTTCCTGGCGCTTTGCATTTTTGTCATCGGCGGCTTCCAACTCTTTCTTGTTGACAATATTGACGGCTCCTTCCGGCCCCATCACGGCAATTTCTGCCGAAGGCCAGGCCAGGCAAAGATCGCCACCTAAAGAACGCGAGCTCATCGCTATGTAGGCCCCACCGTATGCTTTTCGCAGGATCACTGATAATTTTGGCACCGTAGCTTCCGAGTAAGCATAAAGAACCTTGGCGCCGTGACGGATAACCCCGCCCCACTCCTGGTCTACCCCGGGCAGGTAGCCGGGAACATCGACAAAGGTAACCAGTGGCATATTGAAACTGTCACAGAAGCGAACAAAACGAGCAATTTTATCGGATGAATTCACATCCAGGCAACCAGATTTAAACTGCGCCTGGTTAGCTATAATCCCTACTGCCTGGCCGCCAATGCGGGCAAAGCCGACCACGGCATTTGGAGCATAACCACGGTGCACTTCCAGCAATTCGCTTCCATCCACAATGCGGTAAATTACATCGCGCACATCGTAGGAACGGTTGGGGTTATCGGGCAAAAGATCGTCCAGTTCTTCCTCTCCCTGCTCTGGTTCCCGTGGTTCAGCAGATGGAGGATCTTCTACATTATTTGACGGGAGAAAACTTACCAGTTTGCGGATCTGGTCAAAACAGTCATCTTCGCTTTCGGCAAAGAAATGGGCCACCCCACTGGTTTCGTTATGGGTAGCAGCACCACCGAGTTCTTCCGGGGTAACACTCTCGCCGGTAACCGCCTTGATTACCTGGGGACCGGTGATAAACATGTTGCTGGTCTGATTAACCATAAAGATGAAATCGGTAATAGCCGGAGAGTAAACAGCGCCCCCGGCACAAGGCCCCATGATTACAGAAATTTGGGGAATAATGCCCGAACAGAGGGTATTGCGATAAAAAATATTCCCGTAACCATCCAGGGCAAAAACACCCTCCTGGATACGGGCCCCACCTGAATCGTTCAACCCGATTACCGGGGTGCCATTTTGGGCGGCCAGGTCAAGGACGCGGCATATCTTGGAGGCATGGACTTCGCTTAAGGAACCGCCTGCCACGGTAAAATCCTGGGCGTATACATATATGCTGCGCCCATCGATGGTTCCATAACCAGTAACCACCCCTTCACCCGGATTTGGAAAATCAAGATCACTGGCATCTTCCAATCCCGTCTGGGAAAAAGTGCCCACCTCGACAAAACTTCCATCGTCCAATAGTTTATTCAGTCTTTCCCTGGCTGTGTATTTACCCTTATCATGCTGTTTCTTGATCCGCTCTTCGCCTCCACCGGCAAGTGTCCGGCGGCGCCTTTCTTCAAGGTGTTTTAATTTGTTTTCATCCATGGCTATCACCGCTTTCTGCAAAATAATCGTCTTTTCTTAGCGCTGGCATAGTTCCACCAACACCCCGCCAGTTGAACGTGGATGCAAGAAGGCTATTTTGGCCCCTCCGGCACCATAACGGGGTTTTTCGTCGATTAGTTCGATCCCCTTGGCTTTCAATTCTTCCAGTTTCGCCTCGATGTCATTCACCCTGAAAGCCAGGTGATGGACGCCTTCCCCTTTCTTTTCAATAAATTTCCCCACAGGGCTTGCAGCCTCCGTGGGCTCCAAAAATTCCATTTTACTCTCCCCGACAGGGAAAAAGGCCGCCCGTACCTTTTGCTCCTCCACATCCTCGATACCTTTAAAATCCAGACCTAGCTGATCCCGGTACAGGTTGATTGCTTTTTCTAGGTCACTGACTGCTATACCAATGTGATCAATTTTCTCAAACAAGACTAACTCCCCTTATTTATCAATTTTGTTCCACCTTCTGCCTGATGAAAGCAATAATCTCCTCGGTTGAAGAACCGGGAGTGAACACTTCCGCCACCCCTTGTTCTTTTAAGTATGCCATGTCTTCTTTCGGAATGATACCGCCAACAATAACAATTATATCATGGCTTTCTTGTTCACGCAGCATCTCCAAAACCGGCGGCAAAAGCTGCATATGCGCCCCGGAGAGGATGCTCAAACCAATAACCTGGACATCTTCCTGCAGCGCCGTTTCAACGATTTGCTCGGGTGTTTGCCGCAAACCCGTATAAATTACTTCCATACCGGCATCACGCAGAGCCTGGGAAATTACCTTAGCGCCACGGTCGTGTCCGTCAAGACCGATTTTTCCCACCAGCACCCGCAGCGGTTTTTCGTTCATCTATTCATTCCTCCTTTATCTATACAGTTCCCGCACAAAAAGAGGTTATCCTTTCTTTACCGTTTACAAACAGCCTAGAGGTTAACATGCTGCTGGTATTCGCCAAAAACATCCCTTAAAGCTCCGCAGATTTCACCTAAAGTAGCATAAGCTTTCACCGCCGTTAAAATATAAGGTATCAGGTTGTCACCAGATTGGGCAGCCTTCCTCAAATCCTGGAGGGCAGAAGCAACCTGCCCTTGATCGCGACTCAAGCGGACTTCTTTTAAGCGTTCAATCTGGCGCCTGCTGGTTGCCGGATCCATTTTGAGCAAGTCGATCGGTTGCTCACCGGTAGTGGTAAATTTGTTGACCCCTACCACTACCCGCTCGTTTTCTTCAATCTCTTTCTGGTAGCGGTAGGCGCTTGCCTGAATTTCTTGCTGCATGAAACCGTTTTCAATAGCCTCCACCGCACCTCCGAGCTCATCAATTCGTTCAATGTATTTTAGGACTTCTTCCTCGATATGATCGGTTAAGTTCTCGATATAATAAGAACCGCCTAAAGGATCAACCGTATCGGTCACCCCGATTTCATGCCCGATCACCTGCTGGGTGCGCAAGGCCAGTAAGACAGAATGTTCACTGGGCAATGCCAGAGCTTCATCGCGCGAATTGGTATGTAAAGATTGGGTCCCGCCAAGCACCGCGCTTAATGCTTGAAAGGCAACCCTGACGATATTAACATCCGGCTGCTGAGCCGTCAGCGAAGAACCGGCGGTCTGGGTATGGAAACGAAGCATCATGGAGCGGGGATTATTAGCCCCGAAACGTTCTTTCATCAAGTTAGCCCAGATCCTTCTGGCTGCCCTAAATTTAGCCACTTCCTCAAAAAAGTTCGAATGAGCATTGAAAAAGAACGAAAGCCTTGGTGCAAATTGATCAATTTCCAGACCCGCTTTCAAAGCAGCTTCTACGTAAGCAATGGCATTACTCAGGGTAAAGGCCACTTCCTGTACCGCTGTAGAACCGGCTTCCCTGATATGGTACCCACTGAAGCTGATTGTATTCCAGTTGGGAATATTGTTACCGGCAAAAGAAAAAATATCGATTACCAGGCGCATCGATTCCTTGGGCGGAAAAATATAGGTTCCGCGGGCCACATACTCTTTCAAAATATCGTTCTGAATGGTACCCTTTAAGTTTTCCACCGGTACACCCTGCTTTTCGGCCACTGCCATGTACATCGCCAGTAACACCGCTGCCGGGGCATTAATCGTCATCGAGGTGCTAACCTGGTCCAGGGGGATCTTGTCCATCAATATCTCCATATCAGCCAAAGAATCAATCGCTACCCCAACTTTTCCTACCTCACCCCTGGCCAGGGGGTGGTCGGAATCATAACCAATCTGGGTGGGCAAATCAAAAGCCACGCTCAGACCGGTTTGTCCTTCTTCAAGCAGGTAACGAAAACGATCGTTGGTTTCCTCGGCGCTGCCAAAACCGGCGTACTGCCGCATGGTCCATAAACGGCCGCGGTACATGGTAGGCTGGATTCCCCTGGTATAGGGATACTCACCGGGCCAGTTCAGCTGTTCCAGGTAGTCAAAGCCTTCCATGTGCAAAGGATCATAAACCCTTTCGATTTCCTGCCCGGAATCAAGTTTAAACTCCTTGCGTTCCGGGCGCTTCTGCAGAGTCTGATCCACTTTTTCCTGCCAGCTTTCCTTCGCCCGCTTCAATTGTTCTTTTTCTTCCTGGTTATCCATCTTACCCGCAGCCTCCTCTCGTTGTAATTATATTTAAATGCCGCAAACACGCTTAAAAATATATCTCATCACAACAATTATGCCACTATCTGCAGTGGATCAAAAGCTGGGCGTAACTCTTTCCTTCCACCTTTGATTAAACCTACTGTCCAGAGAGGGCAGCCTTAACCAGCGGTGGTACTACCGTGGGTAAATCGGCCACCTTCACTCCCGCCTCAGATAGGGCTTCCGCTTTACTTTCGAAAGTGCCCCTGCCTCGCTCGATAATTGCTCCGGCATGGCCCATTCTCTTGCCGGGAGGAGCACTTTTCCCTGCCAGGTAGGCTACTACCGGCTTATTTATTGAAGAAGCAATATAGGCAGCGGCTTCTTCTTCAGCGCTACCTCCTATTTCTCCGACTAAAACAACCGCTTCCGTGCCAGGATCTTTTTCAAATTCTTTTAGCACATCGATAAAATGCATACCTACCACCCGGTCACCTCCCAAGCCTACCACCGTGGTGGTTCCAATGTCGTTTTCTACCATATGCCCTACGATTTCGTAGCACAGGGTTCCGCTCCGCGATACTACACCCACAGGACCAGGTACAAAATAGCGGTTGGGCATTATTCCGATCTTGGAACTCCCGGAAGATACCAGGCCGAAAGTATTAGGCCCCACCACAACAGCATTTTTCTGCCGGGCATAGTTCATGATTTCCATGGCATCATGCAGGGGAATGCTTTCAGGAATCAAAACAATAGTTTTCAGCCCTGCATCAAGGGCCTCCAAAGCTCCATCCTTGGCGAAAGGAGCGGGCATGAATAAGATGCTGGCATCAGCCGGGTGGTTTTCCACCGCTTCAAAGACGGACTCAAACACCGGCACACCTTCCACGGACTGTCCTCCTTTACCCGGAGACACTCCTCCCACAATGTTGGTTCCGTACTGGAGCATCTGCCCGGTATGAAAAGAACCCTGCCTTCCGGTAATGCCCTGGACTATAACCCTGGTATTTTCATTGATATATATTGCCATTTAAGGAAATCTCCTTTCAGTTAAACAATATTGTTTATAAACTTTATTATTCCCGGTACCATCATGAATTACTGCTCAATTCCACAGCATGACGAACCGCTTCGTCCATGGAAGTAAAAGTTTTAATTCCTTCTTTTCCCAGGATCTCTTGTGCTTCTGCTTCATTGGTCCCCACCAGGCGAAAAGATACCGGCAATTCAATGCCCTTGCTTTCTTTGACCCGCACAAAGGCTTCTGCTACTACATCGCAGCGAGTAATTCCGCCGAAGATATTAAGCAAAAGCACTTTTGGGTTGCTCCCGAGGAGCAATTCCAGTGACTGTGAAATTCTTTCCACATCTGCTCCGCCTCCAAAGTCCAGGAAATTAGCCGGCTCCCCACCGTAATGCTGGACCATATCTAATGTGGCCATAGTAATACCGGCTCCGTTTGCCATCACCGCAATGTCTCCACCTAGTTCCACATAAGCCAGATCAAGCTCCTCAGCCTTGCGTTCCAGGGCGGTTTTCTCCGAAATACGCGGCAATTCCTTGTGACGATACAGGGCATCATCATCGATGGTCACCTTTGCATCAGCAGCAATCAAACCATCCGGAGTTACAGCCAGAGGGTTAATTTCAGCCAATTCTGCATCGAGCTCTCTGAACATTCGGTACAACCTGGGTAAAAACTTGACAAATTCTTTGCGCAATTCACCTGTAACCCCCATGCGGCGACAGATTTCCCGAACCATATAACCTTGCAAACCAAGAGTTACATCCACCGGCCACTTGATCATTCGCTCCTCTGGAACATCTTCCACGTCCATACCTCCGTCCAGGGAAGCCAGTACCAGCGGTTGGCGTGAACTACCATCGATAGTCAGGGCGAGGTATAATTCCTGCTCTATCTTGATTTTTTCTTCAATTAACAAGGTTTCCGTAACAAAGCCGTCAATATCGAGGGCAAATATCCGAGCCGCTTCTTCCTTTGCTTCCGCCGGGCTGGAGGCAAAACCGATACCACCGGCTTTACCACGCCTTCCGCTTAAAACTTGTGATTTAATTACCACATCTCCCAATTCAGTAACCGCTTCTGCAGCCTGATCGGCATTTTCAACCAGTTTACTTTTTGGTACCGGAATGTCGTAACGCTTAAATAATTTTTTTCCCAAATGTTCGTAAAGTTTCAAGTTTCCTCCTCCATTCTCCAAATTTTTTACATTGCTAAATCTTTTTCAGCTTGTTATAAAGCGTAGCCAGGGAAATATTCAAGGCCTGGGCCGCTTTTTTCTTGCCTTCCAGGGATTCCCCGTAGCGGGTCAGCGCCAGTTTAAGCATTTTTTCCTCCATTTTATCCAGAGGAATTATTTCATCAAAAACCGGAGCTTCCTGTACTCTCAAACGGCCCAGGTACGGAGCCAACTGGTGGTGTTCGATAGCCGGGCCCTCGGCAATCACCATGGCTCTCTCGATGGCGTTCTTCAGTTCACTGATATTACCCGGCCACTTGTATTCTGTAAGTTCCTGCATCGCCCGAGGCGAAATCTCCCTGACCTTTTTACCCAGCTTGCGGTTTAAGTTGTTTATCAGTTCTTCTGCAAGTAAGGGAATATCTTCCGGTCGCTTGCGTAAAGGTGGCAGGTTGATAGTTACCATGCTCAACCAACGGTAAAGTTCTTCAGAAAAGTTGCCCTGCAGGGAAGCACTGAACAAGTCTTCTGAGTTGGAAGCAATAATTCTAACATCTATTGGTATGGCCTGGTCGCTTCCGATCCGGTAAAATTGCTGTTCCTTCAAAACACCTAAGAGCTGCTGCTGTAAGTAGGGGTTTAGAGAGTTGACTTCCTTGATAAACAGAGTGCTACCCTGGGCCAATTCAATTTTACCAAGACGGGTCCGTAAAATCCCGGGCATTGCTCCCTTCTCACAGCCAAAAAGCTCAATCTCCTGTAGGGAATCGGGCACAGATGAACAGTCAATCATAATCAGCGGTCTTTTTTTGCGAGAACTGCTGTTGTGAATGGCCTGGGCAAAAAGACTTTTGCCGGTTCCCGTTTCGCCGCTAATCAAAACAGCTGCTTCACTGCGCGAAGCTTTCCGGGCATTTTCCACGGTAGCCTTAAACACTTTGCTCTGTCCGGTCAATGATTCAAAGCTGACCCGGCTGCCAGAAAGCTGGTCAATCTGAGCATAAAGGTTGTCAATCACCGTGTTGCTATAGTGCAGCTCATCCATTAAACGCAGGATATCGCCCACCGGCTGGAAAACCACCACTGCTCCCATCAATTCCTCATCCACAATAATCGGGGAAGCATTAGAGATAACATCAGCATCAGATCCACCCACATAAGTCCGGTAACCGGTAACCGGCTTTTGCTGGATTAGAGAATGGGCCAGCGCTCCATGCGGGGACACATCGAAAATATTCTGGTTAACCCTTTCTTCTTCAGCGATTCCGGTTACCCGGGTAAAAGCCGGATTGACGTATTTGATCGTACCTTTTGCATCGACTACTTCTACCGCATCCTGAACGGCATTTAAGATTGCCAGCAGTTCGCCCTTAACCAGGCGTGTTTCGAGCAGTTGCTCCCGGGAGTTAATCACAGCGTTCAATACAGAACTCTTACTTAATTCCTCAACCTTAACCTCATTTCCCAGGTTCTCCTTTAAGTGCTTAATCGCCTCGGTTCTGCCGGTAGCATCAACCACTGATTCCAATTCAGGCATAGATATGAGTTTATCAAGATCTGTAGTAATGTAGTGATTTTTTTTCTCTTCTTCTGTAAACGCTTCCGTCTTTTTATCCAGGCAAGCCACCCCTATCACCATCACTTCTCTGCACTGGCTTAAAAGCCTGAACAATTTAAGCCCGCTTTCCCCTTCTATTACCAAAGCCGTTTTAATCAATTAATCGATCGGCCTCCTTCTTTACCTTAGAATATTCGTAAATATTAGAAGAACTCCTGCTTGAAATTATCCCTTTTTCTTTATTTAAGTATAAAAAAACTGTATCGCGGCACCACTATCCAGTTTACAGAATTTTGTATAATCCAGGCACTCATGTTAAGATAGGCATATAAACTACGGGGAGGCTCCACCTAATGTCAAAGGTAGAAGTTTCAGGAAACAGCAAGATGCTAGTTGTCGATGACTCACCTCTGTTTAGAGTGCGAATAGCCAATTTTTTAAGGTCCCATTACACTTTTGACATCGAAGAATTAAACTCCGCCCAGGAATTAATAAATTACCTGGAACACACCCAACCGGAAGAGATACTATTGATTATCCTTGATTTATACTTACCTGACGGCAGCGGCCTGGATGCAATCAGCAAAATCCGCAAAAAGTCAAACTACCCCAACCTTCCCTTCATTCTGGTAAGCGCCCGTGTGGACAGAGAAACGGTAGCAAGGGCCTTCAGGGAAGGAGCCAAGGATGTAATTACCAAACCTGTAAACCATGAAAAATTAAAAGAGCGTCTTGATAACATCATCGCCCCTGAATATATAGTCAAGGATAAAAAAACGATCATGGACTACTACAGCCAGATAATGAACGAAACTAAAAGGGCCCAGCGCGGAAACTACAACTTAAGTATAGTCCTGGCCGGTATCTTTCAAAAATCCGATTTAAAGTCAATATACAAGGAAGGTTTCTATCGCCAGGTTATAGACCTTGAACAAAGGTACCCTAAAGAATTACAGAAAAAAATGCGAGAAACTGATACTATCACCAGCTTATCCCCCAGTGAGTACCTTTTTGTCCTCCCCTTTACCCATAAAAATGGCACAGAAGTGATCCGTGAAAAAATCCTTCAGGTATTTAACGAGCTTGTGTCGGAAAAGGATAGGGAGAGTATGCTGATGATCATAGGAGCAGCTACTTTTCCCGATGATGGGGAAAGTACAGACGATTTAATCGCTAAATTAGAGGAAAACTTTAAACAGCAGTTTTTCCAGCAAAAAAGCAACGACCCATCTTCAAATGAACCCAATCAAGAAAAGGACAATCAATCAACCGGACAAACCGGTGAATAGTATTATATCACCTTCAAAACAGAAAAAATAAGCAGTTGAATTGGCAGCAAAAACCGATTATAATTGAGAACGAAATAGGAACGTGCGGGCGTGGCGGAACTGGCAGACGCGCTGGACTTAGGATCCAGTGGGAGTCATCCCTTGGAGGTTCGAATCCTCTCGCCCGCACCATTTTATTTAACCGAGGAGATAAAAAGATGCTTACCTGCACGGACTGCGGCAAAGAAACAGAAGGCTCAATCGGTGGATGTGGGGCAAGATGGCCTATTTGCCCGGAATGTTATGAAGTTATAATAAGAAAGTGGGAACAGAAGCAAGAAAACCATGACGATTATGACAATCTTGATAAATAGTCTGCCCCGCTCATACTCTAGTCTTCTTCATCTTCACCAACAGTAATTATTATTCCATTAACCGCAATCTCCAGCATGGCGCAGGCGCCATATTCTTCTTTTCCTTCAATATCGGCATCTTCTACCCACCAGGCACATTCTTCTTTAAGACAACTTAGAACATTTCCTTCCGAATCTTTTCTCAAAGGACACTTCATATTTTACAACCTCCTTAGTACGGTGTAAGTTTTTTTCTGGTTTATAGTATGATCGGAACATGCTGCACATTGCTCCGGCTAGTTCCTAATTATATTACAACAAATTATTTCAGGCCACATTAAAGCAAAAAAATAAACAAACCGTGGTTTGCAAATTTTTTTATTCCACTGGTGCAATAACACAGTCATTAGAAATGTTTTACTGCGTCGCCCCGTAGCTTTCAAGGAGTTGGGCTAACTCAGTGTGCCCTTTTGCAGATGCATATGTTAAAGCACTATAACCGTCATTGTCTTTAGCGTTTACTTCGGCTCCCTGCTCAATGAGAAACCTTGCTGTTTCTACATGTCCGGCAAATGCGGCATACATCAGGGCGGTAAAATTAGCACTGCTCCTTGTATTGATCTTTGCACCTTTTCTGGTCAGCAACCTGATTATTTCGGTATGGCCGTTGGTAGCAGCAGCCATGAGAGCAGTAAAACCGTCATAATCCTTCGTATTAACACTGGCGCCGCTACCCATTAATTTTTTAACTATCTCGGCATTGCCTTTCAGCGAAGCAAGCATTAAAGCTGTACCGCCTTCACGGTCCATTGCGTTAACATCGGCGCCATTATTTAACTGTTTGTCAATTTCGTCAATATTTTCTTTTTCACAGGCAACCAGTAATTTTTTTTCCCGCGACTTGCTGAAAATCATCAAGAAATACCCCCTGGTGCTTATTATAGTCTTTATTTCAAGGTGCTAACTCTCTTATACTCGCCCTTTTCTAAGACTCTCCCCATACTCATCGGGTAGCCCCATTGCTTCCACAAGTTCAAGAAATGCCTTGGCCAACCTTTCTTTTTCAGCACC
This sequence comes from uncultured Syntrophomonadaceae bacterium, assembly GCA_964467475.1. Taxonomy (GTDB): domain Bacteria; phylum Bacillota; class Dethiobacteria; order DTU022; family DTU022; genus B1SED10-74M. Next base: position 26,476 of record CAYXQO010000022.1, read on the forward strand.
TTCTGCCATTACACTGATATAGCTTTCCAATTTAACCAGTTTCCGGAGAGAGCGTTCAGTAATTTTACCTTCTCCTTCAGACATTTAAACCCCTCCTCAAAAAATTTTGATATCATGTTATAAATAGAGCTAAGTACTTGAACAAAGCATTCTCAAACCTTCACTGTTTTGCTTCAATATGATTAACTTAATCACCTGCACAAAAGAGTAACAAGTTTGCTCAATGCTGTATAATTCGGCTAAGAAGTAAGCTTTTCTTTTAACTCCGGCGGTACCGGCACGCTTTTCCGGGTATTTAAATCAAAGGTAACCGTAGTAACATAGGCATCAGCAACCTTCTTCTTCTCTACTTTCTTAGATATCTGCTGGGCCATCACAAAACTGCTGTTGCCGACTTTGACCGGGTAAGTTTTTAACAGCAAAAGATCGCCCCTGTAACATTCACCAAGGTAATCAATATTAATGTTTACCGTAGCGGTTCCAAAACCTTGACTAATTAAACTATCAAAAGAGCATCCTGTTTTTTGGTACCAGTCTTCCCTGCCCCACTCCATGTATTCAAGGTACTTGGCGTTATTTACATGGCCCAGGAAATCGACCTCTGTGGAACGAACAAGTATTTCGATGGTGGTTTCCATGTTAGGCATCACCTCTCAGTCCAAATGTATTGTGCATAAAAATCATATCACATAGAAGTGGTTTAAGCATCCACAAGGTCAACACATTTTTATTTGCATAATATTTACAAACACAATCCAGGCGCTAATTTATCTTTTGACAAGCAATATACTCATATTTTATAATACATGCGAAGAAATTAAATTATAATAAAGCTCAGAAAAAGAGAGGCTTTATTTTGATGTTGGTTTTGGTTTAAATGAATCGCTTAATTTAAGGGGGTCGGCTCGGAGTACTATGGACTAAGCCCATAGTAAATAGAGCCTACTTATTAAGCCTAAAACTTCTTTGGTTTTCTTCAACAATCTCATATAGCACCTCAGATGCATTTTAAATCCATTATTTTTACTTTTAGTGTTCAGTGTATATCTGCATGTACATTTGCGAGAAAGTTTACCTAACGTTTACAAAATGTTTATGATTTGTTCGCAGGAATTCTAGCTAACTCTAAGAAGTGAGTTATGGAATCACTTAAAAGAAAGTAAAAAAGTGCTGTTATTTTAGTTATCCGGTAAATAAACCGGCAACAAATAGCAAGGAGGTGGTTTTTGAGAGAATAAAAGCGGTTGTTATTCTTCTCAAAGAAAAGTAGCTTAAGAAAACTTTTCAGATTTAAGGGGGTTTTTAGTGAAGATGTTTAAAAGAGGTTTAAGTTTGTTTGTAATTCTTTTGATGCTGGTGGCAGCACTGGCCTTTGCCGGCTGTGAACCGCCGGAAGAAGAAGT
>CAYXQO010000023.1:0-26221 GCA_964467475.1 uncultured Syntrophomonadaceae bacterium
GCAGCTGCTCGATGATTTCTGTGTAAACCCGTTTGCGTTTAATCGGTTGAAACATGCCGGGATTCTCTCTTTCTGCGGTTAAATGCCGGACTTATGACATGGTGTGCATATTGCTGAGGAATTCTTCATTGGACTTGGTCTTCCTGAGCCGGTCCATCAGTTTTTCTAAGAATTCAATGCTGGTACTGCTACCCATGGCCCTGCGCAAGGCCCACATCAATTCAATCTTGTGTTCGTTAAGCAGCAGCTCTTCTCGGCGGGTGCCGGAGCGGGAAATATCTATAGCCGGGAAGATCCGGCGGTCGGCTATACGCCTATCCAGGTGAAGCTCCATGTTGCCGGTTCCTTTGAACTCCTCGTAAACCACGTCGTCCATCCGGCTGCCGGTCTCAACAATGGCAGTGGCAAGCACCGTCAGGCTACCCCCTTGATCAATATTACGGGCTGCGCCAAAAAACCTTTTCGGTTTATAAAAAGCGCTTGGATCGATCCCACCGGAAAGGGTCCTGCCGCTGGGCGGAATTACCAGGTTATAAGCCCTGGTCAACCTGGTAATACTATCTATCAAAACCGCCACGTCCCGGCCCTGTTCAACCAGGCGCTGCGAGCGTTCCAGGACCAGTTCAGCAAGCCGGATGTGGTTTTCCGGCTTCTGGTCAAAAGTGGAACTGACCACATCGGCATCAACACTTCTTTGCATATCGGTAACTTCTTCAGGCCGCTCATCGATCAACAATATGATCAATTTCACTTCCGGATGGTTGGTAGAAATACTATTGGCAAGCTGCTTTAAAAGCATTGTTTTACCGGCCTTGGGGGGAGAAACGATCAACCCACGCTGCCCTTTGCCGATGGGAATGAGCAAATCGATAATCCTGGTTGATAATATGTGCGGGTCTGTTTCCATTTTAATTACTTCGTCGGGATGGATTGGCACCAGCGAAGAGAAAGGCGGACGACTGGATAGCTTCTCAGGATCTTCATCGTTGATCTCCTCCACCTGCAAGAGGGCATAATAACGTTCATTATCCTTGGGGGGACGAATTCTACCTTTGATAATATCGCCGGTCCGCATATTGAAACGGCGAATCTGTGAAGCTGATATATAGATGTCATCTTCAGAGAAGTTATATTTTTTCCGCCGTAAAAAGCCAAATCCATCCGGCATAATTTCAAGCATTCCCGAAGCTGTGTGCTGTTCACCATCCTCAGAAAACAGCCTGGTCAGAGCATCAATTAACTCTTGCTTACGCATTGTCGACTGGCCTCTGATTTCATGTTCTTTAGCCAGGCGATGCAGTTCATGTAAATTCATTGTTTTTAACTTTTTAGGATCCAAAACAATCCACCACCTTTTATTGATTAGCACCTTTACTTTTGTAGTTTGATGAAATTAGCTCACTATAACCTGCCGAAATCACCATCGCTGTGGATCTCAGAATAATTTGGTTCCGGAGGGCATGTAACATTTTGTGCCGGCCTTACCTCTAGGAACATTTCAAATTTTTTATCCAGGAACGGTGAGGCTTGTTGGCAGGAACTTTTCTTCTTAACTTATTACCGCATTTTTGATTACTATAGTTCATCAAGATATAATACCACTGTCGCATTTTCAAGCAATGCATACATAGGCTGGACTTTTAGTACCCAGGAAGTTGAGCTGAAAGGGTTCTTGCCGGCTAATTTTTTAAGAAAAGGCAAGCATAGGCTCTATTTCCTTCAAAACAGGGGGTTAAATTTTGTTTAAACGGTTTTGAACCGGGTAAGATTATCTGTTTTAAGAAGCATTCAATCCTTCACTGTTTCGTTAAACAAGTATTCTTTATAACTCTGGATAATCCTGCCTGCACCAAAAATTTTCTTAAAAAGGAATTCTCGACGAATTATAACCCACTTTTGTTCAAGTCGTCAACAAATGGATTCGATTTGGCTTCTTTCCCAACAGTGGTTACCGGGCCGTGTCCGGGATAGATCTTCACCCCTGGGGGCAGGACGAGAATTTTTTCATGAATACTTTTCAGTAGTTGATTATAGGAACATCCCGGAAAATCAGTTCGCCCGACTGAACCGGCAAAAAGAGTGTCCCCGCAAAAAATAGCTGCAGCAGTAACCAGGCTGATGCTTCCCGGCGAATGTCCGGGAGTTTCTTTTACTTCCATAGAAACATTGCCGAAACTAATCCGGTCTCCGTCAGTAATATAGTGGTCCGGCTCCGGTTGTTTCTTAAAAAGAAAACTGAAACCAAAGGCCGGTTTTTTATATAACTGTAGATCTTTCTCGCCCAACAGGATTGGGGTGCCGAGAGCTTCCTTAAGCTTACCGTTTGCCCCGATATGATCGACGTGGGCATGGGTATTGATAATATATTTTATTTTCAAGCCTTTCTTTTCGACCATCTCAAGAATTCTTTTACCGTCAGCCCCGGGGTCAATAACCACAGCCTCTCCGGTTACAGGACAACAAGCAAGGTAACAGTTGGTAGCAAACATACTGACCGCTAAAATGTGGACTTTTAATTCACCGGAATCACTTGCTTCCCTCAAATATAAAGACACCTCCCGGTTGCTCCCGGATCAGCTTCAGTTTACGCCAGGCCAACAACATTCAAAGATTTAAATGCTGAGCAAAAACTATATATAAAGTAATTCTTTAATCGCCGGCAGTACGTCGGTAAGGCTTGATAACCTAATATTTAGCCTGCTGCGCCGGCATGAATCGCCAATCAGCAACAACATGGCTTCATTTAACGTGTGGTTTTCGCTATTTATATCTTCTAGATTTCCATGGTCACTGACCACCACGATCATCTCGTTACCAGGATCAATTAGTTTGGCCAGGCCTCCAATAAAACGGTCCAGGGTGGAAATCACCCGGCTTGCTTCAGCTTGATCACTGAGATGCCCTGCCAGATCGCTCAAAAAATATTCAAAAAGACAAAAATCATACTCTCGGCTGATTTCAAAAAGCCTTTCTGCTCCTTCTTCAGGAGTGAACAATGGCACATCATAGCCCAACCGGTTTAATATCTCATTAGTAATATCCATGTAAAGGGCCTTGCCGTCCTTGATATCCTTTAACCTAAAGAAAGGCAGGTCCCCGTAATAGGTAGTAAGCGTGGAACAGGAATAGCGGTTTCCCGGCAGTCCGTGCCTGAGCAGGTCAAAAAAAGGAGGGCGGTACGCATTGGTAAAAGCTACTTCAAATCCCTCTTTTTTAAGCTGTTTAAACATTGAATTCTCTGCTATTATCTTTCTTAGCGCACTATTGGGAAAACCTCTTAAATGGTCACCCAGGCAAGCGGGGGCATTTACCCCGGTAAATAATGCAGTTTGACCGGTAGCGCTCTGGGGCAGGCCGGGAACTCCAAGGGTGGCGTCTATCCCCAAAAGGGTAGCCGCAGAGGTAGCATAACCTTTTGCTTCCCTGGTCAATTCCTTGCCTGCTAGAAGGCCGGATAACCCGGGGGTGGGGACAAAAACGAAAGGGTTGTTATTATCCTGGCTACCCAGGCCCACTCCATCAACAAATATTAGAATTACCCGCAATATCCGGCCTCCTGCAGACTAGTCAAAGAAACCATCAAAGAAACCTTCCAGGTCTTCCTCATCCTCAGGCTGTTCGGGGAACTGGGGTTCCTGTTCAAGGTCATCCGGCCGTTGTTCCATGGTAATTGTAGTTTCTTTTTGTTCGCCATCCCGGTAAAAAGTTATCGAAACTCTATCTCCGGGATAGTAGGCCAGCAGCTTATCAAACAGCTCGGCCAGGTAGTCGATATCCTGACCTTCAACGGCAACGATGATGTCACCATCCTGTAAGCCGGCTTCTTCGGCCGGGCTTTCTGGCACAACCTCAATGATATGAACCCCCTGATCCGGCTCGGGATCATCGTAATCAATCCAGTCTTCGATCAATACCCCCATATGCGGACGATGCACTCTGCCGTATTCAAGCAAATCCCCGGTTACTCTTTCCACGGTATTGCTGGGAATTGAAAGGCCGATTCCTTCAACCCCGGGCAGAGCTACCTTGGCTGTATTGATGCCAACGATTTCACCTTCAAGGTTTACCAGCGGCCCCCCGCTGTTACCAGGGTTAACCACCGCATCGGTTTGCACGAAAGTATGAGCGTATTCTGTTCCCGGGATCATCACCTGCCGCCCAACAGCACTGATAATACCCGCAGTCACAGTTTGCTGGAGCCCTAACGGGTTTCCAATCGCTAAAACAGTTTCTCCCACCCGGGCCTCATCGGAGTCAGCGAAAGGCACATGGGTAAGGCCGGTTTCTTCAATTTTTAGCAGGGCCAGGTCGGTCAAAGGATCATCACCGATCAGCTCTGCCTCGTACTGCCCCACATCCGGGATGACCACCATGATCTCTTCTGCATGTTCAATAACATGCTGATTAGTGAGGATATATCCATCCGCCGACACGATAACCCCGGAGGCAGACTCGGCCTCTTCAAACTGCTGTTCCCCAAATTGACCGATATCCCGGTGGCTGCTAACCCCCACTACTGCGGGCATCACCTGCTCAACAACTGCCACTGTGTCAGCATCTCTGTCGGGTGAAGGTAAATTCTCTGCTGTTATATCTTCATTAACCTCTTCAGCAGGTTCTTCTTCAGCAGGTTCTTGCAGTAAAGCTTCATCGGGCATCAGAAAGAAAGTAAATAATCCGTATACCAGGACCGCACCGAGCAATATGCCCAGAATCCCGAAGGAAAGATAACCGATGTAAGCCCAGGCATTCCCCCGTCGCGGCTGAGGATTAAAATTATTCTGGCGATCCAATATACACAAACCTCCTTATTTAAAAGCTTTGCGCTGTGATTTACAAAAAACTGATCAGCCCGGGTTATAATTAACCCTTTTAGTTGTAATGACAAGTTTATAACATGAATTGCTCCACGTAAAGGACAGCGCCAAAGATGGAAGATACTGCCGGTTATTCTTGACTGCCCGAAAGTCGGACTTCGCTATCTCCACTCACTCTTTTTATGGAAGCACCCAGCTGGATCAACTTTTGCTCAAAGTTCTCATAACCACGGTCAATATGTTCTACATCACTAATCCGGCTTTCCCCGTCGGCCATCATGGCGGCAATGATCAAGGCAGCCCCGGACCTAAGGTCAGGCACGGAAATCGGAGCACCTGAGAGAGAATTTCCTCCTTCAATCAAGGCAGTCCGCCCCTCTACCTTGATTTTTGCTCCCATCCTTTTAAGTTCATCAACCTGGTTATAACGTCCGTCAAATACATTTTCAGTGATCACACTGAGCCCATTAGCGCCCGTGAGTAAAACCATTCCCGGCGGTTGAAGATCAGTTGGAAACCCGGGATAAGGAAAAGTTTTTAAGTCTGAAGGAGAGAGAGGATCGGTTACTTTTACATTAATCCTTTCCGGCTCCACATTTACTTTTGCCCCGATTTCCTTGAGTTTGGCTGTAATCGCTTCAAGATGCTTGGGAATAACATCTTCAACAAGCACGTCTCCCCTGGTCGCGGCTGCGGCGAGCATAAAAGTCCCCGCCTCTATTCTGTCCGGGATAATGGCGTGCCTGGCGCTGGAAAATTTCTTTGTCCCGTCAATCCTGATAACATCCGTTCCGGCACCTCTTACCCTGACACCGATGGCATTTAAAAAGTTCGCCAAATCAACAATTTCCGGCTCTTTGGCAACATTCTCCAGGACCGTCCGGCCCTCTGCTGCTGAGGCTGCCAGCATCAGGTTTATGGTAGCCCCAATGCTGACAACGTCAAGGTAAATATGGGCCCCGGTTAACTTTTCAGCGGAAAGGTAGATCATGCCCTGCTCGATATTTATCTCAGCCCCGAGGGCGGTAAATCCTTTAAGATGTTGATCAATCGGGCGGGGTCCCAAATCACACCCTCCGGGAATGGGCACTTCCGCTCGACCGAACCTGGCCAGCAGGCTGCCCATGAAGTAGTAAGATGCCCTCATTTTTTTGACCAGTTCATAGGAAGGGGCAATTTTATTTAAGTTCGCCGGGGTCAATTCAAGCGAATTCCTTCCCCGCCTGCGGACTGAAACGCCAAGGTTTTCAAGAATAGTGATCATTGTCCGGACGTCTGTTATTTCGGGCAAATTATCCAGGTATACGGTTTCTGGTGTAAGGACGGCTGCCGGTAAAATTGCTACGGCGGAATTTTTTGAACCACTGATTTTTACTTTGCCTCGTAAATTGACGCTACCTTTTACAATAAAGTTTTCCATAACTACCTCCGCTTAAAAAAGTATAGAACTACAGGCCTGATTAACTGTTATCATCATCTGGTAACTTTTCTGGAATTACTGGTTCTTGTTCTAAGTTACCGGTAAAAGCATTGATATAATAATATTCACTGCCATCAAGAGCGATGCGCCAAACAGGCGGGATTTCCCAATTTTCTGCATCATATTCTTCACTATAATATCCGAGCTCTATTTCCTCAATGCTCCGTTCATCAGTGCTAGAGCCCAGTTTATTGACCAGGTTACGCAGTGCTTCACTGGCCGGAATAACTTCCATTTCTCGCTCTGGAATTCGCTTAATCGGTTTTAACCAGTAAGCTTCCAGGGCAGTAATCCGGTCTTTTTCAATAATCACTTTAAAATGGCCGGTATAAATAGGTTTATCGTCAAGCTCCTGTTTAAAAAAAACTACTGTTTGTTCATCATTCTCCTGCTCCATGTAATCATAGATTAAATCTTGCAGCATTAAATTTTCTTCTTCCAGAAATTCCACAGCCAGATCTTTTAATTCGCTCTTGTCCAGGTCGTTATTATCCTGATAGAGATTTTCATCGAGCAATATTCCCGGGCTATAGCGTATATGCAGCAAACCGCTGCTATGTATAATGGCAACTTTATCATCCAGGCGGTAATATTCTAGATCTTCGTTGCTTTCTACCTCAGCTCCCCTCTCAATATAACCTTCCAAAAGGTTGTCGAGGGTTTCCCAGTCAGGTGAGACTTTGAGGAAATCGCTGGTTTTGATGCCCCGTTCGATTGAAGTTTCCAGGTAGTAATTGTTATCATTAAGGAGGTTTTCCACCGCCGATATCTCCTCCGTGGTTACAGCAACACTGGTCAATCGCCCAAAATCAGGCCAAAACAGCTGGTAACCAAGAAACAGGTTTAGGCCGATAAAAGCTATAATTAATATAGTTTTAGCCCTGCCCAGGTTCAATAAATTTCCTCCTCACCAAACTCCTGCAATTCTCCCACTGATAAATATATTGCCTCTCCCTCCAGGTTAATCCGCCAAACCGGTTTCCCCACCGGTGAGTCGATAGTGCCGGTAACTACATACCCCGGCTCCATAGCTTCAAGCCTTAAACTGGTTTTATTGACCGGCGATTGCGCATCATAAATTTTGATTGCTTCTTGGAGAGCCTCCACCCAATCTGCAACCGGTCCATTTTCTAAATCATCTTCCTCCAGGTCATCTTCCGGATCATCACTGTTTTCGACTGCCAGTTCGTCTTCATTAGAATTCTTTTGGAGATCATCGACAAAAAATAGCGAGCGCGAATAGTTGAAAAGACCGAGATCATTAAAATGAACCCTGGTTGGTTTTTCAACATACACAGGATACCCGTCATGGTAAAATACCCATTCAGATTCATAATAAGAATACCTTCCCCGGGAAGAAAATACAAGATCCTCTAACCTGAGATTTTCCGGCCAACCCCCGTGATAACTTATAAACCGGCTGCTGTTACGTAAAGCCTCGCGGTAAGAAACCGAGGAGTGCCCCTCTTCTTTTCTTGGGTTTGAGTATTCCAACCCGGAATCTGTCACGCGCAGCCCTTTTCCACCATCAGTATAAATTACTCCCCCGTCGCCTTCCTCAATAGTCCGGACGAGGTTATAATCAACAAAAAAGGTTTTTAACAGCTTTTCTTCATCCGGATCTTCAGGTTCCATCGACAAAGTGGGCATACTCACATCACCTGCAGGCACATAAATCGAGTCCTGCAACCTTAAGTCACGCTCAAAGTATTCTTCGAGCATTTCTTCAGTTAAAGGTTGATAAGCACCTTTTTCCTCCGGTATTTCTGAGAGGAGCTCAATAAATTGTTCGGCTTCTTCTTCAGTCAAGGGGATGCTGCTCGAAGTATCTTCACCAGGCTTTTTTAAGAGCAGCCAGTATTCTTTAGTTCTTTCTTCTTCTCCCACTTGTTCTTCTTCCTCTTGTCCTTCTATTTCTTCTTCAATTTCTTCTGCTTCAGCAGGCTCTTCATTTTGTACAGGCTCTTCATTGTCGGCTGCTTCTGCATCCTCATCTGCCTCTTCTGTAGAACAATACAGCTTAATCTTTTCTATTTCAGTGGCATTAAGCCCTGGAAACCAGGGCATTTCTTCACCAACCGGCAAAACGGGATTAAAGTAAAAAACAATACAACTGGTAGCATCTTCCTCCGGGGTGGCCATGCCGGCAAATATTTCATCATGCTGCAGGTCTTGCAGCAGCTGGGAGAGCACTACCCAAAGGTTTTCGTAAACAGGTTCCCCTTTCCGGAAGAGAAAACTTTCGTCTTCAAAGAAAGCGGTAATGCGAGCGGGAGTAACCAGGTTCTCCATCGGTCTTGGTGTTTCTACCACAACTCGTTCATAAACGTCATCGGCAGTCAGTTCGGCCGGCTTTTCCCCGTACCAGAGCTGATAAGTCAACACCAGGCTTAATAATACCAGGAGCAAAAGCAGGGCGCTTTTAAAATGTTCAATCATCCCTGGTCCCCTCCCTGATTTTCGGTATTTTTTGCCCTCGGCAGGGTAAACCATACCCGGGTTCCCTGCCCGGGGCTGCTATCAATCCAAATTTTACCACCATGTGCTTCGATGATCTTACGGGCAATAGACAAGCCCAGACCGGTCCCCCCAAAGTCGCGGCTGCGGGTTTTTTCAACCCGGTAAAAACGCTCAAAAACCTTTGGCAACTCCTCTTTCGAAATCCCGCTGCCGGTATCTTCAATCATAACTTTTATAAAATCATTATCTTCTGCAGCGCTTATCGTCACCTTTCCTTCGGGAGGAGTATATTTAAGGGCATTACTTAAGAGGTTGGAAAAAACACGCATTATCTTATCCCTGTCCACTCTGACAAATGGATCGCCCGGCGGCACTTCGTTTTGGATCTGCGGCAAACTGGAGCTTAGTTTTTGTTTGCCCTGTTCGATAGCTTCTTCAACCATACAATTAACATTAACATCACTGTCCTGCCAGTCAACCCGGCCGGCATCCATCCGGGATAATACCAGTAAATCTTTGACCATGCTTACCATTCGCTCAGTCTCCCTGGAAAGGACCCCGAGAAACCGGTTGCGAACCTCCTCATCTTCAGCAGCACCCTCCATTAGGGTCTCAACATAACTTTTCACGGTAGTCAGGGGGGTTCTGAGTTCATGGGATACGTCAGCAACAAATTCTTCCTGGCGCCGGGTCAATTCCCTTTCCCTGGTAACATCATGAAGCACTATCAGGGTTCCGTCAAGTTTGCCCCGGTCAATTTTGAAGGGGGCGATTTTCACCTGCATAGTACATTCCGGTTCATGGCTTGATATTTCTGCGGTCATCGGATGCTGGTTTCTAATAAACTGCCGGGTTGCTTCTGAACCGATCAACCTTCTAAGCAAATTAAAACCGGAACGATTTTGGCCGGGTACCTTCAGGTTTAAATTCTTAATAAGCTGCTGTGCGGACGGGTTAATCTGGATTAAGTGCCCTTTCCCGTTTAAGGCCACAATTCCATCACTCATATTGTTAATGATCGCTTCGACTTTACTTTTTTCAGAAGACATTTCAGTTATTGTGTGGCTGAGCTGTTCTGAAAGGTAATTAAATGTTTCTCCCAGGCGGCCAATTTCATCTGAAGACTGCACCTTTATACTCCTTGAAAAGTCACCGCGGGCCATTTGATTAACCTGGCTTGTCATATCTTTGATCGGCATAGTGATTGTTCTTGTCAAGATGATCCCCAGGAAAAAACTAACCACCAAAACCAGGCCGACACCTGTAAGCAAAATGGTTTTAATTTCACTGAGAGTATCGTCAACTGCGCGCAGGGAACCGCTTAAGTAAATCACTCCGAGAGTACTTTCATCCTGTTGTATCGGGTAAGCCATGTAATAGCGCCTTTCTTCTTTAACCGGATCATAACGGACATTATCACTTAAATGTCCGGCCATGGCGCGGGTTATCTCGTCCCTGAGCAATCGTCGGCCCACAAGGGCCTGGCTGCCCGAAGTTTCAATGATTTGCGCATAGCTATCTAGAACCTTTATTTCCATATCATGTAGATCGCTGAATTCCCCGGCCAACCTTACAGTATCCTGCGCCCATTCTTCGCTTTCTCCACCGAAACCTGGTTCCATAAAGGCAGAAAGAAGCATAGCCTGGTTTTCGAGGCTTTCCTTGTAATTACGCAAGTAGTATTGCTCCAGGGATTGAACCAAATAAACGCTGACCAACTGCAGCGCAATGAGGATTAACATGAAATAAATGAATACTATTTTCCACTGGAGGCTGTTAAATACTTTACTGGGGCTTAAAATAATAGCCGACACCCCGCTTGGTCTGGATATAATCAGGTTGGGCCGGGTCTTTTTCTAATTTTTCACGCAATCGCCTCACAGTGACATCTACAGTTCTTTCATCACCGATATAGTCATAGCCCCACACCTGGTTTAACAATTGCTCGCGACTGTAAACAAACCCGGGCTTTTTCATCAAGTAAACCAACAGGCTATATTCCCGCAAGGTCAATTCCACCGGTTTTCCTAAATTATAAACCTGAACTTCATTTTGATCTACTGCTAAAGAACCCGCTTCCAGCTTGCTTTCTTCACCAACAGCCTGGCCTTTATCCGCTTTTATTCTGCGCAACTGGGCCTTAATGCGGGCAGTAACCTCCCGGGCGCTGAAAGGCTTGGTCACATAATCATCAGCGCCCAATTCCAAGCCCAACACCTTGTCCATCTCCATTTCTTTAGCCGTTAGCATTATAATTGGTATATCGTAATTGGAACGAATTTCTCGGCAAACTGTAAACCCGTCTTTTTGGGGCAACATAATATCAAGGACAATCAAATCAGGTTTTTCAAGCTCAACTTTTTTGAGGGTTTCCTCACCGTCAAAAGCAGTAATTACCTGGTATCCCTCTTTTTCAAGATTATACTGCAAGATTTCGACTATCGGTTTTTCATCATCAACAACCAGAATTTTTTTTGCCAAGGAAATCCCCCCGGGTACTCTTGGTAGACATAATATTCTCGCTAATCAACTAAAACCCTGCTAAAAAAATGTTATTGCTCAGCTGTAGTGCATTATGGCCGGTAGTTACCGCCGGTAAAGCGGTAGCAGTGTTCGGCAAGGCAATGGTGTAGGGGGCCTGAGCTATGGGCAGCGAATGCTAGAGGCTAACCGGGACGAAAGCCCGAGTCACCGCCATTTTCCTTAGATGAGCCGGCACCAGTCTGAAATGCAGCCACGGCTGAGCAGCAACCGCTAAAAAAATTAGGGCCTAAAAAAGCGTAGCGGATCGATGGGCTCGTGCTGGTAATAAGTAAGCCATTCACCGGTGCCATCATCACGCCTTATTTCAAAATGCAGGTGGGGACCGGTTGTCCGACCGGTGGAGCCAACCCTGCCAATAATGTCACCCTTATCTACCTTATCAGCTTCTGAAACAAGGTTAACCTCATTATGTAAATAAAGTGTCCAGTAAGAACCGTGGTAAATAATTAAATAATTCCCCTGGGTTCTACCATAACCTGAAAACCAAACAATCCCGCTATCAGCGGCCAAAACGTTAGTCCCTGCACTGGTATCGATATCTATCCCGGTATGCCAGGAACTAAAACCCCTGCCGGGAGTAACTTCTCCTCCCCCCTCAACCGGCCAAATAAATTTTCCTGTGCCCTTGGCGGGTACCTGTGCGGTTCCGTATAATTCAACCTGTTTTACCGGTTCTTCAATGATGGTTTCTGCTACCCTGGTTCGCTTAACTTCTTCACCATTCTCCCGGGTTACATGATAGGTGATCTCTTTTTTCCCATCTTCTCCTTCTGTCTGAACTTCGCTATCCACAATCCACATACTGTCATCTTCCACTTTTTCCACTTCGAAGGGAATTGTTTCAACAACTTTAATTTCTTCAACTATAGTAACATTAAGATCTACTGTTTCCATGGTGTCCAGCATGCTAACGCGAGCATTATTTGCACTGACCAGGTTACCCGAGGCTAAAAGACCGGGCTCTTCTGTAAGACCGGGCTCCTCTGTGCGCTCAGCATAGCGGCTGCCTATAGCAAAGCGGCTGTCGTTTTCAGGTGAAGCTACCGCTTCTAATTCCAAATCCTGCCCCTCTTCTAGTTTTTTAGCAGCCATCTTTTTAGCCAATTCTTCGGGCTCAAGGATCTCACGCGGGTCAACCAGGCCAGGTTCAATCCCCAGTTCTTCGTTAACAAAAGCGGTAATCAGCCTTGCATCAATTAAGAACTCCTCGTCCTCTTTTTCGGTTGCCGCAAAAATTTGAGTAAGTTCATCCTGCAAGGTTGCCAGGTCTTTTTCCGAAGAAACTGCTGCCACGGGCAAATCATCCACAGTAACAACATATGCTTCAGTTTTAAAAGTAATATGGCTCCTGATTCTTTCCTGCATCTTTACCGGTTCAGGCTTAGCTCCCGGACGGTACTCCCTTGTTACAGTGATATTTTCTGCCGGTTGCATTTCCATACCATGAATCTCCGCACTTTTTTCGCTGAGTTCGTCGAGGTAGTCTATTAATCCACCTTCGCTTCTTACCGTTCCCACTTCCCAGTCTCCCACATAAACAACATAAACATATCCCTGCAGGATTATATGCATTCCGAGAAGTGACAATATAAAAAGCGACGATATGAGTATAAAATGCGGTGCTTTCAATTTGCCGGACCTGAGCAACCCAAAAAACTGCTCTTTTAGGTAATATAGGCGAGAAAGATAATTACCGGACAGATCTTTACCAGCCCTAAACATGCCGTGCAAGCTGAATTTCATAGGTGTATTCCTTTCTACCATTGCTGGTTGCCGTTGTTTAGCAAATCTCTTTTTCTGTTTAACTGTAAATTTCGACAAAAATTTGGATATTCCTGCCTCCCAGCAGAAGGGGAGAAGTGTGGTTAGGTTATTCATGATCCCGATCATATTTTTAAGCGTTCTTTTATTTCACGAGCCGCCAGCACTCCCGTAGCGGAAGCCTGGATCAACCCCCTGGTTATACCGGCCCCGTCACCAACGGCAAATAAATTTTTGATGCCGGTTTCAAGCTTGTTGCTCAAGCTGAGACGATAAGAATAAAACTTGACTTCCACACCGTACAGGAGAGTGTGCCTGGAGTTAACTCCGGGGGCCAGTTTATCAAGGGCTTCCAGCATCTCAATAATAGCAAGCAGGTACCGGTAAGGCAAAACCAGGCTAAGATCTCCGGGGGTGGCCTCAGTCAAGGTGGGGCGAACCAACCCTCTTTTGATCCGCTCCGGGGTAGAACGCCGGCCCATCAATAAATCACCAAGACGTTGTATAATAACACCATCACCAAGCATATTGGCAAGACTGGCGATATAACGCCCGTAACGGATCGGTTCTGTAAATGGCTCGGTAAAAGTTTTACTGACTAACAGGGCAAAGTTGGTGTTATTAGTTTTTGTTTCGGCATAACTGTGTCCGTTTACGGTTAAAAGCCCGTCATTATTTTCGGTAACTACTACCCCGTAGGGGTTCATACAAAAGGTGCGGGTTCGATCATCAAAGTGCCTGGTGAAATAGATTAACTTTGACTCATAAATTTTTTCGGTGAGGTTTTCCATAATCACGGCAGGCACTTCCACCCTGACTCCTATATCAACCGGGTTATTTGAGCCTTTTAATCCAAGGCGGCTGGATTCGCCGTAGATCCATTCAGCCCCCACTCGACCGGGACCACATATAACATGATCTGCATAATAGGTATCACCTGAAGCTAGCCGCACTCCGCTAATTTTTCCATCCTCAGAGAGAAGCTCTTCTACAGTGGCATTCATTTGAATATCGATATGCCCGGCCAGCTCATTATACATTTTTTCAAGCACATAATAGCAATTTTCCGTACCAAGATGCCTTATTCTAGCAGGTATGAGACTGAGTCCTGCTGCTGCAGACTGTCGCTCCATTTCTTTGATTGCTTCGGTATCGGTTCCGTATACAATATCAGAAGCACCAAAAAAACGGTAGATTTCATCGACTTCATTGATTAATTCTTCAACCACATTTTCATCTACATATTCACCTAAAAGTCCACCAAAAGCAGGAGTCAGGGTCAATTTTCCATCGCTAAAGGCCCCTGCCCCTCCCCAACCGCAGGTAATCGCGCATGGTTCGCAGCGAAGACAACGGCCGTATACCTTTTGGTTTCTACAAGATCTCTTTTCCAGGGGGGAGCCCTTATCAAGCATTAGAACCTTAGCATTGCTGCTTTTTTTTAACTCCAAAGCAGCAAATATGCCGGCCGGGCCGGCACCTACGATAATCACATCATATTTTGATTCTGGCATAGCTGGCTTCACCCTTCCTGACTCGATGGCTCGCGGGCAATGTTAGCAAATTTAGTATAACGATCAAGGAAATACAATTCCACCAGGCCGGTAGGCCCGTTTCTTTGTTTTGCAATATTAATTTCAGCTATATTGCCTTTATCAGAATCCTTATTATAGTACGATTCCCGGTAAATAAACATAACCAGGTCCGCATTGGCTTCAATGCCGCCGGATTCCATTAAGTCACTAAGAATAGGCCTTCGATCAGGTCTTTTTTCAACAGCCCTGCTTAACTGGGAAAGCGCCAGTACCGGGATATTTAATTCTTTAGCTAAAGCTTTCAGGGCCCGTGATATTTCTGAAAGCTCCTGCTGGCGGCTTTCAGCGCGAGAAAACCCTCGCATTAACTGTAAATAATCGACAAAAATCGCATCCAGCCCTTTTTCCGCTTTTAGCCTCCGGGCCTTGGCCCGTAATTCCATTACCGACTGCGAGGCCGTATCATCAATATAAAGAGGACACTCACTCAAAGGGCCAACCGCCTTGGTCAATTTCTGCCATTCTTCCTGGGAAAGGTTGCCGCGTCGCATATTTTGTGCATCCACCTGGGCTTCTGCACATAAAAGGCGCTGGGCCAGTTGTTCTTTAGACATTTCCATACTGAAAAAAGCTGTCGGCCGCTTCTCCTTGACCGCAACCTGCTGGGCCATGTTCAGGGCAAGCGTGGTTTTTCCCATACTGGGGCGAGCAGCAACTATAATCAGATCTGAGTCCTGCAATCCAAAGCACATTTTGTCCAGGTCGGCAAATCCGGTCGGCAGCCCGGTGACCCCTTTTTTATCATCATACAATTTTTCAATGCTATCGAATGTTTGCACCAAAACATCCTTCAACGGTGCAAATCCCTGTTGTTTGCCCCGGCGGCCGATTTCAAAAATTTGCTGTTCAGCTTCATCGAGAAATTCATCTACGTTAGGTGGCGCTTCATAGCTACGCGCTACTATTCCCGTGGCTGTTTGAATCAAGGAACGCAGGATCGCCTTTTCCCTGACAATCCGGGAATGGTACTGGACATTTGCTGCAGTCGGCACAAAATTAGCAAGAGTTACCAGGTATGAACGCCCGCCTACTTGATCGAGGCACTGGTTGCGCTGCAGTTCTTCAGATAAAGTCACTAAATCAACCGGTTCACCCTTTTCACTTACCGAAATAATACCGGAAAAAATTTTTTGATGCGCAGTGCTGTAAAAATCTTCCTCGGTAAGCACTTCAGCTGCAGCATAAATTGCCTCTTTATCGATTATCATTGAGCCAAGGACAGATTGTTCAGCCTCTTTGCTTTGCGGAGGGACCCTGTCGCTTACGACAACCAACTGCAACTGCCTCCTTTCATTCTATCTGTAAAGGAATTACTCTTCTTTTTCTACTTTTATGGAAACATCCGCTTTTATTTCCGAATGCAGCTTGACTACAGCAGAATGGCTGCCTATGCGCTTTATCGGTTCACCTGTTTCTATATCTTTTTTCTCCACATTAAAACCTTTTTCAGATAGCTTTTCAGCAATATCTGCAGGAGTAACAGAACCAAACAGGCGTCCCTCGTCCCCGGCGGGCATATGAAATACCAATTCTAACCGGCTTAACTCTTCAGCCTGGGCGCGTGCTTGTTCTTCCATCTGCTGGCTTATTATTTCTTCTTTTTCTCGACGTTTTTCCCACTCCCGCACTCTTGCGGGGGTTGCTTCCACAGCCAGTCCCCGGGGAAATAAGTGGTTCCGGGCATAACCGGGAGCTACATCTTTAAGATCTCCCTTTTTCCCCAGATTTGGCACATCTTCCTGTAGAATAATCTGCACGGCTATCACTCCTTATCAACGGTAAAGTCTCATCAGTATTTTTTATCAACTTACTCCGGTTTTGCAGCTTTTGATAAGTGAAAAATTTACTACACTTCTGCATCTCGCAGACTAAAAACGGTGCCCGGAGTTGTTCCCGACACCGTCAATAGCCGGTTGCTTTATGCGCTATTACTCTGATGTAAACGGCAAAAGCGCCATTATCCTGGCTCTTTTTATTGCCCGCGTCAGTTGACGTTGATGTTTGGCACAATTCCCGGAAATCCGGCGCGGCAGGATCTTACCTCTTTCTGTTATAAAGCGCTTAAGTTTATCATATTGCTTGTAATCTATACTATCAACTTTATCCACACAAAAGCTGCAGATCTTTTTTTTCGGTTTTCTTCCCCGATCTCGCCTCATACAAGCACCCTCCTTTCATTTCTTTAAAAGGGAACATCGTCTCCACTAACCTCATCAAAACCTTCTGTCTCAGTGCTCTCTGGGCCAGGCGCGCTTGAATCATCCGAACTGCGCGGTCTCTCTAAGAACTTCACATTATCAGCTACTACTTCAACAACTTTGCGGTTAACTCCCTCATTATCTTCATATGAACGAACTTGCAGCCTTCCGGTAATTGCCGCAAGTCGCCCCTTTTTAAGGTAATTTGCGCAGTTCTCCGCTTGCTTTCTCCAAACCACAATACGAATAAAATCTGTATCTCTTTCACCTTGCTGATTTGTAAACGGTCGATCAACTGCCAGTTGAAAATTAGTAACCGGCACACCGCTTCCCGCGGTATAACGCAATTCCGGATCATGGGTTAAACGGCCAATCAAGACTACCTGGTTTAGCATTATAATAAGCCTCCAAATATTTATTCAGTCTCGGTTTCTTCTGCCGAGTTCTCAGCTGCTGCCTCTTGCTTGTTTTCAGCACCCGGTTCTTCTTCTACCGCTTCAGTAGTTTCCTGGGCAGCAGGACCGCCTTCAGTCTCGGAAACAGCTTGCTCTGATTGGTCAGCTTCTTCGCTTACCACTGTTTCATACTCTTTTTCTTCAACACGCACAACCATATAGCGAAAAACATTATCGTTAACGCGGAAGAAATGTTCAACTTCTGGAATTATCTCTCCTGAGCCGCTGAAGTAAAGTAAGTAGTAGTGGCCTTCTACATGATCGTCAATTTCATAGGCCAGCCGGCGCTTGCGCCAGTCGACAACTTTATCGACCCGGCCTTGATTGACATTGATGGCTTCTTTTAAACCGTTAATAACTTCTTCATGTTCTTCCGTCTCTAAATCCGGGCGGATAATGAACATGATTTCATAAAATCCCATTATTTATTCACCTCCCTCTGGACTTAAGGCCCCGTAAACGGAGCAGGGATTTACCTGAAACATAATAGCACAATTAACACAACGCGGCAAGCAGTATTTGTTGTAACGATAATCAAAAATTAAAGGATATCCGCTTAAAAGCTTCCGCTTTCTTAAAAAACTTATAAAATCAGCTAGCTACCCGTATTTTCCTGGTACGCAGGATTACGTTTAAGCAGTACCAGAAACCCGTTTATAATTCCGGCAACGGGAACAGCTAAAACCATACCCAGGATACCTGCCAGGCTGCCACCGGCAAGTATTGCCACGATAACAGTGATCGGTTTTAACTTAACAGTGCGCCCCAACACCACCGGGGCAAGAAATATCCCGTCTAAAACTTGCACCACTACGTAAACCAGGATCACTATCAACGGGGAAGGAGTAAGCGGCGAAAAACTTAAGAGAACCGCCGGAACAGCTGCAATGTAAGGGCCGATGTAAAGAATGAAGTTAAATATTCCGGCAATCAAACCCAGCAGAAACGCATAGGGCATCCCGATGAAAAAAAGCACCAGGCCGGTAACTACACCGACAATAAAACAGCGCATTATCTGGCCCCGGATAAATGTCCCCACCGATTCATCAACTATCGAAAGAATCTCTGAAGCCAGGGGGCGGCTTTTTACCGGGATAAGCTCAATCCCTTTTTCCCGGACCGACTGAAAATCATAAAGCAAGTAGAACACCAGGAAAAGGACCAGGAAAAAATCAACCGTCCCGATAATCAACTGAAGTGAGGCTTCGGCTATGTACTCCAGGACCTGGTTGAGGTTCTCAGAAAGACCGATGATGTATTCCCTGGTTTCCTCTTCAATATCAAGAATGATTAACTGCTCAGTAACCCATGAAAGAAATTCTTGAAATCTTTCTACATAATGGGGGAAATCTTCCGCCAGGGCTGTAGCTTCAAAGTAAATCACCGGAATCAACAGGCTGACGGTAAAAGCACAAAACAGCAAAAAGATTAAAAAAACCAGGGCGGTGGCCAATCCATGGCTGATCTTGAACCTGCTTTTAAAGTATAAAAGCAGCGGATACAAAATGTAAACAATCAGCAAGCTGACCAAAATTAAAGCGATCACCCAGGAAAGGCTTTGCAGGAGCCATACTGCTGCGATCACAATAAAAAGCAGAAAAACTAAACGCACTGCCAGGGACCACTGTTTATCCAAAAATGCCACTCTCCAAGCTACCAGGATAACTTAAACATTTTGTGTCTGCTCAGCAGTTGCAACACTTTTAATTTAATCGCGGAACCGGAAGAAAAGGACTTCGCCATCTTTGACCGGGTAATTTTTGCCTTCAACCCGGCTTACCCCTTTTTCTCGGGCTTTTGTCAGGCTGCCTTCTTCCAACAAAGTATGCCAGCCGATAACCTCAACATTAATAAAACCACTGGCCATGTCAGAATGCACTTTCCCGGCTGCCTCCACTGCCGGAAGGTTTTCCGGCACCACCCAGGCCCTGGCTTCATTGCCTTTTACGGTGTAGAACGTAGCCAGCCCCAGGTGTTTATAACAGGCTTGGAGTAGCTCCTCGTTGCGGCTTTTCTGTAGACCATATGCTTCCATAAAGGGCCCTCTTTCTTCCGGGGGCAGATCAGCCAGTTCTGCCTCTAAACTGGCACACATTGATATAACGGGACTGTTTGGGGGAAAAAGGGAAACCTCCGGATATAAAAAGTTATCCTCGGGCAGGTTATAAACATAGACCATTGCCTTGAGAGTCAACAGGGGCAGCTGATCCAGGATCTTTTTTTCTTCCCGGGAAAACTCAAGTTCCCGCAGCGGGTAACCCCGGTTAAGATAGTCCTCAAGGCGAGATAAAAGTTCCAGCTCAGCCTTGGCGCCTTTTTCACCGCTTTTTAATTTGGGCTCCACTTTTTGACGTCTTCTATAAATAACCTCGAGGTCGGCAAGGTTTAATTCAAGATTAACGATTTCAATTTTTGAACCCGGTCTGGCAATATCTTCACCGGTGCCTTCGAAACCACCAACCACATGGATAAGAAGATCAACATCCCTCAAGTGTCCCAAAAACTGGTTGCCCAGGCCCTCTCCCCGGCTGGCCCCTTCTACCAGTCCGGCTACATCATATACTTCAATAGTAGCAGGAGTAACTATTTCTGAGCTACAAAGTTCTGCAAGAGCACTCAACCGTTGATCAGGCAGGGGTACAACTGCTTTGTTCGGATCAATCGTAGAAAACGGGTAACTTTCAATTGTCACATCAAGTGCAGTCAATGCTTTAAACAAGGTGGACTTACCGGCATTCGGCAGCCCGACTATCCCACAGCTCCAAGCCATAGCCAAGCACCATCCTCTTATCCTGGTCCAGGATTATTGCCGGAAATAACGTTTTTTACTCTCCGTTCGAAGCGAGAACGCGGCATCAATATACTGCGCCCGCAATGAGTGCATTTAATCCGAAAATCCATGCCTACCCTAATAATTTCCCAGCAATTAGCACCGCAGGGGTGTCCTTTTTTCATTTCTACCAGCTGACCGACATGGTATTTCGTCATGCGCTGTATTCACCGACCCAAAAACCCCTTTACAGTTCTTTAAGGGCTTTATTGATTTGTTCAAAGACCTCGTCAATGCTTTTGTTCCCGTCAATAAAGCTGACTAAACCCTTGTCCTGGTAAAATTTTACAAGAGGCTCAGTTTGCCTTTTATATACTTCCAGCCTTTCTTTGACTGTTTCCAGGGTATCATCATCCCTTTGGTACAAGTCACCGCCGCATTGGTCGCATACATTGCGCACAGCCGGGGGGTTAAATTTAAGATGATAATTCGCCCCACAATCACTGCAAACCCGTCGCCCGGTTAAACGTTCAATAAGTTCATTCTCGTCAACATCAACTAAAAGCACCCGGTCGACCTTTGCGTCAATATCCGGGAGCATCTGATCCAGAAAGATAGCCTGATCGACTGTCCTTGGAAAACCATCTAAAAGAGCTCCATTGGCACAATCAGGCTCTTGTAAACGTTCCCTCACTATTTCAACCACCAAATTATCGGGCACTAACTGGCCCTGATCCATGTACTCCCTTGCCTTGCGACCCAAGGGGGTTTCTTCCTTTACTGCTTTCCTGAGAATATCACCTGTAGAAACGTAAGCAAGATCATGGTCATTAACAATTTTTTCCGCCTGGGTCCCCTTACCGGCTCCCGGTGGTCCTAATAGAATAATCAGCATATCAATACCTCACTTTTCTGGACTACAAAATTTGAGATGAAAACTTGATACAAATTAATAAATTTCTCTTTTCAACTGATAAATCCTGCTAAATTAATGATCCAGGTTAGTTTAACTTAAAAAGAAAAGAAGCACGGCTTTAAATTACGTGCTTCTCATTTTGCCTATTTAAAAATTTACACTTTCCCTTTCTAATAATAACCATTGAGCCTTAAACCGGCTATAATGATTTGTCCTGAGAGGTGCTTTCACCGAAAGCGCTTACTTGCCTTTCCTTATCTTTTATACCCTGTTGATTAGCTGAAGAAGTTTTGTCGGCTTTTCCAAAAACAGATTCTTTTTTACTTGTTTCCTTGACTTCAGCGTCTTTATCTTCTTTGCCTTTATGCTTAATTTCCGCATCCGGCATTTCCATGCTTCCCGCCAATACCGCTCCTGCTTCAACAAGTAACCCATTTACTTTAAATGTACCTATCGCTGTACCGGTCTTTTTTAACTCTAATCTTCCTTCTGCTTCGAGGGTTCCCTCATAATGTCCGGCAATTGTTACATTGCGGGCTTTCAATTCTACCGCTACACTGCCGCTTTCGCCAACAATAACATCACCCTGATTATTAATATTTCCTTCTGCAGAACCATCAATTCGAATTAAGCCATTCCCATTAATAGTTCCACTAAAGCTGGTTTCTTTACCGATCACCGTATTGACTTTATCCGTAGGTGTTTCAAGATTATCTTTTTTAAACAAAGCCTGATCCTCCTTAATTTATTGCTCCTTCATGTAACTTCTTGGATTAACCGGAGATCCATCGTGGTGTACCTCGTAATGAAGATGCGTCCCCGTTGTTCGTCCGGAACGTCCCATATAACCGATAGTTTGTCCTCTTTCTACCTCATCACCCTTATCCACTGCAAACCCGTCAAGATGCGCATAAAGAGTCTCATAGCCGTTCCCGTGACAAATGATCAAAACATTGCCCAGGCTACCCCTGTAGCCGGAAAATGTTACTTCTCCATCTGCGGTAGCCCATACTGAAGAACCATGCGAACCGGCTATATCAACCCCGCTATGGAATTGATAGCCATCGCCGTAGGGAACCGATCTCGCCCCGAACCCGGAAGTAATCCGGCCCCGGGCAGGCCAGATCGAAGGCATTGCCCTCTTTTCTTCAACATATCCACCTACCGCATCAAGCATCCCTGATCGCTCGGGCAATTTATTTTTTAAAAAACTAATATTTTCCGCAGCTCGATCAAGGACACCATTTGTAGCGGATCTGCTGCCATAAGATCTTTCACTGGCAATATATCCGCCTTCTTCAACAGCCAGGCTCACGTAATATCCTGCATCAGGTGTGGGATAAGGACCGGAAGGATTTGAAGTAGATTGCTCCTCGATAAGATCCTCCGTATCCGCCTCTATATCGATATCCTCAATGTCGAGTTCAAGCTCATCCTCTTCTACATCGAGCTCTTCTTTTACCACATCAATCAATTCGTCTATATCGTGAATTTGCTCCATAACTCTTTGGGTTTCCACTGCAAGAGCATCAATTTCTTCCTGTTGTGCACGATTAATTTCTCTGAGCTCCTGGGCTTCTTGTGCTTCAGCCGCCGCTTTTAGGTAGGCGTAGCCGAGCACGCTTAGACCGGCAACTCCAATAACCAGTAAAATCACTGCTATTTGCACTACGTATAAAGGAATCCTTAGACTATAAGTCGCCTCTTCGGTATGTGGAACTATCATTATAGTAAAGCAGCGTTTTTTCTTCGATGTCATCTCCACAAAAACCCCTTTAAGAATAAAATCGGGTGCAAACAAAAACACCAGCAAAAATGGCATTTCGCCCCCCGACAATAAACACGTGGCTATTATAACATATATCAAGAAACCGGAAAACCTGCATGAAAAGTACCAAAGCTAACTCGACTTAAGATTTTATCCAGAAAGGCAGTTAAAATACACCCTTTTCACGGAAGTTACCTTTAATCTGCTTAAGGTAATGCCTGTAGCTGCTAGACCCTCGTGCTGGAACTTGGGCTGGCGCCGGATTATCGCGGACAAAGAAAGCAACTTCAGCTGCTGGCTTTCGCTTTGGTTGACCTTTAGCGTTTCCCGTCGATGGCTCAGCTCTCACTGACCATTACAACCACTTTTTTAAGCAATGCCGCCTGTTCAAAATATCGCACGCTTGAGCAGTAACAGGTAAATAAAATTTTTTAGGGCAGAAAAATTGTTTCACGTGAAACAATTTACAAGTTCCACTTAAATACCTTCGGGAAGCAGCTTGGCAACCAGGCGCTCCAGGTCTTCCTCACCATAATAATATATTTCGATAGTCCCACCCTGCTTGCCTTTCTTTATCTTTACCTTGGTCCCTAGGTTGCGCTGCATCTGCAATTGTATTTCCGCCTGTAATGGATCTTCTTCGGCAGGTTGTGCCTCTTTCTTGTTTTTGCCTCCACGGTCATTGATCTCTGTTGCAATCTTCTCTGCCTCCCTGGCAGATAGATTGCTCTGCATAATTTGCCTGGCCGCTTCTTCCTGTTTTTCAGGATTGGTAATTGAAAGTAACGGGCGGACTTGTCCCGGGGTCATTTTATTATTGTATAAAGCATCCAAAACATTCTCCGGCAAAGCTAGCAGCCGAATACTGTTGGCAATTGAAGGCCGGCTGCGCCCAATTCTTTGCGCTAATTCTTCCTGGGTATAATCATATTCTTTCATCAGCCGCTTGTATGCCAATGCTTCTTCAACCGGGTTTAAATCCTCTCTCTGCAGGTTCTCGATGAGAGCGATCTCAAGCATGGTTTTTCTGTCTACCGGCCTGATCACAGCCGGCACAGTATGCAGGCCGGCCAACCGGGCCGCCCGGCACCGCCTTTCGCCGGCTACCAGGGTATAGCCACCAGCTTCCCCTTCCGGGGAAACCACTACGGCCTGGATAATCCCGTGCTCTTTAATAGAAGCCGCCAATTCATTTAGTTTTTCTTCATCAAATTCCCTACGCGGTTGAAATGGGTTGGGATTAATTTGATCCAGGGGGATTTCATTTGTTTCCTGGGAACTTTCAGTCACTTCAGGAATCAGGGCTCCCAGGCCCCTTCCTAAACGTTTTTTTTCACTCATTTTTCAAAACCTCCCGGGCCAAAGCAAGATGTAGTGATGCTCCCTTACTGCGGGGATCATATTCAAGAATGTGTTTGCCATAGCTGGGAGCCTCGCTTAACCGAACATTTCGAGGAATTACTGTATTATAAACATAATGTTTAAAATAGCCCCTTACTTCTTCAGCAACCTGTTCTGATAAGTTTGTCCTGGTATCATACATGGTCAGGACTACCCCTTCAATGTTAAGGCTTTCATTTAAATGTTTCCTCACAATGTTTATGGTATTCATTAACTGCCCCAGGCCTTCCAGGGCATAATATTCACATTGTATGGGGATCATCACCCCGTGCGCCGCATTCAGGGCATTTAGGGTTAAGAGACCAAGAGAAGGAGGGCAGTCAATTATAATAAAATCGTACTCATTTATGACCGGTAAAATCGCCTTTTTCAATTTTTCTTCTCTTGAAACCACTGATACTAATTCAATCTCGGCCCCGGCTAACTGAATTGTAGCGGGGGCAACCTCTAAATTTTCCCAGTCTGTATTTAATATTATTTCTTTTAAGGGCGTATCATCGATCAAGGAGTTATAAATGCAAGTTTCGATATTTTGCTTTGTCAACCCAATTCCACTGGTCGCGTTTCCTTGCGGGTCTACATCGATTAAAAGTGTGCTTGAGCCCATTTTTGCCAGCGACGCACCCAAATTTATTGCAGTAGTGGTCTTGCCAACTCCTCCTTTTTGGTTTGCCAATGCTATAACTCTTGCCATTAATTATCTCTCCAATCATTATCCTGTTTCGTGTTTGCTCAGACTAAAATTTAGCATAGCTCTCCCTGGAGATTAGCCCTATTGCTTTTTATTACTTGACTGCAGCATATCCCTGGTTAAGCGAATTTTTACTTCGATGTAATCAGAATCCACCGTTTCTTCCACTTCAGGGTATAACCCCGATTTTTGAATAACCGATACGGCATCCCTTATTGTATTCAATACTATTCTCATATCCCTGACAATTGGTTTTGATCTCTTTAATTTTCTCTTGCTGCCGGCTTCAGTCATTTTTTCGATTTTCTTTTCGGCCTGGCTTACAGTCAAGTTATTTTGACTTATTTCTTCAATCATTTTGATCTGCTCTTCTTCCGACTCCAATCTGAGCAAGGCTCTTGCATGACGCTCAGACAAACCTTTTTCCACTAATTTCTGGCATACCGATCCCGGTAGTTTTAGCAGCCTGATTTTATTGGCAATGGTGGATTGACTTTTACCCAACCTTTTAGCCAGCACTTCTTGAGTCAGGTTAAAATTTTTCATCAAGCTGATATACCCGTTTGCTTCTTCGATGATATTCAGATTTTCTCTCTGCAAGTTCTCAATCAAGGCCGTAGTAGCCATTTCATGATCCGAAAGGCTTTTTACAGCAGCAGATATTTTTTTCCAACCAAGCTTTTTACATGCCAGGTACCTTCTCTCCCCTACAACCAGTTGATATCCATCCCCCATCCGGCGCACCACGATGGGTTGAATCAGGCCGGATGATTTTATAGACCTGGCTAACTCATCAACTTTTTCAGGGGCGATATCTCTCCGCGGTTGAAAAGGATTTGGCTTGATCTTTTCAATTTCTACTGCCAATACGTTGTCTGTAGTTGGTTCAACTGCAGCAGCTGATAAATTATTACCTCTAAATTCGCTCATCATATCAACGTCCTTCTTTAATTCTCTGCTTAGTTAATTTGACAAGACTGGTTTCTTTCCTTCCTAAAATCTTGCCTTTTAATTATTTAGTAAGAACTTCTTTAGCAATTGTTTCACGTGAAACATTTTTTGCCTTAAATTAGCTGCCGCTCAGCGGCACTTGTTTTTTGCTGAACCATTGCTGTTAAAACGGTAGCAAATGACGCTGCGGCTAAGGTATTTACCGGTCGGCCTGCATGGAAGCAGGCCGGAAGAGGCCTAAAGCCTTAGATGGCGAATGCTAAAGCGTAACCAAAGCGAAAGCCTGAAAGCTTTAGTCGCTGCCATTACCCTCAGGTGAGCCGTCACCAGTCCAAGGGCGGCACGGATGTGCAGGCCCTTATGTTATAGGTCGCTTCTCCGGCCTGCCTTCTTTTCTCGGATATCCTTCAGGGG
>CAYXQO010000024.1:0-25119 GCA_964467475.1 uncultured Syntrophomonadaceae bacterium
CCGCGTTTCCGGGCAGGAAGGTGCTTTTGTTTGTTTGAGAAAACAGAATGACGGGGCAGCTAACTATACGGGGGATGAGCAAACTTCAGAAAGGAGGGTTCTGCAGATGTGTGAAAACTGTTGTGAAAAGCCGGAAAAATTAAAAACAAAGCCCGAGGAGTGTACACCGGAACAGATTAAAGAATGTCACGGTGATGTGGAAAGTCATTCCTGTGAGAGCGGGTGTGAACAGCCGGATAAATTAAAAACAAAACCGGAAGAATGCACACCGGAGCAAATCCGGGAATGTCATGGCGATGACAGCGATCACCCATGTAAATAAGGCAA
This sequence comes from uncultured Syntrophomonadaceae bacterium, assembly GCA_964467475.1. Lineage (GTDB taxonomy): Bacteria > Bacillota > Dethiobacteria > DTU022 > DTU022 > B1SED10-74M. Next base: position 328 of record CAYXQO010000024.1, read on the forward strand.
TGGACAGGAAGCTTCAAGTTATTTTTGCAGATCCTTTTTTGTTTATTTTGCATGAACCTTGGCAGATGAACCAGTAGGCTAAAGGATTTACCGCCGGAAAGGTGAGGGCAGCATTTGAGAATTATAGAAGCTGAAAACTTAACTAAAAAATATAACGGCTTTACTGCTGTGGACGGGGTTAATTTTCATATTAACCGGGGAGAATTATTTGGTTTTCTCGGTCCGAACGGGGCCGGGAAAACCACTACTATTAATATGCTCACCGGGTTAGCCAGAATTTCCGGCGGCCGGGTAAAACTTATGGGGGATGATTATACCCGCAATCCCAAGAAAGCCCAGGCCCTGATGGGGGTAATTCCTGATGAAAGTAATCTCTACGAGGAGTTAAGCGGCAGGGATAATTTAAGCTTTTGTGGCGCTCTTTACGGGATGGATAAAAAGAACCGTGAGGAAAGAGCGGATCAATTGCTGCACCACTTTGGCCTGGAGGAAGCCGGCAGTAAGTCATTTAAAGCTTATTCCAAGGGAATGAAAAGAAAGCTTACTATTGCTGCAGGTATTATTCATGAACCGGAAATATTGTTTTTGGATGAACCCACTACCGGTATTGATGTGGCTTTTGCCCGGCAGATCCGCAGCCTGATCACCAATCTTCACGAGAAAGGCACCACGATATTTCTGACCACCCACTATATCGAAGAAGCAGAGCGGCTTTGTGAACGCATCGCTTTTATTGTAGGGGGCAAAATTGTCCGTGAGGGCACGGTAAGCGAATTGATGGCTGAGGCACAGGAAGAAAATCTGGTCAACTTTGCCCTGGAGGGAGATTTTAGCCTGGTTGAAGAAGATTTCAGAAAAAATTTCCCCGACTATGATTTTACGAAAATGAAGAACAACGAGGTTCGAATTCACTCACCAAACGCATTTACCCTGCTGCCCCTGGTCAGTTTTTTCGAGGAGAAAGGGCTGCCGGTGTATGAAGCAAAAATAATCCGTCCTTCCTTAGAGGAAGTATTTGTAAAGGTTACCGGCATAGAACTTAAAAAGATGAAAAACCAGAAAGAGGGTAATTAATGAAAGCCTGGATTGCTTTTTTGAATATCTTGATGAAAGATATGCGCAGTTATTATTTAAAGCCGCCTAATATCAGCTGGGGTTTGATTTTTCCTGTTGCCTGGACCTTGATGTTTTTTCTGCGCTCGCCGGTGGCTGTAGAAGTGCGTGATCTGCTTCCCGGGGTAATGGCCCTGTCCATTTTATTTGGCACTACTTCCATGCTGGCGGTTACGATTACTTTTGAACGCAAAAGCCGTTCTTTCGAAAGGCTTTTGCTGGCCCCGATCAGTTTAAACCTTTTAATGCTGTCTAAAACTGCGGGGGCCATAATTTTTGGGGTAGTTAATGCTTTTGTTCCGGTCATCTTTGCCGGGTTTATGACCAGCTTGTCGGGGACAAACTGGCTCATGGTTTTTGGCAGTGTCGTTTTTATTGCCGTAACTTCAACTTTTTTGGGTTTGTTTATAGCTGTTTCTGTCAGCCAGGTTTTCGAAGCACAAACCTTTTCTAACTTTTTCCGTTTCCCGATGATTTTTCTTTGCGGCCTGTTTATCCCGCTCCAGGATTTACCGGTTTTCCTGCAGCCGGTTTCCTATGCCCTGCCGCTCACCTATGGGGCAGATATTTTGAAAACTGCGATTAATGATAACGGGATTATCTCCGTGCCGCTCAGTTTTTTGCTTCTGGCTGCCTTTAGTGCTTTGCTTTTTGCTTACAGCATCTATAATGTGAATCGGAAGTGGATTCATTGATCCCGGTTTTGGACAGTCCAATGTTTAGTTTCTGATTAAATTAAAGCAGGATTTTTATTTAAGCCAGCGGCTGACTATAATGTTTTTATCCCATCGTTCTGATAACTCCGGGTAATCGGTGCGGTAGTGAGTACCCCGGCTTTCTTTGCGCACTTTTGCTGCCCTGGTAATCAAACTTGCTGTCTGGTACAAGTTGTTTAATTCCAAAAAAGAACGAAGGTGCTCTTTTCTTTTGTTCCATGCCAGGTTGTTTAGCCCTTCCGTGAATGGTTATATTTTTATGGGTTAGCCCTGACAGCTTCTTAATTACTGGTGATATCCCCGGAAAATTTATTGCTACAGTAGATAAAGCAAATTGTAAAACTAAGCACGAGCACACCCAAAATGATCCAGCTGTAAGCATAGACTCCGGTTATATCAGCGACAAGGCCAAAAAGGGGTGGAGTAAATATCGTGCTGGTGCGCGGGAATAAAAGGGCCAGGCCGGTGGCGACGCCGATGTAACTTTTTGGGACCAGCTCACTTACCGAGGTAAAGTAAATAGCGATCACGCCCATTATACAGAAGCCGAAGAGAAAAGAAAACAGCAGCAAAACCGGGTTGGAAAAGGGATACCTGCTTACAACCAGTCCAAAAAACAAGGCCAGGCTTGAGATGAGCAGTCCCAGGAGGATAAGGCCTTTGCGCCTGTTTCCGTGAAAAACCCTTTCGTTAATCAGACCCCACAAGGGTTGCCCAATTACCCCTCCGATGTGAAAAATACCTAAGCCAAGCCCGGCAAAGGTAGCAGTAGTGCCAAGGTCTCTGGTCAGGAAAAGAGAATAATGGCCGGTAACTGAAGATATGCTCATGCCAAAAATAACTCCCATAGCAAAAACACTCAATAGATAGCGATTTTTTATTAAAGCAAGCAGGTCTTCTTTTAATGTGCTTGAACGCTCATTGGTGGGAGTTTCTGAATTTGTGCTGCTGGCTGGTGGTTGGTAAAATCGGAGGATAAACAAAGTGACGATAACAGCAAAAACGCCGCCAAATAGCAGGGCTATCCGCCAGCCGACCATCTCACCGATGAAGGGGAGCATGAAAGCGCCTAAAAAACCGCCAAGTCCACCTCCACCATGGACAATGCCCATTGAAAAGCTTCTTTTCGAAGGTTCTGCGAGATCAATAACTCCTTTATTTACCGATGGGGTGATAATGCTGAAAGCAATTCCGGTAAAAAAAGCGAGAAAAAGAATCATCCCAAAAAATGGGGCAAATGAGTGCAGGATAATCATAATACTCACTACTCCGACACCTAGGACCAGTCCTCTTTTCGTGCCCAGATAATCGGCGATCTTGCCGCTAAAAATCGCTATAACCACGGTGCTTAAAAAATAAAAGCTGGTATAAAGACCTACCATGGTTCTGCTAACCAGGAATTCGTCCTGCACCAGGGGAAGCATGGCTTTAAACCCCTGGATATTAGCAAAAACGGCAATATATGCTGTGGAAATAATTAATAGAGTTACCCAGTGTTTATGATTCCATTTTTCTTTATTTGCCTGCTGCATTTATGGAGACTCCTTTTGTTGTTTTTTGTTTGGTGGATTTTTATTATGTGCCCTCCATTAACGTTTGGATGCAGATAAATATATATGCTTTTTTGATCTTCCCAATTAAGGTTATCATAACTCGGCAATAATTTCAGCACCCTGCTGTTCCGGTGGGAAATGCTATTGTTTAAAACAAGCCTTTTACTTTTTTACACTTTGGGGAAAAAAACAAATAAAGTGCTTCTTTATTGATAAAATGATGGTATACTATAGATTGACAGTAATTTTACGGGGAGGTACATAACTTGCTTTTATTTAACCCAAAAACATTCGAGGGGAAGCACCTGGATGAACGCTCGCGGGATATGATTAAGAAAACCATCGATTTTTTTGAAACCAAGGGAAAAAGAAAGTTAAAAGAAGATGATCGCAACCGGGTTTGGTATGCCGACCTGCTTGAATTCATCAAGGAAAACCAGATTTTTTATGAATTTTTAACCCCGGCAGGTGAAGGAGAAGAGCATTGCCGCTGGGATACCTGGCGGAACTGTGCTTATAACGAAGTCCTTTCCTTTTATGGTCTTCATTACTGGTATACCTGGCAGGTAAGTATTCTCGGCCTGGGCCCGATCTGGATGAGCGCTAATGAAAAAGCTCGCAACAGGGCGGCGAACCTTCTTAAGGACGGCCACGTATTTGCTTTTGGTTTATCTGAAAGGGAACACGGGGCTGATATCTATTCTACGGATATGACCTTGACGCCGAAGGGGCCCGGAGAATACATCGCAAACGGGGAAAAATATTATATCGGCAACGGTAATGTAGCGGAAATGGTTTCTACCTTTGGTAAGATGGCCGACACGAAAGACTATGTTTTCTTTGTCGCTAATTATCAGGACCAGAATTATGAATTAAAAGATAACGTGATCAATTCTCAGTCTTACGTGGCTGACTTCGCTCTGCGCGATTACCCGGTTACGGAGGATGATATTTTATCTATAGGACAGGAGGCCTGGGATTCAGCGCTTAATACAGTTAATGTGGGCAAGTATAACCTGGGCTGGGCTTCAATCGGGATCTGCACCCATGCTTTTTATGAAGCTCTGAACCATGCGGCAAACCGGGAACTGTACGGGATGAAAGTAACCGATTTTCCCCATGTCAACCGGATGATCACCGATGCTTACTGCCGCCTGGTCGCAATGAAGCTTTTTGCCTTAAGAGCTTCCGATTACCAGAGGGTGGCCTCTCCGGATGACAGGCGGTATTTGCTTTATAATCCTACAGTAAAAATGAAAGTGACTACCCAGGGTGAGCAGGTAATTGAGCTTTTATGGGACGTGATTGCTGCCAAGGGCTTTGAAAAAGACACTTATTTTGAAATGGCCACCCGTGATATCCGCGCCCTGCCCAAGCTTGAAGGGACTGTTCATGTGAACCTGGCCCTGATCAGCAAATTTATTTTCAACTATTTCTTTAACCCGAAAGAATATAGCTATGTGCCTCAGCAGGACAAAGTAGAAAATGACGACTTTTTGTTTAACCAGGGGCCGGCCAAAGGCCTAGGTAATGTGACTTTCCATGATTACAATCAAGTTTACGATCAGTGGAACCTGCCAAACGTGGAGGTTTTTAAAGACCAGGTAGGCCTGTTTAAAGAATTCTTAATGACAGCTCCCCCGGATGAGAATCAGCAGAAAGATACCGACTTCCTGATGCATTTAGGTGAGCTTTTTACCCTGGTGGTTTACGGCCAGTTAATCCTGGAAAATGCCGAAATATATGAGCTCGACAGTAAACTGGTTGATCAAATTTTTGACTTTATGGTCAGGGATTTTACCGGTTTTGCGATCCAGCTGTACAGCAAACCGGGAGCTTCTCCGGAGCAGATGGATTGTTTCAGCAAAATGCTTAAAAAACCGGTGGATGATAAAGAAAGGTACAGGCATATTTGGAAAAACCATGTATTGGCCCTTGACGGGGCTTATAATATGAATCCATAAAATTTTACATGATAAAGTGGTGATTAATAATGTCTGGTTGCAATTTTATGAAGCTCAAGTTGAAAACTGCCGGCTTTTTTATCCCGGTAATACTGCTGCTTTTCCTGGTCTCATCTCCGGGGCTGGCAGCAGTATATGGGGATATAAACGAAGACGGGGCAATTAATGTGCAAGATGTGGTTATGGTGATGCGGCATATTCTTGATCTTGAGCTCCTTGACGACGATCAACTCATGCTGGCTGATGTAAATAATGATGGTGAGATTGATGTTCGAGATGCAACCTTGATTATGCAAAAGGCACTGGCGGTTATCGAGCAGTTCCCTGATTTGCCCGATGCTCCACCCGGTTTGGTCGATGAGTTTATCTCAGAAGAAGGTTTATCCCCGGGCAAGAAATTTGTAATTGTGCTGCTGGATACAGATGACCCGGAAGATTATGAAGTCAGGGTGGGTGATACAAAACTGCTATATTATGAAGAAATCGGTGGTTTCCGGGGTGAGGTTGATGAGGAGAATGCAGAACTCCACAGGGTAAAAGTTGAAACGGTGAATGATTAAGCTTGGCGGCTATCTTTATTTTTTAAAAGTGGGTGAGTATATTGATAAGAAATTAAGAAAAGGAGGTTTCTCCTATGAGTTTGAAACATATAAACACCGCTAAAGCTCCGGAAGCGGTAGGTCCTTACAACCAGGCGGTAATAGCAGGAAATATGCTTTTTATATCGGGCCAGATAGCCCTTGATCCCGCTACCGGTGAATTGATCAGTGGTGATGTAGGAGCGCAAACCAGGCAGTGTATGAAAAATGTCCTTGCAATCCTTGAAGAAGCGGGATTGGATGAAAAGGCTTTGGCCAGGGTGGGCATTTATGTAACAAGCATGGACAATTTTGCCCTGGTCAACCAGGTATATGCCTCGTTTTTTAAGGGAAACTACCCGGCCCGGGCCTGCGTGGAAGTTTCAGGGTTGCCTAAGGGAGCTGATGTGGAAATTGAGGCAGTTGCCCTGCTGGGCTAGGTTAAAAGCTTGTGTCTTCAGATTATTGCGTACAATTGACAATAGTGATCAATCGCGATAGAATGTAAAAAACAATAGATTTATACCTCAAATTCATTGCTGCGTGATTTTAAACAATACAATTTCTTCTTTGATTTTAGCTAAATTACCCGGAAGCTAAGTCTCTTTTAAGGATAAGCCTTGCAATTGAAGGAGGGTGATAACTAAGTAAAAAGGTTTCACTTTTCCGCAGGTTTTTGCACGCAGGTTCATCCTAAGTGAAGAAACTTTTTTATTGTTAGAAAGGAGGAATTGTCGTGGTGCGCGAAAGTTGGTTATCCCGATTAGGATTTATTCTTGCTGCCGCCGGTTCTGCTGTGGGATTAGGAAACATTTGGCGTTTCCCCTATATTGCCGGTGAAGGTGGAGGCGCAGCATGGGTCCTTGTCTATCTCATCATTGTTTTGATTATTGGTTACCCGATGATGGTTACTGAAATTTCTTTGGGGAGAGCTTCCAGGAAAAACGTAGTCGGTATGTTTAGGGAACTGGCTCCCAATACTCCCTGGTGGCTTGTCGGTTCATTAACTATTCTAACCTCCGTTTTAATCTTATCGTATTATTCTGTGGTAGCCGGATGGTCAATTGCTTATGTCTTTGAGTCTGCTTTCAGTAACCTGGGGCCGGGAGTTGATTATGCTGATGCCTTTATCGGCCATATCACCTCTGTTTGGCCGCCGATTATCTGGCACTTTGTATTTATGGTTTTAACTGTGGGAATTGTGGCAGCCGGAATCGTTAAAGGAATTCAAAGGTGGGTTACTTACCTCTGGCCGGTAATGGGAGTCCTGCTAATTATCCTGTTAATCAGGGCTGTAACCCTTCCCGGTGCCGGTGAAGGCCTTGGCTGGTACTTGATTCCTGATTTCGGCCAGCTTGATGCGGGAGCTTTTGTAGCTGCGATCGGGCAGGCTTTCTTTACCCTGAGCCTGGCCATGGGCATTATCATTACTTACGGCAGCTACTTAAACCGTGATCACGAAATCCCCGGCAGTGGTGGTTATGTTGTCGGCCTCGACACCGGGGTCGCCATCCTGGCCGGTTTTATTATCTTCCCCGGCGTTTTTGCCATGGGGCTTGACCCCGGAGCAGGTGCCGGATTGGCTTTTATTACCTTACCGGGTGTGTTTGCCCAGATTCCTGTAGCAGGGCCTTTATTTGGAACCCTGTTCTTCCTGCTTCTTTCAGTGGCAGCTTTAACTTCAGCTATTTCACTGTTAGAAGTCAGTGTTGCCTGGCTCATCGACGAAAAGAACATGAAGCGCAGTTCTGCTGCAATCACTATGGGAACAATCATCTTCTTGCTTGGCTTGTTGCCCACCCTTGGTTACAGTGTCCTGGACCAAGTCAGCTTTGAACCGATAGCCGGAGATATCCTTGACTTTATGGAATTTCTTGCAGAAAACGTCTTCCTTGCCATTGGCGGCTTGTTGACGGCAATCTTTGCCGGCCATGTCTGGGGTGCTCATAAAGCAAGGGAAGAAGCCAATCATGGCGTTAAGCCAGGTAAGTTTAGCATTGGCAACTGGTATGCACCGATTCTTAAATACGTAATTCCGGTAATCATCGTTGTAATCCTGGTTATCAGCACTATTGAATGGATTGCACCTGAAATCCTGCCCTGGGATGTCATCTAAAACACGGGGCAAGAAAAAGGCTGTGATTTCCACTCGTAAATTTGGTTAGTAAACTTTACGGGCCGGCTTAAACTAATAATAGTTGTGCCGGCCCTTTTACATGAAGAAAAACTAAAAATGTATTTTAGCACATATTATGGTTCAGATCGGTCCAGTTTAAGAAATTAAAGCATGCAGTTTGCAATCTATAATCAGCTATGTGTAAAATATTCGCGGATGAATTAGAGTAGGATTTATTTTTGGACAAACAGGCAGGGCTTGACAGGGGTTCTTTCTCGGCTAATAATTCATTTAAATACACCAAGAAGAAAGTGTTTGCTCAAGTGCTGCCAGGCTAAAATATAGCACTGCTCTGGCTAAAGATTAATAGAATAAATATAATTCTTAAAAGGAGTTATCAGTTTGCAGACTATCCACCGGTTAATCTATGAAGATGCCAGGGAAATAAAAGCTTTAGAGAATGAAAGTATCGACCTGGTTGTAACCTCACCACCCTACCCGATGATTGAAATGTGGGACCGTTCATTTGCGGAGATGAACCCGCAGGTCCGGCAATTTCTTGATAGGGGTGAATATTCCCGGGGCTTTGAATCAATGCATCAAGTTTTAGATCAAGTTTGGCAGGAGCTTTACCGGGTCATGAAAGATGGAGCTTTTGCCTGTATTAATATCGGTGATGCTACCCGCACCGGGAATAATCGGTTTCAACTTTTTACCAACCATGCCCGGATCCAGAAGAAGTTTTTTGACCTGGGGTTTGATGTTCTCCCTCTCATAATTTGGCGCAAGCAGACCAATGCGCCAAATAAATTTATGGGCTCAGGGATGCTGCCCGCCGGCGCATATGTGACCCTTGAGCATGAATATATCCTGGTTTTCCGGAAAGGAGACAAGAGAAAGTTTTCCTCTCCTGAAGAAAAATATAAAAGGATGCAGAGCAGTTATTTCTGGGAAGAAAGAAATATCTGGTTTTCCGACCTGTGGGATTTTAAAGGTGCCAGACAGGACCTGGATAACCGGAAGCTCCGGGAAAGAAGCGGCGCTTTTCCCTTTATCCTCCCATTTCGCTTGATTAATATGTATTCAGTGTTTGAAGATGTAGTGCTTGATCCTTTTTGCGGCACGGGAACCACTGTAATGGCGGCTATGGCCCTGGGCAGGAATAGCCTGGGTTGTGAAATAGACCCGGGGTTTGCTGAACCGGTAAAGCAAAGAATTTATGAGGAGTGGAGCCTGCTAAACCGGTACAACCTGGACAGGATCAAAAACCACCTTGCCTTTATTGAAAGTAGCAGAGAGGACAGGCTAAAGCATAAAAACAGCTATTTCGGTTTTCCGGTGATGACCAGGCAGGAAAAAGATTTAAAACTGTCTTTCATCAAAACTGTTGAAGAGGAGTCGGATAAAAGCTTCAAGGTTTCATATTTAAGTGACCGGTATCTAAAAGCACTTGACCCGGAACTGATCACGTTAGATGACCTTTGTTATGACGAAGATATCCAGCCAGGCCTTGATTTTATGGATGAAGTTTGACATTACTCCTCTACTATAAAAAGTGTGGTTACTTATTTACTTAGCTGAACTGTGTTTTGGGCTGGTGCCGGCGCTTTGCGGGCAATGGCGTCGACTTGAGCTACAGTTTTCGCTATGGTTACACTCTGGCATTTCTCATCTATAGCACAGACCTCGGGGACCTTCATCGATCCAGGTTGACCAGCTAAAACCTTTATCTAATTGACCATTGTGACCGCTCCATTGCAATGTCCGCAGCCAATAATACCGCATGGTGCTAGCTAAACAGAAACGCAGTTCTTAATAATAGAACTGTGCTAGGCCTGATTAGGTATACATTTCCTGTAATGTCAGGTATAATACAATTTAACGGAACCGGATGCAGTTTAAAGTTTGATCAAGAAAGATCCGGGGTCTTGTTTTTTCTTTTGCTTTTAGTATTTTTAAACCGGGGGAGTTCCATTGCAGGATCTCCCGGGTTTTAATGTACCTGTAATTATTATACTAAGATAGAAGAAAGGAGTGGAGTAGATACTTGAACCATCCTGGCAATTCAACAAAGTACCCGGTGCAGTCGCTCGAAAAAGCGCTGCAAATTATCAATATAATGAAAGAAGGGCCCTATGACGGGATCCGGATCAAAGAGATCAGCGAAAAATTAAATTTAGGCAAAAGCACAGTCCACCGCATTTTAAATACTCTAGTGGCCCATGGTTACGTGGAACAGGGCGAAGATAACAAGAAATATCGCCTGGGGTGGAAATTTTTTGAGGTAGGCAGTGTGATCCCCCGGCAGCGCAATTTAAACAACATGGAGTTAAAGGTGCTGTGGGATCTATGTGACTTTTATGAAGAAACGGTTAACCTGGGGGTTAGGATAAATGACAAGGTGGCGATCGTTGCCAAGGCGGATCCTGAAAAAGTTTTATTTAAAACCGGGCCATACCTGGGTGAACAGGAGCCAGTCCATGCCACTGCTCTGGGTAAGGCGTTGATCTCTGAACTAAGCGAAGAAGAGTTGGATAAGATTTTTGCCAGTAAGAATTTGGAGCAGTATACTGTTAATACTATCACCAGCCTGGCGGAACTAAAAAACGAACTTGAAATAGTTCGCGAGCAGGGATATGCCCTTGATAGAGAAGAGCTTTCAGTCGGCCTGGCCTGTATAGCCATGCCGGTTTATAACTTCAGCAATGAGATCACTGCTGCGCTCAGCATCAGTGGGCCGGCTTTCAGAATGGACCAGCAAAAAATCATAAACTGCACGAAAGGACTTAAGCAGGCCTGTGAGCAGCTTTCAGCTTATTTTGGCTCATCAGGCCGCAAATAGCCCTTTGTTTCTACCCTTGAAGAGTTTAATGTTTAGTTGATTATAAGAGTTAAAATATTGCATTTATGGAAGGGTTTATTTTTTTGTCTCATATTTGTTCTATAATATAGAACCCAGTATTTTAATTTGAAATTTTTTTTGTGATCTAGCAGGAGATTAAAATGTTAGCTCGAATAGTATAGCTCATCAGAACAAATTAGATATTATTTTTAATTGGTAAACAACTCGATTTAACTACCCGGTTTCTTTTTACCCGTAATGTTTAAAGTCTGCACTTTAAGTTTAGCCAATTTTTTAAGGTAATCACAGTAGCCCGTAGTTCTTAAGAGCCGAGTAGAATCACAAAAGAAAGCGGCTGAAATATGAACCGGATAAAGAAGATGGTAGCCTCGATAACTGAAGATGTAATCAATCTCCGTCGAGATTTTCATGTTCACCCGGAACTCGGCTTTGAAGAAGAACGTACCGCAAATGTTATTGAAAAATACCTGCAATCTCTTGGGATTAAAACCCGGCGAATATCAAAAACCGGCGTTGTCGGGATGATTGAAGGAAGTAGGGAAAAGCCGGTTTTGCTTCTTCGGGCTGATATGGATGCTCTCCCGGTAGAAGAAAATAATGATCTTCCCTATTGTTCACAGTGCCCCGGAGTGATGCATGCCTGTGGTCATGATGCGCATATGGCTATGTTACTTGGTGCTGCTAAGATACTCAAAGATATGAGTGGTGAACTTGCAGGCAGCATCAAACTTGTTTTTCAACCTAATGAAGAAGTAGCCGGGGCGCTTGAGATGATCAAAGAAGGAGTTTTAGAAAACCCGGGAGTGGATGCAGCTATGAGCATGCACATCTGGACGCCCTTAAAAACAGGGCAGGTAGGGGTTTGCACGGGGACAGTCATGGGAGGATTGGATATTTTCAAAATAACTATCCGGGGTAAAGGTGGACATACCGGTTATCCCGAAACAGCAGTTGATCCGGTCATTGCTGCTGCCGATATCATTCAAGCTGCCCAGCGGATTCAAACCCGTGAAATAAGTGCACTGAAGCCTACGACAATCATGTTTGGTTGTATTAATGGTGGACAAAAAGCCAACATTATTCCTGACACAATTACTTTGGAAGGATCAGTCCGGATGCTCTATGCCGATTACGAGACTGAGAATCCCATGGAGCGATTTAAACAGCTGGTGGAAAAAGTAACTGCTGTCCATGGCTGCACTGCAGAAGTTGCATGGTACCGGGAAAATATTCCATTGGTTAATGATCCCTTTATGGCACATCTGGCCTCTAAAGTAGCAGAGGAAACAGCCGGTAGTAATGCCCTGGTGCCGGATTTGGCCTGCATGCCCAGCGAAGATTTTTCGGAATTTACCGCCCGTGTTCCCGGTGTTTTTGTGTTCCTGGGAACCGGAAACAGTGAAAAAGGAACTGATTACCCGCATCATAATCCACGCTTCAATATCGATGAAGATAGTATGCCACTGGGAGTGGAAATGTTTGTTCGTTTTGCAGAAAAATATTTCCGGGAATGGGGTGATCAAAAAAGCGATAATGAAAAGGATGTTTAGAAGAAAAGCACGATAATCTGGAAGGTTATTTTTAACTTAATGGGGGTATTTAAATGTTTAGTAAAAGTAAACTATGGATCTTGTTGGTGTTAGTTGTTGTTTTTACTGCCGGCTTGATGCTGATTGCAGGCTGTGAAGAACCGCCGGTAGAAGAAGAGGAGGTTGTGGAAGAAGAAGAGGTTGTGGAGGAAGAGGAAGCTGTAGAAGAAGAGGATGAGGATGAACCTGTTCTTGACGAAGTTCTCGAGGTTAGGCTTGCTTCTGAAGAAATTGAAGGTGACTTTATGACCGTCTGGGCGGAAAACTTTTCCGAACACATGTATGATTGGTCAGACGGCATGTACCAGTTGGATGTCTATCCGATGGGAACCCTCGGAGACCTTCGTGATATTAACGAGCTGGCCCAGCTGGGTGTTGTGGAATACGTATTCTCCGACTTTGCCTGGATCGGGGCTTTTGTGCCTGAAGCACAGGTTTTCGGGCTGCACTACCTTTGGCCGGAAGAGCGCCCCTGGGAAGTGATGGAGTGGGTAGTTAAGAACGGCGAAACAATGGATATTCTCGAAGAAAGTTATCGTCGTGAAGGCCTGGTGCCTTTAAGCATTATGTTTGAAGGCTGGCAATGGATGACTTCGAATGAACCAATTGAAACTATTGATGACATGCAGGGTTACGATGTACGCATTATGGGATCCGATATGCTTAATGAACAGTATCTTGCCCTTGGGGCATCTCCTACGCCGATGGACTACGGGGAAGTTTACAGTGGTTTGCAAACCGGCCTGATTGACGGCCAGGTAAACCCGCTTTTTGCGATTAAGAGTATGGACTTTTACCTGGAGCAGGACTACTTTACCCAGATTTTTGCAGAACCTTTTGTTGGCATTCCGACCATAAACATGGTTTTCTTTGACTCATTGCCGGAAGAGGTTCAGCAGGAACACCGTGAATGGTGGGCTGATGCCGTTATTCCTGCGGCAAACTGGATTAACGAACGACACGAATCAGACTTGAATGCCATGTTGGATGATCGTCCCGAAATTGAAGTAAATGAAATTACCGGTGAGGCACAGGAAGGTTTCAGAGAAGCAGCAATGCCCTCACACGAAGTTTTCATCGAAGAATATGGCGGACCTAACGCAGAGGCAATTTATAATGCCCTGGTCAGTGATATCGAGCAGGCTATGGACGAGTTGGGAATTGAACAGTAAAAGCAGATAAACCGAAGGTAAACCCTGCAGCGGCTTAAGACCCGCTGCAGGGTTTTTAAAAGTGAGGTTAATCAGATGAATGCTTTTTTCAAAACTGTCGGTAAGATTGTAGACTGGTTTGAAGTGTCAGTTTTAAGTATTGGGGTTTTCATCCTTGCTGCGCTGCTTATAGCAAATGTAATCGCCCGGAACTTCTTCAGAAGCATATATTATGCTGAAGAACTCTCTATGATCCTGGTAATTATTATTACCTTCGTCGGTTTGAGTTACGCAGTTCGCAAGGCAAGGCATATCCGGATGGGAGCTATTTTTGATGCGCTTAACCCTAAGGTGCAAAAAGTGGTGCTTTACATAATTACTGGTTACAGTGCATTTATCATGTTCTTAATGGCTTATTATGCCTATCATTACGTGGCAACGGCCAGGATGACTATGCAGCTTACTTCTTCGTTGCGGATACCTTACTGGATGATCGTGGTGATTGTCGTTGTAGGTTTTTTTATGGCAGGAGTCCAGTATATTCGGACAATTATTAAAAACATTTACGAAGAAGATGTTTGGCTCTCACCAGAACAGCAGAGCGAGTATGAAGCAGAAGGATAAATCTTTCTATGAAAGGTGGTGAGAAATAGTTGCTATTTTTAGGCTCTAGTATGTTAAGCAAGTTATTATTGGGTTTTCCTTTTATGGTAGTGATCATGGGATCATTGATTCTTTATTTTTGGATCTTTATGCCCGATTTTAATATGCATGTTTTAGTGCAGCAAGTAGTTAGCGGGATAAAACCACCGGCCCTGGTGGCAGTGCCCATGTTTATCTTAGGCGCGTCGATTATTACCTCCGGACAGGCGGCGGGAAAGCTGATTAACATGGTTAAATCTTTTGTCGGCCATATTCCCGGGGGGTTGCCGATCACCACCAATGCCAGCTGTACTCTTTTTGGAGCGGTTTCCGGTTCAACCCAGGCCACCGTGGCAGCAATCGGTGGAACTATGCGTCCCATGTTGTTAGATGCCGGTTATCCCAGTGCTTATACATTGGGGTTAATTATCAATTCCAGCGACATAGCTTTTCTGATTCCGCCCAGTATTGGTTTTATAGTTTACGGGGTGGTTACCGGCACCTCCATCGGAGAGCTTTTCTTAGCCGGGATTGGGCCCGGTATTCTAATATTCCTGTTGTTTTCTATTTACAGCTTTTTTTATTCCAAGTATAAAAATATTGGCCAGCTTCCCAAGGCTAACTGGGAGGAAAGAAAGGCTTCAATTAAAGATGGCCTTCCGGTAGTTGGATTTCCGGCAATCATTGTCGGCGGGATCTATGGTGGAATTTTTAGCCCCACCGAGGCGGCAGCTGCCGCTGTGGCCTACGCTCTCTTTTTAGAACTGGCTATCTATCGTTCCTTAACAATTAGCAGGTTAGTGGACTGTTTTTTACAGACCGGGGTTATAACCGGTGTAGTGTTTATCCTGGTCGGCGCCGGCCAGGCCCTGTCCTGGTTACTAAGTTTTTTACGTATTCCGCAGCAGATTCTTGGTCCTATGTTCGGAGCTGATCCAACATATTTAACCGTGATCTTGATTATTGTGGTTTCTTATTTCGTAGCCTGTATGTTTGTTGATCCGATTGTGGCTATCTACGTGCTTAGCCCGGTATTTGCGCCTTACGTGATTCAAGCCGGCGTGGATCCGGTGTTGCTCGGGGTTTTAGTTACCCTTCAGGCGGCAATCGGTTCTGCTACTCCACCCTTCGGCTGTGATATCTTTACCGCCCAGCTAATTTTTAGGCGGCCTTACCTGGAAGTGATCGGGCACACACCGCCGTTTATTATTATTTTGGTCCTGGTTACCGTACTGCTGGTGGCTTTTCCAGACATAGCGCTGTTTTTACCAGATACTGCGCTAATAGATTAAAACCAAGCATATTTCTTAAGGAGGTCACATTGTGTTTTACCGGGCGAAACCGGGGCAGGTTAGTTATGGCGAAGCAATTGGCATCTTATTGCTGGATAGCGAAGTGCCATATATCCCGGGTGATGTGGCTAACGCTTCCACATTTGATTACCCGGTCCGCTTCGCCAGGGTTCCCGGCTTAACCGTGGAACGCATATTTAACCATGATGCTAGACTTCTTAATGACGTCGCTGCGGCAGCTGATAATTTAAAAGCCAACGGGGTCCGGGCTATTACCGGGGACTGTGGTTTTATGGCTATTTTTCAGGAAAAACTGGCTGATACTATCGGCATCCCCGTATTTATGTCCAGCCTCTTGCAGGTACCGTTCATTAACTTGTTACTTGGCAGTGATAAAAAGATTGGTATTATAACCGCTAATGCCGGCTCTCTAACCAGTACTGTGTTAAAACCATGTGGAGCTGATCTGCCTGGTAAAATTGCAATCCGCGGCCTGGAGCATTGCCCTTATTTTAGCGAGGCCTTTATCGAGGAGAAAGGCACTTTGGACAGTAAAAAGGTTGAAGAGGAACTGCTGGATGTTACCAGGCAATTGATTGACGATGTTCCGGAGATAGGAGCCCTGCTTTTGGAGTGCAGTGTGCTGCCGCCTTATGCTGCCTCTGTGCAGCAGGCTACAGCTTTGCCGGTTTTTGATTATATTACCATGATCAACTATGTTTACTCGGCGGTGGTGAAAAACAGCTTTAATGGTTTCATGTAGCACTTTAATTAGGAATTTTTTTAATTATGACTGGAAAAATGAAAAAAACTGAAAGGAGGAGTTAAATATGCCCCCCGTTTTCCCTGTTGATGAATATCAAAACAGGATCAAAAAAACCAGGCAAAAAATGGCCG
The DNA here is from genome assembly GCA_964467475.1 of uncultured Syntrophomonadaceae bacterium. Taxonomy (GTDB): domain Bacteria; phylum Bacillota; class Dethiobacteria; order DTU022; family DTU022; genus B1SED10-74M. The sequence continues at coordinate 16,802 of CAYXQO010000024.1, forward strand.
AACAGGGCATTGATTTGCTGATTATATCGCAGCCGGCCAACATGAACTACCTGACCGGTTATGACGGGTGGAGTTTTTATGTGCACCAGTGTGTGCTTGTCCACCAGGAACAGGAAGAACCGGTCTGGATTGGCCGGGGCATGGATGCCAACGGGGCCCGCCTGACAACTTTTCTTTCTGAAGAAAATATCATTGAATATGCCGACGATTACGTGCAGTCAACAGTTAAGCACCCCATGCATTTTGTAGCCGGGATAATCAAGGAAAGAGGCTGGGATAAAGCTGCAATCGGGGTAGAGATGGATCAATTCTATTTTCCCCACCGGGCCTATGTTTCCCTGGAAGAATCGCTGCCAGAGGCAAAATTCAGTGATGCCAACGCCCTGGTTAACTGGGTGCGAGTAGTTAAATCGGATATGGAAGTTGAGTTTATCAAGCGAGCCGGGAAAATTTCTGAAAAGGTAATGGATGCGGCCAGGAATGCCATTGCTGTCGGTGTCCGTGAATGCGATGCCGCAGCTGCGGTTGCCTATGCCCAGTATTCCGGAACAGATGAATATGCCGGTGATTATCCTGCGATTGTGCCTTTAATGATGGCAGGAGAAGCAACCAAAACCCCTCATTTGACCTGGACTGAAAAAGTTTACCAGGAAAATGAAGCGGTTTTGCTGGAACTGAGCGGCACTTACCGGCGGTACCATGCCCCGATTGCTCGCACAATCTACCTGGGTGATGATCCCCCGCAGCTGCTTACAGATACTGCGTCAGTAGTCCTGGAGGGTTTGGACAAAGCCCTGGAAACTGTCAAACCAGGGGTAACTGTGGAAGAGGTGGAAGCAGCCTGGCGTAAAGGCATTGCCCACTCCACGGTGGTTAAAGAATCGCGGATCGGTTATTCTTTCGGGCTTAATTACCCTCCAGACTGGGGTGAACAAACGATCAGTATCAGGCCGGGTGATAAAACCGTGCTGGAACCGAACATGATGCTCCATCTGATCCCCGGTATTTGGTACGATGAGGTCGGGTTCGAGGTGGATGCCAGTGTGCGTGTTACTGAAAGCGGCTACGAATCTGTTTATGATTATCCGCTTGAGCTCTTTATTGAGAAGTAAGCGCTATTTGCATGGCCCCTTTTGTTAACATACCGTGGTTTAAGCAAATACTTATTAAATGAAAGGAGATGGGATCTTGTCTAAGAAAAATGTGTTAGATTTCATCAGGATGAAGAAGGAGGGCGAGAAGGTTGCCTGGGTTACTGCTTACGATTTCCCCATGGCCATGTTTGCCGAGCAGGCGGGTATGGACATGATTTTAGTCGGTGATTCCCTGGGGATGGTTTTACTCGGCTACAAGGATACTGTTCCAGTAACTATGGAAGACTGCCTTGCCCATTGCCGGGCGGTTCGCCGGGGTGCTCCCAAGACCTGGGTGGTTGGTGATATGCCTTTTGGTTCATATCAGGCCAGTGATGAAGAAGCAGTGAAAAATGCAGTTCGCTTTTTAAAAGAAGCTGATATGGATTGTATTAAATTAGAAGGTGGCGTGCGGGTAGCCAGCCGGATCAAGGCAATTAACGAGGCTGGGATTTTGGTGATGGGTCATATTGGACTAACCCCACAGAGCGCCGGTCAACTTGGTGGATTCAGGGCTACGGGTAGAGATGTAGAATCAGCCCGCGGGGTGATTGAAGATGCCCTGGCTGTTCAGGAAGCGGGCGCTTTTTCAATTCTTGTTGAAGCGGTTGCCCCGGAACTGACCGAATTTCTGACCAAAAAACTTGATATTCCAGTTTATTCGATTGGAGCAGGAGTAAAATGTGACGGCCAGTTGTTGATCTGCGGCGATATGCTTGGCCAGTTCCAGGCCTTTACCCCTAAATTTGTCAAGGTTTATGCCAATGTTGCCGAGACATGTGTCAATGCTTTCAAGCAATATGCTTCGGAAGTGAGGAATGAAGAGTTCCCAACCGAAGATCACGTCTATCCACGCAAAGACAGCCTGGAAGATTTTCAAAAGTTGTTTGACGAATACAGTTAAGCATGATCAGGGATTTAAAGAATTAACTATTATATGATAAATCGTGGAGGTTGTTGAAAATGTCTTTTAAAGAGATTGAGAAGTATATCGAGGAAAAAACTGCGTTCCCCTTGCGGGATCGTTATGATTTGCCCACATCAAAACACACTTTCCCCGACGGTTCCCATTACCGGATTGAAATTGCCGGGATGGAAACCATCTCGAACTTAGAAATTATGAGCAGGGAAGCAGAAAAAAGAAAAGTGCCGGTTCACCGGGTTATTTCTACCGTAAGGGGAGCAGCTCTGATGGATAAAAAAGAGCTGGAAGAATATGCTCAGTTTGCCGCAGAAAACAACTACGAAGTAATAATTAATCCCCTGCCCAGCCGGGGCTGGGATAACGGCAGGCAGTTTACCACCCCGGAGGGTTATGTTTCCGGGATGCGCCTCCGGGGCAGTGATAAGGTATATGAATGGTTGCAAGAATTCGACCGCTGCCTGGAAGCGGGCATACGCGGCTTTTTAATTCCAGATGAAGGATTGCTCGCCCTGGTTACCAAAATGAGGGAAGACAAAGTTATTCCGGAAGATGTTAGATTCAAAGTATCAGTATTTGCCGGACACGGCAGTCCTCTGGGGGGCAAGCTCCTGGAAGATATGGGAGCCGACAGTTTTAACCCGTTAGGTGATTTAACTCTGCCCATGTTGGCTTCGATTAGAAGTACTGTGAAACTGCCCCTGGATGTTTATGTCAGCCTGGTTGAATCGATGGGCGGGTTCCAGCGTTTCCATGAATGCCCTGATATTGCGCGCATCAGTGCACCGGTTTATTTCAAGATCGAACCGGGCCGCTCTGAGGCTGAAATGTATAATGCCTGGGTGGATAATGGTTTGGTTGATCATCTTGCCGCGCACCGGGTAAAAATTGCCCAGATTTGCATCGAATGGGTAGAACGTTCCGGGTTAGACCTGGTCTTAAAATCAGGCGGCGAAGATCTTTCTGTTCCAAAGCCGGCTGCGCCGGTTAAGAGCTAGTTTGCTTAAAGAACCAACTGCCGAGAATTATAACGGGAGAGTTTAATCGCTCATCAAGAGAAAGTTTGCTACTCAGCCGTGTTCACGTTTGGACGGGGGCACTACAGGTAAAGCGGATGCAATGAACGACGGAGCCAAGGTTGTAGCTGGTCGGTTTGCATGGAGGTAAGCCGACCAATGCAGGGGAGACGGTTCGAGCGTGTATAAGCGCAGCGAAGGCCAAAGGGAAGACGAAAAAAGTATCCTCCCTGGTTTAAAGTAAACCCAAAGCGGAAGTCTGCAGCTTAAGTCGCAGTTGTTGCCCGCTAAGAGCCGGCACCAGTCTAATGTGCAGCATGGTTGAGTAGACAAAAAAAAGAGATATGTAAGGGGTTGAAGTATAATGAGTGCAAACCCGCTAGCTACAGCCTTGTATTCCTTAAAGCAGGCGGCGGAACTGGCCGGCCTGGATCCCAAGGTGGTAGAGCTGTTGAGTGTGCCAAAAAGAACCATGGAGTTTACTTTTCCCATGCGCATGGATAATGGGGATGTAAGAATAATTAGTGCTTACCGGGTTCACTGGTGTGATGCCCTGGGCGGTTTTAAAGACGGTACCCGTTTCACAGAGAATCTCACCCTTGATGAATTAAAAGCTTTGGCTTTGTGGATGACGATCAAGCATGCCGTAGGAGGAATTCCTGCCGGAGGTGGTAAGGGTGGCGTGGTAATCAACCCGGAAGAGCTCAGCGAGTGGGAGCTGGAACGACTTTCCAGAAATTTTATCCGCCACCTGCCGATGAAAGGCGCCTGGGTAGATGTCCAGGGGGCGGATATTGGAACGAGCGATAAAACCCAGGGATGGATGCTTGATGAATACGAAACGATCATGGGCTACCATAGCCCGGCGGCGATTAATGATAAGCCCACTGCGGTAAGTGGAACGGTGGGGACTACAGAGGCGACCGGCCTTGGGGTTTACTATGTTTTTGAGCAGGCCGTTCAAGATTACGGTTTCGGTAGTGGTTGTACAGCTGTGGTGCAGGGATTTGGCAAGGTTGGTTCTGTTTTAGCCGGCTTGCTTTCTGAAAACGGTTATAAAGTGAAAGCGGTCAGCGATGTTTACGGCGCTATTTATTCAGCCGAGGGGATTGATTGCAGAAAACTGGGAAGTTATGTCGAGGAAACAGGATCCGTGGTCGATTTTCCCGGTACAGAAGCGATTACCAATCAAGAGCTTCTGGAGATGGATGTGGATGTATTGGTGCCTGCAGCCGTCCAAAGCGTGATTACAGAGGAAAATGCCTCCCGCATAAAAGCCGGGTTGGTTATTGAAGCGGCCAATGGTCCGGTAACGCCGGAAGCTGAAGAAATACTTAAAAATAATGGAGTACCTGTAATCCCGGATGTTGTTGCCAATGTCGGTGGAGCCATAGTTTGTCATTTTGAAAGGATCCAGGGGCTTACCGACGAATACTGGGACCTGGACCGGGTCAGGAACCGGCTAAAGGAATGGATGACCGCTGCCTATCAAAACATGTCCACCAGGGCCAGGGAAAATAGTATTTCTCCCCGTATGGCTGCCTGGGTTAATGCTCTGAAAAAGATAGAAGCTTCGGTTAAGAAAAGAGGCTGGGCTTAAGTATAATAACGAGGAACGAAGTCTGATTAAAGCAAACATTTAGTTGTTGGTGGGATCTTATCTTTAGCTTTGTTCGATTAGATGTTTTAGCTTGCCGGCGACAGATAGGATTACCGCGATTAATTTTTGGCGGAAAATTTGCCATATTGTCGCGGTTTTCTTGTCAGAGCCGTACTAATTTATGGATAAAATATAATTCAGGCGGCGGGTTTTAATGATTTGGTTTCGAGTAATAGCCTTTACCTGACTGCTTTTTTTAAATGGGGTGATCTGATTGTCTGTTGAAATATTCCATAAAGTATCAGAGATGCTTCAAAAAGGGGAATCTGTAGCGTTGGTGAGCGTAGTGGATGCCAGGGGTTCAGTTCCCGGAAAAGTAGGTTTTAAATTATTGGTGGACAAAGAAGGAAACATATCGGGAACAGTCGGGGGAGGTCCCTTAGAAGCTATGGCTGTAAAAGAAGCTCAAAAGGTACTTGCTGAGGGCACTCCCAGGCTAATCAGCCGCACCTTGGACCAGAAAGGGGCTGAAGATCTGGGTATGGTTTGTGGAGGAGAGATTACCCTGTTCATTGATGTACTGGGACCTTCTCTTTCTCTGGTAATAGTAGGAGCAGGACATATTTCTCAACCCCTGTCCGCCATGGGAAAAATGTTAGGATTTGCTGTAACAGTCCTGGATGACCGCGAAGATTTTTGCAACAAAGAGCGTTTCCCTTCTGCAGATCATTGCCTGGCAGGTGACTTTGGGGATATTTTGGACTCGCTGGTTCCCAAACTTGATCAAAACAGCTATGTAGTGATTGTTACACGCGGCCACAGTTTTGACCAGTTGGCCCTGGAGAAATTATTACAGTCGCAGGCAGGTTACCTGGGAATGATCGGCAGTCGCCGTAAAGTAAACACCATAATCCAGAACTTGGAGAAAAAAGGAATTAAGCAGCAAGATCTGCAAAAGGTACATGCACCCGTGGGGTTATCTATAGGCGCGCAAACCCCTGAGGAGATAGCAGTCAGTATTTTGGCCGAAATTGTTGCGGTGAAGAATAAGCAGACAAGTGAAAAGAGTCTTAGCCAGTAAAAGAAACGTATGATCAATCATAAAAATCATTTACCGAATGAACAACCTGGGTAAAAACATGTTTCACAGCGGCGGCAAAAACCTCCATGCCCGAGAGCCGCTATATCACTGCTATTAAGTTTTTCTCCCGTCAGCAAACGTGGTAAAAACAGATCAAATACTGTTGTTTTAAAAAACATGCCACAGGCCGGCACCCCTACTACAGGAACCTGACCGTGATAAGCCAGCAAAAACATTGCCCCGGGCAAAACCGGAGCCCCATATTTTACTATTTCAGCCCCGCTTAACTTTATCCCTGTTGGGGTAACATCATCCGGATCAACCGACATCCCTCCCGTTACAACAATCAGGCTGCAGCCTTTATCAAGAAACATGTTAATCTTAGAAGCAATAAATGCGGCATCATCAGGAGCAGATTCAATTAGAGGCCCGGGTAAAGCGTAAGCCTCTGCTTTTTCTTTCAAAAGCGGGGCAAAAACGTCCTTTATTCGGCCATCATATATTTCTCGGCCTGTGATAAGGGCTCCCATTTTAGGTGATTGATACTCTAATACCTTGATTAAAGAACCTTTTTGTGACCTGATTTTTTTTGCTTCAGCAAGGACTTCCTCCTTTATCGCCAGGGGAATAATCCTGGTGCCGGCTACAGGATCACCTTTTTTTACCGGACTGTTATTGTGCAAACTGGACATTACTACATTTGGCAATTGATTGATCTTTAGCAAGTTTTCCACGTCAACTTTAAGCAACCCGTCATGTGAAGCCATAAGATTTACCCGTCCTTCAGAAGGCCCTTCCATATGCAGTCCTTCCCCGGCAGCACAGGAAGCCAGGACCAGGCCGGCTTCGTCTTCGTGGACCTCATCATGATCCAGGTCCAAAAAACAAATATGTTCTTTACCAATATCTAATAAAACTGAGATATCCTCTTTTTTGATAATATGTCCTTTCTTAAAAACAGGTCCTTTGCATTTTCCTTTGATGATACGGGTTACATCGTGAGAAAGTACTTTTCCCACGGCATCTTTAGTTTTAGCATAAGAAATTTCCAATACCTTACCTCCCGGATTAAACGCTATGCTTAACCTCGTATAATACAGCTATTATTATTCCAAAGCCAGGATTGCTTCCAGCACTCCTCCGCCCACAGCCCTGGCCTTATCTGAAATGGTGAAGCAGTAATCCTGGTTATTGCGTGGGTCGATATCTCCAATCTTCATATTATGCGTAACTGCAAACCCCTCCTGGATTAGTCCGCGGATAACTCCCGATATGTTAGCCTTAACCACAGCATCTCCAACCCAGCCCACCGGTTCGCCGGTAGAAACCATATCTCCGATATCCAGTTCTGCTTTAAAAATACCGCTTGCAGGAGCTCGTAATAATCGCTCGGAGTTGTACCCTTCCACCTGTCCTGGAACTCCATCGTTGGGTAAAGCCTCACCATCATAAATGACTCGGCCCAGGTAATGTCCACGTTTGGTTTCCACTACTGCATTAACGTCACGGCCGGCTACAAAGCCTGGCCCTAAAGCAATGACCAGGGGGGCGTAGTTTAAATTGACGCCGCTGTTCTTTTTGGTCATGGTAGCTTCAATAAAAACATCGGGGGATAAATGAGAAAGGCATTGAAGACAAGGATCAACCACTACCGGTACCAGGTTTCGTTTCAGCAAATCATAGATCTGATCGAGTTTTATTATTCTATCTTCGTGGTTCTCAGGGGAACAGTGGCTATTCACTTTATAAGCGGTGATCCCTTCCACTTCTGCTTTCCCTTCAAACACCGCCCTGGCAAAAGAAACCGGACGGCGGATGACCGTCGGTTTTTCCTGTTCGGTCATCACGACTTTAAAACCGGCCCGGTAGAGACGATGGCTCACACCGGTGGCCAGGTCGCCTGCTCCTTTAATTAAAATCAACTTGCGGGGAGTTCTATTTATTTTGGTTTCGACTTTATCCATGATTGACATTACCTTCAACGAAGCATAACTTTACAACTTCTAGGACTGATGTTTAAAGAGATTTCAATGCCTCTAGGAATTAAAAAGTTATCTCTGCACTATAGCGTGATGCTTAATCTCATATAATGATATTGTAAAGATAATCTTCTTATGGATTTTTGTCAATGGAAGACCCTGCTATTTCTTACCCTTGATTCTCCTGTCATGAGTGTTAATGCCTGGGCAAACTAAGATTAATACCCGTGAAGTGCTTTATGTAATAATGCTAAAAATGATGGTAATGAAGGACATCTAATTAGATTGATAAGATGACAAGGTTGACCGATAAATCAAGGTGTGCTTAAATTGTTTAAGGGATGATATAAAATGTGCGCCCGTAGCTCAGCCTGGATAGAGCAACTGACTTCGGATCAGTGGGCCGCGGGTTCGAATCCTGCCGGGCGCACCATCTAAAAGATTTCCTAAGACATACTCAGGGGTTTGAACCAGGTCAACCCCTTTTGGATTTTTTTATGTACTGGTGAAGATTTTAATAAGTATACATATAAAAATACTTATCGTGGTCGCAATAACGCAATAAATGGATGGAGTTGTTTTTCAGT
>CAYXQO010000025.1:0-25038 GCA_964467475.1 uncultured Syntrophomonadaceae bacterium
TTTAAACCATCAGTGAGGACACATGATGACCATTATGCTGCTTATATTATGGGAGGGGGAGAGTACAAACTCCATACTTTTATATGCAATAAAACTGCAGAATAAAGTTTAATCCAGGTTAAGTTCTGGGAATTGAGCTTTGAGGTTAAGGGTATAATTTTTTTATAAAAACTTCCCTTGACCGGACATATTTACTTGTCATTTTTTTTTCAAACCTATATAATCATAAAAATGCTTTTTTGGTTATTTATTTTTGCCGGATGCGCTTAGTCCAGCTTTTCCGGTTTAAGGGAGGGAATTAATCTGCAGGCGCTACTGGTACTGGAAGACGGTTTTACGATGAAGGGAGAAAGTTTTTCCGGTGAGGGAGAGGTGTTCGGTGAGGTGGTGTTTAATACTGCCATGACCGGCTACCAGGAGATGATTACCGACCCCTCCTACCGGGGGCAAATCTTAACGATTGCTTATCCTGTGGTCGGCAGTTACGGGATAACGGAATATGACATGGAATCGGACTCTCCCCAGGTGGAGAGTCTTTTAGTTAAGGAATGCTGCCGCAGGCCGCGTAATCAACGTTCCCAGGAATCTCTATCCTCGTATCTTGAGCGGCACGGGATTATGGGTGTGGAGGGGATTGATACCCGGACTCTTACTCTGCACTTACGAAGAACCGGTACAATGAAAGGGGTTTTGTCTACGAAGGAAAAAGATCCTGAAGCACTCCTTAACAAGCTTTTGGCCAACCGGGAGTTTGATCAAAGGAACCTGGTTGCCGAAGTTTCCAACCCGGATGCTTTTTCCTGGGCTTACCCGGAAAGTGGTTTTCATGTGGTGGTATATGATTTCGGGGTTAAGTACAATATTTTAAGGCACCTTACCCTCAGGGGTTGCCGGGTTACCGTGGTGCCTTATAATACATCTGCTGCAGAGGTGAAAGCGATGGAGCCTGACGGGATTGTCCTCTCTAACGGACCGGGCGACCCGGCGGCTCAACAGGCTGTTGTTCCTGAAATACGGGACCTGCTGGGTAAAGTGCCTGTTTTTGGTATCTGCATGGGCCACCAGCTGCTCGGCCTGGCCTTAGGAATGTCCACTTTTAAGCTGATTTACGGCCACCGCGGGGGTAACCACCCCGTTCGCGATCTGTCTACAGGAAAGGTGCATATTACTGCGCAAAACCATGGGTATTGTGTAGATATGGACATGGAAATGAGGGGAGCAGAGCCCACCCATATCAACCTCAACGACGGCACCCTGGAGGGGATGGAAAACAAAACAGATAAGTGGTTTTCGGTGCAGTACCACCCGGAAGCTTCTCCCGGACCGCATGATTCGGGTTATTTGTTTGATAAATTTATGCAGCTGATGGAGGAAAATAGAGTAAAGGGGGACGGCCATAATGCCTAAAAGAACGGACCTGGAAAAAATTATGATTATCGGGTCAGGGCCGATAGTTATCGGCCAGGCCTGTGAATTTGACTACTCGGGAACTCAGGCCTGCCGTGCCCTTAGAGAAGAAGGCTACGAAGTAGTTTTGATTAACAGCAACCCGGCAACGATTATGACCGATCCGGCGATGGCTGATAAAACCTATATTGAACCATTGACCCTGGAAGCAGCAATCCGGGTTATTGAAAAAGAGCAACCCCAGGCGTTGTTGCCTACACTGGGGGGACAGACTGCCCTGAACCTGGCAGTAGAGCTTGCCGATCAAGGCTACCTGGATAAATACGGAGTTGAGCTTATCGGGGCTAATTGTGATGTAATCAAACGGGCTGAAAATCGTGATCTTTTTAAAGCGGCAATGGATCGGATCGGCCTGGATTCGGCAGAGAGCTGTCATTTGCACAGTTTAGAGCAAGCCCTGGAATTTGCTGCTGTAAAGGGTTATCCTCTGGTGATTCGTCCTTCCTTCACCCTTGGTGGTGCCGGTGGCGGTATTGCCCATACCGAGGAGGACCTGGTGGATATGGTTGCAGCCGGATTGAACAGCAGTCCGATAAACCAGGTGCTGGTGGAAGAAGCGATCCTTGGCTGGAAGGAATACGAACTGGAATTAATGCGTGACTGCAATGACAATGTAGTAGTGGTCTGTTCCATAGAAAATATGGACCCGATGGGTGTGCATACCGGGGAAAGCATTACTGTAGCTCCTGCGCAAACTCTCAGTGACCACGAGTACCAAATGATGCGTGATGCTTCAATTAAAGCGCTCAGGGAAATCGGGGTGGAAACCGGTGGATGTAATATCCAGTTTGCCATGGATACAGAAACCAGCCGCATGGTGGTTGTAGAGATGAATCCCCGGGTATCCCGGTCTTCCGCCCTGGCATCGAAAGCTACCGGGTTTCCTATTGCTAAAATTGCCGCCAAACTGGCGGTGGGGTACAGCATGGATGAACTTACCAATGACATTACCAGGGAAACACCCGCTTCTTTTGAGCCTGCCCTTGACTATGTAGTGGTAAAAATTCCCCGCTGGGATTTCGATAAATTTCCCGGAGCGGATCAAACCCTCAACACCCGGATGAAATCCGTCGGTGAGGTTATGAGTATTGCCCGCTCTTTCAAAGAAGCCCTCCAGAAAGCGCTTCGCTCCCTGGAACAGGGCTTTGACGGTTTGGTTATAGAAGAAATGCCCGAGGCACATGAGGAAAGGCTTAAGTGGCTGCAGGAACAGCTGCAGCTGCCACGGCCGGGCAGGATCTTTACCATTGCCGATGCCCTCAGGGAAGGGATGACGGCCGATGAGGTAAGCTTTTTCAGCAGAGTCGACGGCTGGTTTATCGATCAAATCGAGCAGATTATCCAGTTGGAAGAAGAACTGCATCAGCGGCAGGAATTGGATGAAAGCTTGCTCTGGCGGGCCAAAACCTGGGGCTTTTCCGATAAGGCCATTGCTCAGTTGGTCGGTCTTGAAGAAGAGAATGTGCGGAAACGCCGGCAGGAATGGTCAATCTACCCGGTTTACCGTCGGGTTGATACCTGTGCCGGGGAATTTGAAGCTTATACCCCCTACCTTTATTCCACTTACGAACAGGGCGCTACAGAAAGTGCTGATAATGCCCTCTACCGGGGCAAAGAGAAGAAAAAAGGCAAGGTGATTATTCTGGGCAGTGGTCCCAACCGGATTGGCCAGGGGTTGGAATTCGACTATTGCTGTGTGCAGGCGGCGATGACCCTGGATGAGCAGGGCTTTGAAGTAATTATGGTTAACTGTAACCCGGAAACGGTCAGCACAGATTATGATATATCTGACTGTTTATATTTTGAGCCACTCACCCTGGAGGATGTCTTAAATATTTGCTACGAGGAAAACCCGGATGGAATCATATTACAATTCGGTGGACAGACACCGCTTAAGCTGGCCCAACCGTTAATGGAAGCGGGAATGCCACTATGGGGGACCTCCCCGAGGGATATAGACCGGGTAGAGAACCGCCGTGAATTTGCTGAAGTAATCGATAAGTTGGAGCTCTGGGAGTTGTCCCACGGGACGGCTGATACTCCGCAGGAAGCCCAGGAAGTGGCCGCCAAAATAGGCTTTCCCCTTTTGGCCCGCCCATCCTACGTGCTTGGAGGCAGGGCCATGCGGGTTGTTTATAATGCTGATGAGCTTAAAAAATACATCTCCACTTTGCCGGAGCTTAACCCGGCTAATCCTCTGCTGCTAGATAAATTCCTTGAGGAAGCGGTGGAAATAGATGTAGATGCCATTAGTGACGGAGAAGCAGTGGTTATCGGTGGGATTATGGAACACGTAGAGCATGCCGGGGTGCACTCTGGTGATAGTTCCTGTGTTCTTCCGCCCTATAGCATCGGACTGCAGCAGCTTAAAGAAATTCGCCGCCAGACAAAAATGCTGGCCCGGGAAGTAAATGTAAGAGGTCTACTGAATATCCAGTTTGCCGTGCGAGGCAGAGAAGTATTTATCCTGGAAGCCAACCCCCGCGCTTCCCGGACCGTGCCTTTCGTGGGCAAATCGATCGGGGCGCCGCTGGCCGGACTGGCTGCCAGGGTGATAGCAGGGGCTTCTCTTGAAGAGCTCGGGTTTACTGAAGAAAGGGTGCCTGATTATTTCTCGGTTAAAGAAGCGGTATTTTCATTTATTCGCTTTGATGATATGGATATTGTTTTAGGACCGGAAATGCGTTCCACCGGTGAAGTGATGGGCATTGACTATGACCTGGGTATGGCCATGGCCAAAGCCCAGCGTGCAGCAGGAACTCCTCTACCGGTTGAAGGGACTATTTTTATCACAGTTGCCGACCATGACAAACAGCAGGCTGTTGAGTTAGCCCGGGGTCTTTCCCGGATGGGCTTTCACCTGGTGGCTACCTCCGGAACTGCCGCCGCTTTGAGGGGCGGGGGCATTGAAGTTGAAGAAGTTAAAAGAATTAGTGAGGGCTCGCCGCACAGCCTTGATTATATCAATGAAGGCAAAATAGATTTGATTATCAATACACCGGCAGCCTCAGGGGCAAATACAGATGGTGCGAGGATGCGCCGCCAGGCTACCCAGCGGGGACTTTCTATTATAACTACCATACAGGGAGCCCTGGCTGCATTTGAAGGGATAAAAGCGCTTAAAAATAACGAAATGGCAGTACTCAGTTTGCAGGATTATTATACCTAAAAAAGGAAGTTCATAGCCCTGTTTATAATATAGCTTTGCCCCAGGAATCAATATAAATAGCGGTTTGAAATTTTGGGCTATTTTACTTGCGCTGCAGGCTTTAATATGCAGGGCCTGGTAATCAAGCAAAAAAGATAGATCGGGGTTATTCCCCGATCATCTTAATTATTACCCGCTTGTTGCGCCTGCCATCGAACTCGGCATAAAACACCTGCTGCCAGGGGCCGAAGTCCAGTTTGCCTTCTGTAATGGGGATTAGAACCTGGTGTCCGACAAGCATATTTTTCAGGTGAGCGTCGCCGTTGTCTTCACCGGTGCGGTGATGGTTATAGTCAGACCGGTAGGGGGCTAACTTTTCGAGCATTTCATCGATATCGCTGATTAAGCCCGATTCATTGTCATTGATGTAAACTCCGGCGGTCAGGTGCATGGCCGAAACAAGGGCAAATCCTTCCTTGAAGCCGCTTTCCTTCAAAGCTTTTTCTACTTCCTTGGTGATGTTGATGTATTCACGCCTTTTTTTGGTGTTAAAGGTAAGGTAAGTGGTGTGAGATTTCATTACACTATCCTCCTCTAAAAAAATAAATACTTTTTAATTCTTCGCCTATAAATGATTGAAACCCTGCCGAATGCTCTCGATTCTATCTTTTGATATAATTGTCTATGAAGAAAAAGCCGGGGGAGGCAGAGGCGATGGAAAAACAGGGAACGGCAAGGTTGCTTGAAGAAATCGGGGTGCTGCTCGAGCTAAAGGGTGAAAATCCCTTTAAAAGCAGAGCATATTATTCTGCTGCGCGCACTGTGGAGATGATGGGTGAAGAAGAGCTACAACGGTTGGTTCATGAAGATAAATTGAAAGAGGTTAAGGGTATCGGCGCAGCCCTCAACGAAAAACTTAAAGAACTTGTGCTAACCGGCAGCCTCCCCTACTATGAGGAATTAAAGGCAAGTGTTCCCGAAGGATTGCTCGAAATCCTCAGGGTTCCCGGTCTCGGCCCCCGCAAGGTAAGAGCCCTCTATGATATGCTTGGAATAACCTCGCTTGCGGAACTGGAGTATGCTTGCAGAGAAAATCGCCTGGTAAGTTTAAAAGGTTTCGGCTCGAAAACCCAGGAGAAAATTCTTGAAGGCATTGAGTTCCTGCGGCGTTACGAGGGGCGCTTTTTTTATCGTGAAGCCCTCGAGATTGCTGAAAGCCTCCTGGAAAAAGTAAAAGAATTTCCCGATCTTGACCAGGCAAATCTGGCCGGTAGTCTTAGGCGTTGCCGTGAAATAGTCAAGGATATTGACCTGGTAGTTTCTACTGCAGAGCCGGCCCGCCTGATCGATTATTTTACCGGGCTTCCCCAGGTTAAAGAAGTTAATTCACTTGGCGAAAAGAAAGTCTCGGTTCTTTTAGAAGAGGGAATCAATGTCGACCTCCGGGTAGTTGAAAAAGAGCAGTACCCTTTTGCCCTGCATCACTTTACCGGAAGTAAGGAACATAACACTGCCCTCAGGCATTTGGCTAAGGGCACGGGAATGAAAATTAATGAATATGGCCTCTTCCGCAATGGGACACTGGTTTCCTGCCGTGATGAGAGCGAATTTTTTAAAGTCCTGGGCCTTTCATACATCCAGCCTGAGCTTAGGGAAAACAATGGCGAAATAGAAGCAGCGGCCCAAAATGCACTGCCGGATCTTCTCTCAGAAAAGGATATCAAGGGGATTTTTCATGTTCACACCGATTACAGCGACGGCCTAAATACCATTGAAGAAGTTGTTGTGTACTGCCGGGAAAGTGGTTATGAGTATGTGGGGATCAGTGATCACAGCCAGTCAGCTTTTTATGCCGGGGGATTGAAGGAGGAAGATTTAAACAGGCAGAGAGAAGAAATTGCCATCTTGCGAGAAAAATACCCGGATATTGCGATATTGCACGGAGTTGAGTCCGACATAAAAACGGATGGCTCTTTAGATTATGATGACAAAATCCTCGAAAGGCTTGATTTCGTAATCGCTTCGGTTCACTCCACCTTGAAAATGGAGAAAAGTAAAATGACCGAGAGGGTGAAGCGGGCACTGGCCCATCCTTTAGTGACCATGCTCGGGCACCCGACCAACCGGCTGCTTCTCGGAAGAGACAGTTCTCCGCTTGACCTGGAGACAATTCTTTGGTTTGCCCTGGAAAACAAGGTTATTTTAGAGTTAAATGCCAGCCCGGCGCGACTGGACCTGGATTGGCGTTATTTGAAAAAGGCTAAAGATTCAGGGCTCCTGGTTTCGATTAATCCTGATGCCCACCGCCTGGAAAGCTTTCAGGACACTACTCATGGAGTGGCAGTAGCCCGCAAGGGGTGGTTGGAAAAGAAGGATGTATTCAATACCCGCACGCGCAGCGAAATAGAAGATTATTTATTTGGGGACTAATTGTCATGGCTCGATATTACCCTCCTGTTAAATGTTTTCTCAACTGAACATAACTATAATTTTGGTGGTAACAAATTATGAGGCGCTATTCTAATAAGCAGGCTTTTGTCTCGATATATAGAAGTTTCTTTTGTACGATAAAAAATCTTTTGAATCTATTTAGGGGGGGCTTTAAAAAAAATATGGGGAACGGATTGTACCAGTAAACCGGTAGCAGTAATTACCGGGGCATCTTCCGGGGTTGGCAGGGAAATTGCCCTGACATTAGCCTTGAAAGGCGAATGTCAAACAGTCCTGGTTTCCCGCTGCAAAGAAAAATTAGAAGGATTAGCAGAAGTGGTATATGATATTTTGCATTACCGGGGAAACCTGGTCATTGAAGAAATAGTGATCCAGGCTATCGATCCGGACTAGTAAATGCCAAAGGAGGCCTCATTGATTTGAGTGATTTTCCCGAAGCAAGGGTTTTGGAAGTTGATTTAAGCAGGAATACCGTGGAAAAAAAGACTATTCCCGCTGAAACGTACAGGCTTTACCCCGGCGGTTCAATTCTCGGCCTCTACCTGTTGCTGCAGGAAATGGAACCGGGAGTGGATCCATTGTCTCCTGAGAATATGCTGGTGATGGCTGTATCACCTTTGACTGGGCTGCCGATCAGCGGTTTGAGCAGGTTAGCCATAACAACAAAAAGCCCGCTTACCGGGGCAATTGGTGACAGCCAGGCCGGTGGTTTTTTTCCGGCAGAGTTGAAGGCAAATGGTTGGGACGCGGTTGTTTTTAGGGGCCGGGCTGAACGTCCGGTTTACCTTTCGATTAGGGGCGAAGAAGTGGAACTGCGCGACGCTTCCCCCGTCTGGGGTAAGGTTACCGGTGAGGCAGAAAAAGCTATCCGGGAGGACCTGGGGGATAGCGATTTGCATATTGCCCAGATCGGGCCTGCCGGCGAAAATCTCGTCAGGTACGCTTCGGTGATGAACATGTGCAGCCGTGCCAACGGTCGTAACGGCACCGGCGCGGTAATGGGTTCTAAAAACCTTAAGGCGGTAGTAGTTAAGAAGGGGCAAAAAAGCAAACCGGTGGACCGGGAATGGTCTAAAAAGCTGTCGACGGAAGCAAAAGAAAGAATAGAAGAAAACAGTGTGATTAAAAGTCTTGCCGAGCACGGAACCGATAGTGGCTTAATAGGTTTGCACCTGGAAGGCTATTTGCCTACCAGGAACTATTGCTCCGGGTATTTCCCCGGGGGCGCCGAACAGATAAGCGGCGAAACTATGACTGAAACAATCCTTAAAAAAAGAGATACCTGCTATGCCTGTGCGGTAAGATGCAAAAGAGTGGTAGAAGTGCCCGGTGCAGTTGACCCGCTTTATGGCGGTCCGGAATTTGAAACCTGTGCAGCGTTTGGCTCCTACTGCGGAATTAAGAACCTGGAGAAAATTGCAGAGGCCAACCAGCTTTGTAATATGTATGGGCTTGATACTATCTCCTGCGGGGGCACTATCGCTTTTGCCATGGAATGTTACGAAAAAGGATTAATTGATCAAGAAGATACCGGGGGGTTAGAGCTTAACTTTGGCAATGAAGCTGTGATCCCCGAATTGATTGGACAAATAGCAAACAGACAGGGATTTGGTGAGCTACTCGCCGAGGGCAGCCTGGCAGCGGCGAAAAAAATCGGTGAAGATGCTGTTGCCCTGAGCATTACCGCAAAAGGCCAAGAATTGCCGGCACATATGCCCCAGCAGAAACCGGCCCTGGGCCTGATCTATGCGGTGAACTCTTTTGGGGGCGACCACCAGTCTAGTGCCCATGACACTGTGCTTGCAGCGCACCCGAAGAGCAGGATCAGGGAATTCCTTTACCAGGTGGGCGTCTGGAAAGGGTACAGCCCTGACAACATGCTGATCATAGATGAAGAAAAGGTGCGTTTTGCTTTTAATACCCAGTGTTTTTACTCGCTTGCCGATAGCCTCTGTCTTTGCCAGTTTGTTTGGGGTCCATGCTATCAGCTTTACGGGCCTTCGGAACTGGTGGATTTATGCCGTTATGGCCTGGGCTGGAAGACTTCTCTTTATGAACTGATGCTTGTTGGTGAAAGGCGTATTAACATGATGCGTTTTTTCAATGCCCGAGAAGGGTTTACCAGAGAAGAGGATACTTTGCCCGGGAGGTTGTTTAATCCCTTGCCTGACGGCCCGTCTGAGGGTGCCGCCCTTGATCCGGGGGAAGTTGAAACGGCTAAAGATCTTTATTACCGTTTTGCCGGTTGGAGCCGCGAAAGCGGTAACCCCACCGAAGCCACCTTGAAAAAGCTTTCTTTGGGATGGCTGCTTGATAAATAACCCTGGTCGCGGCTGATTAGTTTTCCCTGGTCATTCTTTTAGGTCGTGCAATAATTCCGCAAAGTCTTTTGGCCAGAGTATCCTGGGCACAGGGTAGGCAGGATTTGCTTCCCGGTGAATACGTTCTGCCAGGAGGGGGATATCCTTTTCCTGGATTTCTTTTATACCGGTGGGAATGGCCATGGTGTGATTCATTTCCCGGATCCTGGCGATCAATCTGTCTGAAAGGTTTTGATCGTTTTCCCTGCTATCCCCAAGGCCGGTGTAACGTGCTATCTCGGCCATCTTTTTTGCTCCCTTTTCGGTGGAGAGTTCCAGTACCCGGGGCAGGACTATCGCATTAGCCAGGCCGTGGGGGAGACCGTACAGTCCTCCCAGGTTATGAGCCACGGCATGCACATAGCCGACGTAATTCCTGGTAAAAGCAATCCCGGCGTAGTGGGCGGCTTCGAGCATGGCCTGCCTGGCTTCGAGGTTATCGCCGTGTTGGTAAGATGTTTCCAGATTGTCAAAAATCAACTTTGCGGCATCCAGTGCTTTTTGATTGCTAAAAGGTGTGCCCACCAGTCCGATATATGCTTCAATAGCGTGGGTTAGAGCATCCATGCCCGTTTCTGCGGTTAAATGCGGAGGAAGATTCAATGTGAGCTGCGGATCGAGAACACATGCTGCTGGCGCCAGTTTGGGATCGATCACCGAGAATTTTTCTTTGTTTTCCCTGTCACTGATTACTGCTACTATAGTAGCTTCGGAGCCGGTACCGGCAGTGGTCGGGATAGCTGTCAAAAAGGGCAGCCTATGTCTTACTTTGAAAAGGCCTTTCATTTTTTTTACCGCTTTTTTATTTGTAGCCCTGGCGGCAATCATTTTGGCGCAGTCGAGTGGTGACCCCCCACCAAAGGCTATGATCCCCTGGCAACCGTTTTGCCGGTATAAGGATAGACCTTCTTCAACATTTTCGATGGATGGGTTTGGTTCAACCTTATGAAACAGGGTATAATTTATATTGCCAGAGTTTAAAGCCTCCAGCAGTTTACCTGTTAAGCCGGTATTGATTATGCCTTTATCGGTAACGATGAGGACTTTTTCAAGCGCTTTTTCCTGCAGAATAGCGGCTATTGTAGCTGTGCTGTTGCTGCCGCATTTTACAGTGGGTAAAGGGATATTTATAATTCGTGCCAACAGGTTAAAAGCCAGGTGTCGTAAACGATAATATACAGTTATCACTCAGCCGGCCTCCGTTTAATCCTTTTGATTAGCAGGAAAACTTTCAAATCTTGTCGGTAATTAAAGTAGATTCTGATAAAGTATAGCAACTAACTAAAGAAAAAGTCAATCTATTTTCTATACTGTACGTTATAATTGGCTTATAAAGTGATCAAGCAGGTTTTTCTGCATATTTGCATATTTTTTTATTGTTTAAACTAGCTGGCTTTGGGGGTTATCTGGTGCCTGTATCATCAAGGAGAAAAATAATTGTTAAGTTAGTAGCTAAAAACACCTTAAAATGGGTTGCCCTGGTTTTAACCGGGCTGATTGTCCTGTTCAGTGTAATTCCTTATTTAATCCCCCTCCAGGAGGGTAAAGTGGACCGGCACACCCTGGCTTATTCTAATAGTGAATTTTTGCAGGCAAATGATGTGGAACTGCATTACCGCAAGTGGGATCAGAGAGAAGGCACTGGTATGAATAACATCCTCCTGGTTCACGGACTTGGGGGGTCAACATATACCTGGCGTCATAACGCACCAGCCCTGTCAGATGCGGGTTACCGGGTTGTTGCGGTCGACCTTCCCGGTTTTGGTTTGAGTGAGAGAAAAACCGGTTTTGAGCATACTGCAGCGGCGAGGGCTGAATATCTATGGATGATGCTGGAAGAACTTTATCCCGGGGCTGACTGGCATTTAATCGGTCATTCAATGGGCGGAGCTACGGTGTCAGCTATGGCTTTACAGCGGCCTGAAAAAAGTGAGTCGGTTACCCTGGCCGCCGGGTCGCTGATCGGTTCTGAACCTTCATTATCAAGATTGTTCTTGCGTTATCCCCCGGTTTCCAGGTGGGCTGGAGTGCTGGCTGGAACTTTTATTTTGAACGAGTCTCGGATCGAGTCATTCCTTGCCTCGGCTTACGGCCGTGAACCCTCGACAGAGGAGGTCCGCGGTTACCTTCACCCTATATTGATTGAAGGCACCGTCCAAACTATTCCGGATCTGCTGAAGGCAAAACCCACACCGCTGTTGCAAAATCTTAACAAGATCACAGCACCGGTTCTTTGTATCTGGGGCGAAAATGATCAATGGGTGCCGCTTGAACAGGGGAAAGAGCTGCACAAACTCTTACCAAATTCGGAATTAAAGATTATGCCTGAGGAAGGGCATAACCCGATGGAAACAGCACCGGAAAAGTTCAATCAGTTATTGCTAGATTTTCTTCAGAGAACATGATTATAAGGCCATTAGATGAGCCGGAACCAATCCCGAAATGCAGCAAGGCTAGCAGATAAGTTTAATAATTAAGCATTTGAGTTAAAGAAAGCAGGTGAATAGTATTGGAAACAATCAAAACAGCCTGTCCTCTTGATTGTTGTGATCAGTGTGCCCTGCTTGCCACAGTGGACAGGGACAGGGGGAGGCTCATATCAATTGAGCCCAATCCAGGACAGCCAGTGACCGGTAACACTATCTGCAGTAAAGGGAAAAAACACTTAGAAAGGATTAATCATCCTGACCGGCTCCGCCATCCCATGATGAAAAATAACGGGGTGTTTGAAAAGATCACCTGGCAGGAAGCTACGCAGGTTATGGCTGCAAAAATTGAGGAAACTCTAGAGCAGTACGGTCCTCTAGCCCTTCTGCATTTTTATGACGGTGGCTATACCGGTTTGAAAAAGAATATCGAATCCCGTTTTTTCAGTGCCCTGGGCGGTTCTACTACACATTATGGCAGTTTATGCTGGGGAGCCGGTTTAGCTGCCCAGCATTATGACTTCGGGGCGGTTAAAGCCCACCCTTACCACGACCTGGTTAATTCACGTTTGATTTTAATCTGGGGTAGGAATCCGGCGGCTACTTCAGTTCACCAACTGCCATTTATCCAACGGGCCCGGCAAAGCGGAGCGGTTGTTATTTTAATAGACCCGGTAGAAACTGCTACAGCCCGGGTTGCCGACCGGCATATCAGGATCAGACCGGGCACTGACGGGGCCCTGGCTTTAGCCATGGCTAATCTGATTATAGAAAATGGGCGTTTTGATCAAGATTTTGTTAGCCGCTGCAGCAGAGGTTTTTCGGAATTTGAAGAGCTGTGCCGGGAATTCACACCGCAGAAAGCTGCTGAGCTTACTGGCATTGATGTCAGGGATATTAAAAAATTGACTGCCGATTATGCATCTTCCGATCCGGCGGCGATTATAATCGGCATTGGCCTGCAGCGTCACAGTAATGGTGGCAATACAGTTCGTGCCATCGATGCCCTGGCAGCTCTATGCGGAAATGTCGGGGTGTCCGGTGGTGGGGCCAATTATGCTAACTTTCGGATCAGCCGTTTTATAGATCATCACTATATGAGCGGTGAAGATTTAAAGCCGCAGCGCCGCTATTATCCCAAGGCCCGGTTGGCCGAAGCTTTGCATGAATTTACAGACCCGCCGGTTAGTTTTCTTTATAATAGCAGGGCTAACCCCCTGGTCCAGGTACCGGACGGTGAAAAATTGCGGCAGGCTTTTAAGAAAGTGCCGTTCAAGGTTACCGCGGATTTTTTCATGACCGATACAGCCGCCGCTTCCGACCTGGTGTTACCGGCTACCTACTTCCTGGAAGAAGCCGACCTGTATTTTAATTCGATGAGCCACCAGTATCTTACGTATGGTCTCCGGGCTATAAATCCTCAAGGAGAATGCCGCTCGGAATATGAATTGTTTAAGGAGCTTGCGGGTCTGCTGGGATTAAAAGAATTTCCGCGTGTTCCTGTTGATGATCTACTGGCCAAAGGCATCAGGCCGCTGACTGAAGCAACCGGAATAACCCTGGAACAGCTCAAGGGAAAAGGTCCCTTTATGCTACCCGGGGGAGATGATATTCCCTGGTATAACCGGATATTCGAGACAATAGATGGAAAATATCAGTTTTACTCTGAAGGAGCAAGATCAGAAAGTGGCGATGCTTTACCCGTTTACCGTGAGCCAGTCGAATTAGGGAGTCGTCCCCTCCAAGAAGAAGGCTTTGACTGCTGGTTTCTCACTCCCCATCCTCATGACTCTATTCATTCTACACATCGCTTGCCCGGTGCCAATAAAACACCGCAAGCATATATCCATCCGCAAACCGCAGCAAAAAAAGGTCTTGTTGAAGGGCGGCCAATACGTATCTCCTCGAAAAGGGGAAGGATAGAAGCTAAAACTTTACTCAGTGAAAGGATGCCTGCTGATACAGTGGTAGTTTATGAAGGATGGTGGCAAATTTCAGGAGCTGCTGTAAACGAGTTGACCCCGGACAGGCTCACTGACCTGGGTGCTCAGGCTGCTTATTATGATTGTCTTTGCCGGGTGGAGCTTTTGTGAAAAAATAGAACCCCTCTCCCGTAAAAACAGAAGAGGGGTTCATCGGTGCGCAGTTTTTTAGCAGGAAGGTTTTTGCTTATGCCCAGGTATTCACTTCACTGCCAAGATGGGTCTGAATTTCCTTCTGCATTTCGATCATTTCCACCACTGCATTTCCCTGGGATTCAGCGTTGTCCAGGGCCATTTTATTAACCCTGGCTCCTACTTCCGCCTGGAGATTTTCCTGCTTCATCTGTGCGGCTGCGGAAGCGATGCTGGCAATCAAATTACCACCTCCTTTAGTAAAGTAATCCACCTTGTTATCGGTATCGGCATTTTTAGCTAAAACAAAAGAGAAAACGGTAATGTTATTTTGTCTCTTGTTCTATTTATGATAGTATAAAAAGTGGGATTTTATTTGAGAGCAAAAACGATTGTTTATTATTGCACTTCTGTTATAATCACTTCATTAAGGTAGGCTTGTAATTAAAAGCTTTATCATATTAAAAGAAAGGTTTGTTTGTTCTGTACCTGATACCTTTTGCATTACTACTGATTTTGGCAGTGTATTTTATTTACAGCCGGCAACTGAAAAACCTTATCCGGCCGGTAGTTTTTCATGCCGAATGTACGGGAGCTCCTGATTATACGGCCGGGACAACGAGCGGTTCCCCGTTGAGTGATTTGGGCAGCCACTGCGGTTTTAAAGCGGTAACCGATAAGAAAGCGGCTGCATGCAGTGCCTTGTTTGCTACTGTAGCCTCATTTGGTGCAGGACGTCTTTATGATTTTGCCGCCTCTTTGTATACGGATGAAGGGAAAAAATATTTTACAGAACCTCGATATAGAAAGGTGAACTACCAGCCGTATTGTATTGAAGAAACCGCAGTAGATGGCGATTTTAATATGACCAGCAGACTTTATTTCCTTCAAACCAACCTTGCTGTTTTTGAAACAGTGTGGGAGACAAAAGAACAAACGGCTAAGGTCAAACCGGCCTGCTACTTAATTCCTTTATTGGGACGAGATATTGAGAATCCTTATCCTCACTTTAACGGCTTTACCTTTTTCAAAACAAAAGATAGGGGATTGCAGTTAATGAACTGTCACCGGTGGCCCGGTTTAAAGATGTATGCCTACTTCCTTCCTTCTGATGGTGGTTATGCCGGTAAAAAGGAACTGCAGGGATCTTGGAAAGAATTAAAGCCCGGCCAAAAAATAACCTGGTCGGTGATAGTTTCTTTTTCAGCAGACGGAGATAATAAAATTACTAAACGGGCTGAAAGGGCCCTGCGCAATTTTGGAGGCTTGAAAAATGGAGCGGTAAAACGCTGGAAACAGTTTGATCAGAATTTGCCGGTGCCTTATGAGGCTGACAAGGAGTCTGCAAAAACAACTCTCAGGCTTGCTGCCTGGGCTTTGCAGAACAGTCTTTACTTTCCCAGGGGCCACATGCAGCGCTGGGGTTCGGTGCCCTCTAAAGTTTATTTTCCTTTCATCTGGGGCTGGGACACCCCCCAACATGTGTTGGGTTTGAGTGAATGGAACCCTAAAAAAGCCGGCGACGTTTTGCTGACCCAACTCGACGGGAATTTTTTTGCCCCGGCCAGGAACCGGTTGAGGCTCCGGGTAAAGGGAATTACGCTCATCTCTGGATCACAACGCAACCTGATTCCCAGCAAGCTTAATGATTATCTCCGCGGGGTCCTTGATTTTTACTCTCAGCCTCCACTTCAGTCATGGGCGGCGGTGCGTGTCTATAAAAGATTTAGGAATGAAGATGAAAAAGAGCAATTCCTGGAAAGGGTTTTGCCCCCGCTTAAGGATAACCTGTGCTGGTGGGAAGAAAGCAGGCAGCTCCGCAACGGGATGTTTTCTTACTTGAATGGGCTGGAATCGGGTCTTGATGATAGCCCCCGGTTTTATCCGCCCAGCTTTTTGCCCAGTTTTATTATCGGGCTTGTGCCCCGATTTTTCAGCGCAGTTGACCTGAACTGCTGGATTTTCCAGTCATATATTAACGTTGCTTATTTATGCCGAAAGGCTGGTTTGGTTAAAGATGCAGAGGATTATGAAGCGAAAGGAATGGAATTAAGGGAAAAAATGGATCGGGAGCTATGGTCTCCTGAACATGAGGCCTGGTTGGACCGGCGTAATGGGCGCTATATAACCGTAATCACGCCATCTGTTTGGTGGCCGGCATTTGTCGGGGCCGTCACTGACCGTGATAAAGTTAAGGCGGTAATTGAAAAGAAGCTGCTTAACCCGGAGAAATTTTGGGGACAGCACGGTATTCCCAGTGTTGCTTTTGATGATCGCTCTTATAACAGCAGGAAGGATGGTTATTACTGGCGGGGACAAATTTGGATGGTCAACAACTATGCTGCCCTGGAAACTCTCTACCGTTTTGGGTATACAGCCGAAGCCGAGGAACTGCATAGAAAGGTACTGAACACTTTAAATATCTCTAAAGGCTTATATGAAACTTATAATGCCAGGACCGGTGTTGTAGGTTGGAGTTCGCGCGGACCGGGTGATCCCGCTGTAATGCAGTTCGGTATGTCTTCAGCCTGGGCTACGCAGATGATGTTTTACCGTTACCAGCACTTTCGGTATATCTTTCCTGAAACGAGGGAGCTCTGCGGACATATCCAGTGGGCAGGCACTTTTGGGTATTCGCCCACCCTGTCTCCGCCCAGTGTAGATGAAGATCCCGAGGAAGCGGTTTTAAAAGTGGATGTAATCGGCGAGCATACTTACGATGTGCCAAAACTAATTATGCGCAGTGGCGATGGGCGACCCCTCCTGGAAGCTTCGTTGTTGAAGCTCAGGTTTGAAAATCCTGCCGGGTGCATCCCCCCGGACTGTGCAATTGATTTTATGTGGCAGGGTGAAGTTTACCGGGTAGGATTAAACAAGGATTATATGCTTCGCCCATATGCTCGTTCCGGAAAGTTGAGTTCAGCCTAAGATGAAGACATACGCTAGAGATATAACACCTGTAGGAGGTTTGGAATTGATTGTAGATTTAATGCTCAGAGGCTTGATCATGGTGATTTTTGTTTCAGGGGCAATCGTGGTCAGCCATTTTCTTACCCGTTTAATAGCTTTTGTGGTTCCCTTTGCTGTGGTTAGCGAGGTATTTCTCTGGTCGGGGACTGTAGTTCTCTCTGCAATTTTGTTGATGGGAGTGGCCTATTCTTATGTTTATCATGGCTTTGGCGCACAGACTGATATTATACGCCGCAGACCGTCTGCAGGGAAAAAGGTGGTTTTGACTTTTGACGATGGCCCAAGCCAGGCATATACTCCTGAAATTTTAAAGATTCTTGCTGAAAAAAAGGCGAAGGCTACTTTTTTTATGGTCGGCACCCAGGTAGATGAAAATCCTGAAATAGCAAAACAGGTAGTGGAGGAAGGCCATGAAGTGGGCAATCATACATTTGGGCATATTACGGTGCCTCATTCCCCGCCGCCGCAGCTGGCAGCCCAAATTATGCGGACAAACCTGGTTATCTTACAGCATACCGGGGTTTACCCCCAGTACCTGCGGCCGCCCCGTGGGCTTTATGATATGCGCATGCGGCGGATTGCAAAGCTTTTGGGCCAGGAACTGGTTCTATGGAGCCTTTCCTCGCAGGACTGGCATTTCCGGGCCAACAAAAGTGGTATTATCAGGCGAGTGGTTGAAAGGGCTTCTGCAGGCGATATTATTCTTTTCCATGACAGTGGTTCACTGCTGGGTGGTGAGGGTGCAAACCGCAGGCCGACTGTTGATGCCTTGGGGCCGATTATAGACGGCCTAAGGGCAAAGGGCTTGGAAATAGCGAGCCTGGAAGAATTTATGGTTTACCCGGCTGAAGTATCCAGAAGAGCTTCTGTTTAATCTGGATATTGTAAGTAGAAAAGATTTCCCCATTTTATAGACTATCTGGTGGAAGGGTGGAATTACTAAATGAAATTTAAAAAATTACTTGAAGAAAAGCGCATTGTTATGTTTGATGGTGGGATGGGAAGCTTACTGGCTGAACGTGGTTGTGATACAACCGGGGCAAGCAATCTTGAAACCCCTGATGCAGTAACCGCTATCCATAAAGAGTATGCAGACGCGGGAGCCGATGTTTTAATTACCAATACATTTACCATGAACCGGATCAGCATAGAATCTAAGGGGCTGGGACTAGATGTGCGAGAAGTCAACACTGCTGGAGTGAAGCTGGCGAGGGAGGCCGCCGGGCAGGAGCGGCTGGTCTTTGGTGATATCGGTCCCACCGGCCAGTTGCTTGAACCATACGGTACTTACACGGAAGAGCAATTTTACGATAATTATACAGAAAAAGTCGCTATTCTAGCCGGGGAAGATGTAGACGGTTTGATTATTGAAACTTTTACCGATTTAAGGGAGGCAATCTGCGCTTTAAAAGCCTGCAGGGACAATACCGATCTGCCCATTATTTTGTCCCTGGCCTATTCAACCACAAAAAATGGTGGCCGCACTATTATGGGTAGTTCGGCCGAAGATGCGGCAAAAGCTGCTGAAGAATATGGAGCCGTTGCTGTAGGAGCTAATTGTGGCGATCTTGATCCTGAAGGATTGGCAGAGATAGTTTCTACATACAAAAAAAATACCGATCTTCCAGTGATGGTCCAGCCAAATGCCGGTATACCAAAGCTCTCCGGGGGAAAAACCATCTATGATATGCAGCCGGATGAGTACGGGGAAGGTGTAATCAAGTGTGCTGAAAGCGGCGCTTCCATAATCGGCGGATGCTGCGGGACTACTCCGGCGCACCTGGCCGCGGTTGTTTCCAGGATCAAAAAATAGTTAAGTTTGCGCTCATGCTTTATAGGGTCGTCACCATTGTCCTTAGGGGAGCAGGCACCAGTCCAAAATGCAGCAACACCGGTTTTAGCGGAAACTCACTTTTTTAGTTTTTCCGGGGGATTGTATGTCACACCCCGGGTGTCTACAACAACCTGCTTAATTTGTTGTTCGTAAAAAGGGCGGTCTTTTTCATTGCGGTCAACGGAGGCAATCCGGTCTGCGGTTTCCATACCGGAGATTACCCTGCCGAAAGCGGCATATTCGTCGTCAAGATGAGAGGCATCGTCCACGGTTATAAAGAATTGCGAGCCTGCTGAATCATAATCACGGGCCCGGGCCATGGAAAGAATTCCCCGCTTGTGGCTGATTGGGTTGGGGTGTCCGTTAGCCGGAAATTCTCCTTTAATCCTGTAGCGGGGGCCGCCTGTTCCATCACCCCTAGGACAACCGCTTTGGATCATAAATCCCGGAATAACCCTGTGAAAAATCATCCGGTTGTAAAATTTTTTATTGGCCAGGTGGATAAAGTTGCGTACTGTATTTGGTGCCGCCTCGGGCAATAATTCTAATTCAATTTCTGATCCGTCAATCATTACTATTTTTGCGATTGGGTTTACTTGTGACAATTTACGCCTCCTTATTTTATTCTTGGTCATTGAGATAAGTGCTTGTTCAGGGTGATGTTGGGTTTAACGCTGTTTGCTATTTTTAATTTAAGATAAACGGTATGTTTTATCCAGGTAATCGAGGGCAAATTTTTTTAAATCCGGTTGGTGGCACATAGTTCCCATCATGGCGTACATTGCCGCGATGCCCTCGCAGGCTTCCGGTCCACGGCCTTCTACCCTGGTAACTGCATTGTTTAGATCTTCCAAGAACTGATCACGCACTTTTGTATGTGGCGGAGTAACGATAAAATGCAGGGCTGCTGGCAGCTGCTGGCGGCCAAGCTGCCAGCCTTTTTCTGCCATTACGTCGGCCAGGGCGTAAACATCGAGGTGATCTGATCCAACTGCAAATACGCTCATAACCGGTTGGCCAAGGATTTTCAATTTTCCTGTTTTTATAATCCCTTCTTGCAGCATCCTGGTGGTTTCCATTACTTCTTCTACCAGGCGCATATACCCATCTTCGCCGAGGTAATTGAGGACTGCCCAGGCGGCGGCAATCGGCCCTCCCGGCCTGGTACCTGTGACGGTTGAGGAGCCAAAAAGACCGCCCGGCCAATCGGTTAAGACAAAAAACTGGTAGCGGCGCAGTTCAGGGGTGCGGTAAAGAATCACCGAAGCCCCTTTCGCTGAGTATCCATATTTATGCAAATCTGCAGAAATGGAAGTTACCCCGGGAACCCGGAAGTCAAAGGGGGGAACCGGGTAGCCCAGACGTTCAAGGAAGGGAAGGACAAACCCGCCCAGGCAGGCATCAACGTGCAAATTAATGTTGTTCGCGAGAGCGAGTTCACCAAGTTCTTTAATTGGATCGACCACACCATGCGGGTAACCGGGGGCGGAGCCCACCAGCAAAATGGTGTTTTCATTGATTGTATTTTGCACTGCTTCCAGGTCAACCCGGTAATCTTCAACAAGGGGAATGCGCACTGTTTTAACCCCTAAGTAGTGGGCTGCTTTATCTAAAGATGGGTGGGCGCTCTTGGGAAGGACCATTTCCGGTTTTGAGATCCCGGGTTTTTCTGTAAAAGCTTGATCCCTGCTGGCTTTAAGGGCCATCAACAAGCTTTCCGAACCACCCGATGTCATTGAACCTACAGTATCATCTTCGGCGTTTAGCAGGGAAGCGGTTTTCGCGACTACCTCGGTCTCAAATTTTTTTAAACTGGGAAAAGCTTGAGGATCCAGGGCGTTGCCGTGGGAAAAGTAGTTGAAAGCTTCTCGGATTACCCGGTCAACGTCTTCGCCGGCATGATATACCAGGCCCCAGGATTGCCCATTTTTCCACCCTACGTCGTATGTATAGGTTTCTTCCAATTCATTCAGTAGTTTCTCGACGGTCATCCCGTTTTTGTTAAGAGTGTGTCCTTTTTCATCTTTCATCAGTAACCTTCTCCATTTCCAAGATTGCCTTTAATATTATACTATTTTAGGGTTCAAGCGCAACAACTTAATTGGGATGAAATATTTACCTAAATTATTATGCGGAATTGGCCTTGTTTAACCCAAATAATCTGTTTTTCGCTAATACTTGTTGGCAGAAGAAATTAGTTGTCTGCCTTGCTCATCTGATAGTATTCGTAAGTATGAGTAACTATAATCTTAAGAATGGTGAAGGTGGGGATGGCCAGGATAATGCCTAAAAGGCCACCCAGACGGCCGGCTACCAGCACGATGAGGATGATAGCCAGGGGGCTTAAGGCAAGTCTTCGACCCATGACCTGCGGTGATACGACCATGCTTTCAATCTGCTGGACAATTACGATTATAATTATCACGAGTAACATGGTTAATGGTGAATCCAGGAGCCCGACCACAACTGCCGGGATTGAACCAATAAAGGGGCCCAGGAATGGTATAATATTAGTAATCATAATAAAGATTGATAGTAATAGGGCGTAGTCGAGCCCGATAATCATAAAACCGATGTAAGCAAGAATACCAACGCAAACACAGACAATACCCAGCCCCTGCACGTAAGTGCCAAGCTGCCTGTTAATTTCGGTAAGGGCGCTCTTTATCGTTGGGGCATATTCCCTGGGAGCAACCTGTTCAACTAACCTGGGCATAAACTGGCTGCCCTTCTCCTTGAGCATATAGTACAAGAGAAAGGGGATAATGATCACGGTAAGAAACACTTCGGCCAGGAAATCAACTACCATGGTAAAACTGGCTGCTATTTGGGTTATCGCTCTTCTGGCAGTCTGGGCCAGTTCATTGATAATTTCATCGACTTCAAGCGCTTCTAAGTCGATCAGTTGTATTGCCAGGACCGTATCTTCAAGGTCCATGATGATGTCACGTATTTCCATAATGCCGCGCGGAATGCTTACCGCCAGCTTGGAAAACTCCTGTTGGAGGACAGGTCCGATAATCATGTAAAGCAGGAAAAGCAGTCCAATAATTAATATAAAAACAAGAATTATAGCCAGCGGGCGCGGGACTTTGCGATTGTGCATCCGGTCCACCAGGGGGATGGTGAAATAGTAAAGCACACCGGCGATGAAAAAAGATAGAAAGAGGGCTTCGAAAGCGACGACGATTGGCCGGAAAATAAAGGATATTTGCGTGCCCATGTAGATAATTAAAAAGAGTAACAGTATGCCGACGCCTGTTTTAAATAGTTTTGAGTTCCACATGGCTGCTCCTTGCTCAAATTGTTTGACATATAGCTGTTTTAAACCGGTTTATAGTATTAAAGCCTGGTGTGATTATAACATTTTTAGAGAAGCTTAAGAATACCGGCAGGAATAAATACTCGGATATGGAAAATAGCTTAACAAAGCTTTAAAGGAGCGTGAGGCTGTATACAGGTTATTACAAGAAAATACTCCTGGAAAGTTAGTATCAGGAGATAATAACCTGCCGCTAAATATATGTTTGCTTTTTTCTTTTTCTAGCTTTAGATATAATATGTTTATTCCTGCACGGCTGAGTTTACACATGGTTTTATATTATGCTGATAATAGGGGGGATCAAATTATTAATAATAGCGATGTAAAAGCAGCAATGACTGTAAAACTCGATGATCAGTTTTATGAAATGCCGGATTTTGAGGAAGGAGTCAGACGCGCTCCATCCCGGAATTTTACTTTGAGCAGAGAACAAACGGAAATAGCTTTAAAAAATGCCCTGCGCTATGTACCGGAAGAACATCATGACAAGTTAGCCCCAGAGTTTCTTGAGGAGCTTTTAACCAGGGGACGAATATATGGTTATCGCTACCGCCCTCCGGGGAATATTAAAGCAAAACCGGTGGAGCAGTACCGGGGGAACTGTTTAGCCGGAAAGGCTTTTCAGGTGATGATTGACAACAACCTTGATTTTGACGTGGCCTTGTATCCTTATGAACTGGTTACTTACGGGGAAACAGGGCGGGTTTGCCAGAACTGGATGCAGTACCGCTTAATAAAAAAATATTTGGAAGTACTTACCGAAGATCAAACCTTAGTTGTCGAGTCTGGGCATCCGCTGGGATTATTTCGGTCCGGTCCCGATTCACCTCGAGTAATCATTACAAATGCATTGATGGTGGGTATGTATGATAACCCTGAGGAATGGAACGTGGCTGAACAACTTGGGGTGGCAAATTATGGACAAATGACCGCCGGCGGATGGATGTATATCGGGCCACAGGGTATTGTCCATGGGACTTTTAATACGATTATGAATGCCGGGCGCCAGCAATTAGGCATGCAAGGCGACCAGGATTTAAGCGGTTATCTGTTTGTATCGTCCGGTCTTGGTGGTATGAGCGGAGCACAACCTAAAGCTGTTGAAATTGCCGGTGGTGTGGGGATAATTGCTGAAGTTGATTATTCAAGAATAAAAACGAGGCATGAACAGGGCTGGGTTGGAAAAGCATCCGCTGACCTGGCAGAGGTTTTCCGGTGGGCTAAAGAAGCGAAGGCTGAGAAAAACCCCCTTTCTATAGCTTATTATGGGAACATAGTTGACTTGCTGGATTATGCTGTTGAAAACAGTATTGATATCGATTTGCTTTCTGACCAAACTTCCTGCCACGCCCCTTATGATGGTGGCTATTGTCCCCAGGGGCTTACTTTTGAAGAAAGGACCAAGTTGTTACAAAAAGATAGGGCCGAGTTTAAAAAACGGGTTGACCAGTCTTTGCGGAAACACTTTGATTTGATTAGTAAACTTAACCAACAAGGCACTTACTTTTTTGACTATGGCAACTCTTTTTTGAAAGCGGTTTTTGATGCCGGAGTCAAAGAGGTCTCCAAGAATGGTATTGATGAGAAAGCCGGGTTTGTTTTTCCTTCTTACGTGGAGGATATCATGGGTCCGGAACTATTTGACTATGGTTATGGACCTTTCCGGTGGGTTTGTTTGAGCGGTAATCCCGAAGATTTAAAAAAAACCGACCGGGCGGCTATGGAGTGCATAGACCCGACACGCCGGGGTCAGGACCGGGATAATTACATGTGGATCAGGGATGCTGAAAAGAATAATCTTGTGGTCGGCACCCAGGCCAGGATACTATACCAGGACTGTGCCGGACGGACCAGGATTGCCCTTAAATTCAATGAAATGGTGCGTAATGGTGAAGTCGGGCCGATTATGCTGGGAAGGGATCACCATGATGTTAGCGGTACCGATTCGCCTTTCAGGGAAACTGCAAATATTAAAGATGGTAGTAATGTGATGGCCGAGATGGCCGTACAGTGTTTTGCAGGCAATGCAGCCCGGGGAATGTCACTGGTTGCTTTGCATAACGGAGGCGGGGTAGGCATTGGCAAAGCCATTAATGGTGGTTTTGGAATGGTGCTCGATGGTAGCGAAAGGGCTGATCAAATATTAAGCAGGGCTATGCCCTGGGATGTAATGGGCGGTGTCGCCAGGCGTGCCTGGGCCCGCAATGAGAACTCTATCACAACCGGTATTGAATATAACTATGATCACCGGGATACCGATCAGGTTACCCTGCCTTACACCGCTGATGATGATCTTGTAAAAAATTTGGTGGAAGAAAAGTTTCAGGAGTAAAACAGAAAAAAAGCGGTTAATACATTTGATCTTAGCCAGGCATTGAAAAAAGTTTATTGGGGGGAAATAATGGATCAACTAGATATTATAGAACAGCAAGCTAAACCGGGACTTAAGTCGGCGATGCGCTTGTATGTAGTGGTTTTTTTGCTTTTAGTCGTTTTAGGTTCCCTGGTGCAGGGGTTGAATTTTGAACTCGGGATGCTTATAACCCAGTGGGTTCTAATTTTGCTCCCTGCTGTGTGGATTTTATATCGCTACCGGGTGGATAAGGTCTCTTTTATCAGGCTAACCCCGTTTAAAGCCAGGTTTATTCCGGTTATAATAGCATTATCGGCCTCTTTTTGGGTTCTCAATATGGTTTTGGCTGCCGGTATAGTGACCGGGTTGACGGAAATAGGGTTTGAGCCCGTGGTAGTTTTAGAACCACCGCAAACATTTCAACATTACCTTATCTTCCTGTTTGTCGTATCTATTTCTGCCGGCATATGTGAAGAAGTCCTGTTCAGGGGTACGATTATGCCGGCGCTTGAAGAACATGGAGCCATCCCGGCCATTGTCCTTAGCTCTCTTTTATTTGCTCTTTTTCAC
This sequence comes from uncultured Syntrophomonadaceae bacterium, assembly GCA_964467475.1. GTDB lineage: Bacteria > Bacillota > Dethiobacteria > DTU022 > DTU022 > B1SED10-74M. The sequence goes on from CAYXQO010000025.1 coordinate 25,016, forward strand.
GGTTCATTTTTAAACCTGGTCAG
>CAYXQO010000026.1:0-24747 GCA_964467475.1 uncultured Syntrophomonadaceae bacterium
CTCGGCCATACCCGTGATGATGCCGCCGGCGAAGCTTTTGACAAAGTGGCCCGCGTGCTCGAGCTGGGTTATCCCGGTGGCCCCTTGATTGACAAGCTGGCCGGGGAAGGAAACCCAAAAGCAATCGATTTTCCCCGGGCCTGGCTTGGCGAAGAAGGCCGCTTTGATTTCAGCTTCAGTGGATTAAAAACAGCAGTAATCAATCACCTGCACAGGCTCACCAGCGAAAACACGCCTTACAAATTAGCAGACATTGTGGCCTCCTTTCAGGAAGCGCTTATTGATGTCCTTGTGGAAAAAACCCTTGCTGCCGCTAAAGAGTACGGGGCAAAAACGGTCCTCCTATCGGGCGGGGTTGCTGCAAACAGTCATCTACGAAAAAGAATGGGGGAACGCTTGGCCCATGAAATGCCCGTAGTCAACCTGCACTACCCCTCTTTAAAGCTTTGCACTGATAATGCGGCGATGATTGCCGCCGCCGCTTACCCCCTTTTCCTGGAAGAAAAGTTTGCTTCGCTTGATTTAAATGCCAACCCTGGCCTTAAGCTGAAAGTGTAGCTCTGATTTATTTTTAAAAGCGTTGTTCGCTTAGTCGTGCTGTGTTTTAGGTTAGTGTTAGCTCATTGTGGTCAATGGCAGCAATTTAGCTGCAGGTTTTTTCTATGGTTGTCCTTTAGCATTCACCATCCATGACTCAGGCCTCGGCAACCTGCTTTGATGTAAGCTGACCAACTACAAACTTTTCTTCGGTGAAAATTGAAACTGCTATATCGCAATTTCATCCACCCAAAATGCAACATAGCTCCAACTGTGTAATAAAAATACCTTCTTTTAAACAACCTTGTGGAAAATTACTTGGATTACTTCTACAATATAAACATTATTAACAAATATGCCTCTACTGCAAGCTTTGTGACTTCCAAATTAATCCTGAGATTATGTTAACTACTTGTCAATCTTGTTAAAAAGCGGCCAAGATTTGTTCACATATGGCTTTCACTTGTGGATAACTATGTGTATAATGTGGATTACTTTTCACAACATTAGAGTGTTAGTTGATAAGGTCAAGGTTTGTTTAGGCCAAAACTAGGTTTGTGGTAACATAATCTGTTGACAGTACTTATGCCCACAAGCAAGGAATCATGTGCTATAATGACAGAGTTGAAAAAAGTTATTTGAAACGGGGGACAACGGAGCTTTGAGTTTACCTTCAGGAATCAAACAAGTTCATTTTATCGGCATCGGGGGGTACGGAATGAGTGCCCTGGCGCTGGTCCTTATAGAGCAGGGTTACTTCGTCACAGGCTCTGATCTGAAGGAATCTCCTTTAATCCACAGCCTAACTAGAAATGGTGCCAGGGTAAAAATCGGTCATCAACAAGAAAACCTCGGTGCTGCTGAGTTGGTCATCTATTCTACTGCAATTCCCTCAGACAACCCGGAACTGGTCGAAGCAGAAAAACGCGGCCTCCTCCTGTGGCATCGCTCAGAGCTTTTGGCTGCTCTCATCAACCAGGCTTATGGTATTGCTGTAGCCGGAGCGCACGGTAAAACCACGACTACAGCCATGGTTGCCCTTTTGCTCGAGGCTGGTGGGTTTGATCCAACCGCCATCGTTGGCGGAGTGGTCCCCGCTTACAGCAGCAATGCCCGCCTGGGCAAAAGTCGCTATCTGGTAGCAGAAGCTGATGAAAGTGACTGTTCTTTTACCCGTTATTACCCGCAGGCTATCCTGGTGACCGGTGTGGAAGCTGATCATCTCGAGCACTATGATAACGATTATACTCGTCTCCAGGATGCATACAGAGTTTTTCTGGGCAATCTCAAGCCCGAAGGAATAGCTGTTCTCTGTGCGGAAGACCCTGCTTTAATCAGGCTTAGCCGCAGCTTAGAATCTAATACAGTATTTTATGCCCTTACCGCCCAGGCAGAAGGGCTTACGCCCGACTACTACGCTGCAAAAATAGATATCAAGGCAGGGGGATCAAGCTTCGCTTTTTATCATTGCGGCAAATGCTTGGTAAAAAAAGTACGCTTAAATATCCCCGGACGGCACAACATTATAAACGCTATCGGGGCACTGGCTCTGTCCACAGAAATTGGGCTTGACCCGAACTCCTGCGCTGACGCCCTTTATGGCTTTACAGGTGTAGGGCGCCGCTTTGAAATCATTGGTAGTGCCAGGGAAGTTACTATAATCGACGATTATGCCCACCACCCAACAGAAATAAAAGCTACCTTGGAGGCGGCGCGTAAAAGCGGTAGACGCCTGATCTGTATTTTCCAACCTCACCGCTATAGCCGTACGGTTGCTTTTTTTGATCAGTTTTCTGAAGCTTTTGCTCAAACAGACTACCTTTTTCTGCACAGTGTCTATTCTGCCGGAGAAAAACCGGTTCCCGGGGGCACCTCTGAAGATTTGGCCGGACGAATTAGCGAAAATAGCAAGGTCGATGTTTTTTACAGTGACGATTTGAACGTACTCGAGGAAAAAGCTGTGGAAACTGCACGCCCGGGTGATCTGATCATCACTATGGGAGCTGGTGATATTACCAGGTCGGCTCCTCGCATTCTAAAGCGTCTAACGGGCGATTAACTTCTTTTTTGCCTGGGGAAGAGTTAGAAGAATAAAAAGGTTTGTCGAAGGGGTAATAAAGTGGCCGGTTATATTGATCTACACAACCATATCTTACCGGGAATAGATGATGGGCCCCGTACCTTAAAAGAAGCAGTAAAACTGGCTCGGGATCTTGTCTCTGCAGGTTACTCAACTGTTGTGGTTACACCACATGCCTGCGGTGGACGCCCCCATCCCAATGTAATCACTGAACGCCTGGCAGAACTGCAGAGAAATCTTGATTGCAAGGAGGTTCCTTTAAGATTACTGCCGGGAGCGGAGAACCATATCAGTCCGGACCTGCTAGAATTGTTGGAAGAGAAAAAAGCGCTTACCCTAAACAATTCCAGATATCTCCTCATGGAATTGCCTATGCTGCAGCCACTACCTCCTTATACCGAAAAACTTCTGCAGAGTTTGGTAGCCAAAGGTTATTGTCCGGTGATTCCTCACCCGGAAAGAGTAATAGTTTTAAACCACAGGCATGAGTTTATCTATAAACTCTACCGCTCTGGGGCGATATACCAGGTTACCTGGGCTGCCATGCTTGGATTTTTGGGTTCTGCTGCTAAAAAAACTGTTTATTTCATGTTACGCAATAACCTGGTCCATTTGTATGCTACAGATGCACATCATCCTGCCACCCGTTTGTTGACAGTGAACAGGGCTGCAAGCATTCTTCAAGAAGAACAAGGCCGGGAAATAGCTTTGCTCATGTTAAAATCTCGTCCTAAGCAAATTATTGAGAATGAATCGATTGATTTTCCGATGGTGACACATAAAAAAGATCGTAGCTCAAGTAAGGCAGCTATACTGAAACGAATATTTAGCTTTAATAACTTAATTGAATGAATCAAGTGAATTATTGAAATAGCTTGTTCTATCATTTTCTGATCTTTATAATGATGATACTAGATAATAATAGTACTAGGGTATTGGGTTAAAGCTGTTGTTTTTGTTTTAGCTACTAACATAATTTTGTGAGGGAAAGCTAAATGTTACATAATTATGTTTATTTAATCATGGCCCCTTCAGGTTGGTTTGAGCCAAATATTTATTTTAGAAGGCACCGGGTTGCTCAGTTTTTTAAAAAGCAAGAGGATACCTCGATGGTGATATGGGCTTATCCTGTAAGTGCAAGCCTGAGAGTTCCTGAAAGCTTAAAAAGAGCGAAAAAACATATCGCTAATAATAATTTGATCCAGGCAAACAATAGCGAAATTATTGAATTTGCACTTCCTGATTATATGCCGGCCAGGATTATGCAATATAAACATGGTTTAGGGAACCAGGTTTTTAACAAGTTGACTAAACTGGTGAATAATTATCAAGCAAAAAAAGTTCTATGGTTTGCATATCCTGGGTACCCTTTTCTAGCCAATCTTTTGAATTGGGATCTGGTAGTATATGATTGTAGCGATTTATGGACTGAACCTTCCGGTGGGGCAAGATCAAACAGCTTTTCATCTAAATTTGCTAAAGGGTTAATCGATACAGCTGAAAAAAAGATCATTGAACACAGTGATTTGATTTTTACTTCTTCGGATTATTTGACAGAAAAAATTCACAGAGAAAACTCACGAGAAGCGATTACAGTTGAAAATGGTGTGGATTATTATCTGAACCAAAGAGAGGAAGGGATAGAAAAAGATAACCCTTTAAAGCATATACCTAAACCAAGATTTGGGTATATAGGAGCCATGCGATCGAAAATAGATTTTGAGTTGTTAGATCAACTGGCCAAGAACAATCCTGAATGGAGTTTAGTTTTAACTGGGCCAGATATGTTAAACAAAAAAGATCCATTTTATAAATTATTACATAACGATAATGTGTGGTGGACAGGAGAAGCAGCTAAAGAAGATTTACCCCTATATATAAGAAGTTTAGATGTTGGTTTATTGCCTTACCGCGAATTGGAATATAATAAAGCAGTGTTTCCAATTAAGTTTTTTGAGTACCTATCCCAGGGGATTCCGATTGTTGGATGTGGCGTACCTTCAACTAAAAAATACTCCTTTGAAGGTATATATCTTCATGTTAAAAGAGAAGAGTTTCTGGGAGCTTGTAAAACCGTACTTTCTTGGACTGATATAAAAGATGAACATTATTATTCCGAAAGAATTAAGCTTGCCAGGAAATCTGACTGGGAAATTAAGCTAAATTATATACATAATGCCATAAAAAGATGCATTAATGATTTTGATCGTGCCAATCTAAAATAAGGAAAGGTTAGTGTTACGGAAACTAGCCCTATAACATTATGAAATTACAAGCATTTAAGAACAAAATTACTTATATTGGTATTTATTTTTTATTTGTTTTGTCTAAAATTTTTGTTAAAGATAGGGATATATGGTTGGTTGCTTGTAGTGGTGAGCGTTGGGGCGATAATGCAGCAGCATTTTTACGGTATATGAATGATCATCACCCGGAAAAAGAGGTTTTTGCTGTTGTAAAAAATAAAACTATAGCTGAAGATAAAAGAATTGATTATGTTGAACGGAACAGGTTGTCTACTTTATTGTTAATTATGCAGGCAAAAGTATTTGCTTTTACCCATACACTGTCAGACATTGGCCCTTACCAGGTTTTTTCTTTTTCTAACGCACAGAAAATATGGCTCCAGCATGGTGTAATAGCGATAGGAAAAATTACTGCTTCTAAAGCCAGGCTAGACCAGTATGATATGATTTGTGCCAGTTCAAAAAAAGAGGAAAGGCTGATGGTAAGTGAGTTGGGAATTAAGCCTGAGGTTATAAAAATTACCGGTTTAGCCAGGCATGATTATTTAAGGGAAAGGGTACAATCACAGTTATTACGCGAGGGTATTCTTTTTATTCCAACCCAACGTAATTGGATAGGACAGTTTCAAGAAACAATATATGAAAATCTTATATTGAGCTGGGTTAATAGTCATAAATTAAGTGATATCAAAAACTATGCAAGATTAAAGATATGGTTACACCCGGGATGGCATAGGCAGGGTATGGAAGGAATGGGGCAAAGGTTTGAGGAAGTAGAGTACTACGGGTTGGATTATGATCCTCAAGCATTAATCAGTGAAAGTAAGGTACTGGTAACAGACTATTCTAGCATATATTTTGATGCTGCTATCTCTGGAATTCCCACAGTTTTTTATCAACCAGACAGGGAAGAGTATATTGCAAGAAAGGGGATATTTAAGGATTTTCTAACTCAAGATTTATTGCTGGTTGTGGATAACAAACATGAATTAATAGATCACTTAAATAAGCTGATGACTGATGATGAATACTATAGAAAAAGAGTTAAAGCCGATCAAAGTTGGGCTTATCAATATGTAGAAACTTTTGATGGGAATTGTTGCGATAGAATTTATGAAGAGATCCTGAGACTATTAGCAGAATAATAATGAGTTGATCTAAAAATGGTGAAATCTGATATGGAAAGTGAAAATCAGTGGATGATTGAATTTTTAGGATTGCCAGGTGCCGGGAAAACCACTTTGGCAATTAACACAATAAAATATTTGGCTAACAATGGCTACGTTTGTTATGACCATGATTCTGTATTTAAAAATCAGCACATCAAGAACAAATGGGGTTTAGCCTTTTTATATGTTTTAAGAAACATCAAGCTTGCTTTCCATTTATTTTTTTATACTTTGTTGTCATCTCCATCTAATTTTCGTGAGAAGTATTACAGCTTTTATAGATTAATGATGACTCTTAAGTTATTGGTAATGCTGGAAAGTGGGCGCAAAAGATTGAACCAAGCCTCGATAATGATTTTTGACCAGGGAATTATTCAGTGTATTTGGTCGATAACTTCAATGAAGGGTTCAGTAAAAAAGGAAGTACTAAAAAAGGGATTGGCAAAAAATTGCAACATAATACCAGATATAATTATATATGTTAATATTGATTGGAGTACTGCTGCTAAAAGAATCAATCAACGGGGCGGTAAGTGTATTTTCGATAGCTTAAGTGTGGAAAGAACTGAAGCATTCTTCAAGAGCCAGCATAATAATTATACGAAATTATTAGAAGTCCTAAGAGAAGTAAAAAATATCAAGGTTATTGTAATAGATGGATCTAACGATATAAATGAAAATATTGGCTTATTAGCTTCTCATATTGAAAATGCCTTGGAGGAGGGCAAAAAATCAAACCTTTAAAGAATAAGATAACTTTTTTTATTGAGTCCCTCGAAATCGGCGGCATAGGTCGATTGACAATGCTTCTTGCCGAGAAATTTGCTGATCTGGGGTATGAAATAGATCTTATTTTAGCTAAAAAAAGGGGGCAGTACCTGCAACAGTTGTCGCATAATATCAATTTGGTGGATAAAAAAGATAAGAAGGTGTTTTTAAGTGTTAACTCGATAGGAAAGTATATGAAAGACACAACTCCTAAAGTACTTATATCAGCAAATGAACGAATTAATATAGTGGCTCTTTTAGCAAAAAAAATTTATAAAGCGCAAACAAAAGTCATAATTACTATTCATATAAATAATACTAAGCAAATACGTAACGAAAACAGGGGTTTTTTTATCTATGTGTATAGAAAACTAATTATATTTATAGCCAGATTAACTTATAAATGGGCGGATCATGTTGTGACAGTATCTCAGGGCGTGGCAGCAGACGCAGCAAAAATTTTTAAAATACCACCAAGCAAAATTAAGGTGATACATAATCCAATAGTGACCGGCAACATCGAGTATAAGATGAAGTTACCTGTGGATCACCCGTGGTTGAAACCGGAGGAGAAGCAGGTTATTTTGGGCATTGGTCGCTTGGTCAATCAAAAAGATTTTTATACCCTGCTTAGTAGCTTTGCACTGGTGAAGAAATCTATGCCTGGAGCTAAATTAATTATTCTTGGAGAGGGGCCACAGAGAGAAAAACTTGAAGAAAAAATACTAGCGCTGGGGTTAAAGGAGCACGTGGCCATGCCTGGCTTTGTAGATAATCCTTATAATTATTTGTATAACGCCTCAGTCTTTGTTCTATCATCGGCTTGGGAAGGATTTGGGAATGTACTGGTTGAGGCTATGGCAACAGGAACACCCGTCGTTTCTACCGATTGCCCTAGTGGTCCTGCTGAAATACTCTGTGATGGTAAATATGGCCCACTGGTTTCTCCTGGGGATATAAAAGGATTAGCTACTGCAATTGTTAAGATTTTAGAAAACCCACCCTCTTCTGAGCAGCTCAAACGCCGAGCGAATGACTTTACTGTTGAAAAAGCAGCAGAAGAGTATATGAAAATAATAAATGCTTATTGAGCATATCGAAATTCATGAGGAACTAAAATGAAAAACTATTTAAGGGAAAGGTCTAGGATGAAAATAGTCCATATAACGACGGTTCATGAACCTTTTGACAACAGGATTTTTTATAAAGAGTGTCTTGGTATGGCTAAAAAAGGCTACAAAGTTACCCTCATAGCCAGGCACCATCAAAATGAAACAGTGCAAGGAATATTTATTAGGGCTTTGCCAAAGGTTAAGAACCGGTTATTTCGTTTGATAAATACTACATTTAATGCTTACAAAGCCGCTTTATTAGAAAATGGGGATCTCTATCATTTTCATGACCCGGAATTCATGCCCCTGGCACTATTATTAAAAATTAAGCATAGAAAGAAAATTGTTTATGATATTCATGAAGATTATCATAGTTTGATAAAAATTAAAACTTATTTACCCGTTTTGTTGCGGCCGATTATAGCTAATCTGTTTTACCTTTATGAATTTGTTTTTTCAAAGCCATTTGTCAAGGTATTGGCAGAAAGGTATTATATGGAAAAATTTCCCAAGGGCCTGCCAGTCCTCAATTATCCCAACAGTAATCTTTTGCAGTATGCTGAAAATAATATTCCTGAAGATAGGTTAAACCTAATTTATACTGGAAACATATCAATCGAACGAGGTGCAATCGAACATGCAACACTCGTAAATTATTTCGAAAATGTTCATGTTTACCTGGTTGGAAGGTGTAGCGAAGAAGTTGCTGATAGAATTTATAGTTTAGTAGGAAGTAAAAGGGAGCGTTTATTTATTGTTGGAATAGAGAGGTTTGTGCCTTTTTCTGAAATAGTAGATTATTATAAATGGGGAAATTGGACGGCCGGTTTGGCCTTGTTTCCGCCTAACCCCCATTATGTCAACAAAGAGTTAACCAAGTTTTTTGAGTACATGAGTTTCGGTATACCTGTATTATGTTCTGATTTTCCTGTGTGGAAAAAATTAATCGAAGAGACCGGGTCTGGTCTTTGTGTCAAACCGGAAGATCAAGAAGGGCTTAAATCAACCTTGAATTATTTATTTAATAATCGGCCAGAAGCAAAAAGAATGGGGCGAAATGGTCGTACTAACATAAAGGAGCATTTTAATTGGGAGAATGAATTGGCTAAGTTAGAAAAAATATATCTTGAAATGATAAATGAAAAAGGGGATCAGTAATTAAGTGCGAGTAATATATTTACATCAGTATTTTAATACACCTGACATGGAAGGAAGCACCCGTTCATATGAAATGGGAAGAAGACTTGTCAGTTATGGTCATTCAGTAGAAATGATTACCTCGTATCGAAAAGCTAGTAACAGGGATAGAAGGAGTTGGTTTATAACATATGAAGATGGAATGCGGGTGCACTGGATTCCTTTACCTTATTCGAATAAAATGAGCTATAAGCTCAGAATTAAGGCCTTTCTTAAGTTTGCCTGGCAAGCTACCTTAAGGGCTTCTTCTTTGAAAGCGGATTTGGTTTTTGCATCCAGCACACCATTAACTATAGCTATACCGGGGGTTATTGCAGCTAAAAAGCAGAGAATACCAATGGTTTTCGAAGTGAGAGACATATGGCCGAAACTTCCAATTGCGATTGGAGCTATAAAAAACCCATTATTAAAATGGGCAGCAAAAAAGTTTGAGCTGTTTGCGTATAAAAATTCAGAGCAAATTGTTGCTTTATCCCCAGAAATGAAAGACTCGATCAGGGAAACAGGATATCCTTCGGAACGGATCACTGTAATTCCAAATGGTTGCGATTTGGCATTGTTTGATAGAGGAAGGGAAAAAGGCAGGCAATTACGAAAAAAATATCACTGGATTGGCGAAAAACCACTGGTTATATATGCAGGGACTGTTGGTATAATTAATGGAGTTGATTATTTAGCCAGGGTAGCCTATGCTGCCCTGGAGATTGATCCGGAAATTCGATTTTTAATTTTGGGTAGTGGTCGGGGAGAAGGTAAATTACTAGAAGAGGCAGTCAGGCTTGGCGTATTTGAAAATAATCTTTATATTATGCCGGGAGTCCCCAAGCGTGAAATGGGAGAATGGCTCTCTGCTGCAGACCTTGCCACATCATTGTTTGTAAACTTAGAGGAAATGTGGGCTAATTCTGCAAATAAATTTTTTGATGCTTTGGCTGCCGCAAAACCTGTAGCCATTAATTACGGTGGTTGGCAAGCAGAAATAATTAAAAATTATGAAGCAGGTTTAGTGCTCGATCCCCTAGATGAAAAGGGAGCAGCTAAAATGCTTGCCAATAAATTAAGAGATAAAGAATGGTTGACAAATGCTGGCCTGACAGCTAGAAAGATTGCAGAAAAACATTTTGAAAGAGGCAAACTAGCAAAAGATCTTGAAGAAGTATTACTCAAGAGCTTGAAGCACAGTGATTAGCTTTTATTTTGGGTAAGGACAAATATATTTAGCAAGGATGACCTCCATGGTGAAACGAATTTTTGATTTTATTTGTGCTTTGTTATTATTAATTATATTTATTCCTGTTTTGGTAATAATAATGTTTGCCATTAATTTCAAGATGGGGTCTCCTGTATTTATAAAACAATTACGGCCAGGTTATCAGGGAAAATTATTTTATTTATATAAATTCAGGACAATGACAGAAGAGGTTGACAAATATGGAAAACTTCTTGATGATCAGCAAAGAATCACTCCTTTAGGGTTATGGCTTAGAAAATATAGTCTTGATGAATTACCTCAACTAATAAATGTTTTAAAGGGAGATATAAGCTTTGTAGGGCCTCGCCCTTTACTGGTTAAATATCTTAATCGTTACACCCCCGAGCAGTATAGAAGACATGAAGTAAAACCAGGGATTACCGGTTGGGCGCAGGTAAATGGACGCAATGCTTTGACCTGGGAAGATAAATTTTCCTTAGACCTTTGGTATGTTGATAACTATAATTTTTGGCTGGATCTTAAAATACTATGGTTAACATTAGTTAAAGTGGTTAAATCAGAAGGAATTAGTCAGGACGGGTGGGCAACTATGCCAGAATTTTTAGGGTATGATAATGATGACAGTATTCGAAACAACAGCCTTGAAAATAAGGATAAAGACAGTTTAAATGAAGACTTATAGAGGTGCTTTTGTCGATAAGGCGGGGCTAAGGTATTTGTAATATCAGAATTTACTTTATTTCGAAGGGACCTGAAAATTATGAAAGAAATTGTGATTTTGGGTGCTGGCGGGTTCGCCAGGGAAGCCAGTTTATTAATAGAAGAAATCAACGAAAATTTAACGAGTCTTGATAAATGGAAGCTGTTAGGTTTTATTGATGAAGATCAAACAAAGTGGGGCTTGAACCTACGAGGTTACCCTGTTTTAGGTGGATGGGAAGCATTAGTAAAAATATCGGATCAGGTACAGGTTATTGGGGCGGTTGGTAATCCAGAAGCAAAAAGGCACATGATTGAAATGGCAGAAGCACAGAGTAGAGAATTTGCCACCCTTATTCATCCAGAGATATCACTAAGTGATGATGTTAATATTGGGAAAGGATCTTTAATCAACAAGGGCTGCATTTTTACTACAAATATTAGTGTAGGTTCCCATGTTTCGGTCAATCCTGGTTGTGGGATCGGGCATGATACTTTTGTTGACAATTATACTACACTAATGTGGCATGTTAATATTTCCGGCATGGTCATAGTAGGGAAGGGTTGTTTGCTTGGTACCGGGAGTACCATATTACAAGGGAAAAAGGTTGGAGACTGGAGTATTGTTGGGGCCGGGGCTGTTGTTACAAGGGATTTGCCACCTGGCTGTACTGCTGTAGGGGTTCCAGCAAAAGTAGTCAAAAAATAGATAACGATTATGATCAAAACCAATAATTAAATATATTTAATGATTTAGGTTTTACAAGGAAAAATTACCGGTAACATTAAATATTTATAGCATCCGCAAATGGCATAAAGGAGAAGCTAGCTATGAACCGTGAAGCAAAAAAAAGGATTTATCTGTCACCACCTCATATGACCGGAGAAGAAAAAAAGTATATTGATGAAGCCTTTGAAACAAACTGGATAGCTCCACTTGGGCCTCATGTTGATGCTTTTGAAAAAGAATTGAGCGATTATTTGGGAGTAAAGGGAAGCCTGGCTCTAAGTTCAGGTACTGCAGCGATGCACTTAGCTTTGTTATTGTCGGGAGTAGGCGAAGGGGATCATGTGTATTGTTCTTCTTTAACCTTTGCGGCTACTGCCAACCCAATCTTATATGTAGGCGCTGAACCTGTTTTTATTGATGCTGAACCAACATCATGGAACATTAGTGTTGAAGCTCTTGAGAGGGCTTTATTTGACAGCAAAAAGAGTGGATCTTTGCCGAAAGCTGTGATCGTTGTTAACCTTTACGGGCAGAGTGCTAATATGGATGCTGTTTTAGAACTTTGTAATCAGTATGGTGTGCTTTTAGTTGAAGATGCAGCTGAATCGCTGGGTGCAACTTATAAAAATAAAGCTTCAGGAAGTTTTGGAAAATTTGGTGTTCTTTCATTTAACGGTAACAAGATCATTACTACTTCTGGTGGAGGAGCAATAGTGTCTCATGACGAAGAAGCTTTGGTGCGGGGACGGTACCTGGCTTCTCAAGCTCGGAGCCCCGTAAGGCATTACGAGCATACTGAAGTTGGCTATAATTATCGGCTAAGCAATATTCTAGCTGGTATAGGGAGGGCTCAACTCAAAGTATTGGATGAAAGAGTGAAGGCTAGAAGAGCTATTTTTGAACGTTATTATGATGCATTAGCTGGCATAGAAGGAATTGATTTTATGCCGGAAACCAGTTACGGAGTTTCTACGCGCTGGCTAACTACTATGACAGTAGATCCAGAACGTTGCGGGATAAATCGAGATCAAATTATAGATGCTCTCGATAAAAACAACATTGAATCACGCCCTGTATGGAAGCCAATGCAGATGCAACCTTTATATTCTGAATATAAATATTATAGCCATGTTCAAAGAGAAAGTGTATCTAAAAAGCTGTTTAATCACGGTTTGTGTTTACCTTCGGGATCTTCTTTGAGTCAAGAAGAACAAGATAAAATAATTGATATAATTCTGTCTTTGGCTAATATTCCAGGGTAATTATGTGGTTAAGGATATATAGTGAAGGAAATAAACTCAATTTAACGCAACTGGTTGTTGGGGGTAAAGAATGACTAAAATTAATTGGAACTGGTACATAAAAAATTTAGGCATGGCTGTGATTGATGCTGTACTTGTGATTACAGCTATTTCGGTAAGCGTGTACCTGCGATTTGATTGGGATGTTCCAAATATGTGGTTTGAACGTCTGGAAGGTGTGCTTCTTCCGGCTGTTTTGATCAACCTCGCTGTTTATTATTTATTCGGGTTTTATCGTCGAATATGGCGTTATGCCAGCCTTGATGAGTTAATGCTTATTGTTTTGGCTGTAAGTATAGGTTTAGCTGGTACTTTTCTTTATAGTTTATTATTTGGGATGCTACCACGCAGTTCATATATTATTGCCTGGTTTTTACTCGTGTTTCTTGTCGGTGCCTCGCGGATATCTGTTCGTTTGCTTTCTAATTATTTAAACCAATCATCGGAAAGTGGAGAGAAGCAAAATGCTCTTATTGTTGGAGCTGGAGAAGCAGGGGTCCTGGTAGCAAGAGAACTAAAAAAGCATGGTCGCAATTTGAATATAAAACTTTTAGGTTATGTTGATGACGATCACAAAAAACAGAATCAAATAATTCAAGGACTTCCCGTTTTAGGGACAAGTTCTTCCCTTTCCAATATTGTACAAAAATATGCGATAAGTGAAGTAATTATTGCCATGCCATCCGCGCCCTACCGCACTCTACAGGAAATAATTGGTATGTGTGAAGGCTTAGATGTAAAAATAAAAACAGTTCCCGGTATTTTCGAGATTTTAAAAGGTCAAGTAAGTTTAAAAACATTAAAAGATGTAGATATTGAAGATTTGCTAAGAAGGCCTCCAGTAGAACTTGATATGCAATCTATATCAGCTTATTTGGCTAATGAAACAGTTATGATTACTGGAGCAGGTGGATCAATTGGTGCAGAGCTATGCAGACAGATTGCCGGGTTAAACCCAAAAAAAATTATATTGCTTGATCATGATGAAAACGGGGTATTTTATATTCATCAAGAACTAAGCCAAAAAATTGACGAAGGAATAATCATACCACTGGTCCGTGATATTCAGAATAGAAGTTCATTGGAAAAAGTGATGGATGAGCATAGACCTACTGTGATATTTCACGCAGCTGCATATAAACATGTCCCGTTAATGGAAACGAATACCGAAGAAGCTATAAAAAATAATGTTATTGGGAGCAAAAATATAATTGATTTGGCATCTAAATATGAAGTAACACGTTTCGTTTTTGTATCAACTGACAAGGCGGTTAACCCTACCAGTATTATGGGGGCTACAAAAAGGTTTGTGGAGATTTACCTGCAAAATAAAGCCCGTAATTGCAACAGTTGTATTTATTGTGCAGTCCGCTTTGGCAATGTTCTGGGAAGTAAGGGTAGTGTTGTTCTTTTATTTAAAGAGCAAATTGCTCGAGGGGGGCCCTTGACGGTTACTCATCCAGAAATGAAGCGTTATTTTATGACTATTCCAGAAGCTGTCCAACTCGTTATTCAAGCGGGGGCTCTAGGCAAGGGAGGAGAAATATTTGTCCTGGATATGGGAGAGCCGATTAAAATTGTTGATCTCGCGCGTGATATGATTATTTTATCGGGATTAAAGCCTGAACAGGATATCAGTATCGAATATACCGGTCTTCGCCCCGGTGAAAAGCTTTATGAAGAATTATTCAACGATCGTGAGCATTATGCGGTGACTCGTCATGAAAGAATATTTATTGCTCCAGATACAGATCGGGATAAGCAGATTGTTCAGCAAGAATTGTATCGACTACAAGAAAAACTGGGGCTTCCCTTAAATGCTTTAAATAATCATGATTATATCAAGCTGGATGATGAATCAATGTAAACTTTTAATAGTTAGTTTTACCCGCTGCTTGAAAAAAGTTTTTGCAACTCACCGATGAAGCGCTTCAATCCCTTATGATCTTGCTTTTCGGTGGGGGTTTCTTTCTTACTGCCAATGAGACGGGCAGCAACCTGACTTAAGCCCGCGGTAGCGTTGCTTTCTGGGTAGGTGAGGATAAAGGGGTGCATCTCCCGGATCGAGCGGGCTACCGCCCTGCTTTCCGGTACGGCGCCTAAGTACTCTAAGGGCTGGCTGAGGTAGGTTTTGGAGGCGTTTAGTAAGTTTAACTTGATTCTGGCCTCATCGCCTGATTTTTCCACCCGGTTTAAGGCAAGCTTTATCTTGAGACTTTCCCGCATCTTACTGACCGTTTTCACTAAAGCGTAGGCATCTAAGATAGCGTGCGGGTCTGGGGTAGTGATGAGCAGGATTTCATCTGCCGCCATGAGAAAGTTGGTCACATTGGCAGAAATTCCGGCACCGGTATCTAAAATGACCACATCGCACATCTGATCAAGCTGGTTGAAGGAGTTGACCAGGCGGGTAAACTGCCACTGGTTCAAGTTGGCCAGTTTTTCTAGCCCTGAGGCTCCTGGTAGGATGGATACGTCTTGAGGCCCCTTGATTAAAATTTCTTCGAGCTTTTTTTCCCCATTTAAAAGATGGGCGATGTTATAGGGGGAATTTAGATTTAAGAGAAACTCCACGTTGGCGGTACCGAGGTCGACGTCGATCAGGGCAACCCGGTAGCCACGGCGGCTTAGCTCGATGCTTAAGTTGATCGAGGTGGTCGTTTTGCCGACACCGCCTTTGCCGCTGGTTACAGCGATTACCCGGGCGGGCGGATTTTTTTCTTCCTGGGCGGGGGCACTTTCAGTTTGGTTGCGGCCGCTTCTGGAAATAGCGTGCGGTAAGGTAATGGTTAGGGTGCGCTGAGGCTGAAAGGTGCGCGATAAGATTTCTGACTGGAAGCCTAAATCTTCAGCGGAGCCGGCCGGGCGGACCTGTAGGATTGTGCCTACGGGCAGTAGAGTGAGACGCCCGTCCTGCAAAGGTGCGGTAATCACTAGGTCATTGTCATTAACTTCTAAAACCTTGCTGTCTAAAGACCCCTTGTAGAGGGGGTTTTCGGTGGTTAGTTTTAGCGGCAAGCCGGGATAGAGCAAATAATCGCTTCCTCCTGGTATCAATACTTTTTCTTTCATTATCGGCAGCGCTTAGGACTTTTTAAATAAGCAGTGCACGGTTTGCTAAAAGATTTTCGACATCTTCATGCTTAATTCCTACTTGAAACTTTTACCTTTCAGGCTTTAAACTAGAAAAAACTGGTACGTAAGTATGGTATTTTTTAGGCTAAAGGTGGTTTTTCTTGCAGCAAAGCTTGCTTAGATGATGTATAATATTCGTGTAGGAAAATATAAATAATAAGACTTAGACATTGATGAAAGGTTTTAATAGATGAATCTATATATTATCGCCCAGTACCTTGATTTAAACGGGACGCAAGAAGACCGTCTGCTCAAGGTAGGGCAGGAATGCATAAAAAGAGGCCACGATGTAACCGTATTTACGATCAACCGGGTAGCAGATTTTGATTTAGGCGATAAGAAAATCGGTTTGCGTCAGAAAAACGGCTTGAAGATTATTACTTTTAATGTGCCCTTAGTAAGGGAAATGGGGGCGCTAAAAAAAGGGTTCGCTTTTTTAAAGTTTGCTCGAATGACGGGCAAACAAGCCCGGCAGTTGCCACCGCCAGATGTAATCTTGACTGTATCGCCGCCTTTGACTGCGGGCCTGCCGGCAATGAATCTGAGCAAATACTATAGTGTGCCGCTGGTGGCAGAGATCAGAGAGCTATGGCCTGATGGGCCTGTGAAACGCGGCACTTTGAAAAACGGCCTTATGATCAAGGCGGCCAGGAAGTTGGAGCAGCAATTGTACGAGAAGGCCGACCGAATTGTTGCTTTGGATGAACCTATCGCAGGGGCGATCAAAGAACGATGGGTAGAACGGGTCAAGCTATCGGTAATCGAGGAAGATCTCAGTGATGATCAACTGATCGAGCAGTACGAGCGGGTATTTAGAGGACTTACCAGTAAGGAAAAACTATTAAATTGATAAATTAAAAAGAGAGAATATCACCTAAAGCACAGGGAGGAAAAGAGCATGGACGGTTCGCGGAACAGTTACAGGAGAGGTTCGCGGAGCGAAAGAAGAAAAAAGAAAAAAGCAGCAGGAACAGCAAGGATTTATAAGGTTTTAGCGGTGGTGTTGATCGTAGCAGGTGTAGGAGTGATCGGCTACACCTGGTTAGAACAGTACCTGGTGGACTACCGGCAACAGCAGCTGCGGGAGGAATTTGAAGCTACCGCCGGGTTTCACCGTATTTTTGAAGACGAGCCGGAGAAGGTGGTTATCGAAGAGTGGCAGCCGATGCGCCTGATTATCCCCGCGATAGATATGGATCTGGTAGCACAGGGCGGCGGTGACGTCTTTGACGAAACGTTGCTTGATAAGGGCCCGACCCATTTCCAGATGAGCGATTTGCCGAGCTCAGAAGAAGGCAATGTCGCTTTTGCCGGGCACCGTGCTGGCAGGTGGAATTTCTTCTTGGATATTGATCAGTTAGAAGAAGGCGATGAGATCTATTTAGATGTGGAAGACGGCTACCGCTTCATTTACGAAGTGGAGTGGGTTGAGGTTTTTTGTAAGTACGACTGGGAACCGATCCATTCAACCGATTATCCGGCGATTACCCTCCAGACCTGCGAGCCCAAGCACGTCTCCAACCCCGATTACCGCCTGATGGCCCGGGGCAAGCTCAGGGAAGTGGTGGAAATACCGGTAGAAGCACCGGAAGTTAATTAAACAAGGGGAGGGCTAGTCTGTTTATGAGAGTCGGCGAAACAGCGGAAACGTCGCAAAGAGGCGGTAAAGTTTTGCAGGGATGCTGCCGGTTTTGCGGGACCCCTTTAGAGCATATCTTTGCAGACTTAGGTGTTTCGCCTCTGGCTAACTCTTACTTAGAGCCTGCCGACTTAAAAAAAATGGAGCCTTTTTATCCATTAAAAGTATATGTCTGCAATTCTTGCTTGCTGGTGCAGCTCGAAGAAGTGGAAAAGCCGGAGGCCATTTTTAGTCATTATGCCTACTTCTCTTCCTATTCGGATAGCTGGTTGGAACATGCCAAAAATTACGCGTGGAAAACAATAGAACGTTTTAATTTAGATAAAAAAAGCAGGGTGCTTGAGATAGGCAGTAACGACGGTTACCTGCTTTCTTTTTTTAAAGAGCAAGAGATACCTGTTACAGGGATAGATCCGGCAGAAAATGTAGCAGAAGTGGCAAAAGCAAAAGGCATCGAGACATGGGTGAACTATTTTGATCAAGAACTGGCTGAAGAACTGGTGGCAGCAGGTAAAAAGGCTGATCTGTTAGTCGGCAACAACGTGCTTGCCCATATCCCTAATCTAAACAATCTTTTACGAGGGATGAAAAAAGTGCTTAAACCTGGCGGGGTGATCAGCTTAGAATTCCCGGGGCTTTTAAGTTTGATTGAAAAAAGGCAGTTTGACACAATCTATCACGAGCACTACTCCTATTTTTCCCTCACCAGTGCAGTGAAGGTTTTTAGTAGCCATGGTCTAGAGATTATCGAAGTAGAAGAGCTCGCTACCCATGGGGGGTCTTTGCGCATCTTTGCCTGCCGGAAAGAAGATAAAAATATTCCTGTAGGCGCGTTAGGGGCAACCGCAGACACTTTGATGACGGGAAAAAGAAGAGTGCAGGAATTACTGGCTTTAGAAGAGAAGAGGGGTTTAACAAATTTAGAGACGTACAAGGCTTTTAGCGAGCAGGTGAAAACGGCTAAAAAAGAGATTTTGAAATTTTTGATCGGAGCGACTGAGCAAGGCAGTCGGGTGGCTGCCTATGGCGCTCCGGCTAAGGGCAATACCTTGCTAAACTATTGCGGCATCGGCCCGGAACTGATTGAATTTACCGTGGACCGCAGCCCGCACAAGCAGGGCCGTTACCTGCCTGGGAGCCACATCCCGGTACTTGCACCTGAAATGGTCGATCAGAAACGCCCCGACTACCTGGTGGTTTTACCCTGGAATTTAACCGGGGAAATCACCAACCAGATGGAATATATCAGGCAGTGGAACGGGCGGTTTGTCATCTTTGTACCGGAAATAAATGTCTTTTAGGAGGTGCCCCATTCTTGAATAAGCCGGTCCTGGTAATGTTCCTGGCTTTTTTAACCGGCGCGCTTGCTCTTTTAGGTACGGGCTGCGCAGAAGAAGAGGAAGAAGAGGCCAGGTTTAAAGAAGAAGACCTTTATGCAGTTAATGCCTACGTGGAAGAACTAACCCCGGTGCTATTAGACGTAGTGCCGGACCTGAAGGGTTGGACAAGGGACCCGCATGCAGAAGAGGATATGCCCTTTGAATATGACGAGGAAAGAAGAGAGTGGTTGCAAGAGCACAAGGGAACGATCGAAGACGTGCAGGATGAACATTTGGATGAAACTTTCCCGGAGATGGAAACGATCGAGCACTGGGAAGTAGTGGTGGTTAGAGGCGATAGAGAATGGTTGATGGAAGGCGACGAGGTGGTGGAAGCGCTGGAAAAGCTGAATCAATTCAGCGATGAAATGACCGGTGCCATAGAGATGATCGTTAAAAGTTCCGGTGAACTCGATGAAGAACAATCAGAAGAAGTGCTCGAGGTCATCGAGAGGACCGAACCAGTGGTGACAGAGGTCAGAGAAGCTATATTTAGGGAATAAATATTTGAGCAGGGAGGTCTTGAATTTTTTAAACAGATGATCTTCGAAGCATGTAACCTTTCCGGGGCCTTTGTTATTGAGCTTGAAGCAAAAGAAGATGAGCGGGGGTTTTTCGCGCGCACCTACTGCAAGCACGAGTTTGAAAAGTTGGGTCTTACTTTTGAGATTGTGCAGGCGAATCTTTCCTGGAATAAAAAGAAGGGTACCCTGCGGGGCATGCATTACCAGGCGGAACCTCATGAGGAGGCAAAGTTGGTACAATGTGTTAAAGGAACAATTTATGACGTGATCGTTGATCTGCGCGAAGAGTCTGAGACCTACTGCTGCTGGCAGGGAGTAAAGTTATCAGAGGAAAACAGGCGGCTAGTTTATGTTCCGGAGGGCTTTGCTCACGGCTTCCAGAGTTTGGAGGATAACACTGCCGTTTATTATATGATGTCAACGTTTTATAACCATGAATCTGCCCGGGGAGTGAGGTGGAACGATCCAGCCTTTGGCATTAAGTGGCCTCTGGAAGAAAAAATAATCTCTTCTAGAGATCTCAGTTGGCCGGATTATAAAGCATGAAAAAAGTCCTCTTAACGGGAGCCGGCGGTTTTATCGGTTCTCACTGTATCGAGCCGTTGTTAGAACGGAGTTTCGAGGTGCACGCGGTTAGCTCGAAAGATCGGCGCAATCATAGAAGAGAGAATTTAGAGTGGCACCATGCCGATTTGCACAATGCAGAGCATGTCCTGCGCCTGATCGCCGAGGTGAAACCGCAGTACCTGCTGCATTTGGCCTGGGACGTGACCCCGGGGTTTTACTGGAACTCTCTTGAAAACCTGCGCTGGGTGCGCACCAGCTTAGGCCTGTTCCAGGCCTTTATCGACAGCGGGGGTAAGCGGGCGGTGATGGCCGGCAGCTGCGCCGAGTACGACTGGAGCTACGGCTTTTGCACTGAATACCAGACCCCGCTCTCCCCGAACACCCTGTACGGGGTTTGTAAGAGCTCGCTTAATCAGTTAACCGGGGCTGCCGGCGAGCAGGCAGAGGTGAGCACCGCCTGGGGGAGACTCTTTTTCCTCTTCGGGCCGGGTGAACATATCGACCGGCTGGTGCCCACGGTGGTTACCTCGCTTTTGCGGGGTGAATACGTGCCCTGCACCCACGGGGAGCAGGTGCGCGACTATATTTACGTTAAAGATGCCGCTGCCGCTTTTGCGGCTTTGCTTGACAGCAGTGTTAAGGGCCCGGTTAATATCGCCTCCGGGCGGCCGATTTTTTTGAAAGATATAATCGGCCTGGCGGCAAGGGAGGTAGGACGGCAGGACAAGGTCAGGTTTGGCGCGATCGCCGCTGCAGGGGATGACCCGCCGTTACTTTTGGCAGATACCAGGCGCTTAAAAGATTCGGTCGGTTTTGAACCGGCTTACAGCCTGGAAGACGGCGTCTTAGAGACGGTAGACTGGTGGAAAGGGAAAATGGGTATAAGAAAGGACGGGTGAGCAAGTTTTGCGGGAAGCAGAAAAGCTAAAGATCATGATTGTCGGCACTGGTTACGTAGGTTTAACCACAGGGATGGCCTTAGGATATTTGGGCCACAACGTAACCTGTGTGGACAAAGATACCGAGATTATTGATAAGTTAGAGCGGGGCATTTCGACCATTTATGAACCGGGGCTAGAAGAACTGCTCCAGGAAACCGGTGAAAAAGTTAATTTTACCCGGGAAATCGGGGCAAATTTGCCCGGTACAGATATCGTGATTATTGCAGTTGGCACACCTTCTAAAGAAAATGGCGATACCGATTTAAGCTACGTAGAAGGAGTGGCCCGCGAGGTGGGCCAGGCCTTAGACCCGTCTGACCCGCCGGTGGTGGTCAATAAGTCGACTGTACCTATAGGGACGGCCAGGCGAGTGGAAACAGTGATCAAAGAAGAACTCGAGAAAAGGGGCCTAAGGTGTGAGTTCAGCGTGGCCTCTAACCCGGAGTTTTTACGGGAAGGAGCTGCCTTGCACGACACCTTCTACCCTGACAGGATCGTGGTTGGTGCAGAAGAGGTGCAGGCGATGAACTTGCTTCGCCAGATGTATGCGCCGATTATAGAGCAGACCTTTACTCCGCCACAAGCAGTGCCGCGGCCGGAAGGATACCAGCTACCGGCGCTGGTCACTACCAGCCCGACTAGTGCAGAGCTAATCAAATACACTGCCAACGCTTTCCTGGCGATGAAAATATCTTTTATCAACGAGGTAGCAGGCATTGCCGACAAGGTGGGTGCAGATATTACCGAAGTAGCCAAGGGTATCGGGCTTGATAAAAGGATCGGGCCCGGGTTTTTAAAAGCGGGTGCCGGTTGGGGCGGCAGCTGTTTCCCGAAAGATGTTCGCTCCCTGCTTTTTACCGCCAGCCAGTACAACTGCGATTTAGATTTGGTCCAAGCAGCCTTGGATGTTAACCGACGCCAGAAAAAGAAAGTGATCGAAAAGCTACAGGAAGCCTTAAAAGTGGTCCGCGGCAGCACCGTGGGAATCTTCGGACTTTCCTTTAAGCCCAATACCGATGATATCAGGGAATCGCCGGCAATTGATGTAATTGCCGAGCTGCTTGATATGGGCGCCCGGGTGAAGGCATATGACCCGGTGGCAGAAGAACGCTACCGCAAAAACTTCCCCGGGCAGGAAGTTGTCTACTGTAGTGCGGCTGGCGAAGCAGCCAGAGACTGTGATGCAGTGTTGATTTTAACCGACTGGGATGAGTTTTACCACTTACCCTGGGAGGAGCTCGGAGATTCGATGAAGCAAAAGATCATCGTTGATGGGCGTAATATGTTAAATGGCAGCGAGCTGAAAGAAAAAGGCTTTAGCTACAGCGGCATCGGCCGGTAGTTAGTGCAGCTTTTTTTAATATTTGTTCAGCCTTGCTACATTTTGGACTGGTGCCGGTTCATTGTGTGCAATGGCAGCGGCTAAAGCTACAGGCTTAATCTTTGGTTACACTTTAGCATTCGCCATTTAGGGCTCTAGACCTCAAGCGGCCTGTCTCCATGCAGTCCGACCGGATGCAATCTTTGCTATATCGGCCATTGCTACCGCTCTATCGCAAAGGCTCCTGTCCAAAAAGCAGCAAGGCTGAGCAGTAACCTATTTTATAATGCCTTGCATGTGAATTGCGGTGCAGACAGGTGAAAAGGAGGGGCCGGGTGGCTGAAATAATATCACCGAGGGAAGAAAACTCAGAGGATTTAAGAAACGAGGTTGCTCCCGCTGAATCACCGCAAGAGGGAAAAAGCCTGAGGCAAGGAGAAATTAGTGCTGCTAAAGGTCCGGTCGTATTTTTAATTACCCGGGCAGAAGAACCCGGCGGGGCGCAAAAGTACGTGCTCGAGACAGCCGCAAAGCTTAAAGAGGCAGGCGAACAGGTTTTAGTTTTAGCCGGCGGCAGCGGCTATTTATCTGATGAGCTTCTCACCCGCGGCATTGCTTTTCAGGAACTGAAACACCTGGTCCATCCGATCAGGCCGCTTAAAGATTTGCTTGCTTTCTTTGAAACCAGGGCGGCTTTGAAAGGGTTAAACCCGGGACTGGTCAGCACCCACTCGAACAAAGCCGGGTTACTCGGGCGCCTGGCAGCGAAATCCTTGGGAGTGCCAGCGGTGCATACCTCACACGGCTTTTTGTTCGGGGGAAGAGAACAAAGCCCTGCAGGTCGGTTTTACCGCTTGATGGAAAAGATCGGGGCTTTTGCGGCGGACAAAATAGTTGCGGTTTCAGAAAGCGAGGCGGCGCTTGCCCGAAAGTTCAAGGTAATCTCAAAAGAAAAACTGGCGGTGATCCATAACGGGCTGCCTGATATTGATGAAACTCTGATCGCAGAGCCTGCGGTTGAACCGCCGCGGTTGGTGATGGTGGCGCGTTTTGCGAGGCCCAAAGACCACCGCACTTTGCTCGGCGCTTTAGGGAGCTTAAAAGAATACCGGTGGCAGCTTACTTTTATAGGTGAAGGGCCGGGGTTGGCGGAAGCTAAACAGTTTGCCCGACAGCTTGATCTTTTAGAGCGGGTTGAATTTTTGGGGACCCGGGGTGACGTGCCGCAAATTTTAGCTAAAGCACAAGTTTTTGTGCTCTCCTCAAAAAGGGAAGGTTTTCCCTTAAGCGTGTTAGAAGCAATGCGGGCAGGGTTGCCTGTGGTGGTATCACAAGTTGGCGGGATCCCGGAAGCAGTAAAAGAGGAGGAAAGCGGATCTTTATTTGCCCCAGGAGACAAAGAGCAGTTGAAACAGAAATTAGAGGTTATGCTCAAAGATCCGGGCAAGCGCAAAAAAATGGGGCAGGCGGGACGTAAGTTGTTTTTAGAAAGGTTTACCCTGGACAGGGTTTTTGTAGACACATATACACTTTACAAAGAAATAGCTTTAAAAGCGGTTGAGGGGGAGAAAGTATGAAAGTAGTGATATTAGCCGGTGGCATGGGTACGCGTTTGGCCGAAGAAACCGTCACCCGGCCGAAGCCGATGGTCGAGGTTGGGGGGAGACCGATTATCTGGCACATTATGAAGCACTATGCCCACTACGGCTTTAAAGAATTTATCGTTGCCCTGGGCTACAAGGGTGAAATGATCAAGCGATACTTCTACGACTATTTCTGTATGAATGGCAGTGTTTCGATCTCACTGGCCGACGGGAGGACCGAGGTGCATGATGAGGTCACCGAGGATTGGTTAGTACACCTGGTGGAAACCGGACTTTTCACCAACACCGGAGGACGTTTAAAAAAACTGGCTGATTGGTTGGATGATGATAGGTTTATGCTTACCTATGGCGACGGGGTTTGCAATGTCGATATAAATGAGCTGGTGCGGTTCCATCGTCGTAACGGCAGGTTGGTGACCGTTACTGCGGTCAGGCCGCCGGCGCGTTTTGGCAGCCTGGAGTTCTCAGACGGGGACCTGATTACTGAATTTGTCGAAAAGCCCTTAACCGGGGAAGGCTGGATCAACGGCGGCTTTTTCGTGGTGGAAAAAAAGGCCCTGGAATATATTACGGGTGATGTGCCCT
>CAYXQO010000027.1:0-23364 GCA_964467475.1 uncultured Syntrophomonadaceae bacterium
CGCTCCCCCAGCAGGCCGAATCCAATCAATTTCAGTGTAGTTGATTTGATCAACAGAGAAGGCAATATTCTAACTGTGCAGGGCCTTGATGCATTAGATGGTAGTATGTTGCTTGATTTAAAACCGTACAGTCCGGGAATTGATTCTGTCCCAGATGCAAAACTGGGTTGGATGGATGGAGCAAGTTAATCCGGATGGAATAGCCCGGAAGAAGAAACTTGGTGTTTGTTTGCAGGAGATAAATGCTAATTGTTGAAATAGTTTCGAGAAATCCAAATAATGAGTAACCATTTCCGGGAAGTTAACATTTGCATCACCGGGGAAAAATGTTTTTTTGGATATGGGTTGTGAAGCAGGACAATTGATTTGCAGTTGCTTTTACTTGGTTTGATATTCTATCATCGCTATCGCTTCTTTGGGATGCATTACATTAGTTAAAAGGGTAACTTCTGAGGTGTGAAAATCAAGGTCACCACTTACAAAAATATCGGGTTTAACCTCTAATACCGTGGCCAGAATAACTGCGTCTTTCGGGTCCCTGACTATCTTCTCGGCTTCTTTTACCTTATCTTTAGAAGGATAGGGCATTATTTCGTATTGCAAATGAGTTAAAAATCGATCAAATAGTTTTTCCGCTCCAGTAAAATTCTTGCTTAGCACTTTTTTTGTTTCCGATACTATATATTCACTTAAGATCAGGAACTCCTTGTTTTTATAAATAGCATCAAGCAGCTTTCTTTCATTGCCCGTGAAAGCCATACCAAGAATAATTGTATTTGTATCAAGAATTATTTTCATCATTTGTTTATCTCTCTCTCGCCTGTTTTTCTCTAACCATCTCAACTTCCCCGAACAAATCATCTTCTGTATAGCCTTTATCATTAGCTTGTTTCTCGAGATCTTTAAAAAGGAGATCCAGTGGGGAGGCAGGTTCAACCACAATTTTATTGTTTTCTAAATATACTTTGAGTTTTGTGCTGGAGGTTATCCCTAACTCTTTACGGATATGCTTAGGAATTGTAATTTGTCCGCGTACAGTTGGCGTAACATGTTTTATATTTGACATATGAGTTTCCCCTTCCAGCAAAGAGTATCTTTATTTTACCAAGGTTCCTGCTTTTATACAATTTAAACTTATGCTTTGGTAGTTTTTTTATTTCGGCTTGTGATTATTCAACATTTCCAGGTTTGCTGCCGTCATGATATGATTACAGCAGATCAATTTAGAATATTAGGGGAGGTTTAAATGAGAATTATAGTTGATGCTGATGCCTGTCCAAGGGCGGTGCTGCAAATATGCCTGGAGCTGGGTGAAAAATATGATCTGCCAGTTTGGACAGTGGCCAGTTTCAACCATGATATAGTATCGAAAAATCATTTGACTGTCGGTGATGATCCGGAGGAAGCAGATTTGAAAATAATCAATCTGGCCGAAAAAGGTGATCTGGCCGTCACCCAGGATTGGGGGCTGGCAGCAATGTTAATTGGCAAGGGGGCCAGATGTATAAGCCCATCTGGAAAAGAGTATCAGCCGGATAAAATAAGCATTTTGTTAGAGGAGCGGGCCTTGAAAGCCAAGTACCGCCGCAGCGGAGGTAGGACCAGGGGGCCCAAAAAGCGTAACGCAGAAGATGATCGCCGGCTTTTAGACGGGCTGGAAAGAATGATTAATCACCCTGGTTAAAATGCGGTTATCTTAGTTACATAGAAATAAAAAAGATAGCAGGTTTTCTTGCGCATGAAAAATCTCCTTTATTAACTTCAGAGAGGCAGAAGGCCCCCCATATCTCGGCATAAAGGAGATTTAATATTGTGAAGCAAAGGTAACAAAAAGGTATTCGTATTTTTTATATTCTGGCTTAATAGGTATCTCGTCTTCCAGGTTTTGATGAAAAAAATGGGCCTTAACTATCCAGCCCAAGTAAATTTAACGTATCCATTATCTGAATCGCGGTATCCTCGTACTTTTCATAGAGATGTTCCGGTGCGGTGTAGCTTAGCTGGTGAAAGTAACCGTCGCCCCGGTCTACCGCCACTATAAATTGCCTGAAAACAGTACCATCCTGGGTGTATTCAGCTACGAATCCCGCTCCATCAAAATTTTCTCCGTCTTGCACGTAGTCTTCTTGAGCTAAATCTGATATTCTACCGCCGGCTCCTTCAACTTGGCCTTTGTAATCCTCGTAAAAATCATGAAACGACTCATATGCAATGCCCCATTGTAAAGTTTGCAGGTTTAGCGTTGTGTCATATGCTTCTGTTCCTTCTTGCCCGCTAAAAATAACGATATGTCCATCTACTTCATAGATCCAATCTTCCGGGTAGCTGATGGCAAAACCAAGATCAACACTTTCAAAGCGCTGCATACCATCTTCTGTAGTTTCTGTTTCTACTGCTTCTGCTTCATCTGTCGGCTCTTCTTCAGGGGCGGTTTCCGGAGGTGTTTCTTCAGGGCTGTCTGAGCAACCGGCTAAGGTTATGGTCAGAATAACAAGCAGAGAAACTAAAAAAATTGACCACTTTTTCAAAATTAGCATCTTCTCATCTCCTTTTTTTGTTATATGTTGTTTTTTAATTCCTATTATCATTTAATCCGAATGGCAGGATTTTGAAAATAAATAATAAACGCTAATAATATACCATAAAAACCTAAGAAATAGAAGTTAAATGAAAATACAATGATAGTGAGCCTGGAAGGAGGTGGCTAAGTGAACCTGCTCGCTTTGCTGTCAACTCATCCCGGTTTATAAGAAGATTATAGGTATTTAGCGGTGACTTATTTTTTAGGCGGGTTGATCTTTGTCAAAATCAAGGTAAGCTAGCCTTGTGGGGTTAAAAAAGAGGTGAAAAAAAAATGATCGAGCTTGACGGGAGCCAAAAATCAGGTTCCGGCACGATTGTAAGGGATGCGGTTTCCCTTGCCGCCCTTACAGGTCAGGAACTTTACCTAAAAAATATCAGAGCTAAAAGGGATAAACCCGGATTACGGGCTCAGCACTTAAAAGGGATTGAAGCCTGCAGGCAGATATGTGATGGAGAGTTGACAGGCGCTGAAGTGGGTTCTGAGGAAATAAGGTTTAAGCCGGGGCGGAGCGTCAAAGGTGGGCATTTTAGTTTTGATATCGGCACCTCCGGTTCTGTTACCATGCTGGCCTTAACTATAATGCCCCTGGCCTTGTTTGCAGACAAGCCTTCCGTTTACCATCTCACCGGCGGGTTGTTCCAGGATTATGCCCCTTCAGCCTTTCATTTAAAATACGTGTTAGTTCCTCTCTTGCAGTCCATGGGAGCGGAAATAGAAATTGAAATTATTCGGCCAGGCTTTGTGCCCGAAGGGGGTGGAGTGCTGGTGTTAACAGTTAAACCCCAAAAAGAAAAGCTTAAACCGGTGAACCTTGCCGAACAGGGCAATATATTAGAGGTGAAGGGGATTTCTTTTTCATCTTTGTTGAACCAGAGAAAGGTTTCTGAGAGAATGGCCGAGGAGTGCCGGAAAAAATTGCTGAACAAAGGATATAAGGCGGTACTGGATGTAGTAAACGATTTGCAGGACAGCCCTGCCTTCGAGGAGGTTTCCCTGCAGCCCGGAGCTGTCCTGGCGGTGTGGGCCAGAAGCGATCGAGGCGGCCTGGTAGGTGCTGATATGGCCGGGGCGCCGAGAAGGCCTGCTGAATATATCGGGCGGAATGTGGCAAGAAGCCTGATTGAAGATTTGAAAACAGGGGCGAACGTGGATCGCCACCTGGCAGATCAATTGATTCCTTTCTGCGCTCTGGCCGATGGGAAAAGCGAGTATAAAATCCCTTCCCTGAGTGAACACGTAGAGGCCAGGTTGTGGCTGGCAGAAAAAATTACCGGTGCCAGCTATGAGTTTGAGAACAATCGCTTGCGCATAGTAGGAACCGGTCATTCGCGAGGTGGTTAATCATGGGCTTAAAAATTAGAGGGATTTATGCTACCGCTTTGACCTGTTTTTTCCTGGAGCATAACTTTTCTATTGTTAGTCCTTCCAGGCCGATTAAGGCCAGGTTTAAAGGATATGATCATCTTGATGTGCCTGAGCCGGTTGAAGTGGAAATCAAAGACCGACGGGACTCTCAGGGGGTAGTGTTAAAAGGGGAGCCCTTTGAGGTGGGGCTGGTAGTAAAACTGCTCAAGGACAATTTCTTTGATGCCATCTGCCGGGAAAAAGAAGGGGTTGCTGAAACCGAAGTGGATATTGAACTTCCCTACCAGTCCAAGAAGGCCTTAGACCAGTGGCGCAACAAGGTCCTGCCGACAGTGCCTCTGCATCACCGGCTAAGGGTGTTTGCGCCCAGATTCTTAGATTTAATGGAACAAAAGCAGCTATCCCGTCACCCGGGGCAGAGGAAGCGATTTGCCAGGGATATGGAAAGAAACTTGATCTGGGGGTTTTTAAAACGCGGCAGGGAGGTAGCCATTGAGCATGTTAAATTAGACGGCAGGGTCCTTTCTCTATCGGAGGGGAAGATCATTGATGCCAGTTACAAAGATAAAAGACTGGTCCTTGAAAGGAGCAAGTTCAAGGGGAGATATACCTATGACGGCCTGACTGTGCCCAAGGAAGAAGGGGACTATGCTATTACCGAAGTAGGTGAAGGAGACTGGTATTACCGGCACAGCTATTACCGCAGTGACGGCAGTTTGATTGGCCAGTATTATAATATCAATACCCAGGTGGAAGTTTACCCCGACCGGATCAGGTATGTTGACTTAGAGGTTGACGTAGTTAAATGGCCGGATGGAAACTCTGAAATAGTGGAAAAGGAATTACTGGAGCGGCAGCTTGAGAAAGGTTCCCTAACCCAGGATTTAGGTGAGAAGGCAACAAGTGTTGCAGGGGATGTAAAGGCGAAGCTTTCTGGTATGTAATAGGTTCTGACCAGGCCGTAAAAAAAGGGGCATTTAGAATGAAATCTAAGTTTCTTGCGGGAATTTATTTTTTAAGTGGTTTTTCTTTTAGAAGGATCAAGCCCTTAATTTTGCTTGAAAAAAGTTTAATCTCATCCTTACATTGTTACAGACCTGCTTTTCGGGTTACAATAGCAAAAAGGTTAATCAGAAAATCTTTAAAAGATAACAGCTTTCTGGCAGGTAATCTATCCTGAACCGGGGGAGAGGATGGTAGGCGGTGTCCGGTAATATCGAGATTAATCCCCAGTTTGCAAGAGCGCTGGAATTGATGGAAAACAGATCTTGCCATGTTTTCATCACCGGCAGGGCCGGCACGGGCAAATCGACTCTGCTTGGCTATTTTCGCTCCAACACAGAGAAGAATATGGTTGTCCTGGCACCGACCGGGGTGGCAGCGGTAAACATTGCCGGTCAAACCATCCATTCTTTCTTCGGTTTTGGACCGGAGATAACTGTTGAGAAGGTTAAAAGGCAGGCCGAAAAAAAGGCCTCGCCCATTTATAAAAACTTAGAGGCAATTGTAATTGATGAAATATCGATGGTGAGAGCCGATCTTTTGGACTGCATTGATCAGTTCTTAAGGATAAACGGTAAAGAACCCGGGGTGCCTTTTGGAGGCATCCAGATGATTTTTATCGGTGACCTCTACCAGATTCCACCCGTGGTGGTCGGTCGTGAACGGGAGCTGTTTAAAAAGCATTATGACAGTGAATATTTCTTCGACGCCAGGGTGTACCGGGAAGTCGCAGTAGAGCACTTAGAGCTCGAAAAAATTTATCGCCAGAGCGACCGGCATTTTATTGAGCTGTTAAACAAGATCCGCAACAGAACGGTTACCGAAGAAGACCTGGCAATGCTTAACGAGCGGGTAGTAGCAAGTGAAAGAGAACTGCCCGAAGAGGCCATCTACCTGACTACTACTAATGCCATGGCGGAGGAAAGGAACCGGGCGGAACTGGAAAAATTAGCTGGAGAGCCATATTATTTTGAAGCGGAAATCACCGGTGAGATAGACAGGAAAAGCTATCCGGCAGATGAAGTCCTGGAGTTAAAAGAAAAGGCCCAGGTGATGCTTCTGAACAATGATGCAGCGGGTCGCTGGATTAACGGCACCATCGGCACGGTAGAAAGGATTATTGATGGAGACCAGGATGAAAACCTGGATGTAAGCCTGGAAGTGAAATTAAATGATGGTTCCGTGGTCGAGGTAACCCCCTTTAAGTGGAAAGTCTGGCGCTTTTACTGGGATGAAAATAAGCAAACCGTAGCTGCCGATAATGTAGGTTCTTTTAAACAGTATCCCCTGAGACTGGCCTGGGCGATCACCATCCATAAAAGCCAGGGCAAGACCTTTGACAACGTGGTTATCGACCTGGGCAGGGGCACTTTTGCTTCCGGTCAGCTTTATGTGGCCCTTTCTCGCTGCCGCAGCTTCGAGGGCATTTTTCTTAAAAGGAAGGTCAAAATATCAGATATCCGCCTTGATTTCAGGGTGGTTAACTTTATTACCGCACAGCAGTATGAGCTTTCAGAGGAAAAATTGCCCTTAGATGACAAGGTTGCGATTATTGAAGGGGCTGCTGAAAACAAAGAAAAGCTCGAGATGGTTTATCTAAAAACCACTGATGAAAAGAGCAAGCGGGTGGTTATTCCTGAAAGCGTCGGTCAGATGGAGTACCGCGGCAAGAGTTATCTCGGGATGAGGGCTTATTGTCTGAAAAGAAATGAGCTGCGTAATTTCCGGGTGGACCGGATCTTAGAGTTGAAAAAAGACGGTGAAATTTGCCAGACAGAAACAATTGAACCCGCTGGCAGGCCAGGGCTTAAAACAGGTATTGCCGGGTGCATCGACGTAGAAACCACGGGGCTCAATGCCCGCTATGATGAAATTATCGAGCTGGCTTTGGTGCTTTTCAGCTATGATCAGCAAGGCATAAAAGAGATCGTGGACAGTTACTGTGGTTTGCGGGAACCTAACTGTAGTATCAGCGAGGGGGCCTACCTGGTGCACGGGTTGACAAAAGAGGAACTGGCCGGTGAGCGCCTGGATATAGCCAGGGTTAAAGAAATGATCGAAGGGGTTGATTTTTTGGTGGCCCATAACGCTTCTTTTGACCGGGGTTTTGTTACGAAAATTATTCCTTCTGCAAAGAGAAAACCGTGGTACTGTTCCATGTCCGGGGTAAGCTGGGGCGGCGGCCGCAGCCTGCAGAGGCTGCTTGAAAGGCACCGCATTGCGCCCGACAAGAAACACCGCGCCCTGGCAGATGTAGAAGGGGTGCTGGAGCTGCTTTCCCTAAAGAACGGACATGGCCAGACCTATTTTGCCGAGATGTTACATGAGATGTGATCCTAAGGGGCAGTCCTTTGAGTTAAAAGTTTACAGGGGATTGTATATTTCAAGTCCTGAATTAGTTGCTTCTTCTATGATTTGAAAGTGCTTGTCCCTGGTCCAGAGAGAACAGCTATTATTTAAAGCTAATGTATAAATGATCAGGTCGGGCAGGGGTACAGTAATTCCTTTGTTCCTTAAGTTAGAGCCAAAAATACCTGCATCAATCCAATCTTGACCGGTTAATTCGAGCGAAGGTATGCTTTTAAGCGCCATCACAAAGTCTTCTTTTTCTGTTTTGTTTTTCATTCCCTGGATCAGCTCTGTTATCACCGTGCCCGTGATACAGGCGTTGCCGGTAGGTAGTTTATCAACCATCCCGGTGATTGCCTGATTACCCTTGAAATACTCGATCCAGATTGAGGTGTCGATCAGTATATTTTTCATCGCTCACCGTCCCTGAACTGCTGCATAGCCTCTTCATCAAACTCGATTTTACCGACCAGTTCTCTTAATTTTTCTTTCTTTTTTATTTCGAGGGCATCTTTTAGGGCACGTTCAATAGATTTAGAGCGTGATTCAGCCTTATAAATGGCTTCTGTTTCCTTAATTAACTGATCATCTAAATTTATGGTTGTCCGCACAGCTTTACCCTCCTTCACCATCAATATACAGCATATTTGTATTCATATAATAGCATAATAAATTGTATGATGCAAATAACATAAAATAAGTTATTTCATTTTTTGTCACGTGAGCTTTTGAAAAGCTGTCTTTTTTTAACCCGGTAGATGATCTGTGATATAATCTTGCAACAAGTAACTTATGAAAGGAGCGGCTAGATATTCATGAGTAATCCTTTTTCCCAGGTGACCCCTGAAATCACCGAACTTTCCACCTTGTGTGAGAGCAATAGCAAGATTGACCCGGAACTTTATGATAAATTCGATGTTAAAAGAGGCCTTCGCGATTTAAGCGGCAAAGGGGTTTTGGCCGGGTTGACGGAAATTTCCGAAGTGATCGCTACTGAAATAGTTGATGGAAAGGAACAGCCCTGCGACGGTAAGCTTTATTACCGGGGGATTGACGTAGAAGAAATAGTGGAAGGATTGAGCAGAGAAAACCGCTTTGGTTTTGAAGAAGTGGCCTACTTGCTGCTTTTCGGACAGCTGCCCGATGCAGGTGAACTGGAAAGATTTAACCAGCTTTTGGCTAATTACCGATCCTTACCCACCGGGTTTGTCAGGGATATTATTATGAAAGCTCCCAGCCAGGATATGATGAATACCTTAGCCCGCAGTGTGCTTACCATGTACGCTTACGATGAATATGCCGACGGAACTTCTCTGCCCAATGCCCTGCGGCAGTCCCTGCAGCTTTTAGCCCTATTTCCTTTGCTTTCGGTTTACGGCTACCAGGCTTTTTGCCACTATCACCATAATAAAAGCCTTTATATCCATGTGCCCCGGTCCGATCTATCCACGGCGGAAAATATCCTCCATATTCTCAGGCCGGACAGCAGCTATACCCCGCTGGAGGCGAAAATTTTAGATGTTGCCTTGATCCTGCATGCCGAACACGGAGGGGGTAACAATTCTACCTTTACTACCCACGTGGTGACTTCTTCAGGCACGGATACTTATTCGGCAATTGCGGCGGCCCTTGGATCCTTAAAGGGGCCCAAGCATGGTGGTGCCAATAT
Organism: uncultured Syntrophomonadaceae bacterium; assembly: GCA_964467475.1. Classification (GTDB taxonomy): domain Bacteria; phylum Bacillota; class Dethiobacteria; order DTU022; family DTU022; genus B1SED10-74M. The sequence continues at coordinate 8,970 of CAYXQO010000027.1, forward strand.
CAAGGTGGTACAGATGTTCGAAGATATGAAGGCAAATATCGATGACTGGACCGATGAAACTAAAGTGGCCGACTACCTGGAAAAAATGCTCAACAAGCAGGTATTTGACCACGCCGGCTTGATCTACGGGATGGGGCATGCGATTTACTCCCGTTCAGACCCGCGGGCAAATGTTTTGAAAAAGTTCGTCGAAAGCCTTGCCGAAGAGAAAAATCGCAATGATGAATTTAAGCTTTATTCCCTGGTGGAAAAACTGGGGCCTGAGATTATCAGCGAGAGACGCAAAATGTATAAAGGGGTCAGCGTCAATATTGATTTTTACAGCGGGTTTGTCTACAGCATGCTTGACCTGCCTCTACAGCTTTATACCCCGCTTTTTGCCGTTGCCCGGATTGCCGGATGGGCGGCTCACAGGATGGAAGAGATGATTAATACCAACAAGATTATCCGGCCGGCCTACAAGGCAGTTTCTGCTCGCCAGGATTACGTGCCTCTTGAAAAGCGCTGAGCTAATTAATCCTCTACCTCCATGATGTTGCCACTCCAGCTGTTGATGCCTAAGTACATCTCGGTGTTATTTTTGTCGGTAAAGTTAAAGAGCCATACCTTGATGTAGAACAGAGTAAAATCGTTGGTTTCGATGGTTGGAGTGAAGAAGTATTTATAATGGCGCATGATGAAGCGTGGCAGATGTTCCTTGATGTTTTCGGCGGCTCCCTGTAGATCAATGACCGGATCTAATACTTTGGCCGGATCTTCGATTGGTGAAGTTTTGCTCTCTGGGGTGTCTGAAAGCATGAAAGGTCTTCCGGTGATCGCATCTAAAAGCCAGTGGTGATATATTTTGCGAGGTGGCAGGGGCGGCACCCTTTTGATTGAAGTGGTGGTTTCCCCATAGTAATAGGGGTAGTAAACAAGCCCTTCTTTCGTAATTTCAACCGGGTCCCGTTTCTTTTTTTCCGCCCAGGCATTAATCAGCTCGCGGGCACGTTCTTTACCCACGGTGGCATCTACAAGCTCAATCGAGGTCATTTCTTTCCCCCTCTTCCAATTTGTAAAATGTTTCAGGGCGGAAATCGGTGTAGTAGGGGATTTCCCGCCTGGCTTCGACTACTTCATCCAGACCGATCCTGGTAACGAGAACTGCTTCGTTTTCGCGGGAAGCCTCAGCCATAATCCGCCCCCGGGGGTTAATAATCTTGCTTTTGCCACAGTTATTTTCACCCACGATATTTACTCCAACCACGAAATAAAGGTTGTCCAGGGCACGGGCCGGCAGCTGGATGTCCCAGCGGGTTTCGCCTTTTTTGCTCCAGCAGGAGGGGACAAAGATAAGTTCTGCGCTTTGCAAGGCCAGAAGACGGGCCGGTTCAGGCATTTCAGCATCGTAACAAACCAGGATCCCGATTTTGCCGACGCTGGTTGAAAAAACCGGGAAACCTTTGCCTTCCCGGTAAGACAGTTTTTCTACTCCCCAGCGGTAGTTCTTGCGGGCGGTGCCTAAAATAGCGCCGTTTTCGTCGATTAATACGGCTGTATTGTAAACAACCCCGGTTACTTTGCCCCGTTCAGCAATGGGGGCAATTATGATCATCTCTTTTTCTGCGGCGAATTCCCGCAGCCTGGTAATTACCGGGCCGTCAAGCGGTTCCGACTGGGAGTAAAGATGGTGGGATTCAATAATATAGCCGGTGTTGAAAAGTTCCGGGAGGCAGGCCACTTTTGCCCCCTGGGCGGCTGCTTCTTTCAGGCCTTCAATACCCTTTGCCACGTTGCCCTCACTATCGCCGATTACGGTATGGGTCTGGACAGCGGCTACTTTAAACACTCTCATTAAGTTATCCAGTCTCCTTTCAAGAAAGCTTTTGCCGTGATAATTTGTGCCCTGAGGTCTTATAGATCAAGTGTTCTCTTCCCGGCACCATAACGTTCAACCGGTGCCGGGAAGAGAGTCTTCTCTTTATAGTTTTGCTTAAACTATAACGCAATGGTGAAGTTTAAGCAATTTTACTGCATCAGTTCGGCCAGCTTTTGCGGAGTGAGCACCTGGGAAAGATTGACTCCTTCAGTTTGCTCTTTTCTCCTGCCTTCCTCGTGGGTTGCATCAATCTCATCGATTACTTCCTTGGGCGGTTCTTTGGTCTTTAAGCTGACGATAACTGTTAGTGCGATGGCCACAATTGCTGCCGGGAAGGCCTGGAAGAGGTATTCACCAAGGCCGAGGGGATTCCAGAACAAGAGTACGATAAAACCGCCGATCAAACCGGCGATGGCCCCCTCACGGGTAGTTCTCTTCCACCACAGGCCGAGGACGATGGGTGTGAAAAATAGCCCTAAAGTGACCCAGCCGAACCAGGAGATAACCAGGACTCCTGCTCCGCGGTCAAGAGACATCAAGACGGCGACTACAGCGATTATACCGGTGATGATCCGGCCGTACAGCAGTAGCTGCCTGTCGGTGGCTTTCCTGTTGATAATCTTGGCATAGACGTCGTTAACGATAGTGGATGTACCCATTAAGAGCATTGAGTCTGCAGTTGACATCATCGCTGCCAGTAAACCGCCAATAAAGATACCGGCAAAGATCGGGTGGATCATAACGCTGAAGAACTGGATTAATACAGTTTCGGTGTCGCCCGCCATGGGCAGCATATCCGCGGTGGGATACTGGGTGCGCATATAGAGTGCAGCTAAGAAGGTGCCGTAGAAAAGGATAAACTGGATAAATACGGCAAGCAAACCGGCTAAGTTCAACGACTTGCGGGTGGTCGCCCCCATGTACCTCATCATCAGGGTTGGCTGGCCCACCCAGCTGAAGATCCCATCACCCAGGAACAGGCTGATCCCCATGATAATCAGTGGCACGCTGATAAAGGGAGAAATGATGAAATCGGGATCCTCCTGGGCAATTTGTCCTAATTCGACTGACATATTCCCCAGGCCTCCGGAGAAGGTAAGGGCAAAGATTCCAGCCAGGGCGGCTCCTGTGACCATGATAATGCCCTGGATAAAGTCGGTCCAGGCAACAGCAAGCAGCCCGCCCATGACCGTATAAATCACGAATACCACAGCTGCGATTAGCACGCAGGTGAGGTAATCCCAGCCCATCAGGGTTTCGAAGGTAATCCCGGCGGCAACCAGCTGGCCGTTAACATATGCCAGGGCGGCGGCAAGGATAATGATCATTGCTACAACTCGTAATATTCGGCTTTTATCGTAGTAGCGGGCTTCGAGGACGTCTGGAATAGTAATGGAGTTTGTTTTTTTTGAATAAGTGCGAATTAATTTACTGACTAAAACGAAACTGAGCAAAATACCGATGGTAGCGCTGGGGATCATGGTATAGGTTGGTTCCCATCCCGCTCTATAGACAAAACCGGCGAACCCCATGGCCAGCCACCCGCTCATGCCCGTGGCGCTGAAGGTAAAAGCCATTACCCAGGGGCCGATCCGCCTGCCGGCAAGGATATAATCTTCTAAGTTTTTCATGTAACGGCTTGCAATTACTCCCAAAACGAGTAGAACTACCAGGTAGATAGAAGCTAAAACAACGATTACCTGTTGTACTTCATCAAACATAAAAAGACCTCCTTTGGTTTAAGAAAGAATGCAGGGGTTCATCAATCAGTGGTAAAGTACCAGTAAAATGCTGCGACAAAGGTAAGGACTGCGGGGATGAAAATGAACAGCCAGCTTGAAGTTGGGACTTGTTCCATGGTTACAGGCCTCCTTTCATTAATTCCAATTTGCCATCTTTAACATATCACTGCCCCTACAAGTTCCTACCTGTTTTATTGGTTTCATACATTGAGAAAATTTAATCGTTTGTCCGGTTGGACAGAAGCATTGTTGGTAAGATAAGATAGAATAGATTAGCCAAGGGCTTAGAAAAATTTTTGTATTATGCTTAAGCGGAAGCAGTTGTTGTAAAATATGGATATGGAAACAAAAAAATGGCTGATGATTGCAGGCGTGGCGATACTGGCTGCTGCGTCCGGGGCGATTGAAATCACCCCGGTGGGTACTGATTTAAGGTTTGCCGTAGCCAGTATCGTGCTTATATTCGCCCTGCTGGTCATCAGGAGCCTGCCTTTGATCACGACCGGGCTGGTGACCGCCGTCTTGATTTTCACCTTAAGGGTGATCTTAGATTACAACCTGCGGGTTCCTGAAGCAGATCTGGCTCCAATCGCCTGGAGCCAGTTTCCGGGCGCTTTTTACTATTTTTTAATCGGCCTGTTCATGCATCTTTTTAAAGTAAGGCAGTACAGCGGGAACCTGGCGGTAGTGCTGGTATTGATAGTGACAGCCGATGTTACGGCTAACCTGGTGGAACTGTTCATAAGGGACGGCCTGGCTGCGGTGCATTTAAGGGCGGTCGGCTACCTGTTTCTGGTTTCAACGATCAGGTGTATCTGGATCGTTTCTGTTGTCGCCCTGATCTGGATCAGGCAGCTGCAGGCAAAACAGCAGGAAGAGCTGTTGCATCTCGATAAGACGGTGATGCTGCTATCCGGCCTGCACACGGAAGCCTTTTTCTTAAAGAAAACTTTTAAAGAGCTAGAGGAAATAATGAGCGGCAGCTACAAGATTTTTGCCGGTTTAACCGGGGATGATCGGGGAGGGGAAATTGCCGCAGAAAAAATGGCCAACCAATCAAGTGTTGATAGCTTAGAAACAGGGGAATACCCTTCTGTTGAGAGAGTGGCCGGTATTGCCCTTCATTTGTCTCGGAAAGCTCATGAGATTAAGAAGGATTTCCAGAGGACGCTTGCCGGGCTTGAAAAGTTCGTACAAAGTGAGTATGCGCGGAGTTCGATGACATTAAGTGATTTAATCAGGATGATTATCCGCTCACACTGTAATTATGTGCAAAGCAAGGGATTAAATATCAGCTTCTTGGAAAATATTAAGGTTAACTTACGGACCAACCAGGTTTATACGCTTACTTCAATCATTAGTAATCTTGTTACCAATGCCGAGGAAGCGATCGATGGTAATGGGACGGTTGAAATAAGGGCTTCGCGAAAGGATGACTATCTCTGCTTAGAGGTTGCAGATAACGGTCCCGGTATCCCGGAAAGGAAGCTGTCGCGCATTTTCGATATTGGCTACACCACAAAATTTGCCGCAGATGGAAGTCCTTATACCGGGATCGGCTTAAACCATGTATCAGAACTCGCTGAAAAACTGGGTGGGTGGATCGAGGTCGATCCATTTTCAGATTTGCCCGGTGGCGGTAAGGGGGCAACTTTCCGGGTAATGTTGCTTGTGCAATCCATTATAGGGGCAGGTGAAGAAGACCATGAAACTTTGCACTTTCTACCTGGTTGATGACGAGCCTGCTGCCCGCAACATCCTCACTGACATTATTGAAGAGGAGAATCTTGGTGAAGTGATCGGTTGCAGTGCAGATGGGGCAGGCCAGGAACTGGCAATTGTCCAGGCTAATCCCCAGGTAGTGCTTTTAGATCTTTTAATGCCCGGGATGGATGGGATCAGCCTGGCCAACAGGCTACGTGAACTGGGTTTTAACGGCCGTATTGTCATGATTTCACAGGTTGAAGATAAAGGAATGGTAGCGAAGGCTTACAAAAGCGGAGTAGAATTTTACATCACCAAGCCGATTAACCGGATTGAAGTTATTGCGGTGTTGCGCCAGCTGCTTTTCATCCATTCTGTGCAACAGTCCTTAGAACAAGCCTTAAGGCACCAGCAAAGTTTCTCGCAGGGAAATGAAAACAATTCCTTAGGGCTAAGTCCCGGCGATCAGCTGGAAACTTTTCGTAAAAACTTGCATTACGTGCTTTACCAGTTAGGGGTAATCGGGGAATCAGGCACTAATGATATCATTCAAGTAGTGCTTTACCTGTATTTAAAGACAGGCCGTGACGTGACCAGGTTCGATACAGGCTTTAACCTGCAGCAGCTTTACAGGGAAGTAATTTCAAACATAAAGGGCGGCGAAGAGGCAACTGATGAAGAAATGAAAGCCTTAGAGCAAAGGCTGCGCAGGACAATTAAGAATTGCTTTGACAATATTGCCGCGACCGGGTTGATTGATTATGCCGATCCCCGTTTTGAGCGTTACGCCGGCACATTATTCGACTATAACGAGATTCGTAACCGGATGGAGGAGCTTAAAAATGATATTCAGGTGTCCAAAACCAGGATAAACATAAAAAAATTCCTCCAGGCTGTTTTGTTCGAAGTATCAGCGATGTAAATGGTGTGCCAATGCGTCTTTCCATTAATTATTCATTTACATTGTTTTGCAGGGCGATTAGCTCAAGGCACTTCTTGAAATATGCGTTTTCTTCGAAGGTGAGGTTAATTGCCTGTTCGGGGCACTTTAACACGCAGCGCCCGCAGCCGCGGCACATGTCAGGATCGATTGAGGCGGCATCGTTCTCAATAAAGATAGCATTCACAAAACAAACTTGAGCACAATTGCCGCAGCCTTTGCAGTTTCCGGTTACAGCAACCTCTACTCCATCCATTTTTTTGACTCGATCGGCGATGGAACCTGGAAGCACGGTCAAAAGTTGCCACAGGCAGCAGCATTCGCAGCAGTGGCAGACGGTAAGCATTTGCTCAGAAGGGTTAACCCCGAGATATAGCTTATCCAGGCGGTTTTTGCCTACTATGTTGATTAACCCGGTGTTTTCCGCTCTTTTCTGCAGGGCCTTTGCTTCCCGGGCGCTGATTTCACGGCCAAAACCGGGGTTAATTTTGCGGGCCCCTTCCCCGATAAAAAGGCAGCCGATCTCGACCGGGTAATTATCGCAGTTATTGGCCTGGCGGCAGATGCAGGCATCCATAGCAAAAATGTAAGAAGCGTTTTCAATAAAGTGATCGACAACTACTCCCGGTAAGATAACCCTTTCTTTTTTTTCCACAGTCCGCTTAGAGGGCAGGACTTTCATGTAGAGTTCATTGAATAAGAGGCGCCTGGTTAAGTACTCTAAACCCGGCAGCCTTGCCGCCCTGGTGAAAAGATAGCGGGTGGGCCAGAATAATTTTAGCAGTTTTTGTTTCCACCAGGCTCTGTGAATTGTAAGCACCTCCCGCCGGTTGTTTTTAATATTGCTGGTTTTACTCCTCATAAGAAGTTCAAGCTTTTCATGGCATTTACCTGCTGCTTGCCAGTAGCGGTTTTTTATGCACAGCCATTACAAACTGGTGATTAAACGGCCTGCAATGAAAACCTGATCGCCTGAGTTTTTAAGTACAGGCTGTCCGTTTTAATATAAAGCGGGCTTTAGCAGGAAATGTTTTTTAAGTGGCCCGGGTTGCGATATAATTCAAGTCAGGAGATAGGGATTGCTTCCCCTTGGAAATTGTCTGGTAAGATAAGTTCAGGTAAGTAAGGCGGTGGATACAATCGAGCTTAACTCCACTCCCGTAGGGATAAAAATTTCTCCCGGAGTCCAAGGGGAATTGGAAGATCGAGGTGTGTTCCATTACCGCGGCCCATCCTTTTGTGATGCCATCAGCAGAGCTTCCCGGGGCGAGGCACTACTTATCACCCCGGCCTCAATAGAAAAATGCCTCTGGGCTCCGGCAATTTTGGGATTACAAGAACCGGAGAGTGCCTTTGAACGCAGCCTGTCACCGCGTTTCAATTCCGTAAAAGCAATCATGGCTGCCCCGCTAAGTTTTTTTGAGGAGGCAAATTGCTGCCCGGAAGTAGTTATCATCAGGGAAAAGCGTCAGTTGGTTGAAAAAATATTAAAAGAGCTTGAAGCCGGTGAGCTTGCTTTAAACTATCTCTCTCAAACTGACAAGAGTGCCCTGGCGTTAATTGCTGGTAATAGGGGCGGGTTTCGGAAACTTACCATAACCGGTTTGAACCGCCTGGTAGAAAAACTAAAGGAGCGCAGGCAACTTAAAAGGCTTGGAGAATACTTCTTAAGTAAGCCATCAATCTGCTACTTGTTCGACAAATTAATCTCCCTGTTTTTAGCAGATATGTCCATATGCCGCAACTCTACAGTAGTTCCAGCTCTTACAGGGAAAGCCAACTGCTCATATTTTTGCAGCGGCGCTGTATTCTGGGGAGAAAACTCCCCCGATAACTTTACGACAGGTATCCCTTACCCTGTGTTCTGCAAGTTGAAAGAAAAGCTCAATATTACCTGGCCGGCAGAGAAATATTTTTAGCAGTGAAAGTTTATATGAACGAAGGGAGGGGCAATAATTAGCGGATATGATTTTTTTCGTTTTGAAGATTGCGCCCTGTGTGGTGAGTGCCTCCACCGGTGTAAATATCTTAACTTGAACAGGGAAGAAGCAATCGATGAAAAAAAGAAGCTTTTAGAGGGGGAAGATTCCCCGGTTTTAAAGCGCTGTATCAGCTGTTATGCCTGCAATGTTTTTTGCCCCAACGACTGCCGTCCATACGAACTAATTACCGGCAGGTGGCATCAGAGGTATTGCCGGGAGGGGTTGCCCCTTAAAGCGGAATACTTGATGCCCCATAAAAAACCAAATTTTCGCAGCGATTTGACCAAACATATGAGCAACCGGGAAAAAGCACTGCTTAAAAAATGGCAACAAACCAGGCCGGAAGGTGAAGTGGTCCTCTATCCCGGCTGTAACTATATGGCTCTGCCTCACCTTTTGGATGCTTCTTTCATGAGGGGGGTTCCTGTTGCCGGGAGCTGGGATTTGTGCTGCGGAGAAATGTATTTTCGGATGGGGCTTTTTGACCAGGTCAGGCTGACTGCGGAGGGTTTGAGTGAATACTACCGGGACAAAGAGATCGGAACTATGCTTTTTAGCTGCCCGGCTTGTATGAACATGTTCAAAAAAGTTCTCCCCGAGCAATTCGGGGCAGAATTTAATTTTAAGATTGAGTACCTGGGAAGCTACTTGCTGGGAAAAATAGAGAGGGGGGAAATAAGGCCGCAGAAGAAAATCGATAAAACGGTGGCCGTTCATGATTCCTGCCACGCGCGGGTTGTAGGAAATGAAGTAATGGATGCCGCGCGACAGGTCTTAGAAGAGACCGGTGTGACAATCGAAGAGATGGCATTGAACCGTGAAGACGGGCTTTGCTGTGGTATTGCCGCCGGGGCGAACAGCTTCAGTCCCCTTGGTATATTTTCGGTCGCAGCCAAACAGCTCCGGGAAGGAAAAAAGACAGGTGCTGAAGAAATAGCCCTTTACTGCGGCGGTTGCCATTTGACCCTTAATTTGTGCAGTATGTTCTACCCTTCAAGACAGCAACCGCGTCATATACTTGAATATTTGCAGGAAGCTTGTAATGAAGGTGACCGGAGCCCTGTGAAGAGACGCTCTAAAATAATGTTGTTGAACGTATTGCGCAAATGCCTTCCCCGTTATTTTTCTTTTCGCCGGTTTTGGCTTCACCGGGACAACTGCTGTGACGGCCGGGAATAGAGCGCCAGTTTGATGCCAGTTAAATGATTATTTGTTACAGGAGGCGGAAGTGAATGAGGCGGCATAAAATAATTGATGCCCATTGTGACACGGTAGGTCTATTTTCCCTGGAGCGAGAAAGCTATGATTTTGCCTCTCGCAACCAGGTTGGCCATATTGATCTACCCAGGCTTAGAGAAGCCGGGGTTAAGGTGCAGGTATTTGCCCTTTATGTTAAAGAAGAACATAAACCGGTGGGTGCACTTCGCTACTGCTTATATCTGCTTGAAAACTATTATAATGCCGTGGAACACCTTGCTGAATCCGTGCAAACAATCCACACGAAAACTGACCTTGCCGAAATCATGGAAAATAATAAAACAGGCGCCCTTCTTAGCATTGAAGGCGGTGAAGCTTTAGAAGGTGAACCGGCGGTCTTAAGGATACTTTTCCGGTTGGGGGTGAGAGCGCTCGGTCTTACCTGGAACTGGAAAAATGATCTGGCTGCCGGGTTGAAGGAAAAAGATCCCGGGGAAGGGTTGACTGTTTTTGGGAAAAAAGTGATCAAAGAGATGAACAAACTGGGCATGCTGGTAGACCTGGCCCATATCAATGAAAAAAGTTTCTACGAAGCTATCAAGGTAAGCGATGCCCCGGTAATAGTATCTCATGCAAACGCTAAGGAGCTTTATAATCATCCCCGCAACTTGACTGATGAACAGTTGCGTGAGTTAAAAGCAGCCGGTGGTGTAATCGGGCTTTCCTGCTGTCCTTATTTCATTGCTTCTGACAACCCTACTATTGAGAAACTGCTTGACCAATTTGTGCATGTTGCAGAAGTAGTTGGCACTGAGCATTTGGGAATTGGCAGTGATTTTGACGGGATTAGTGAGACGATCCCGGGGCTTGCAGATGTTTCCGCTCTACCCCGCCTGGTGGAAGGGTTTTACCGGCGTGGCTTTTCCGAAGAGGAAGTAGAGCAAATTACCGGGGGTAATTTTTTACGGGTGTGGGAGCAGGTGCTGCCGGTTGGCAGCTCTTCCCGTTAAACCCATTTGGCCTAAAAATAAAGAACAAGGGTTGTGTTTGCACCGGTCATTGCAGTTTTTTAGAGCTTGGTGCTGCATTGGAGACTTCGGAAAATCTTATACTCGATCTATTCAAGATCGGTAAAGTTTGTGTTTTGTTCTTCTTCAGTGGTGTTTATCTCTTCGTTTATATCTTCGCATTCTTCTACCTGGGAATCGCTGGGCCCGTGCAGGTCAATTAACCAGTTCCGTAAGAAATATTTGCTGACATTTAATACTGTAACCGCCGCGATTACTACCAGGATAGTTTCTATTCCCCAGGGATTAAAGAGCAGCCCTACAGAGAGTCCGGCTGCAGGAGGGTGCTCTGTATTGGTAAATACCATTAGAAAGATTGAAGCTCCAATTGCCAGGGCTCCCATTAATATATCAATGCCCTCAAATCCTTCAGGATCAATGTATAAAAAAAACAGTTTAATATAATATGCCACCAGGCCAATCAGAAGCCCAATCGCGTAACCGCCAAAAATTCTTCTTGGATCTGAAGCATAGCTATGCGGCAAACCAAAAACAATAAAGGTAGTGGCTCCCAGGGTAGCAATTATTACTGTGTGGGTATCTACTTCGAGTGCAAAGATGATCATTAAAATAAGCCCGGTGCCCAGTAAACACTGCTTGATGTATTGGTCCCGGTGTTCTTTTATCTTTTCATCAAAAATTTTCATGGGTGTTGACCTCTTTTCTAAATTGAGCTGCAGTTAGAAAATAGATGAAACTTAACCCTATGTCAAGTATTCGGTAACCACTTATGCACCAATGATTTGACTATTTATTGGGCAGTTGTTTTTTTCCGGAGACCGAATTTGGTTTCTCCAGAAGAAATCAGGGCGAACCTTTCCCCTAATGGACCGATAATCGAGCAAACTGCAACTGCGGCTAATTCAACAGCGGTAATAACCGGGGCTATGTCAGGGAAAGTTTTTTGGACAATGATTAAAAGCCCTATAGTTAAACCGGCCTTGGAGAACATACCGAAACCAAGATATTTCTGGACCCTCTGGTCTGCTTTGGCCAGTTTTGCGCCAAGAAAAGTGCCCCCAACTTTACCGATACCTCTTGTAACTATATAGGCTGCAGTTATTAGCCAGTTTTCAATCAAAATATCCATGCGCAGGCTGGCCCCGGCCAACAGGAAGAAAGCTATGTATACCGGTAGATCAATGTCATCGAAGGTGTGTAGTATATTACTCGGGTTGGGATGCATATTGGCAATGAGCACACCAGCGGTCATGTTTGTTAAAAGAGGGGATAAATGAAGGATTTGTGCTATACCGCTGTTTAAAAGAACAAATCCGATGAGAAAAGCCAGGATTTGAATTCTGCGGTCTAGAAAACGGACAAGGATAAGGATGACCAGGCCGCTTGCCGCTCCCAAAACCAGGGACCCTATTATTTCAACCATTGGCTCATAAAGAGAAGCTATTTCTAGGGAGCCACCGCGTATTAAAACACCTGAAACCGCCATAACAATGGCAAAAAAGATCAGGCAGGCTGCATCCAAAAAAGCTACCACACCTAAAAGAGTGCTGGTAAAAGGTCCTTTAGCCTGGTATTCTCTGACATTTGCCATCGGAGATGCGGGAGCAGAAGCAGTGGCGATTGCTCCCAGGATTAGGGCGACTGGGATTGGGAGGTCAAAAACAAAATACATAAATGCAAAAACCACCACTGAGGTTCCGATAACCTGTAGGATAGTGATCAAGGCTATTGAGCCGATGATGTTTTTTATTTTGTTGAACTCAAGCTCACCGCCGATAGTTAAAGCAATCATGCCCAGGCCGAAAATCTTGATGAGCTCAAATTCTTCATTTAATTGTTCAGGAATAATGTGTAAAAGGGAAGGGCTCATCAAAAGGCCCACTATAATAAATCCTACAACCATTGGCGCTTTGAATTTTTGGGCCAGTTTACCGCCTAGCAGTCCAAGTAGTAATACTAATGCTAAACCTAAGCTTTGCTGGTACACAGGCAAGTTTATCTGCCTCCTATAGTTCTTTTGTTGTTTATATTTTTATTGATTGTTGCTGGTTGAAAGCCCTTTAAGCCTGGCCAGGGGAAAAGCACAGGCAATACCGGTTCCAGGTTTATCAAAACTGCCTGTAATTTTTTCCACTTCCCTAATTGCTTCTTCATACTTTTCCAGGCTTTCTACTACGGACAATATGGTATTATTGCTGGGCCTGCACTGATCATAGATTAATGAGCGCAAGCCACCAACTACCGGGCTTTCACAGTCCATAAATGTTTGACCCATTCCGCGGGAATCAAATACAGTAGCACCGGTAACGCCTATTTTGTAAAACATCTCCAGGATCTTGTTTACTGTTTCTCTCTTGTTAATCACAATAACCATTAAATACACGGGCCACCCCTCCTTTTCACAAGATTAATTGACCGGTTAGACATTTAAAACAGAGTTCAATAGCCGGCAATTATTATCCTGCTTTTCGCCTAATTTAAGATTTTAAGTTATTTGCTCATGGTGGAATGCCCTCGGCAGGTATGAGTTTTTTGATAAGGCGAAAAAAAGTGTTGCAGGATCAATAAGATCAGTTTTACTTTCGTGACAGCTACCCGGTATTCAACTAAATGATCGATGTTTATCCTCGGCCGATTTGTTTGCCGCAATGTAATTACCTCGATTTGGATACCAAGAAATAAGGCAAGGAGTAAGGGGAAACTCAGTATAGTGGACAATGGCAAGGAGCGCTGTTAAACTATTAAACAGTGCCGCTCCTTTTATGGAACGGTTTATTCTTCCGGATTGCTAATAATGGAGGGATCAAAGTTGCAATACCGCCAGTTCGGAAATTCTAGTTTCGAAGTTTCTGCGCTCGGGTTTGGCTGTATGAGGCTGCCAACCAGAGACGGTGAGCTGCAGAGCGCTAACATCGACGAAGATGAAGCGATCAAGATGATCCGCTACGCTGTCGATCAGGGTGTGAACTTTTTGGATACCGCCTATCCCTACCATCGCGGTGAAAGCGAAGTGGTCCTGGGTAAGGCTTTGCAAGACGGTTACCGTGACAAGGTTAAGCTGTGCACCAAGTCACCTTTGTTTAAAATTGAAAGTGAAGGCGATTTTGAACGGTATCTGCATGAACAGCTAGAAAGGCTTCAGGTAGACAGTCTCGATTACTACCTCCTGCACGGGATTAACCAGGGGAAATGGCAGGATGTTATCGGCAAGTATGATCTGCTTGATAAAGCGGAGAAAGCAGTGCAGGAAGGGTTAATCAAGGAAGTAGGCTTTTCATTCCATGACAGCTACCCGGTATTTAAAGAAGTGATCGATGCTTATCCCTGGTCAATGTGCCTGCTGCAGTATAATTACCTTGATTTGGAGACTCAGGCCGGGAAAAAGGGAGTGCAGTATGCCGCTGATAAGGGAGTGGCCGTGGCAGTAATGGAGCCTCTTCAGGGAGGCAAGCTGGCCTCGCCGCCGGTACCGATTCGGGAAATGTTAGAAAGGGTCGTTCCCGGCAGGCCCTATTACGACTGGGCCCTGCAGTGGTTGTGGAGTCAACCGGAAATAGCGGTGGTGCTGAGCGGGATGAGCACCATGGAACAAATAGAGGCTAACCTGCAATCTGCCGAGAAATCGGGGGTTAATGTTTTAAGTGAAGAAGAAAGAAAATTCCTGGAAGAAGAGGTTTATAAGCGGTTCAGGGAACTGATCCTGGTGCCCTGCACTAAGTGTCATTACTGCATGCCCTGCCCGGAGGGGGTAAATATTCCGCTCAACCTGGGGATGTTTAACGACGGTTACGCTTTCGGTGACTTAGAAAGAAGACGCAGTCTTTATGAGCGTTTCGGCCGCAACGCGGAGAAATGCACAGAATGCGGGGATTGCGAGGAGCATTGCCCCCAGGATATTAAGATTAGCAACTGGATGCCCCGGGTCCACCAGGTTCTCGGTGAGG
>CAYXQO010000028.1:0-21420 GCA_964467475.1 uncultured Syntrophomonadaceae bacterium
TTCGTGTGGCTACCTATTTACGGCAGTCAAGTTGCGTAAGGTGCGGAGGTATGCCTGGGAAAGCAATTCCTTCTATTCTTGGACTTGTTGATGAAAAACTGGGGTATTGAGCATTCAATAATTTTCATTGTGTCCCCGAAATTTTTTGTGTCAACAACCCCGTCCCCCTGGCACTTTCCCCCTGGCACTTAAGGGTGGGTTGAATTCTATGGTTTTGTGAGATAATACATTTAAGCAGGAAACCATTATTGCGACAGGAAAGAGGGGAAGCGAGCCATGTCAATTAGTAAAGATTTGATGCTGGAAAAGAGTAATCAGTATATGAAACAGCTTTGCAGTGAGATTGGCGAGCGGTGTGTGGGTTCTGAGGGAAATAAGAGTGCCACCCGGTTTTTTGCAGAACAACTCAAATTTTATGGTTTTGATGTTGAGATGCCGGAATTTCCCTGTTTTGACTGGCATGATCATGGTGCCGCTCTAAAAGTAGGCGGACAATCATTTGAAGTTTTTACCTGTCCTTATTCCTTGGGCGGTGAACTCAAAGGAGAGTTGTGCACAATAGCAAGTTTGGAGCAATTAAAGCAGGTGGACGGGGCAGGAAAGATTGCGCTCTTGAAAGGTGAAATAGCGAAGGAGCAATTAATGCCCAAAAACTTTCCTTTCTATAATCCGCAGGAACACCAGGAAATAATCAGCTTGCTTGAATCCAAGGGGTTTGACGGGATAATTTCAGCAACCGGCAAGAATCTTGAGATAGCCGGAGGGATCTATCCATTTCCTTTAATTGAAGACGGAGATTTTAACTTGCCGGCAGTTTATATGAAAGATGTAGAAGGGGAAAGGCTTTCTGCCTATGATGGAAAGGCAATTGCCTTGGAAGTTAGAACAGAAAGAATCCCTTCTAAAGGTTTTAATGTAGTGGCTCGCAAAGGAGATCACAAGGCTCCCGGCCTGGTTTTTTTAGCCCATATAGACAGCAAAAAGGGCACCCCGGGCGCAATCGATAATGCCTCGGGTATTGTTACTCTGCTTTTACTGGGTGAATTGTTAGCTGAGTATAAGGGCTCACTACAGCTTGAGATTACAGCGATCAACGGGGAAGACTATTACTCCAACCCGGGCGAACAGCTGTATTTGAGCACTATGAAAAATCGCGGGTTCGATATCATGCTGGGGGTAAATATTGACGGGGCAG
The DNA here is from genome assembly GCA_964467475.1 of uncultured Syntrophomonadaceae bacterium. Taxonomy (GTDB): domain Bacteria; phylum Bacillota; class Dethiobacteria; order DTU022; family DTU022; genus B1SED10-74M. Next base: position 1,196 of record CAYXQO010000028.1, read on the forward strand.
GGTATAAAAATAGTAATACTGCCTTTTCTTTATATGAGCTGCCGCCGGAGTTGCATGATACGGTCAAAGAAGTTTTTTCCGGTTATGATGGTTTAGTTGAAGGTTCTCCATGGTACCAGGGCGATCACAGCCTTTTCTTACAGAAACAAATACCGGCACTGGCCCTGACTTCAGAGCAGATGGAGGAGATTTTAAAAGTAGCCCATACTGAGGCCGACACGCCGGATCTGGTTAATTGTAATACTTTAGTAGAGCTGGCCGGGGCTTTGGCAAAGCTGGTGGCAGTGCTTTCAAATAAGTAGCTGAAGGGGGCAGGGGGAAGGATTTCTTGGTCCAGTGAAAGAGTTTTTGGTCTGATGTAAAATGAGGAGAAAAGCACGGGCGGAAGATTTTTGCCGGCAAGACGCAAGACTTTCCTGCTTTTTTCGGATAAATTAAAAATTTAGTAGTTTAAGGCTATATCTCTTTCAGCATAGCTAAAGTTAACGGTGATAAGATTCGGGCGAGATCCAGAATGATAATGATTCGCTCTTCGATTTTTCCTACCTGCGTATAACGACATGATTTGCCGGTGGGGATCTCGGGTAAATCGAAGATCATTTCACTGGCTAGATCCAGCACCTGGGGGACCGAATCGATAATAAAGCCAACTTTTATCTGTTTAATCTCCACGATGACTATACTTTTTTTACCGAGATTGGCGGCCCCGGCAAGCCCGAAGTTTTTGGCCAGATCTATAACGGGCACATCTTCGCCTCGGAATTGAACCATGCCTTCGATGATGCTGTCACTATTTGTCGGGGGTGTGAGTGAATCGCAACCGGTAATGTTTTTAACATCAAAAATCTTAAAGGCGTATTCTTCTCCGGCCATGACAAATGATATTAACTGGATCCTGTCGCTGACAAAATTTTCTTCGATATCTTCTTGCTTATTGTGGTTTTTTTCTTCACTCTCATTATCATCCTTCTGTTTTGACCGTTCCTTTTTTCTGCCGGAGCGGTTGCTTGTATAGCACATTGCGTCGTCATAGTTTTCTCTTTTTACCGGGTCGAGTAAAGTGTCGTGTGCTCTTTTTAGGCGGATAAAATGATCTGCTGTATCTTTACCGGGATTTAGATCAGGGTGATATTGTTTAGCCTTTTTGCGGTAAGCCTTCTTTATTTCAAAGGGCGATGCTGTTTTATCGATCCCGAGTATTTTGTAGTATTCCACAATTGCACCCACTTGTTGCCATCATTGTAGGGGGTAACAGTTTTACCCCGGTCCCATATCTATTTGCTTCTAAGATATAATAATTTCTGCCTCGCTTTTGCAGGTTAGCTTAACCGGTTCAGTCGTAAAGTACTGCCGCTAACCTGGCCACTTTTTCCCCTAATACACGGCATTGTTCTTGAGCGTTTTCGTCGGGGGAACCGACAGATACCGCTCCGTAATGATTTCCTTCGCTCTGTCCCTGCACGACCATCCCATGGACTAACATGATCTGGAGAATACTCATAACAGCAGTTTCACTGCCTCCGCCAAAAATACCGGCACTGGAGAAAGCTCCGCCAACTTTGCCTTCCAGTTTTCCCTGGTAAACTACACTTCGGTCAAAAAAATCCTTAAGCGGGCCGGCTGCCAGGCCGTAATAAGTGGGAGAACCGGCGATAATGCCTTCATAATTTAGTAACTGCTCCGGGTTGCACTCTTCCACATTACATACTGAGACTTCCGCTCCGGCGCTTTTTGCGCCTGTTGCTACGGCATCAGCCATTTCCCTGGTATTACCGGTCTGGCTGTAGTAGATGATTAAAACATTAGCCATTTTTTTATACCTCCGATAAATTATTTGCACTGCTGTCTTCTATCTTACATTTTTGACACAGTAATTCAAGATATTATTTTCTGTTAAGAAAAAGTGCTTCTCTAAATTATTTAGAGAAGCATGATGTTCTTGGATCATCTTTTTTATGTCTTCGTTGATACTTTGATGCAGGGCCTTGAGATTATAGGCAGCTGAGCTTTTTAACTTTCTTCCTCGAAAATAAAAATCTCTTCGATGCTGCTTTCCAGGGCTTGCGCAATTTTATAGGCCAGAAGCAAAGACAGGTTATATCTCGCGGGTTCTATGTGGCCGATTGTTTCTCTTCTCACTCCTACTTTATCGGCAAGCTGTTCCTGGGTCAGGTCATACCTGGCCCGCAGTTCCTTGATCCGGCTCTTGAACTTTACTGTCACCGGAGATTCCCTCGTTTCTCGTAATAGTTAAAGGAGAAAACAAAGGTGAGGATTTGGACTGCAAAAAGAGCGGCGAAATAGATAATGAAAAATACGAAAGAGGCTTCCATAGTGCCGATTAAATTAAAAAGGGGATTAACTCAGAAGGAGTTTCCTCCCTGGTTTAAGAATAGTTTCACTGCGAATCAGTTGTTTAACTGTGCCCGGGAGGTTTTTTGATGAGCAGGTTTAAGTCAGGTGAGCATGAAGGGGTCAAGTGGGTCCGGGTTGTAGCGGGATGGGGTAATTTTAAGATCAAGGTATTCCTGTATTTGCTGGATGGGGTGTTGGTCGATACCGGTCCCACCAGGTTATCGAGTGTCCTTTTACCATATTTTAAACAGCAAAAGATTGAAAAAGTCATGCTTACCCACTATCACGAGGATCACAGCGGAAACGCCCCTTATTTGGCCGGCCGGGGGATCCCTGTTTATATTAACCCAATTTCTTTAGAGCGCTGCCGGCAGAGGACCAGGCTGCCTTTCTACCGGTATATCGTTTGGGGTAACCGGGAAGCTTTTTCTCCTGACCCTTTAGATGAGAAGCTTACAGCAGGCGGTTTAACCTGGGAGCCTGTTTTCACGCCCGGTCATGTTTTCGACCACCAGGTAATTTATTTGCCCGAAAAGGGCATACTTTTCACCGGGGATTTATTTGTCACTACGCGGCCTAAGATTATTTTAAATACAGAAAGCACTCCCCGTATAATTGAGGATCTAAAAACAGTGCTCCAATATGATTTCACTACTGTTTTCTGCAGCCATGCCGGGATAGTTCACCGGGGTAAGGAGGTGCTGCAGAAAAAGCTGGAATACTTAGAGGAAATAAAGGGCGAAGTGCAGCATCTTCATAGCCAGGGCCGGAGCGTTTCAGAAATTACCCGAAAACTTTTCCCGGGGAAGGCACCACTGGAATACATTTCTTGCAAGGAATGGTCCCCGGAACATATCGTGAGAAGCCTGGTAACGGGCAAGCCTACCGTAGAAAATCCCAGGCCGCAGACATGAGCAAAAATACCACGGGCGATTTGATATATGCAAAAGCATATTGTGAAGCAGGAAAACCTGTAATTACGTCTAAATTAATACCATAGTAAAGCAATAATATTAATTATAATACTCCTTTTTTGGGTGACTGGATCAATACTGTTTATTTTTCCAGGAACAAAAAAAGTAATCGCAAAAATTTATATTGATTTAATTGATGTTTTTCAATAATTTGCTTATACTTATAAAAGGGTTTAATATTAGCAGCAAGGTGGCCTGGCTTACGTAACCCTTTATTAACCGGATCAGGTTGCCGACATTATTTTTTAAGGGATTACTGTGTCCGGTAAGATGCGCCACTTTTAGTGTTTTGACTTAACTTAATGTAGCCCGAAAGGAAGGACATCATGAAGGAATCTAACCTAAAAAATTACCAGCTGATCATGAAAAATATGCCGGAGGCTTTTATGCTTCTGCAGGTTGTTACCCCAGGCGGTGGCAGCCCTCCGGATTATATTATTCTTGATGTAAACCCGGCATTTGAAAGCATCAGCGGCATTTCTAAAGATGAGCTCATTGGGAGGAAAATGAGCGCTTTATCTTCTAACCCTTGCAGTGCTTACTTTGATTGGGCTGAAATAGAGCATGCTCTTTCTAACGCGGTTAACTCAACCCAGCAATTTGTCCGCTACAGCAATATCATGGAACGGTGCTGTGAGATAACGGCCTGGAGTGATCAGGCAGGTTGCCTGGCTGTAATTATCCGCGATATCACTTCAAAAGAAGCTGAAAGCGAAAAGGCCGAGCAGGACTTAATGGCCAGTGAACAGCGTTACCGGGGGATTGTCGAGGATCAAACAGAATTAATCTGCCGGTTCAGGCCCGATAATACCCTTACCTTCGTTAATGATGCCTACTGCCGTTATTTCAACAAAAGGGAGGAAGATTTGCTTGGCGAACCCTTTACGCTTTTAATTCCCTTAGAAGACCAGGGAATAGTTGTTCAAAACCATGCTAAAATTAACCCGGAAAACCCGGTTGTCGAATATGAGCATCGGGTAATACTACCGGATGGGGATATTCGCTGGCAGCACTGGGTTGACCGGGCCTTCTTTGACGAGCAGGGTAATGTGACAGAATACCAGGCGGTAGGGCGTGATATAACCGAGCGCAAACAGGTGGAAGAACAACTCAGAAAGAGCGAGGAGAAATTTCGCAGCCTGGTCGAAAACTTAACCGAGGTGGTTTACGCTCTCGATGAACAGGCCCGGATCGACTATGTTTCGCCAAATGTTAAGTCTATAGCAGGTTATGACCCGTCTGAAGTGATTGGTCGACCGTTCACCGATTTTGTTCATCCCGAAGATTTACCCGGCAGACTTGAGCAGTTTCAAAAAGTCTTGAGCGGGATCATTGAGTATACCGAGTACCGCTTTTTGACTAAAGATGGGCAGGCAAAATGGGTTAGAACAGCAGCCAGGCCTGTTTATAAAGGTGACCGTTTGGAAGGGATCCACGGGGTGCTGGCAGATATTACTGAGCGTAAAAAGGCCGAAGAAACCATTTACTATATGAGTTTTCACGATCAACTTACCGGTCTTTATAACCGGCATTTCATGGAAGAAGAAATGAAAAGGCTCGACACTGCAAGGCAGTTGCCGCTTAGTATTATCATGGCCGATTTAAATGGTCTTAAGCTGGTAAACGATACTTACGGGCATGAAGTGGGCGATGAAATGTTGCAGAAGGCAGCTTTTTTACTTAAAGAATCTTGCCGAAAAGAGGATATCATTGCTCGCTGGGGCGGTGATGAATTTGTAATCTTTTTGCCTCAAGCGCCGGTAGAAGTGGCCCGGTCGTTGTGTCAAAGGGTTGAGGAAGCTTGCGATAACTCCTATGTAAAAGATATTCCCCTCTCCATGGCTTTGGGTTTTGCCTGCAAAACAGACATGGATAAGGATTTAAAAATGATCTTGAAAGAAGCTGAAGATAACATGTATAAGCAGAAATTAGGAGTTATGCGCAGCAATAAAAGCAATATCCTTACGACCCTGCTGAAAACTTTAGAAGAAAAGAGCTATGAAACTGAAGCCCATACTCAGGGAATGCGCAGGGTAGCGAAAAAGCTTGGGGAAAAAATGAGTTTGCCGGGTAATGAGATGAGAAGGTTAGATGTATTGATTACCTTGCACGATATCGGAAAAATAAATATACCGGAAGAAATATTAACCAAGAAAGGGTCTTTGACGGATGAAGAATGGGCGGTCATCAAAAAACACCCGGAAATAGGTTTTCGGATTACAAGGGCGACGGAAGAATTTGCCCATGTGGCTGAAGATATTCTTGCCCATCATGAGTACTGGGATGGTACCGGTTATCCCCGCGGGTTAATGAGAGAAGAAATACCTCTCCTTGCCCGGATTACCGCTATAGCCGATGCTTTTGAAGTAATGAGCAGGGGGCGCCCCTACAAGAAAGCTTTAGAACTTGATGAAATTATAACTGAATTTAAAAGGTGTTCAGGGAGTCAGTTTGACCCACAGTTAGTAAATCTCTTACTGTCAATCCTGGAAGATGAGAAGATATATCAAGAACTGAAGTAACAGGTTTTTAAAGGATAGGTGTGCGGAACCTTCCCACCTCAACTGATATTAGTATCCTTCCTCCTGAAACAGGGCAGTAATTCGATGGACTGAACCAGATTGATTTTACCCGGAAAGGGTAATCGTTTGTGGAGATGTAGCCGCTAACCTGAAGATTATCCTGATTGATGATCTGCATTTGCCTGGCTATGGTTAAATACACCTTTTCTAAAGAAAGAAGATGATTGGTATCGAAAGCAAAAAACAAATTTACTGCAGGAGATTGGATGATAAGGTCGAAATTTTCTAAGTTATAAAGTCTACAAACTAAATACCATATATTATTAATTTGCAAGATTGAGCAATTGTCTTGAGCGGGAAGAAGCAGTTTAGGAGGGAAATCGAAGGCTCCCCGGGGGATGCTTTTTATGCCGGAAAGGCAGCCTTTATTAGCATGACACAATTTGCTGCAATCTGTAATCATCACCACGAAATATATTGTACAGAAGTGGAACTCCACGGTCATTGCTCTATCCTGTTTGGTGCACCACTGGGAATAAGCAGAATTTATTTTAAGACAAGGAGGATTATAACGTGTCTGTAGAAACAAAGCGAATATCGGCCGGGATATCCGGGCTTGATGAAATACTTAACGGCGGACTTCTTCCAGGGCGAGCTTACTTGATCCGGGGAGGTCCGGGAACAGGTAAAACCACCCTGGGGTTTCATTTTTTAAGTGAAGGAAGCATTAATGATGAAAACACTTTGTTTATAACTTTAACCGAGAGTATAGAGCGGTTGCAGTTGGATGCAGAACAAAAAGGGTTCAAAATAGATCAAATAGAATTCCTTGGTTTAAATCCTACTTCAATTTTGGATGAAGGGCAATATAATGTTGTGCATTCAGGTGAAGTAGAACAAGAACCGTTGATTAATGAAATTACTGAGCGGATCAATGAAATGCAACCAAAAAGGATTTTTTTGGATTCCGTCTCTCACCTTCGCTATCTATCTCCTGATTCTTTCCAGTATAGAAAGCTGCTTATGTCTTTGATAAATCTAGCAGTGGAGCAGGGGGCAACTCTTTTACTCTCTTCAGAAGCCAGCAGTTCCATGCCTGATGACGATCTCCAGTTTTTATGTGACGGGGTGATCAACCTGGGCTTTGGTTATGACAAGCGCCAGGTCCGGATTTCAAAACTCAGAGGTTCGGATTTTTTAGAAGGCGAGCATTCGATGCGCCTGAGTGAGTGGGGCATGAAAGTATATCCTGCGCTTAAGCCCAAAAAGGCGAGGCGGGAGTATTCGTTTGAAACCATTTCTTCAGGCATTCCTGAAATAGATGAGCTTTTGCACGGCGGCATTGAAAGAGGCACTGCCACTGTGATTAGCGGGCCTACCGGTGTGGGCAAAACTACCCTGGGAGTTCAGTTTTTGAAAGAAGCGGCAGGCCGGGGGGAACGCTCCGTGGTTTATACGTTCGAGGAAGCGGTAGAATCCCTGCAACAACACTGTGAAGCGGTTAATATTCCGGTGGGCAGCATGCTTGAAAAGGGCACTTTGTCCCTGGTTAAAATAGACCCGCTTGAGTATATGCCTGATGAATTTTCGCATCACATTCGTCATGAAGTGGAAGAAATGGGGACCAAGATTGTGATGTTAGACAGTATTTCTGGGTACAGGCTTTCTTTTGAAGAGGGGCAACATGAAGGCTACGAAATGCTCAGGCACCTGCACTCGCTAGCGGAATACTTAAAAAGTTTAGGCGTAACCGTGATTTTCATAAATGAAATTCAAAACATTACCGGGGATTTTAAAATTTCAGATCAAGGGATCAGTTACCTGGCTGATAGTATTATTTTCATGCGTTATTTGGAGATCAGGGGAGAAATTAATAAAGCCATCGGAGTCCTGAAAAAGCGGCTCAGCAACTTTGAAAAAACTTTGCGTGAAGCAGAAATCACCAAATTCGGGTTTAAAGTAGGAAGGCCTTTGACAGAATTAAGGGGTGTTCTTACCGGCAACCCGGAATTTATTGCTTCTCAAAAAGAAGAATAAGTTAGAGATTAGGTGGGTCCTTCATTGAGTAAGATAATGGTGTTGGTTAAAGACAAGAGCAATTACGATATATTGACCAGTTTGTTTGCCGGGGAACATGAAGTAAGTGGCAAAGGCAAATTAGACGGCTCGATCGGCCTGGTGATTGCCGACTATTATTTTTATTGTAGATACCGCGATAAATTGATAAAAATGAAAAATGAATTACAGACATTATTACCCCTTTTATTAATGGTTACCCCCGCAGAAAAGGGGAGGTTGAACAGTGCCGATTTTAAACTTGCAGATGAATTATTAGAAATACCTTCTGATAAAGAAATGATTCAAATGCGGGTGCAGAATCTGTTGTACTTAAAAAGATATTCCCTGGAATCAGAACAAAGAAGCCAGCTGTTTCAATTTATCGATAAAAGCGTGCCTTCAGGGATATGTATCCTCCAGGAAGGTAATATTGTTTACTATAACCAGGCTCTTTGTGACCTATTCAAGAAAAAAGGGGAGGAATTATTAAACACACCCTTTTTAGATTATATCCACCCGCCCCATAAAGCTAAAATCCAAAAAGCTTTAGCTGAATTTAAAAACAAAGACATCTCACAAAACAATTATGAGCTGCAGGTTTGTGATCACTTAGAAGAACGCTGGGTTGATCTGCGTTTTTCTAAGATAACTTACAACGGCATGCCTTGCTTGATTGCCAATGTTTTGGAGATCACAGAGAGGATAAGATATGAAAAGGATTTACAGTATTTTAGCTTGCATGATCAGCTTACCGGGCTGTACAACCGTTTCTTCTTCGTAGAAGAAATGCACCGGTTAGAAAAGGGAAGGGATTTTCCGATCACAATTTTAGCTGTCGACATCAACGGCTTGAAATTTATAAACGATTCCATGGGTCACCAAAAAGGAGACGAATTGATTCAGGCTTGTGGTAAGGTGCTCAGTGATTCTCTGCGGGATGAGGATATATTAGCCCGGATCGGAGGAGATGAATTTGCGGTGCTGCTTCCAGAAACGGATGAAGGTAGCGGCAAAAAAGTGGTTGAACGGATGCTTTCCAACATAGAAAAACACAACCATGAGTGTCCGGAAATTCCTTTAAGTGTTTCTATCGGTATAGCTACAGCCAATAAATCGGGTGCATCTTTGGAGAAAACTTTAGACAGCGCAGATGAAAACATGTATTTGCACAAGCTTAACAAGGTAGGCGGTGTCCGGGAAGAACTCTTAAATACTTTAATGAGCGTTTTGCATGAAAAAGATTTTGCTACCGAAGGACATACCCAAAGATTAGCAGATTTATGTGGTATGGTAGGAGAAAAAACGGATATCACCCCCCAACAGCTGGATAACCTTTTACTGCTTGCCCAGACCCATGATCTTGGTAAGTTAGGAATACCGGACAAGATATTATCGAAAAGAGGGTCGCTCAACCGGGAAGAATGGGAAACCATGAAAGAACACTCGGAAAAAGGCCACCGGATTGCCCTATCTTCACCGCACCTTAATCATATAGCAGACTTAATCCTCAAGCATCATGAGAGATGGGATGGCAATGGTTACCCCTTAGGCCTCAAGGGCGAGGAGATTCCTGTTGAATGCCGGATCCTGGCTATCGTAGATTCTTTTGATGCTATGACAAGCGATCGCCCTTATCGCAATGCCATGACCAAAGAAGAAGCCTTACTGGAACTTGAACGTTGCGCCGGCGGTCAATTTGATCCGAACCTGGTAAGTATTTTTCTTGGTCTTTTTGAAGATGAACTGGCAAATAGATAGATTTTTAGTTACAATTATCTAACCCGGGCAAGCCGGTGCCATAAAAGTTAGATTTCAATAAAACCTTAACGCACTAAGTGATGATTAGAGAAGGAGTGAGTAAAAAAAATGAGTTTGTTGTACTTAAATTCCCTGGAAATAGAAATGAAACTCGCTCAAAAAATATTTGATCGTCATTTTGAACGGGACAGCAAACTGGCTGCTGAATATGATGAGCGCCGCAAGAAATTAATGCTCACCGATATTCAATACAACCTAAAAATATTACAGACTACGATAAATTATGACTCTGAAATGCTTTTAAAAGATTATGCTAAATGGATTTATGAGTTGTTGGTTAACCGGATGAAAGATTTGACCGAAGATAGAATTAAAGCACAGATGATCATGCACTATGAAATTATGAAAGAAGTTTTAAGCGAAGAAATGGCCACCGAAGACAGCAAAAAAGCAGCTTACTACCTGGACCTGGCCATTAAAACGACTGAAGAAGCTGCAGAAGAAACCCCTGCTTCTACCAGCCCGGCACAAACCGAACTGGCCGGTTTGCGCTCACAGTACCTGCAGCACCTTTTGGAAGGAAAGAAACAGGATGCAATAACGCTGGTTAATAAAGCGGTTGAGCAGGGCACCCCACTGGGAAAAATATACCTGGAAGTTTTCCAGGATGCCATGTACGAAGTGGGTAGTTTATGGCATCAGGGTAAAATAACTGTAGACAAGGAACATTACTGCACTGCAGTAACCCAAAATGCGATGGCGCAGTTTTATTCTAAGATTTTTACTACCCCCCGCAAAGGGTTAACTCTCATTGCTTGCTGTGTGGGTAATGAGCTTCATGAAATGGGCGTGCGCATGCTTTGTGATTTGTTTGAATTAAATGGGTGGGATTGCGTTTATTTGGGCGCTGCTGTGCCGGTTGAAAGTATAAGGAAATCTATCGAAGAAAACAAGCCCCATTTAATTGCGCTTTCTGTCACTATGCCCCATTTTCTTGATGATTGCAAAGCTCTTATTGATTCCTTAAAGAGTGAGAGTCATTACCAGGATTATAAAATCGCAGTTGGCGGTAGAACCTTTCAAATGGCCCCGGACTTGTACGAAAAATGGGGCGTTGATATCTATACCCGGGATGCATTGGAACTTATAGAATGGGCTAATCAAAATTTTTAAACTTGAACCTTTGGCGAAAGCGTTTTCCTTACTTGCTTTCAGAAGGAGCTTTGTTATGGTTAAATTTATGGCATTCATCAAAGAAAACGGCGAAGTAACCTCGGTAAAATGGTGCACCCCTGAGGGTTTAATTGCTGAAGGCTCTTATTTGCCGGATTTTTTTGCAGCAGAAAGCAAAAATGCTATTTTAGAGATGTTGCATAATGCCCATAGCAAAGGTTCCGATTGCTCTGTTGTCACCCAGGCTTTGATCAATAATACTATAATTCCGGTTACTCTTTTTTGCCTGAAATTGAACGGAGAAGTAATTGTTTTAGGGTTTGACAGCGGGGGAACTGAATATGAATTCAATCAGGAATATATCAGGATATTTAATGATTTTGTTAATGATATTCGCCAGGAGTTTAGTAAAAGTATTAAGGATCGAGAATTATCGATAAGAGAACAGTTTGAAGAAATTCAGAAACTGAACAATGACTTGTTAAATACCAGGCGAGAGTTGGAAAAAGCAAACAGTATACTGGAAAGAAATTATCAGGAATTACAAAGCAAGTTTGTCAAAGATCCCCTGACTGGGGTGGTTGGCAGGCATCAGTACTGGACCGAAATCGAAAAAGCGATCCAGAAAAACCCGGATAAATTAGGCATATTATCATTTATCGATATCGATGATTTTAAGTTTATCAATGACACATACGGCCATACAGTAGGCGATCTTTACCTGGTTAAATTTGCCGAACGCTTGCAAAACATGAACCTGCCCAACACAATGGTTATTCGGATCTCCGGTGATGAGTTTGCCTTATTTACTTACGGGGTTGCTCAAGTAGATTCCGGGTATATCAATTGGCTTTGGTCTAAATTAAAAGAATATGTTTTTTCTGAGCCTGTAAATATTAGCGATTTTTCCCTCCCCATATCGATTAGTGTGGGGATGGCTGTTTATGGGAGCGATACAGAACAGGTAAATGAGTTGCTCGAGTATGCCGACTTTGCTATGTACAAAGCAAAAAGCAAAGGGAAAAACCGGTATTACAGGTTTGACAAAGATGAATACCTTAAACAAAAAGAATCCGATCAACGTTCCCAGGCTTTGCAGCAGGTAATTGAAAACGAAGATTTTTATCACGTTTATCAACCGGTGGTCAGGGTTACAGACGGCAGTGTCTACGGGTATGCGATCCATTTAAGAACCGATAACCCTATTTTTAGAGATACTGAAGACCTGCTGCAAGTAGCCATGGAAAGCGGGGTATATAAAGCGCTAAATGATGCTTCTTTGAACATGCTAAAAAGAAACCTTCAAGGAGATCTGGGAAAAACTCTTGAAAAAAGAAAGTTATTTGTTACCCAGGGGCCTTATCCGCTTTACCGGTATGAATTATTCCAGAACGTGACTGAAGCCGCTAATTATAATCAACTGGTTTTAGAAATTGTCCTTTCAGCGAAGGCACCTTTGCCTGATTTAAAGAAAAGGCAAGCCGAGGCAAAAAGAAATGGATACATGCTGGCGGTCAATAATTTTGGCTCAGGGGAGACAGATGAAGCAGCAGTTTTAACGGTTAGCCCTGAATTTGTTAATCTTGAAATGGAGCTGGTGAATACTGTTGATGATGATCTAGATTTCCAAGAAAAGTTGCGAACAATTATTAAGTTCGCGCACCAGCAAAATGTGCAGGTCGTCGCCAAAGGAGTGGAAAATAAAGCCACCATGGAGACCCTGATAGACCTCGGGGTCGATTACCTGCAAGGGTACTATCTTAGCGATTCCCTGAAGACCCCGGGAACTATTAACGGTCAGGTTAGAAAAGAAATTATTGGTGTTTTGAACAATGAAGATAAATGAAGTAACCAGGGCAGGCATCATTTTAGCCCTGGTAATGGTTTCTTATGCCTTGTTTAAAGGCACATCCAATATTTTTAACGCCCTGCTGGTACCTCTTTTTTTATATGCTGCCATTTCTAACTTAAGCTTAAAAGGTGTTGTGGCGCTTTTCCTTTCCTTAATGTTTTTAAGCGCTGTGATCAACATGTGGCAAATCTTTTTTTCATTAATCTACTTTTTCCTGGCTGTGCTAATCTATCTGGCTACAACCCGGCAATTGAAATTTTCGCTGCGTATTCTCCTAATTTCTTTTGTTGTTTTTATAAGTTTCCTGTTTTCCATAAGGTTAACCGACCTGGTTTTTGGCACCAGGATAGAAGCTTTCATGATGCAACTTGCCGGGGGCAGTTTTTTCATCTATGCAGCTATTATTGCCCTGGAAGGTGTTGTTGTCGGTACAATTCTAGTATATGCCGCCCATTTTTATGATCAAAGAAGCAAAAAATGGCGATTGCCCTGAGAATAGTGTGGCAATTAAGCATAAGGTAAAACTTTCATTGCTGTTGATGATTTTCTTGACAGGGGTTCCCTGGGTGCATAAACTGTAAGTGTCGTTTTAAACATTTGATCGATATTTCCCCGGCAATATTCACGGAGGCAATTTTTAAGTATGCCAGCTAAAAAAGTATTCAAAGCGGTTTCCTGGCCGGTTTTCATTGAGCAGCAAGCTAAATGGTTGCCCGGTGAGCCCCTGGTTATGATCGTCCCTGACAGTGAGGACAAAGAACAGGTGGCTTCTTTATTTGACACCCTTGATGAAACCGAAATATTTACTGTTAGAGAGCTTGTGGAAAGGTATGCTGTAAAATCCCTCGGGCAAAAAGGGTTAATTTCGATCCCTTTTATGGAATCAATTATCGGCAAAATCATAAATACCGGCCTGGTGCCCTATTTAAATATTGAAACCAACCGCCAGGGATACATTAGAGCGATCACCGCTTTTATCAACAAATTCCGCTGTTCTTCTACCACAAACCTTAAACAAGCTTTTTTTGATTTCGAGATTGAAAAACCGGGTTTTAGAGAAAATGATTTGATTAAAATATATAACGAGTATGAACAACAGCTCGGGGAGCAGGGGGTTGATTACCGGAGTGCCCTGGAGAGTTTCTTTGACCGGGTTACCGCCGATGATTTATGTTCCGGGTTTGGCTTTGTAAACGCGACCAGTTTTGTGTTTTTTGGGTTTTCGCACCTTACTGCCCTGGAAGCTAAATTTTTAAAATACCTGATCCGGTATGCTCCGCAGAGTGTATTTTTACACTGTGCAGATGAAAAAGCCTCGGAACAATCAAGAAGAATTGAAGCAAGTTTAACTGAAGTGTTAGAAGAATTTTCTTATCCGCAGCTGGAAAATCTAACCACTGACGACGCTCATAGCGATCCGTTTGCCCCGGCGTCCCGGGCACTTTTTCAAGCTACAGGTAGCTCCGCCGACCGGCATGATTTGGAAATAGATATTAGCAAAGAAAACAACCGCTTCATGGAAGTAGCCTCCATGGCCGGGCAAATAAAAGAGCTGGCAAAGAAGGGCGCAGATTTAAGCCGGATTAAAGTGATCCTTCCAGAATATGATCTTTACAGCACTCTGATCGGGGAAATTTTTCCCGAGTACAAGATCCCTTATACTCTGAGTAAAGGTATGCCCCTTATTTCCTATCCGCCGGCAATGATCATTAACGCTTTGGTTTGCCAGGGCAACGTTTCCAACCCTTACCCCCTGCGGGAAATGATCTTTTCCTCCCCTTATATTAGCTACCAAACAGAGCCCTCTGTTCGTGAGTTATACGAATACCAGGTTTCTGCAGGCTTAAACAGGTTAACCGAACAGGAAATGGCTGCACTAACAGGCCGGGAAAATTTAAAAGTAATTGCGCTTGACTATCCCTATATAAAAGCCCTGTCCCGCAAAGCGTACCGCGCCGTCAACCCGGCTCCGGGAATGCCTGTGCTAACAGTAGTAGCGCAGTATCTGGAGCAATTGAGCTGGCATAACGAGGACGAAAAGAACAGGGCTTTTTATAAGGCTTTGCAGCAGTTTTTTGCCCTGCAAGAAGCTGAAAAAGCGCTTTCTTTCGGAAGATCGCGCCTAAACAGCAGGGAGTTTAAAGCTGCGGTGTTAGATCTTTTAGAGCGCTTTAATTTTGAAGAAAACATCTCTTTAGGAGATGTTTATCCCTATACGACAGAAGAACAAAGTTCAACTGAAGCGTTTGTTGAAAAAAGAGACCGCTTTATTGTCAGGGAGGTCAAAAAGCTGCTCGACGACCTGGGGCAAAAGATAGACCCTGAAACCAGGCTGCCGGTAAGTGAGTTAATCAAGGTTTTTGAACGATTAATCAAAGAAGCTCGCTTTAAGCACCTTTTCCCTTCGAGCCCTGAAGAAGAAGGAACAACCGGTAAAGCAGCGGTCAAAATTGAACCGATCGAACAGGGCCATTACCGGCCGGGTGATTATATTTTCGTCTGCGGCCTGGTGGATGGCGAGTTTCCGGCCAAAGAAGAATTCAATTTCCTGCAGCCTCAAAAAGAAGGTCTGGGTTTGGGCAGGGTTTATACCAGCGTGGACTATGCCCGCCACCGGTTTTACCACCTGGTGCGTTCTGCAAGGAAGGCGCTTTATGTAAGCGCCCCGGCCAGCTACAACGGGCGGATGCTCCCTCTTTCTCCTTTTATCCAGGAGCTTTCAAAGCAACTTGCAGATAAAAAGGGCGAAGTTTCCGCCCGTGAAGAGGCGGAAAATAACGAATTGCCCAGCGAAAAACCAGCCGGCATGCGGGATAAGCTGATTTTTATCGGTAAAAATGTCGATGAAAATTATGATGCGGTCCGGCCTCTGCTTGGGGAGCTTTATCAAACCAACCAGGTTTATACCAGGCGGCTGCTCGATATTTTACGTTATGACGGCTTGACCATGAGAACCTCTTCTTTATCGGAATATGACGGTCTATTCCTTGCTTCAGGAACAGGCGAGGAAACTGCAGGAAACGAAAGAGAGAGCATGGTTTTTGATAAGCTGGCAAAAGCGATCGACCGGATTTCTTTTACCCCGGAAGTAATCGAGCGTTACGCTTCCTGCCCTTTACGCTTTTTCTTAGACAATATTATGAGTCTAAAAAAAGAGCCCGATTACCATCCCGATACCACTGAAAGAGGCTCCCTGGTACGCTCATTTTTACAGGAGTATACCCAGGCTGCGGTGGAAAAGGGGGGCGTTCCGGCGGATGCCGCCAAGATGCTTTATGATAGCATCACTACCTACTTTGCTGGCCGGGAAAATGATTTTACCGACGCTTTCGAAAAAAGGTTTCAAAATCGCCTTGTTGCCGGCCTGAACGACCAGGAAGCCAGGCGCCCCGGTTTGTTTGCCGCTTTCCTTAATTATGAAAATGAATCCCCCGAACGGTTGGTGCCTTTTGCCAGGGGATTGACCGGAACCTTAGACCTTGAGGGACAGTTATCTATTGAGATAAATATTGATCGCCTTGATCTGGCCCCGGCTACGGACAGCCTGATCATTTACCAGTATTCCACCGCCGGAACGGGGGATGTGTCCAAAATGCTCAGGGGCCTGCGCTTTGATTTGCCTTTAGCCCTGCTTTACCTGGTTGAAAATGGGCAAAAATATTGTGGCGGCAAAGAAGTGAGCGGGGCCGGAGTTTACCTGGTAAAAACCCCCAAACAAATCAAGCGCGGTGGTTACCTGGCCAGGGGAAAACTGCGGTCCAGGTACCGGGACCAGGTTAGCGATGATGAGCCGCTTTTTTCCGGGCAGCGGGAAGGTTTCTTGGGGGATCAGGAATTTGATGATAGACTGCAATTTATCAAAGAAGAGGTTCTTCGGATCTACCGGTTAATGCACAGGGGTGTTTTTCACCTGCCGCTTTGTAGTGAAACAGACCAGTCCTGCGCGAACTGTTCCTTCTACAGGATCTGCCGCAAAGATCAGCTGCGCCTGGACCGGCTCTACTATAACTTGCAAAACGAACCTTACCTTTACCGGGTCAAGCCGGCAGCCAAATAAAAAAGAATTGGGGAGTAGAGCAAAACCATGACCACCACTTTCACTCCGACACTTTATCAGCACCTGGCCACCGATTATCAGCGCAATATGGCTGTTACAGCCGGAGCGGGCACCGGCAAAACCGAGGTGCTTACCCGCCGGATAATCAAAATCTTGGGGCGCGAAAAGCATTACTTGGACCGCTTAATGGTGCTCACCTTTACCGACAAAGCAGCTGTTGAAATGAAAGAGCGGATTTATCAGGCTATTGAAAAAGAGCTGGCTCAAACAGGAGAGGATCATTTTCAAAAATTAAAAGACACTTTTCTGCACAACTATATTAGCACCTTTCACTCTTTTTGCGCCGCCCTGCTGCGGGAGTACCCCATTGAGGCCGGCATCGATCCCTATTTCAGAGTTCTCGATGAAACAGAAAAGGTATTTTTCCTGCGCAGAAGTATCAACAAGTCGCTGCGGGAATTGGCGGCGAAAAAAGATGAACCAAATATTCAGGTGTTAAGTGATGAATTTTCGCGCTCTGTTCTCGCTGAATGCGTTTATAAGATTATCCAAAAGCGCGAAGATAGCGGTTATTGGCTACAGCAGATGAATAAGAGGACCTGGCCGGACTACCGGGAGCAGCTGGAGCAATACCGCAGGATTATTTTACGGGAAATAATTTATAAATTTCATGCCAGCGGTATCCTAAAGAATCACTTAAAAGTCCTCGAAGACATGGGCGCCGATTTGCCGGGGACAGAGTATTCCGTGGATCGTAAACGAGAAGAAGCCATGCGCCTTCTAGAGGATTTTGATGAGAAAATTTCTCTGATAGCAGAAAGAGAAATTGAGGAAAGAGGAAATGACCTCGAAAATTCGCCTGCTATTGATGTGCAGGAGCTGACCGAGCTTAAAAGAACATTAATTCAGGTTTTAAAAATATCCGGCAGTGCCCCGAAAGCCTGGCCGGAACATGCTTACAAGGAGCTCAAAGACTGTTTTACCTCTCTTCGCTACCGGCTGGAAGCCTTTCCCCTTGAAGAGTTCGAAATTGCAGAAGAACATGAAAAAAATGGCTTTGCGATTTTAAAGGCCCTGGCTTATGTGACCCGCTACTGCCTGCAGGCATATCATGACCAAAAAAATGAAGAAAACTACCTGGATTTTCAAGATCTACAGCTAAGAACGGAAAAACTACTGGATGAGGAAAAAAACAAGCCTATTGTTAATGAATTAAGAGAGCGTTTCCAGTATATTATGGTAGATGAGTTTCAGGACACCAACGACCTGCAGTGGAAAATCATTAAAAAAATTGCTGCCGATTCTTCCGGGCAAATAGTCAACCCCAGGGTTTTTGTTGTTGGTGATGAAAAACAGGCCATTTATTCTTTTCGCGGCGGCGATGTCCGTCTTTTTTCCCGGGTCCGTGAAGAGTTAAAAGAAGCAAATCGCAAAAGCGGTTGTCAAAAAAATCTGTTTGATCTGCAGCTTAATCAAGCCCAGGACTATACTTTTCAATATAACTCTGAAATAAACGATGATCGGCTTCTGCGCAGTGGGGAAATCATTTTTGCCGACAACTTCCGGTCTGCTATGGTGCCAATTCAGTTTTTTAACCTTTTTTTCCGGGATCTTTTATCCAGAGATGTATATGAAGAACACGACGCCCGGCCCCAGCTGCTCCGGTGTTCCGGCAATGATGCCCCCGGCAGTGTGGAGTTTTTTTTAGTGGACAACTCCAAAAAGAAGCAAGATGACGCCATGAACTATGTCCCCGGTGAAGACAGGGAAAGTGGAAATGACACCGGGCAGAGCGAACAGCTGGATTTAAAACCTCATTTTAAGGAAGCCCTCCTCATTGCCGATAAAATAAAAGAGGTTTTTTTAGGTGATGAGGAGAAATATGCGCGTGTGCGTGAAGAGGCCGCCAGGGGACACCCGGCGATTGCCATTTTGCTTAATCGGCGGACCATGATTAAATCTTACGAAGAGGCTTTGCGTTTATGCCGGATTAACTTTAGCGTAGTCAGGGGCCGCGGGTTTTATCAGCGCCAGGAAATTATCGATCTGGGCAACTTGCTTACCTTTTTTACAGACCGGGATGATGATCTTGCCCTGGCCGCATTTTTACGCTCCCCGGCAGGGCACCTTTCAGACGAAGGGCTCTTTTTACTGTCCGAGGCTCCTTCGGGTAGCACCCTCTGGGAAAAATTACAGAATTGCGCCGGAGAACTTGCCGGCACTTCTACCGGTTTAAAACAGGCAGAACAGACAGATCATTTTTATGATGGCGAAAAGATAAATAACTGGGATGCAGATCAAATATTTTCCGGGCGTGACAAACAAGCGATCCTGGATGCCGCCTCTAGCTTGAGCCGCTGGCTTAACCTTTCTAAGCGCATGCCGCTGGTTGATTTTTTGCGGCTGGTCCTTAAAGATGGCGGTTATTACGTCAGTTTAAGCCGGGGCAGCCGCGGGGACCAGGCTCTATCCAACCTGGAAAAATTGATGGATAACGCCCGCGAACTTTCCCTGCAGGACGGCGCCGACCTCGATTACTTTACTGAATGGCTCAACGACCGGATCAATTATATTGAAGAAGAAGGCGAAGCCGATATTGATATCAGCCTTGGAGGCGCGGTGCAAATAATGACGGTCCATCAATCAAAGGGACTCGAGTTTCCTATGGTTTTCGTCCCCGACCTGGCAGCCAATTTTAACCTGGGAGAAAGAGAAACCATCTACGCCGAAGCTGTGCCCCGTGAAATGACTGTTAACGGTGAAACAATTAATCTCCGGGAGACCCCCGAGACCGGTCTTGATGCTCCCGACCCGGAAAACGAGTGGGAAGCTGAACCGATCCTGATTAAACGGATCATAAAGAAAAGATTGCGCGATAAACTTATCGCTGAAAAGAAAAGACTTCTTTATGTTGCCTGTACCAGGGCCATGGATCACCTGATTCTTGTCGGGCATGCCAATTTTAACAGCGAACACTTCTTTCGACGAACAACTTACCTCCCGCTTGATTTGCTCAACAACTGGATGGAATGGTTGACCAAAATCACCGGTCTGAGTTCTCAAATTGAGGGTACCAGGGGGATGGTTCGCTATGTTAATTGCCTCGGAGAAGATATGCTGATTCCCTACTGCAAGTTTGAAGATGAAAAAGATTTAATCGCCCCGGAGACTTTAACCCGCACCGAGTTTCCGATTAACCGGGAGTAAACATATTTATCAAGAGGCTTATCGAATGTAGCCCGGTATAATTGAAAGCCACTGTTGATGGAGTTGAAGTTTATTTTCTGGTACCCCTGCCCGATTGATTCAGGGGCTGACTCCTGGAAAAACGGTTAGTTTCAAAGGGTTAGTAGAGCAGGCAATACCCGAATCAAAATGGTTTTTACAAATTAACCTGCATATTTTATATAAAAAATGTAGGTTAACCTGCATTTTTAGATATAATAATGTAGGGCAATATAAATCCCTCACATTAA
>CAYXQO010000028.1:21520-23321 GCA_964467475.1 uncultured Syntrophomonadaceae bacterium
TTAACCTGCATTTTTAGATATAATAATGTAGGGCAATATAAATCCCTCACATTAAATTATTGGGAAATTAATATGGAACTGATAAAGGTTTGCTGAACAAACCCGAAATCCTGCCAAGTTAAGAAGCTCATCTTTGTTTCAAGTTTTTCATGCCTGGTATTTTTCTCGGGGGCATAATTTTCATTGTGTCCCGAAATTATTTCAGGTATTTTTTGGCAATTTCATCCCAGGAAAAATGTCTTTTTGCCAGCTGGTGGGCTTTTTGGGCCAGGTGAGCCCTCTCTTTTTCCGTAAGGTTTTCCTGGTAATCCAGGAGGGCAGTGATATTGTTGGCCAGGTTGGGGACGAGGTTTTCATCCAGGGTCAGGTGCCTGATACCGGCTGCTTTAAAGACTTCCTGTAAGTTCTCTTCATAAACGTTTATAACATCTGCAAAGCCGGAATGGTATGTTTGTACAGGCAAAACGCCGCAGGCTAACGCTTCAACTCCTACCAGACCGAATGATTCCGGGAAAATAGAGGGAGCCACAGCGATATCGGCGCAGGGGATAAGCATCCTCAGTTCTTCATGGTCCATGATCCCTGTAAAGATGACTTGCTTGGAAATCTTGCCTTTGCAGGCATTCCGGTAGCGGGAAGCAGTATCCGGGTCGGCTAGGAGGCTTTTTAAACTTTTGCTGTAATCATTCTCGGAGGCGCCATCAAAGCCAAAAGATTGAGGGTGAGCGATCATCTCCAGGGCAAGATCAATCCTGCCCTGATCAAGCAATAAGGTGATCGCTTCTAAGTATTCCCGGGCTGCCCCGAAACCGATTAGGATCAAGTGGGTTTGTGGATATGCTTGTAAAACCAGCGGCATAGCGCCGAGCAAAAGATGGATTCCCTTGGTCCAGAGATATTTACCGTAGTAAAGCACTATTTTTTCCTCTGCCCAGTTAATCTCAGCCAGTTTATCTGCTGCGTCTTTATCGGGGGACCAGTCATCGGTGCGGTTCCTGAAATCGGTCAATAGTTCCCTGATTTCTGCAGCGCTTTTTCTTCCTTGTAGCTCTCTATAGAATTCTTCTTTTTCTGCAGGGCTTTTGCCCCCGCTTTTTGCTGCAGCTGAATTCCGGAGTTTTTCACCCAGTTCGCTGATCTGCTCCTTTTTTTCATCCGGGCTGTTTAGAGGTTTAAAAAGCCCTGTATTGACTCCTGCAAAAATAACCCGGCATTTATCTTCCAGCTTCGGCAGGTCTGAAAAGTAAGCGGTGAAATCAGTGCGGGAGTGATTTGAAACGAAGACAAGATCATCAGCAGCATTAATGCCCTCCAGGGCATAAGAGCGCAGGAGGTCGCTTTTGCGCACGGAAAAGTTTAAAGCGCTTCCATGGACAGTTACCAGGTGCCGGCTTTCCTCTTTTCCGGAACCGGCCAGGGCCCTTGCCGTGTAGACAGGCTGCATGATGGTGTGCTGGCTAATGACTAAATCAGGCGGATCGTTCTTAAAAATCGTTTCAAGAGCAACGCGATTTTTTTCTAAGTAATTTTCAAGCTCGCTCTCATTCAAGGCGGGGAATTCTTTTACTTCAAAACCGGGATAGCGGTCGTAAACATAAACCGGTAAAAGATCCCCTATGTGGGGACGGTAGTGCAGGCATTCGCCCGGGCAAGCAGTGTTTTGTTCAAACTCTAAAGTGGTCTCGTGGTTATCTTCACGGAATGTTTCGCTCCGGGAAATAAAGTCAATTTTTCCCGGCTGATCTTCCTGGCTGAATAACAGCACCCGGTGGCCCTGCCGGCAAAAAGTGCGGCAGAGGTT
>CAYXQO010000029.1:0-22926 GCA_964467475.1 uncultured Syntrophomonadaceae bacterium
TTCGACAACAAAACGGTTCACCCTTTTTACCAGGTGCCCGCTAAGCTTAGGAAATGTAAAAGGGTAACTTGGCATAATACAAGTATTCCTTTTATTCTCTTTCCCGTCAAGAGGAAGCAGGGGGACGGGGGCTCTGCTTCCTCCCCTCCCCCTTGCCTGTGTACACTTTACCTCAGCGTTTCCTGCGGCTTTGGTAACTACGGGCTTTCATCTCTTTACGGCTCATAGGGGTATATTCCTGTTCATCCATGTACAACCGGTCATTTTCAAGCTCTCTTAGCTGGTAAAGCAACTCTTCATCACCGCTTTGTTCAAACAGGCTGCGAAGGTTTTCCGTCTGCTCGTCAAGTTTTCTCCGGGAAGTTTTAAAATCACCCTGGTCCGCATCCTTGAAGGCATCTTCCCTGGCCTGGGCAGCTTTAAAGATAGCCACTTCTTTATTCACCTTTAAGTCGGCGCTTTTTTCGAGCTTTTCAAGATTACCGGTTACTTCCAGGCTTAAATCCAGGTCATAACTGACCCTGGCCAGCTCGTTGGCAACATCATGGTACTGAAAATGCACCTTCGCTACCGGCATCATTCCCGCCGGACCAGCTAACGCCTGCATCTCGGCAAGCACGGTCTTGGTATCCCCGTTGTAGAGATCGGGCAACCTGATGGTTACACTATCTCCCCAGGAAGGTTCATAGCCGAGCACCGCCCTGACCTGTACATTGTCCGCAGGATAAATCGTTACTTGTGGATTTTGGCCGGTTACACTCAAAAGCCCGTGCAATTCTTCCTTAAAGATGTCCGGGATATTATCGGGCGAAGCGATAAAATAAAAGTTGCCGTTACCCGCTTCGGCCATATCCACCAGCAGGTCTTCCTGGAAATCTTCACCTACCCCAAGGGTGGAAACGCTTATGCCAGCATCGCTGAGACTTTTAACCATCGAAACAAGCTGCCCGTGATCGGTGATTCCCTGGTTGGCTAATCCGTCGGTTAAAAGAACCACCCGGTTAACCCGCTCCGCGCTGTAACCTTTTTTTACCTGCTCCGCCCCCTCAAGGAGGCCACCACTTAAGTTGGTAGTGCCCCGGGCATCGATACCCTGCAGCAGCTGCTTCAGGTAGTCGGTATTTTCTGCTTTGGTTGCCGGCACCGGCAGTTCAATGCGTTCATCAAAGGCTACCACCGATACAATATCTTCCTGGTCCAGGTGGCTCAAGGCAAAGTGTACCGCTTCTAAGGTATAAGCTATTTTACTGCCTGACATCGACCCGGAACGGTCGAGAACAAAGCTGACATTAAGCGGCAACCTCTCCCCTTCCAACTCGATTTTCGACTGTTTGATTTGCAGCATCAGGTAAAAAAGGGAAAGCTCATTTTCAAGCAAATACTGCTGACTGGTCGCCAAATGAAGCTTGGCTTTCTGATCACTCATAGCAAAACTCCTCCTTACAAAGAATAATTAATTAAAAACAGGGGTTGTGCGACCTGTACTGAAAAGGTAGGCAGAATCTCTTGCTTTAGGTGATGGTTATTATAAGGAGGGTTAAGGACACATATGTGTCCCTAAAAGAAAACTTGATCATAAAAAACATTTTTATCGAGCCAGGCGAATTTGACAGTACGAAAAAAAATATCCATCAAAAAGATATCCATCGATGAAGATTTTTGCAGCGAGCACCCCGGGGTGAAGCGTTTAAAACATATGCCGCAAAATTCTCCAGCAGATATGTATTAGACCTAGAGATAGTTAACAGTGTCCTCCCCCCTTTATGTTAAAGCAACCTCATATCAAGCAGTTGAGGAAAATAAAGTAACGATCTAATCTGAAGCTGACAACTTTCCCGGCACCGGGAGCCTTGAAGGTGAATACTGGTTCGACCACGAAAATAGTATTTATATCGTTTTTTAAACAGCAGCCGTTTTTTTGATCGACTGCAGACAAAAATTCGCTCACTATTCGAAGGCTCCATCCAACCGCCAAAAGTGGGTGACCCCAACGGAAACCCCGGTGGATAAATAACCCAGAAAGGAATGATCCAGGTGATTAACCAAAATAGGCTTTGGGATCGGTTAATGCAATTAGCAGAAATCGGCAAGACCGACCAGGGCGGCATAACCAGGTTCAGTTTCAGCGAAGAAGAAACCCGGGCCAAGACCCTTGTAAAGCAGTATATGAATGAAGCAAACCTGGAAGTTTATGAAGATGCGATTGGTAATCTTTTTGGCAAAAAAAGTGGAGAACAGGAAGAAGCGCCCACTGTATTAATCGGTTCTCACTTAGATACCGTCTATAACGGGGGAGCCTTTGACGGAGCTTTAGGAGTGCTGGCTGCAATCGAAGTGCTGCAGGCTATGGAAGAACAGGGAGTTAGCTTGACCCACCCGGTGGAAGCCGTGGTTTTCACAGACGAAGAAGGAGCCAGGTTTAACATGGGCATGCTGGGAAGCAGGGCATTCACCGGCGCCCTGACCGCTGAGTGCATCGATAAAACTGATGCAAACAATATTTCTGTAAAAGAAGCAATGCTTGCAACAGGATATGACCCTTCAAAGATTGACCAGCTCCGGCGTCCCGGCGAACAGCTTAAAGCATACTTAGAACTGCATATTGAACAGGGCCAGGTCCTGGAAGAAAAAGATTCTCCCGTGGGGATTGTTACAGGTATCGCCGGACCCCTGTGGAAAAAATATACACTTACCGGGGAAACCGGACACGCGGGAGCAACCCCGATGCTTGCCAGAAAAGATGCCCTGGCCTGCGCCGCGGTAATTATCCAGGCTGTAGAAAATGCGGCCTGCTCAATCAAAGAAACAGTGGCCACGGTGGGGAGGTTGTCTGTAGAACCTGGCGGAATCAATATCATTCCTGGAAAAACCGAGTTTACCCTTGATTTAAGGAACACAAGTCCGGGTAGAAGAGACCAGGTGGAGGACCGCATCGCTGAAGCTGTAAATGAAACATGCCGGGCCAGAAAAATTGCCTGGGAAGAGGCCACCCTGCAAAGAATACCCCCGGTTGAATGCGACCAAAACTTACAAGAATTGATCAGGGAATCACTAAAAGAACTTGGTATAAAAGAAGTTTGGTTGGCTACCGGCGCTGCTCATGACGCCAATCAGATCTCCCGTTTATGCCCTGTCAGTTTGATTTTTGTCCGTTCCTACCGGGGAATCAGCCACGCCCCGGAAGAGTACAGTTCGAAAAAAGATTGCGCAGAAGGCACCAGGGTATTATATCGCGCGGTTTATAAAGTAGCCGGTGGAAAAACAGGCAGGGACCAGATAACCTGTTTCCCTAATAATTAAAGGTGTCCTTCTTTATTGAAACAACATAAACATCCTCACCGTATGAAAAGTAATGTTCGCCTTCAAGCTCCCCGGCAGGAGGAAGAGTGTCCACTTCATACAAGGTGATTTCCTCTTCTTCTTCAACAGGCAGGTAAAGCACCCCGCTCACGTAAGGAGGGTCACCGTTACATACTTCAATATCGGCCTCGAAATCGTTAACAAACTGCACTGAGTAAGTGGCAATCACTGCACCGGTTTTAAATTGCCTGGAGGGCCCCTTTTCATTGAACAAAATCTCTTCTAATTCATCTATCTCACCGGGGTCAACATAAATTGTTTCTTTATATTCCATTTCTCTAGCAACAGCTGCTCCCTTCTTCACACAAGCGCTCTTCATACAGCGCTCGAGTTTAAAATTTTCTCGTTTACTGACCACCAGAAATAACCGTGCTTCTTTTTTCTTGACTCCAAGCTGCAAAAACAATGCCCAGGCACCAACGATAACAGCCGCTAAGTGAATAACGATTTGTATTCACTGTTTCAAGCAAATATCCTGCCTGAATTATATTGTTAATGTTTGATAAAAATAAGGAAGCAGCACTGCTGTCCCCCTGCTTCGCTGAAAAATATAAAATGTGTCAACAACCCCGTCCCCCTGGCACGTTTTGCTGATTGCTACAATTGCTCCTGAATGATATATTATAGGCAAATATTCATTGTGAGAGAGGTTTTCAAACTAGATATGACCATGATGCGCAAAGATTATGATTGGTTACGGGAAAATATGGTGGAAACGCAATTAAAACCGCGTGGAATCACCGATCAGAGGATTTTGGATGCTTTTTACCGCGTTCCGCGGCACCAGTTTGTCGGCCCCGATCAACGAGCCCTGGCTTACGAGGATCATCCCCTGCCCATCGACAACGACCAGACAATATCTCAGCCCTTTATTGTGGCCCTGATGACCCAGTGCCTGGAATTGAAAGGGGAGGAAAAGGTCCTTGAGGTTGGAACCGGCTCGGGCTACCAGACTGCCATCCTGGCTGAACTGAGCGGACACGTATACACCATTGAAAGATTTGAAAGGCTGTCAAGTAAGGCGAAGGCGATTCTGACTGAGCTTGGCTACGACAATATCAGTTATAAAGTGGGCGACGGTTCAAAAGGCTGGCCTGAAGAAGCACCTTATAAAGGTATTATGGTAACAGCCGCTGCTTTCAATCCCCCATCTAAATTGCTCGATCAGCTTGATAAAACCGGAAAGATGGTGATTCCCGTTGGTGATCGCCACAGCCAGGAATTGATGGTCATTGAAAAAGACCGTTTCGGGAGGCTGCTTGAACACAAAAAAGGCGGCTGCCGTTTCCTTCCCCTGGTGGAAGAAACTTAAAAAAGTAAAATAATAATTGCTTTTTTTAACAGGAAAGATATAATTATTACAAGCACATTATTTGACAACAAGCACTTTACACACGCAGCAAGCCTGATGACAGAATCATTTTATGTGTCCTGAAAGGATGATTTGCCTTGGCCAGTCAGTGGTATATTTACAAAGACCAGCAGAGAAAAGGACCTTACAGCTGGGCACAGCTCTACCAGGAATCTCGCTCCGGCATGTTGACAGCAGGTGACCTGGTCTGGAATGAGACAATGAAGGACTGGGAGAGGGCTGAAAACATTCCCGGCTTAATTAAAAAACCCGGGGCACCGGCGGCAGCGCCTCCTCCTCCCGCCGGGCAAAAACAAGCTAAACCACAAACCAAACCGGCCGGTCACCCGCCTAAAAGCCGGGGTAGCAGCGATTATAAAAAGCTGGCTATAGCCGGTGGCGCCGTATTCATATTTATAATAAGCGGTGTGGTTACCTTTCTGCTAATGAACGGTGATGATCCCCAGGAAACAACCGGTGATCTTGAAGACGTTCCGGTGGTGGAGGAAGAACCAGAAGAAGAAGGCCTTGGTCTTGATGAGATGTTTGAGGATCTCGAAGAGGATGAAGAGGAACCCCTGCCAGATGATGAAGACAGCGACACCGAAACCGCCGAGCAGGAAACACAGCAGGAAGAAGAAGCTGTTGAAGAAAGCTCCACTGAAACTGCCCAGGAAGATACTACCCCTGTCGAAGATACCGAGGAAACCGAAGAAACAGCCGAGGAGACTGACCCGGGCAGCGATTCCGTCGCATTCGAAGGGGGCACCTACACGGGCCCGCTTAAAGATGGCCAACCCCATGGCCAGGGCAGTTGGGTCCACCCCGACGGCAGAAGTTACACCGGTGAATTTAATGAAGGAAGTATCGAGGGTTACGGCACTTACACCTTCCCGGGTGGGGAACAATATGTTGGTTACTTAAGGAATGGAAGGGCTCACGGTGAGGGGACCATGACCCACCCTGACGGCAGAAGGGTCAGCGGAATTTGGATACACGGTAACTTGCAGGAAGACTGACAGATCTTGTTACCCCTTACACATTACCCCCCCCTTTTCACCTGCCTTTTGCTATATAATAATTCTTGAGCTTCCACCGAAAACTTGTTTGCCGGATTGCGTAAAAACATCCTTCACGAAAAATTTTGCAGCAGCCTTATCCAGAGGCGAATTAACACAATTGGAGGTTATTTGATGAGTGACTACAAAGAATGTCCCTACTGTGCTGAACAAATTTTGAGTAAGGCAGTAAAGTGCAAACACTGCATGTCGATGCTGGAAGACAACACCGGGGAAGCTCCAGCTTCTTCTGAACCGGAGCAGTCGCCACCGGAAAAAGAACCGGAACAGGACTTTCCTCCACCGCCGCCAACAGAACAAGCGCCTTCTCCACCTGAACCCGGCCAGGTGCCACCTGCCGATAAGGCTGGCTCTTCCGGGCAAGCCGCACCGCCGCCTGAAGGTAATGCCGGTGCGTTCACTTCCGGATCTGCTCCTACACCCCCTCCGCCTCCACCGCCACCGGAGTCACAACCTCAGGGTGCAGCACCCGGGGCCAGCGCACCACCTCCGCCACCATCCGGCACAGCAGCAGGTCATACCCCGCCGCCGCCACCACCGCCAGGTGGAGCTTCTATGGGATCTAATGTGCCCCCGGCTTCCACAGCCGGCTTGCCTGCCGTGGACTCACCCTATGCTAAAGCTCCGATCGGCAAAAGGATCCTGGCCTACATTATCGACGGCCTTATCGGCGGAGTTCCCGCAGCCATCTTGATACCGGTCGGGTTCATGCCCTTTATCGCCCAAATGCAGATGGCTTCATTCAACGGTGGAATGGCCGGGATAACCGCCGGCTCAGTAATTCTTTTCTTATTGGCGCTAGTTGTGGGAATTGGTTGGGGGCTGCTTTACTTTTTGATTAGAGACGGGCTCGGTGAAGGTCAAAGCATCGGCAAAAAAGCAAGTGGATTGATGGTGGTCAACCTGAGCAGCAACCAGCCCTGCACCAAGGGCGACTCGGCTAAACGCAATGTCTTTGCCTTTATTATTTCAGTCCTGTTAGGCTGGATTCCTGTGCTAAACATTTTTGCCGCCTGGGCAGAACCGATCATCGCTTTAATTCACGGCCAGGGCTTAAGGGTCGGTGATATGGTAGCCAAAACCCAGGTTATTGATGTAAACGAATACCAACCCAGGTAATCTTTTGACCGGTCCAATAATTCAAACAACCCGTCCGGCACAAAAAAACCGGGCGGGTTATTTAATGCCCCCTGAGCCCGGCTGCCGGATCAACCGATCAATTTATTCTTCTTCTGGAAGCCCTTCCTTGGAAAGATTCTCCATCTTCTCTACGTAAAAAAGGGCCTGAAACTGGCGCATCTTGATATCCTCAATCAGCTTATCTTTTTCCGGTCCGTCAGGCATCCGGTTCATCTTGCGCTTTAACCGGGCAATATGCTCT
This sequence comes from uncultured Syntrophomonadaceae bacterium, assembly GCA_964467475.1. GTDB lineage: Bacteria > Bacillota > Dethiobacteria > DTU022 > DTU022 > B1SED10-74M. Next base: position 7,172 of record CAYXQO010000029.1, read on the forward strand.
GAAAGCTCCTTTGCTTCCGCTGAAAGCTTAAGCAGCTCATCACTTTGTTTACCCATGGTTGATCTCCCCGTGCTCCTAAATATCAAAGCTTCTCAGTTGATAGTTATTTTTCTGCTTACAGCCCCCTTATCCCTGCACAACTCTGTTTATTTTGCCTCTTTTTATTCTCATTAAAAAGGAGGCACTAATAAATAATTGTGCCCCCTTCATCTTTAACAAATTGATTATCTTCCCGTTGTTATCTCACCGTTTTTAGGAGAAGATATCCTTTAGTTGAGCTTTAATCTCGTTGGTCTCTTTGTCAACTTCTTTCCTGATCTCTTCCCACTTTTCTTCACCGGCTTCTTGCAAGGCTTTTAACTTTTCGTTTTGCTTTTGCAGCTTATGCTCCAAATCACTAATTTTTTCCTGGTACTTGATTTTACCCTCTGCTTTCTGTTTCTCAGCCTGAGCTTTCAGCTTATCAACCTCTGCCTGCCATTCTTTAATCTGTGCTTCCAGTTTTTCTTGATACGTCTTTTTATCCACTATTGTTCACCTCCTTGTATGCTATAAAAAACATAAGGCTTTTGAATAAAAAGTAGGTATTACCATTAAAAGGTGAAACACCGGAAAAGTCAACATAAGTTCTGATTAAGTATTATTAATTTGATATTAACCTGCTTAACCTTTATTATTATAATAAATTGAACAACCGCCTGCTGGCAAGATGGATAAATCTTACTATTGTTCAGGTAAAGGGAGGGACTTAAAACATGCAAGAAATCAATCCCGGTTTAACCGGTGAAGCAAAGACCACCGTTTCCGAGGCCAACACCGCCATTAATGTAGGAAGCGGCAGTGTGGCCGTTTTTGCCACCCCCATGCTGGTGGCCTTGATGGAAAGCGCAGCGATCAACGCCCTTAAAGGACACCTCTCTGAGGGCGAAGGCAGCGTGGGGACGAAGGTGGATATCGCCCATACCGCAGCTACCCCGGTAGGGATGACGGTAACCGCCCGCGCTGAACTGGTAGAGGTAGATCGCAAACGCCTGGTATTCGAAGTTTCCGCTGAAGACGACAATGGCCAAATCGGTCAAGGGCGGCACGAGCGGTTCATTGTTAACTTAGCTAAATTTATGGTCAAGGCAGAAGAAAAGAGCCACTCTTAACCGCGGCTCTTTTCTTTCCATAGTTATTACCCGGGTTGCCGGTTCATTTTTCCAACACACATACGGACACAATATCCGTGCATGAAATATTGAAAGGTTGTGCTACAATACAGAATATACATAAGAGGCAGGAGAATTAAGCTTTGATTGAACTGATCTATGCCAATAAAACCGAGCGTCTGCTAGGTGAACTGGCTGATTATCTGCAGGCCGGCAAAGAAGCGGGCACCCACCCGCTTGAGCCCGTAGAGCTTGTCGTGCCCAACCGGAACATGGAGGCTTTTGTCAGCCTGGGCCTGGCCGAGCACTTAGGAGTGGCAGCCAACTTGCGTTTCAGGCGCCTGGAACGTTTCATCGGCGAAATCATCAGCGAAACCTGCCCAGGTGAATTCAAGCCGGCCAACTTAGAAATTATCGAGGCGGCAATCTTAAAAATCCTTTTAGATGATAGTTTACTTAAAGAACCGGAGCTAAAACCGGTGGAGCGCTACCTGATGAGCAGCGAGGGACGGCTTGCGCTCTCTCAAAGCGCCGAAGGGAGCGGTGAAGTAAGAGGAAGTAATGACCCGGAAGAAAGCAAAGGCGGGCCGGGAACAGAAACAAGCGGAAATAACTTCATGCCCGCAGGTGATCGTACCGGGGCTTTCGGTTTCCCCGCGCAGCTGGCAGCAGACGGGGCCGACCTGCGCCGGGTGCAGCTGGCCGGAAGGCTGGCTTACCTGTTCCAGGAATATATCTTTTCCCGGCCGGAGATGGTCGTCAACTGGCGGGAAGGTAGGGATATAAGTGCTGAGCCCTTTTCAAAAGATCCCTTTACGAGCCCGGCGGCGGCAGATTCCTCCTTTGCTTCCACCGCAGAATGGCAGCGCGCCATCTTCCGGGCTGTTTTCGCTGAAAACGGGATCTTAGAAAAGAACCCGCCCACCGAGGGCGGTCGCTGGATTACTTTAGATCAGCTCATCTACGATGATACTTTCTTTGAAAGGGTTAAAGAAACCGGCTTGCCGCCGGTGCATATTTTCGGCATGTCTTACGTGGCCCGGATTTTTCAGCACCTTTTTTACCGGCTTGGCGAGGCGAGTACTTTGCGCATCTACACCCTGAACCCCTGCGCCGAATTCTGGGAAGACTTAGAAACCGACCGGGACCTTTTCCACCGCCTAGAAAAACAAAGCCGGGGCAAGCGCAGCTGGTTAAACCCCGGTCCGTTTGAATCAAATGATGAAACCGGCGCTGAAGGAAGGGCTGCAGACGAGGAAGACCCTTTCGGGTTGAACCAGGCAGATACCCCCGCCCTGCGCTACTGGGGACGCCCCGGGCGCGAGCACGTGCGCCTCTTAGATGAACTGACCGAATGCGACTTCAAGAGCGCGTTTGCAGACCCGCTGCAAAAGGGTAGCGGCCTTTTACAGCATCTGCAGCGCGATATTTTATACCGCGAGCCGGAAAAAGATGTTCGGGAGACACCGGAAGAGGTAAGGACAGCCGATGAAACGATTCGGCTGGTGGCAGCGCCCTCTGTTCGCCGGGAAGTAGAATGGGTGGCAGATGAAATCTGGCGCCTGATGCGAGAAGATAGCCCCGCTCCCGGTGAAGAACCGCTTCGCTTCAGCGACGTGGCCGTAATCGTTAACAGCGCCGAAAAGGATATTTACTTACCGCAGATCGAGACCGTTTTCGAGGCCTGCCACAACTTGCCAAGCAGCGTCTCCGACCTGCCGGGCACCGCCGGCAGCAGTTTCATCGAAGCGATGGAAATGCTGATAAGCTTACCCTTCGGCAGGTTTTCCCGCGCTGAAGTTTTGAACCTGGTCAGCCACCCGGCAGTAATCGGAAGCCTGGGCGATTTAAAGCCTGAAGACCTGGCCAAAATGGCCGATGATTTAGGGATTATGTTCGGGATCGACAATGAGGACCACCGGGGCACCTATATCGATGAAGACGTTTTCAACTGGGACCAGGGTATTAGGCGCCTGGCCCTGGGAACCTTCATGACCGGCAATAAAAGCGGCGATGATCGGATCTTTGAAACCGGCCAGGGACGCTGGCTGGTGGAAGAACTTAGCGGACAGCAAACAGGTGCGGCGGCGCGCTTCGGCTTACTGGTCCGCTCCCTGCTGGCAGATTGCCGCTTTGTCAGGGAGGAAAAGCTAAGCCTCAGTGAATGGGCGCAAATTTACCGGGCCCAGCTTGATGCCTACCTTCACCCGGCTGATCCGAAAGATACCCAGGACCGGCTGCGTATTTTACACGCCCTTTCCAGGCTGGAAAACATGGATCTCGGCAGTAAAGTCTCCGGGCGGGTGGCCGCAGAAATAGCATCAAAGGCGCTCGAATCTTTAGGAGGCGGGCGGGGCCGCTACCTCGCCGAAGGCGTGGTGGTCTCCTCCTTCCTGCCGATGCGGGCAATCCCCTTCCGGGTGGTTTTTGTGCTTGGCCTCGGCGAGGGGCTTTTCCCTGCTTCCGAACAGCGGGACGCCCTTGATTTGCGGGCCGCTAAACGCCGCGCCGGCGACGTGGACCCGGCAGAGCGCGACCGCTACATGTTCTTAGAAACCCTGCTCTGCGCCCGGGAAAAGCTTTACCTGTCTTACGTCAGGCGCGACGGCCAGACGGGCGATCCCCTGCAGCCTTCAGCTGTAGTGCAGGAACTGCTGCATATTTTAAAAACCGGCTACCTGGGCGAAGAAGGGCTGGAGGATATAAAAATTGAGCCGCCGCTGTGGCGCTTCGACGAGATTTCCCCGGAAGGAGCTTCTTTCCTGGACGAAGCCAAAAAAGAAGCCCGGATCATGGAGTTAAGCCGGGCCCTGCAAAAACACCTGCCAGAGGACACAGAAGAAGGCACATTAAACTACCAGGCCATCCGCAGGCACCTTTCCACCGAACAATGGGAAAAGCTTTCTGCCATGCTTTCCCTGCCACCGGATCCACCGGAGGTGTCCCCGGTGACGGCTGTTGCCAGGAGCGCCGGTTCGGGCGAAGAAGAAAACGCTACCGAAGAACCGGTCCACCTATCGCTGCGGGCAATCAGAACATTCTTGGAATGCCCGATGCAGGGCTGGGCCAGGGTGATGCTCGGCCTGACCGAAGAAGAAGATGACCTGCTTGAACGGGAAGAGGAAGACTTTACCGTAGGCAGGGCGCTTGAAAGCATCATCCTGCGGGGTGTCTTCCTGGATGCGGCAGCAACCGGGTTAAACCCGGAAAAGCTTTATGATGAACAGGCAAAAAGGCTGCGCCTGGCCGGCCGGATTCCGGTAGGGGTCCTGGGCAGGGTTCACACAATGCGGCACCACAAGATTTTGCAAGAATGGAGAGAACGGCTGACCGGCTACCGGGAAGCAAAGTTTCCTACGAGCAGGGCAGAAGAAAATGAACCTCCAGGAAAAGAGAGAAAAGATAGCTATAAAGAAGCAAGGTCATCCGGCGACCCCCCCGGGGCAGATTTTAGGGGCTCGATGAAATCAGGAACTGAAAAGGACTCTGCGAGCGCTCCTTTTCCTGTTCCTCTGCACCGCGTGCGCCTGGGGCGTTCCGGGGAACAGTCAAGTGCTGAAACCGTGCTTGACCCGCTGGTGCTCGAGGTGCCCCTGAGCGAAACAGAAGAGAATAAGAAGAGGGCCCGGGTCCACCTCAGCGGGCTAAGCGAAGGGCTGCTTAAAGATAATTCTGTTTCTGTAACCTTTCACCCGGGCACAGCACCGGGGTGGAGCAGTAACGGTGGCGGGCGCATTTTCAGGCTCCTTTTGCGGGGCATTGTCGATCACCTGGTCCTTTCAGCAATGGGCCTGGCCGGTGAAGGCGAGCGAAGGGCTCTTATATGCTATGCCGGCGAACCTAAAGAAAAAGGAATCAGGGGTATCAGGTTGCAGGCCCTTGAGCCGGAAAAAGCAAGAAAGTGGTTGGAAACGATCGTTGCAGACTTATTAAGTGCCTCGCATGCCTACCTGCTGCCCTGCGAAGCCGTATTCGAAGAATTTTACAACCTCAACAAGGAAGCGCTTGAAGAAGGCACCGCTTATCAACCTGTTACCGGGGCAGGCCTGCGTGAAAGGGTAATCGATATCGCAGGCAAGGAGCATTTAAGTTTTAGCAGTTTGTGGGGACCGGTCCCTTCACCGCGAACTTACCAGCCCCCCAGATCTGAAGAAGCCGAGAAAATGATCAACCGGCGTTTCGGACCACTTCTTGAAATGATTAGCGGATTGGAGGATTTCTAAATGCAAACCACCTACTACCGCAGGCCGGAAATCCTCGCCAGGAATGAATTCAAAAAAGGACACGCCGTGATCGAGGCTTCTGCGGGGACGGGCAAAACCTTCACCTTAGAACACCTGGTCCTTGATTTAATCATCAACCGGGAAGCCAGGATTGAAGAAATCCTGGTGGTTACCTTTACCGAGGCCGCCACCCGGGAACTGCGCGAGCGGGTGCGCGCCCTGATCCGCAAAATCTGTGATGAAGGCGAAGCGACTATCCCTGATGGTGAAAACCCGTCCCACTACTGGACAATTGATGAGGCTACCAGGGGCAGGCTGCGCGAAGCCCTGTTCCGTTTCGACGGGGCGGCTATTTCTACCATCCACGGCTTCTGCCACCGGGTTTTATCCGAGCAGGCCTTTCTCGGAGGGAGGCTTTTCGAACAGGAACAAGTAGACGGCAAAGAAGCTTTTGGGTTCTCCTTCAGGGAAGAAATCCGCACCGTGCTTGCTGAAGAAAGCCCACCTGGCAACCATCTAAGAGAATGGATCGAAAAGGACAATTCCTTAGATGACTTAGAAGCACTCCTCTACCAGTGTCATAAAGAAGGGGCGCCCGAGCGCTGCCCGGTGACCCCGCGGTGGGACCCCGCCGGGCTGCGAGAAGCCTTAGAAGAATTGCCGGACCCTGAAGAACTGAAAGAAGCGGCCCGGCAGTATTTCGAAAAGAAAAATACCATCAACGGTTATATTAAACACTTCGACAGCCTGGATGAAACAGTAAAAGCCATGCAGGAAGCTTCCTCGCCGGAGGATGCCGTAAATATTTTCACAGAGTGGGCTAATAAAGTCCGCTCTATCGATAAAATAGAGGCGACCCAGTTTGAGCGCCTGCGGAGCGCAGCAGAAATGCAGGGATCGCCTGATGTTATGGTGCGGCTTGCAGAAAAACTCGATCAAATCAGCAAAAAAGCAGCCCCCCTGGAAAGCTTTTTTGTCTACTCGCTGCTGCCGCGGGTAGAAACCCGCCTTGCCGCCCGCAAGCGTTCGCTTGGCCAGATCGATTTTGACGACATGCTTTTGGGGGTAAAGGACGCACTAAGCAGGGATGGGGCTGAAACACTTTTAGCCGCCCTCAGGCGGCGCTGGAAATATGCCCTAGTCGATGAGTTCCAGGACACCGACCCGGTGCAGTGGGAAATATTCCGGAAGATTTTTGTCGACGACACCAAAGACCACCGCCTTTTCATCATCGGCGACCCCAAGCAGGCCATTTACGGCTTCCGGGGCGCAGACGTGCATACCTACGAAGTAGCCAAAAACTACCTGCTCAACAAAAAAAGCGCCGGGAGAGTGCCTCTGGTCTACAATTTCCGCTCTACTAAAGATTTGATCGAGGCTGTAAATGAAGTAATCACCGGTAAAGATGATGAGGGTAAAGGCTTTTTCAGCGGCTTGAACCGCTACGATGAACCGGTTTCATGCGGCGATCCCTCCCGTTTTGCGAAGGAAGCGGGGGAAAAAGCAGTGCCGGTGCACCTGCTACACCTTTTCGGAGAGGGGCAAAAACTTAACGCCTTCTCCCTGCGCCGCAGCCTGGCCTTCTTTATTGCCGAAGAAATTAAACGCTTAACCGGCGGCGATAACTGCCTGGTGACCGGCAATGAAAAGAAAGCAAAACGCCCGGTTAGTTTGAGCGACATCCATATCCTTACCCGCACCGCCAGGGAAGGAGAGCAGATCGGAGAAGCGCTCAAGGCATGCGGGATCCCCCACGCTTTTTACAAGCAGGAAGGGTTATTCCAAACAGAGGAGGCCAGCGACGTTTACAAACTGTTATGCGCCATCGATGCACCTGCCGACCCGGCCTCAAAAATGTCCGCCTGGCTGACTCCCTTTTTTGAAATACCTCTCGCCGATCTACCGGCCTGGCGGGATACAGGACAAAGCCACCCTTTAACCGGCATGCTGCTAGATTGGAAGCACCTGGCCGATACCCACGCCTGGACAGAGCTTTTCGAGCGGATCACTACCGCCTCGGGCATCATGCGGCGGCTGGTCTTTTCTAAGGACGAACGCTTGCTCACCAACTACCTCCACCTATTTGAAATCCTCCAGGCCGAAGCGTACGCCCGTCCGGTCACTTTAACTGAGCTGGCCCGTAACTTGAAAGCGCGCATAGATGGCAGGAAGCAGCCCGAAGGTCGTGAAGGTAACGTGCAACGCCTCGAAACCGACCGGGAGGCAGTGCAGATTTTGACCATGCACAAGGCCAAAGGCCTGGAAGCGGAAGTAGTTTTTATCGCCGGGGGCTTCACCGAAGGCGGCGGGCGCGACAAGGCAAAAATATACCACCGGGGCTTTGAACGCCGCCTGCATCTTGGCAAGGGCACCGGGGAAATCGCTGAGGCGATTAAAAAAGAAGAAGACGAGGAAAACCAGCGTCTGCTCTACGTAGCAATTACCCGGGCCAAGTCCAGGCTTTACCTGCCCTACTTCGGAGATGCCCCGCCGGGTGCACCTGCCGAAATATATTACGGCTACAAACAATTGAGCACTTTCTACAAGCGGCTGCAAAAACAGCTTGATTTGCTGGCCGGCACCGGACTATCTGATCACCGGGAACAATTCTTAACCAGGGAACTGCCCTGCCGGGCGGATCAGTCGTTTGCTAGAAAAGGAGCGGTTCGTGAACCGGAAAGCCCTGCCGCTGATGAGCTAAAGGAACTTCTTGAAGAACCTCCTTCAAGCTCAGGGGTAGCCGCCGCCCTTGAACCCTACCACCGGGGCGTGCTTCTAACCAGCTACACCCGCATGAAACGCGGCACCCCCTGGCAGGCCCCGGCCGGGGAAGAAGAGGAACAAGCCGTGCAGAGGAGTGAGGAAGTAGCCGGCGAAGCCGCTACACAGGAAGCAGGGGGACGGGGGTTCTGCTTCCCCTCTGAGCTGCCGGGCGGCCGGGAAGCGGGTATTTTCTTGCACGCCCTGATTGAAAACACACCGGTGGAAGAAATCAGAGAACGTAATTTTGAAGAGTGGTCCGCCCTGGAAACGGTCCGGCAGCGGACAAGTATGCTTGCCAGGCGCCACGGCTTCAGCGAAGATTACCTGCCCGCTGCCCTGCAGCTGGTATTTAACGCGCTGTGCTCCCCGGTTTTTGCCGGGAGCGCAGAAGGAAAGGATCAGTTAGCGCTGCCGGGCGGCATTGTCTCCGGCAAAAACCACTTAGCGGAGATGGCTTTTGTTTACCCCATCCCCGAAGATTTCCACCCGCTGCTAACCGGAGACTTTTCCGGCAAAGAAGCTGTCGCTGCAAAGCCCTTTAAAGCAGTCCGGGGTTACTTGCAGGGGTTAATCGACCTCGTCTTCGAATATGATCATAAATTTTACTTGCTTGACTGGAAAAGCGACTATCTGAATTCATACAACCGGCAAGCCCTTGATCAGCACGTGCAGGCTAATTATTACCTGCAGGCAGAATTTTACACCCTGGCCGTAATCCGCCAGCTCAGCATAAAAAGTGAAGAGGATTATGAAAAACGCTTCGGTGGAGTGATCTACAGCTTTATCCGGGGTGTTGAAGAAGCAAGCGACAACCTCCAAAGCGCAGACTTAACAGAAACTAAAGCTAACAACCGTGACGGGATCTGGTATTCCAGGCCCTCCTGGCCCGAGATAACGAAAAAAGAAAAAGAACTGGTTGCACGCAGGCAGTGGGGCGGCGAAGTGATCACCGCAAATACTGCTCCCGGCGAAAGCCGGCAGCAAAGAGGAGGGCTTGATGATGAAGGACATTAGTCTCTGGACACCGGAAGGCAGCTGCAGGGCCGCCCTGCGAAAAACGGGCGGAGAAACTTTTGCGGAAGATATGATTAAAGAAAAACCGGCACGGCCACCTTTTAAGGGGGCACCTGTTTTTCCACCAGATCTCGCAACGCGGGCCGCGCAGCTCGACACCGGCATTGAGTCCTTATTTATTGCCTGGGAAATAACGCGGCTTGCCGGCGGGTCAATTGATCAAACTGATGAGCGGGCTTTAATGCTGCTTGCCCTTTCCTTGATGCTTGCCGCAGAAGAAGGAAGCACCAGGCTGCCCCTTGAAAACAATGCTTACCTGGACAGGGCATTAGGGGAGCTGGCAGCAACCGCAGAAGAATGCGAAGCTGTCTACAACCTGTTAGAAAAGGTGCTGCCGGGAGAAGGCAGCCCTAAACAAGCACAACCGGGCACAGGCTTGCAGGAAGTTTTCGGCACCCCCGGTAGTTACCGCCCCCTTGTTGCCGGCCGCGACTTCATTTATATCCAGAAACTTTATGAGCTGGAAAACCGGGTAGGGGCAAGCCTGCGAGAGCGAATCACCGCCGCGGAAACTTTCCTGCCGGATTTCACCGGGGAGAAGCCTGCAAAGGAGCTGGAAAATGCCCTGCAGGAGGTGCTTAAAAATCCCCCTGTAGAAACCTTCGGCCCGGTGGAACTTGATCAAGAACAGGTCATGGCGGTACAAACAGCATTGAGCGGCAAGATTGCCGTAATCAGCGGCCGGCCGGGCAGCGGCAAAACCTCCATTGTGGCCTCCATACTCCGGGTGCTGGCAAGAACAGGTAGTATCCCTTTGGAATCGATCGCCCTGGCCGCTCCAACCGGTAAAGCTGCCGATAAACTGCGCCGCGCGGTGGCGGATCATTTGCAAAAAATCCCCTCCCCCGGGGAAGCAGACATTAAGCTCGCCTCGTCCTGCCCTCTTTCGGCTACTTTACACCGCCTTCTGGGCTACATGCCCGGGCAGGACCGTTTTCGCCACAATGAGCGCAACCTGTTACCTGAACAGCTTGTTATCGTCGATGAAAGTTCAATGATCGATCTATCGATGATGGACAACCTGCTGCGGGCACTTCGCCCCGAAGCAGGGGTGGTGTTCCTCGGCGATGCAGAGCAGCTGCCCTCCATTGAAGCAGGCGCTGTCCTGCGTGACCTCTGCCGTTCCTCCCTGGCTAATAAACATGAAAGAGTAGCAATCCTCAAAAAAAGCTACCGGGCAAGGGAAGAAGATAGAAGCGGCAAAAAGATCCTGGATGTGGCCACAGCCATCAACGAAGGCAAAGGACCTATCTCGGTGGGTAGAGATTTGTCGCTTACCATAAAAGAAGAAACCGCTGAGCTCCCCTTTTCAGGCGCCGAACACCTGCAGCTGCAGCCAGGTGATGAAGCACGCCGGCAGGCTTTCTTAGAAGAATGGCAGCGTCGCCTGGTAGAAGCAATGCCGGAGCTGACCGGTCGCCTGGAACGTGAATATATTGCCGGAGCTAACGGGTTTGATCCTGAAGAAACAGAAGCGTTAAATGAAATAATCTCTCATTACGAACGGTTCCGGATTCTCTGCGTGACCAGGGTTGCCGCCGGCGGCAGCGGATCGGAAGCGGTAAATGAATGGTTCCACCACCGCTGGGCTAAAGATTACGGTAAAAAAGAAACTCAAACCCCGGCAAGCAGGCCCTTCCTGGTGGGAGAACCGGTGATGGTCACCCGCAACGATTACCTGCTGCGCCTCTACAACGGCGATTCAGGGTTGGTCCTTAAGGTAGCTACCGCGGACGGGGCCAGGCGCCGCCCGGCGGAACCGATGGCTGTTTTCCCCCGCGGCGGCGGTTTCACCGCTTTCCCCCTGGAAGCCCTGCGAGGCAAACTAGACCACGCCTGGGCCACCACGGTGCACAAGGCGCAAGGGTCGGAATATGATCACGTCGGCATAATGCTGCCCGATCTATACGTACGGCCGCTCACCCGGGAGCTTCTCTACACAGCGGTAACCCGGGCCAAAAAATCGGTAGTATTTGTCGGTCCCGAAGCGGTGCTGGCTCAGGGGGCAAACCAGGCCATGGAAAGGGCCTCCGGCCTGACAGAAATCCTGTCTTAAATGTCATAACTGGCAAATACCTTCGGCAATTTACTTTCTAACTTTTCAACAGCACCTTGACCGCATTGAAAAGCGGCTCCCTTCTTAACCCCCAGATGAAAGATGTATCGACCACGTTGGGATTGTTACAGTGGTTGCAATTCAAAGCAATGCTTTTCAGCCTGTTATATTCAGGTTTCTTTAGGATATCTTCCATCGATTCTTCCCTGACATACCCAAGGGGTTGGTCGCTGTTCATGCAGTTGATCACTTCTCCGTCGGGGTAAACCATCACCGAAACCTTGGGCAGGTGACAGACATATGGCCTTTTGTCTCTTAAGAATTCTTTTAGGTAAGTGTAGGAATTGTTAAGGGGGTAGCCCCTGCTCTTTAAGTCGACCAGCTGAGCGGCAATAAAGCTTTCTTTTTCCATTTCCGGCTTCCATTCTTCTGCATTTTTACCGGAACCGCGGAAAGACTCATCTTTAACCGGGCAAACATAAAAAGTTATCCCCATTTGCCAGGCCAACCTGGCCAGGGGATAAACCTGATCTTCATTGCCCCGGTGTAAGAGCATATTGAAAAACACCTTAATTCCAGGATACTTGCAGCGCAGGGCCCGCATGGCAGATATAACCCGCTCATAAAGCCCCGGGCAACCCCTCATTTGATCCTGCTCTTCCCCGGCATAATCCAGGGAAAGGATCACTGCATCCAGGTAGGGAGAGAGTTCTTTCAACCGTTCTTCCAGGTAAAAGCCGTTGGTAACCAGGACGGTAAGCAAGCCGGCCTGGTTGGCATGGTAAAGAATTTCATCCAGATCATCCCTGAGCAGTGGTTCCCCGCCCCAGATGCCCACCTGAACAAACCCGTTGCGCCGGAGATCACGGTAAAAGCGCCCTATTTCAGCAGCGCTCATTTCCTGATCCCGTTCCTGGTCCCGCCACAGGCACATCGGACAGCGGCAGTGACAGCGGGTTGTCACCAGGTGCGAAACGAACAAGGGACGCCCCTTAGTTTTGCTCGCGTAAAGCCCCCTGAAAAGGGACAGGATCTTGGGGATCACCGCATATTTATTTTCCATGCTATCCATCCTTTAAGTCCGTTTATTCCCTCCCGCATTACAATATTTTAGCTGTGGTCCTAGCAGGTTCATCTAGGACTGCCGGTCTGCTGAGGGCAAAAAAGTCCTGACTGTACCTTATGTTAACTTACTTTCCCTTCTGCAGCAAGCAGTCCATATTTTTCACCGGTGAACCCTTTATCAGAATACGGGGGCTTGAAGCCAGTTCAATGCTTTCTTCAAGAAAAACTAAAACAACACCTTCTTTCATGCAGGGATTTTGCCTGCCTGTGCAGTAAGTACCTCCCTCAAGCCAGTTTTTCATTGGGAAGGAGAGATATTATGGAGTACGAAGAAGGCAATAAGCGCCTCACCTTAAAAAATATACCTGAAAAACCGCTGGCTGAAATGATTGAAAAACTGCAGGAAAACCGGGTAATCGAGCGGATCTGGGAGCATGACCATACAGTCTGGAAAGACGACCCGGCAGAAATCACTGACCGCCTTGGGTGGCTCGACAGCCAGGAAAAAATGCGCAGAGAAGTTGAGCAGCTTCAATCGTTCGCCGGACAAATCCGCAGTGAAGGCTTCTCCGGGGTGCTTCTTCTCGGGATGGGCGGCTCATCCCTGGCTGCTGAGGTTATTAACAAAATATGCGGCGTGCGTGAAGGTTACCCGGAATTTGCCATACTGGACAGCACCGATCCGGAAGCAGTGCTGGAAAAAGAATACCGTTTCGACCCGGCAAATACCCTGTATATCGTGGCAACCAAGTCGGGGGGGACCGTGGAAACAATCTCGCTGATGAAATATTTCTATAACAGGGTTGCAGGTGCCCTGGGCAATGAAAAAGCCGGCAGCCATTTCACCGCCATCACCGACCCGGGAAGCAGCCTGGAAAAAACGGCCCATGAATTAAGCTTCAAGAAAGTATTCCTAAATGATCCGGCAATCGGCGGACGCTACTCGGCCCTCTCTTATTTCGGGCTGGTCCCGGCCGCTTTAATGGGGGTAGATTTGCACCGGTTGCTAGAAACTGCCTCCCTGATGGCCCAAAGCGCAAAAGCAAGCGATTCGTCTCGGGATAATGAAAACACCCCGGCCGTGCTTGGCGCAGCGCTCGGAAGCCTCTACAAGAACGGGCACGATAAACTGACCATGTTTTTCTCTGACCCGCTTAAACCCCTCGGATCCTGGATCGAACAGCTGATCGCCGAAAGCACCGGCAAAGAAGGCAAGGGAATTCTGCCGGTTGAAGGAGAATCAATAGCTACACCTGAAGTTTACGGTAATGACCGCTTTTTTGTTTACTTCCGCCTGGCAGGCGACAGTGCCGGAGACGCACAGGTCGAACAGCTGGTAAAAGCGGGGCACCCACTGATCCAGGTAAACGTACATGCCCTAAGCGATTTCGGGGGCGAATTTTTCCGCTGGATGATGGCCACTGCCATTGCAGGATGGGCTTTAGAAATTAATCCATTTGATCAACCAAATGTAGAAGCAGCCAAAACCCTGGCCCGTGAGATGGTAGAAGCATACCGGCAAGAAGGAACCCTTCCCGAACATAAAGCCGACCTTGAAGCAGGGATGATCAAGGTCTACAGCGGTTTCCAGACTGACAGCCTCCCCCAAACCTGGAAAACCTTTTTAAGCCAGGCGAACCCGGACAAACCAGGCAACAGAAAAAAAAGCTACCTTGCCATCCAGGCTTTTATTAAACCTGACCCCGAAACCGAGCGTGCCCTGCGGGAACTGTGCAATGTTCTTGAAGCCCGCACCAAAATGGCTGTCACTACCGGGTACGGGCCGCGCTACCTCCACTCCACCGGGCAACTGCACAAGGGTGATGCCGGGTGCGGCCTTTTTGTCCAAATAACAAGCAGATCGAAACAGGATTTGCCGGTCCCGGATCAGGCAGGCAGTGAATACTCATCCCTGACTTTTGACGTTCTCAAAAATGCCCAGGCCATGGGTGATTACCGGGCCTTGAAAGAAAAGGGCCGACCGGTAATCCGTTTCCACCTAGAGGACGACATCGCCGATACAATAAAAAAACTGACTGATGCAGTGCCCTTAAATAATTAGTATCTGCACAGCCAGGCCGCATTTTAGACCGTGCCGGCTTATCACAGACTATCTCTATTGCGTTAAACTGCAGGCTTTCACTTTGGTAGCCTTTAACATTGGCCAGCTATGGCTCGATCCCCGGGCGGCCTTCCTCCACTCAAGGAAGCAATACCCCCGTCCCCACTGCTTCCCAAAAATAATTCTGAGTACATTTTCATTTTTGCAGGAAATACAAAATACACCCCGAAAAAGTATTTATTATATTCTGCCTGGGCAGGAAATCTTTCTATAAAAAGGGTGGGTGGGTAAGATGCGAAAAAGACAAATGTTTTTCCTTGCAGCTTCGTTATTACTGGCACTCCTGGTGATAACCGGATGCGGTGATACCGAAGATGTAGAGGAAGCGGTGGAGGAAGCGGTAGAAGAAGTGGTTGAAGAAGTTGATGAGGTTGATGAGGCTCTCGAAGCGGATGTAGATGATGAAGCCATCTTTGAAACCAGCCAGTGGGTTCAACCGGAGAGCTACGAAGATTTTGTGGCAACAGTTAAAGCGATCAAATACAGGGTAGGTGAGGTCGGCGGCGAAAGTATCTTCATTAGTTATCTCCATGAAGGCACTGAAGAGGTAGAAGGAATTTCAACTGACAAAGTGAGTATCGATATGGAAGACGAAGGCAGCTTCACCATGTGGGTGGACTCTGAAGGCACCGTGCAGCGCATTATTGCTGACGGGGAAGAATTGCCCGCAGAAATGGCCGATATGATCACTGCTCCTTTGATGAGCATGGTGATGTTACCTTTCCACCAGGCTTCCGCTTTGGACGCCCAGGCAATGGCGGCCTCACCTGTCCCGGGAGTAAGCCAAAATCACCTGGAAACCGGGACAGAAAACTATGGAGATTTGAGCGCTAATGTTCACAGAGTGGAAATCAGTGTGGAACCGCCGGCAGTGCCTGAGGGTGAATCCGGCAAAGCAATCCTCCACTTTGCCGATTTCGGCGACTTCCAGATGGTTACCGGCTGGGAGGTCCAGGAGATGGATGGTCAAAGCTTTTCCGGTGAATTCAAGATAGAGGAAATAACCTTGCGTTAAGGATTGCCCGGCAAGAAAACAAACTTTAAGCGGAGGGAAAGCTTTAGCCCCTCCGCTTTTTATTTGCTGAATGCGATCTGCCGAGCGATCTTCTAAAAAAAATCGAGAAATACTCGATGCACCCAGAGGCTAACCGGTTTAATAGCGGCAAAACCGGGGCTGAAAACGAAACGCCCATTTTTTTAAGCAACCAGGAAAATATAGATCACGTAGATCCCTACACCTACGGCTACACTAAAAAGGGCCCTTTTTTTGATCTCAATGTCTTTCTGGATGCTTTCCCGGG
>CAYXQO010000030.1:0-22632 GCA_964467475.1 uncultured Syntrophomonadaceae bacterium
ATATCTTGCCCCGGCCCAGCTGTTCAAGCGCACGGCGGAGTTCGGGCTGGAAAACTATGGGGATAGCAATCAAACCAACTGTCAAGGTCTGGCTTAAGGTCCAGTGCAGAGTATCAAACCCGATGTGATCGCTGATCACCATGGCTAGAAGCAGAATAAACAGACCTTTGACCAGTTGTTCGGCACGAGTGCCTCTGATGATCAAGATCAGGCGGTAAAAAACATAAGCCATGATTAAAATATCGACTATGTCCCGCCATTCGACATTTAATTGTAGTATTGCGGCAACAATTCTTTCCAATACAGGCACTTCAAGCTGACCCCTCTTTTATCGTTATTATTAACCAGGCAGATTGCTTAAATATTCTCTGCAGGACGGGCAAATACCTGCAAACCACCAAAAAAGTTAGCGGATTACACCACTGTAAATCGAACTAACTATCCGGCATGACTATGCCCACCCGGTTGCTGCAGTTATTGCAATAAGGACCGTTCAGGCCCACCAGGCGAACCCTGTAGATGCTGCGGGCAATCAAGAGATTACCGCAATGTGGACATATAGTATCGGACGCGCCCGGTAAATCAATGTTACCAAGAAACACATAGCGCAAATGCTTCTCGGCAACTTCTTTTACCTGTTCCATCACCTCCGGCGACGTGGGAGGGACTTCAAGCTTGTACTGCGGGAAATAACGGGAATAATGCAGCACCAGGTCAAGGTCGAGACCAGCCAGCCAGCGGGCCAGGTCTTCCTGTTCCCCGATATTGTCATTTAATCCGGGGATTAACAGGCAGGTAACCTCGACATGGCATTCTTTTACCGCCATTTCCACACTGTTAATCACCGCTTCCCTTTCACCGCAGCAGTACTGCCGGTAAAATGAATCATTATAGGCCTTTACATCAATGTTTACAGCATCTATGTAGGGCAGTAATTCTTTCAAAGGATCGGGGTTGATATACCCATTTGTGACCAGAACATTTTTATAACCGTGCTCATGGAGGAGCCGGGCTGTGTCGCAAACGAACTCATACCAAATAACCGGTTCATTGTAAGTATAAGCCACCCCGGGAGCTTGCTCCGGGCCGCCTTTTTTTTCAAGCATCTTGAGGACATCTTCCGGTGTAACTTCCTCGCCGGACCGGCCGGGTTTTCCCCGGGATAGGGTCCAGTTCTGGCAAAAAGAACAAAGCAAGTTGCAACCAAAAGTGCCCAGCGATAAAATTTGAAACCCGGGATAAAAATGGTAAAGCGGTTTTTTTTCTATCGGATCATGGTTAGCTGCAGCGACCTGCCCGTAATTCAAGGTATAAAGCTCGCCGCCCGTGACCCGGCGCACGCCGCAGGTACCCTCTTTACCCTCCACAATCAGGCATTGCCGAGGACAAAGCAGGCAGCGCACTTGTTCCTCTTCTTTTTGATAAAATCTGGCTTTCTGCAATATTCGACTCCCCTTGATAACCTCATTTTACCTTTAGCCATAATATTATAGTTACTATTCAGCCTAATTTATATTAAACCCGGCGAGCCTCAAATACAATCCGCATACTATCTTTATTCTTCCCCGTAGCGAGTCACCTTAAACCGGTAAATTTCATAATTTTCCCCGGGACTTATCCCTGCCTTGCGGCAGACAATTTCGAGTTGTTCATCCACACTGTCCACCCCTTCAAGATCGGGCAACAGGAGCCCGCTGCGCGCTCCACTGCGGACCATGACCCCATAGTTTTTGGGATCAAGTTTTTCCTTGTGATCAATTTGTTCCAGGGGGCCCAAGATGTCGACTGAAATATTGAGACCTGTAAGCTCATCTTTACTCACCGGGGGAAAGCGCGGATCCCTTACTGCAGCACTGACAGCATTGGTGGCTATTTCTTCGGCCAGGTTATCCCGCACCGGTTCAAAAGTGCCAATACAGCCGCGCAGCTGACCCTCTTTTTTCAAAGAAACAAATACACCTGCCCGGGTTTCATATTCCGGAGGCAAAGGTTCAGGAAGTTCAGGTAAAACCCCTTGATCAAGGTAGTAATCAAGAACCTCCCTGGCAAACTTTGCCGGATTACTATTTGATCCAGGTCCAGTCATCTCGCGAGCCTCCTTTTTAAATTTAAGACGAAGATTCGCTATCCGGATAAAGGGTAGCTACCATGTAGCCCACACCAAACGGTCCCTCGTAGGATAAAACTTCAGGCTGGAATTTTTGCCCGTCGAGCATACCCAAAGCGATCACAAAGGAGCGCAAACCACACTCTCCCGCCTCTTCGGTTAAGCCTTGATCTATGTTGAGGATATCTTCAACCCGGCCTTCCCGGACCAGTTTTACCAGTTTTTGATCAAATTCACTACCACGGGGGCTGAACCCGGCCGGAGCGCCTGGAGTGAGCCTGTGCGACAGATCCCCGCTGGCTAAAACAGCAGTTCTTGCGCCTCGCTTATCGACAGCCTGTCTTAAATACCGGCCAAACTGGTAGAGCTCATCAAGAAGCTGAAAACCAATCGTAATGTGGATGCCGGGACTGTTAACTCCGGCCTCCTGGAGGTAATACAAGGGAACCATTGCTCCATGGTCAAGCGATTTACCCCTGCGGAAACGGCTGTCATGCTCAGTAAGCAAAACAGGCTTGACCGGGCTTTCTGAAGTTTCTTCAACCAGCAAGTCAACCAGTTCCCGGTCGTTTTGCATCTCCATACTGATTCCTGAAAAACCAAACTGTCCAAAATCACCTTTTAGCTGTTCCTGGGTCAACACGGCCGGACCTTCTTTCATCACCTGGCCATGGGGAGTTAATACAACGAGTAATTCCGGGTCTTTTTCTTTAAATCTTCTGCCAAGCTCTTTCATCCCATCCACAGTCTGCTGTGCCTTGCTCAATTCACCGCGGCCGATCTCTGGAATAATAATCGGTGGGTGAGGAGCCATACCAATCATCGAAAGCATCTCAAATACACCTGCCTTCATTAAGGGAGTTTTAAGTAGCCACTGCCTGGGCCTTTAAACCGGGAATCCGGATTATTTCTTATCCTTTATTTTTGAGGCAACCATCTCATTGCTAGATAAAACTTGTTATCAGGTAAAACCGTAACAGCGAGGCCGGCAGGAGAAACCTTTCTATTTAAGTATACCAAATATTGCGGCAGCGAACAATTGTTAACCCCGATTGTTAGCCTCGAAGAAAGACAAGCTCATAAACCATTGCAGTAAGAATTGCCAGAAGGATAAAGAGCAAGATATAACGAAGGAAACTTGGTTTTATCCTGGCAGCTGTAAAGCAGCCCAGCTGGGCACAGGGAATCGCTCCAACCACCACCCACCAGGCGGGCCCAAGGAAAAGGCTTATCCCTGCCGCTTTACCACCAATTCCGGCCAGTGCTGAAAGCAGGTTTACTACCAGCGAAGTACCGACAGCATAATGAATGGGCAAACCGAGTAAGTATATCATCAACGGAACCACGATAAACCCGCCACCTACTCCAAGCAAACCGGTCAGGGCGCCTTTAAGCAGGCCCACCAGCACCACCGGGGCCATTTTAACCGCTGTTTCTTCACCATGCCGGTGTTCCCTTTCCCGAAAAAGAAGCATTACTATGGCAAGCATAATGACGGCCATGAAAATAATTTGCAGGATATGCTCAGCTATTGCTCCCGAAAAATACGCAGCAAAAAAACTTCCCAGGACACCGGCTAACCCCATTGCAATACCTACCCGGGGAATTATATTTCCCAGGCGGAAGTGCCCGATGATCGCCGAAACAGAGGCAACCACGATGAAAATCATACTCGTAACCGCAGCAGAATTAATATCCATCCCACCAAAGTATACCAGCAGGGGAATCAGGACTACCCCGCCACCAATACCGAGTAAACCGGAAAGGAAGCCTCCCAGGCAGCCGATAATTAGAAATACCAGTATTTCAGCCATATATTTTAGTCCTTTGTTTAAAAAAACTCCGCCAGCCATTGTTGTAGATATCCAAGGGTTCTAAAACTAGTTCTAAACAGAGCTTAATAAACCCTGCCGATAAATAAAAGCAGCGCAACAAATATGGCTAACCCTTGACAGTTTCAGTAAAAAGGCCTAACCTATTAACAAGTAACATATAAGGGTAATCCTGTAAAGAACACTGTTTTTAAAGCCTCAACAAGGAGCAAGAAATTATGACCACTGAATACAGGGATATCGAAAAATTTACCGCCGCTATCCAGGCTATTTTTCCTAAACTGATGCATTACCTGAATGCTGAAGAAAGCCGTGAGTTAACAGGCCTGGGAATCACCCCCAGCCAGATCAACGCTCTCCTCGTCCTTTATTTCCACGACAGCTTGACCATGGGTGAGCTTAGCTCGGAGATTTACCTCGCTGAAAGCGCGGCTACCCGTCTGGTCAACCGCCTGGTTAACCTTAACCTGGTCAAAAGACAGGGCGATGACAAAGACCGCCGCATAGTCCGGGTAGCACTCACTGCTTACGGCAGGCAACTATCCCGCCTTGTTTTTGAAAGACGCTCATTTCGTTTCAATAACCTGGCCCAGCGATTAGAGCCGGTAGAACGAGAAAACCTGATCACTTCCCTGCAGGCGGTAATGCGCGTTTTTGAAAGCCAGGAAAAACCTGATGCACCGGCGGAAGCAAGCAATAACGAAAACGGTTTTCTTCAGGAAGAAGAGTAAAACTGCCGCCGGAGCAGTACCTGGTCTGACCTTGTTCCCGTATTAAAAACGATATGATATAATAAAAAAAGATTAATCACAATTACAAACTCCGAGCTTCTTCACCTACCGCCTCTATAAAGGCAACGGTGGGAAGCCTGGGTTGGGGGAGAAATCCCCCCGCCTCCCGTGTTTGGAAAGGAGACCATGCCTGTAAGGCCGCGTTTTCTTCTCAAAAAGGAGGCGCGGCTTGTTTATTGGTTTAGAGGTGTCTTATGAAACTAATGCGGGTTAAAAGCCCGGAAAATGTATTAAAAATAATCAACGAACAGTTCACTGCCCTAGATAGCGAAACTATACCCTTAGAAGAAGCCGGTGGTCGCTTTCTTGCTGAGGCAATCTATTCTCCGGAAAACGTGCCTGATTTTAACCGTACAACCGTAGATGGCTATGCAGTTTATGCCAGGGACACCTTCGGCGCAGGTGAAAGTATGCCGGCGATGCTCGAATACTCAGGTGAGGTGTTGATGGGAGAAGCTGCCCCGCAGATAGAACCAGGGCAGTGCTGCCTGGTGCATACGGGTGGAATGCTTCCCACAGGAGCCGACGCGGTGATAATGATCGAAGATACTGAACCGGCCGGAACCATGGTCCAGTCTTTCCGCCAGGTGGCTCCCGGTGAAAATGTAATCCACCGCGGCGAAGATCTTGAATCGGGCAGTCTGGTTTTAGATCGTGGTCACAAGCTGCGTGCCCCGGAAATTGGCATGCTAGCTTCCCTGGGGCTTACGGATCTCACAGTGTGCCGCAAGCCTTTGATCGGCCTTTTTTCCAGCGGTGATGAGCTGGTCGATTATCACACGAAAAACCTCGAACCGGGCCGGATCAGAGACAGCAACGCACCGGCTCTGGCTTACCTCGCTGAACAAAAGGGTGCCAGGGTTAAATACGGGGGGATCCTGCCTGATCTATTTGATACCTTCCTGGATAAAAGCCGCTCTATGCTGGAAGAGGTGGATCTGCTGATATTCACCGGGGGCAGTTCGGTGGGAAGCAGGGATCACACCGCCAGAACCATGCAGGAACTGGGCCGGCCCGGCCTGTTGGTGGAAGGTGTTTCTATCCAACCGGGCAAACCTACCTTGTTGGCCAACTGCGGCGGCAAACCGGTGCTGGGACTACCCGGTCACCCGGTATCTGCATTAAATATTTTTGCCCTTTTCGGCGGGGCTATCCTGAATCGTTTAAACGGAAAAGAGAAAAAAAATTATAACCCCTCGATCAAGGCCGAACTGTCGCGTAACATTCCCTCTCGGGCAGGGCGGAGAGATTACGTAAGGATCAGGTTGGAACAAACAGGCGAAACCATTAAAGCTATTCCCGTTTTTGGGCGTTCAGGGATGCTGCGTACCCTGGCCGAAGCCGACGGGCTGGTAACAATCCCCACCGACAAAGAAGGCCTCAGCGCCGGTGAACTGGTGGAAGTTATCCCCTGGGAATAAAGAGCTGCATTTTTGCACAAAAACCGGTAAGTCTACTGGAGGTGCTTTATTGCGCAAAATATACTTAAGCAACACCCCGAGAGAAGAAGCGCTGGACACATTCTTAAATAAAACAAACAT
The DNA here is from genome assembly GCA_964467475.1 of uncultured Syntrophomonadaceae bacterium. Lineage (GTDB taxonomy): Bacteria > Bacillota > Dethiobacteria > DTU022 > DTU022 > B1SED10-74M. Next base: position 6,272 of record CAYXQO010000030.1, read on the forward strand.
CCCCACCCGATATGAAACTGTTGCTGTATCAAAAGCTGCAGACCGGGTTACCGCCGAAGCTGTTTTTGCCAAATCATCCATGCCCGGTTACCATTCGGCTGCCATGGACGGAATTGCCGTGCGTGCAGAAGCAACTTTTGGCGCTTCCGATCAAGTGCCGCTTCAACTTCAACCCGGCCTACAGTTTCAAAACATCAATACCGGTGAACCAATGCCGCCCGGGCTTGATGCTGTGATAAAAATTGAAGATATCCAGCTGTTGGAGGATGGAACCGCTGAAATTTTAGCCCCGGCTGTCCCCTGGCAGCACGTGCGTGCTGTCGGGGAGGACGTAGTCACGGGCGAAATGATTGTTCCCGCCCGGCACCGGCTCAAGCCGCCCGATTTGGGCGCCCTTCTGGCCGGCGGTATAACCAAGGTAAAAGTGCTTGCCAAACCTAAAGTAGCGGTTATTCCCAGCGGGTCTGAAATCGTTGATCCCGGGAGCACAAGAGAAGCAGGCAGTATACCCGATTTTAACAGCACGGTGTTAGCTTCTTACCTCAAACAATGGGGCGCAGAAGCAGAAATTTTCCCGGTGGTTCCCGATTGCCTGGACCGCATCAAGGAAACTCTTTCCGCAGCCCTGGCAGAGTATGACCTGATTATTATCAACGCCGGTTCGTCGGCCGGTGAAAAAGACTATACTTGTTCCGCCCTGGAAAGCCTGGGCAAAGTTTTCGTCCACGGGGTAGCTACCCGTCCCGGTAAACCAACCATCCTGGGAAAAGCGGGAGATAAGCCGGTTGTGGGCCTGCCCGGTTATCCTGTTTCCGCCTACCTTAGCCTGGAATGGTTCATCAAACCCTTGATTTACAATCATCTGGGGCAACCTCTGCCTGCCCGCGAAAAATTGCCGGTAACCCTTGGCAGGCGGGTAGTTTCAGAAATCGGTGCCGAGGAATTCGTGCGAATGACAATCGGTTTTGTAAACGGTTGCTACCTGGCCAATCCCCTGACCAGGGGAGCGGGCGTAACCATGTCGCTGGTGCGGGCGGACGGTCTGCTGGTAATACCGGCTGAATCACTCGGATTCGAGCAGGGTGACACCGTAGACGTTGAACTATACCGGCCGGAAAACGAGCTACGCTACAACTTGCTGGCTGCCGGAAGCCATGACTTGCTGATCGATCTTTTGGCAACCGCACTCAAAGAGCGTAATCCCCGGCTGAGTCTCTCTTCAGCCCATTTGGGCAGCATGGGAGGCATCAATGCCGTCGGTAGAGGCCAGGCGCACCTGGCCGGGGTGCACCTTTTTGATCCTGAAACAGGTGATTACAACCGTACCTACATAGAAAAAATGATCCCCGGTGAGAAAACCCACCTGGTCAACCTGGCTTACCGGATGCAGGGCTGGATCGTCCCCCCTGGTAACCCGGATGGATTGGAAACAGTTGAGCAATTGGTGGAATCCGGCTTGAGCTTCGTCAACCGCCAAAAAGGAGCGGGTACCCGCATGCTGTTCGACCACCTTTTAAAAGAAGCAGGACTGACAGCAAACCAGGTTTACGGCTACGAACGCGAGGAATACACCCACTTGAATGTTGCGGCAGCTGTAGCTGCAGGAACGGCCCGGGCCGGTTTGGGTATTCTGCCTGCAGCAAAAGCCTTTGACCTTGATTTTATCCCGGTGGTTGAAGAGCGTTATGACCTGTTATTAAGCGACTCATTTTATCATAGCAAAGAGGCGGGTGAACTGCTGGCAACTATAATAGACCCACAGTTCAAGGAACAGGCCGAAGCAATGGGTGGTTACAGCCTGAGGGATGCAGGCAAACTATTTTATAGCAGCACCACTGAAGAGTAAGAGATAAACAAATCCGGGCAGTACCACTATTACCGCCGTTGAAAACAGCTTTCATCGTAAAGCTATAATAAAAGTAACCGGTAAAAGGCCGGCAGACATATTCGAGATAAAAAGCGGGAAATGGAGGAAAAAGGTTTATGTGTTTAAACGATGGACAGGGAAGAAAACATGATTACTTGAGAATCTCAGTAACCGACCGCTGCAACCTGCGCTGTGTTTACTGCATGGGTGAAGAAGGAATTGAACAAATCGCTCATCACTCGATCTTAAGTTATGAAGAAATCCACCGGGTGGTTGAAGCGGGGGCAGAACTCGGGATCAGCAAAATCCGCATTACCGGCGGGGAACCGCTGGTACGGAAAAATTTAACCGAGTTGATCGACAAAATATCGCACACCCCCGGCATCGAGGACCTGGCCATGACCACCAATGCCCTCCTTCTGCCCCGCTACATAGAAAAACTCAAACAAGCCGGGTTGAACCGGGTCAACATAAGCCTGGATACATTAAACCCGGAAAAGTACAGGGAAATAACCCGCTGCGGAGAACTGCAGCAAGCAATAGACGGCATTAATGCAGCCCTAAAACACGGACTGCATCCGGTCAAATTAAATACAGTGCTGATGAAAGGAATCAACGAAGATGAAGTAACTGGTTTCCTCGAACTGGCCAGGGAAAAACCTTTACACATCCGTTTTATTGAATACATGCCCATCGGTGATCATGATCAAAGTTACCGCAACCATTACCTGCCATTGAGTTACATCGAAGAAACCGCCGCCAGCACAGGTCTACCCCTATCCCCGGTTCCTCTTCCGGGTGGAGCCGGACCGGCCGAATACTACACCATTCCCGGGGGGAAAGGAACAATCGGCCTGATCCATCCAATCAGCAAGCATTTTTGTAGCAGCTGCAACCGGCTGCGCCTGACCGCGGAAGGCACCCTCAAGGCTTGTCTTTACTGGCAGGATGAAACCTCGGTTCTGCCGGTTATAAATAATAAAAAGGCCCTGCAAGACTTGATCAGGAAAGTGCTAGGGGATAAACCTTTCGAACACCATATGGTCGCCAACGGCATGTGTAATCCTGATAAACCGGGGACAATGCGCGGAATGTCCCAGACCGGAGGTTAAGCGAGGTGAAAATATGGCACCGGCAATAATCAACCTGGTTGCCGCCCAGTCCAAAACAGGTAAAACCACAATCGTTGAAAAACTGCTGCCCGAGCTAAAAAAAAGAGGCCTGCTGGTAGCTGCTTTGAAAGGCAACCTTGATCATTATGACCTTGATTTGCCCGGTAAAGACAGCTGGCGATTTGCCAAAGCCGGTGCGGACATCGCCGGCTTTACCACCCGGGACAGTTTCATTTTAACCGGCACAGTAAACAAGCAGGATCAATTTAACGGCAGTATCGAAACTGTAGCTAACCTGCTCAAAGATTTTGACTTAATTATTGTAGAGGGCAATAAAAAAAGCAAGTATCCAAAAATCGAGGTGGTCCGCGAAACAAAGGGCGATAACCCCGAACCCCTGCTGCCGGAAAACACGGTGGCCGTAATTACCGATATGGAAAATCTAAATCTTGCAGTTCCAAGCATCGCTTTAGAAGATACTACCGGGCTGGCTGATTATATCTGTAACTTTATTGAACGTGCGGCCCCGGATTATTCGCCTTCAGACAAAGATAACCGGCTGACCCATTTTGACGAAGCAGGAAGACCGCAGATGGTCGATGTGTCCGCCAAAGAACAAACACTCCGTGAAGCTTACGCCCGGGGGGAAATAAACATGGCTCCTGAAACACTGTCTTTAATCAAGGCAGGGCAAATTGCCAAAGGTGATGTCTTAGGCGTTGCCCAGGTAGCAGCGGTAATGGCGGTAAAAGAAACCGGCCGCATTATCCCGATGGCCCACCCTTTAGGCATCTCCGGGGTAGAAGTTGACTTTACTTCCGTTGAAGAAGAGCCTGCCAGGGTAGAAATCGGGGTCAGGGTTAAACTTACCGGGCAAACCGGAGTAGAGATGGAAGCCCTCACCGGGGTCAGTGCCGCTGCGCTGACAATCTATGATATGTGCAAAGCCGTAGATAAAAACATGGTAGTCGGAAATATTCGCCTGGTAGAAAAGAAAGGAGGGCGCTCCGGTCACTACCGCCGTGAGCAGGAATGATGGCTGAAATTATAGCTGTATGCACCAGTGAAGATAAAGGTGAAAGAAAAAAGAATATCGGAGAAAGTTATTTGGTAAGAAACAAGGGGCTCGAAGGAGATGCTCATGCCGGATTTGCTCACCGCCAGGTCAGCCTACTCGCTGAAGAAAGCATCGATAAGATGATCGCTCAAGGACTGGAAGTTGGCCCGGGCGATTTTGCCGAAAACCTGACTACCAGGGGCCTTGACCTGGTAAACCTGCCCCCGGGGACCCGGTTGGCTGCCGGTCCGGATGCAGTCTTAAGGATAACCCAGGTTGGCAAGGAATGCCACGACCGCTGCGCCATCTACCACCAGGCCGGTGATTGCGTGATGCCCAGAGAGGGGATCTTCGCGGAGGTTTTGTTGCCCGGCAGGGTTAAGACGGGTGATCATCTCATTGTTAAAGAGACTTACCGGTTTGGGGTTATCACCGCCAGCGACAAAGGAGCCAGCGGGAAAAGGGAGGATAAAAGCGGACCGGCGGTAGCGGAAATGCTCGAACCTTTCGGCGAAGTAATCAGCACAAAGGTAGTGCCGGATAACCGTGTTCATTTGGCAGAGGCAATGAAAAAAATGGCCGCTCAAAACATTGATTGCATTTTCACCACCGGAGGAACCGGGTTAAGTCCCCGCGATATCACCCCGGAAGCGACTTTAGATGTAATTGAACGAACGGTGCCGGGAATCCCGGAAGCAATTCGCCGGGAAACCGCAAAAGCCACAAAAAAAGCAATGCTTTCCCGGGGCACAGCCGGGATTACCGGTTCTACCTTAATCATTAATTTACCGGGTAGCCCTAAAGCGGTCCAAGAGTCTTTAGAAGTAATCACTCCTGTCCTTGAACATGCCTTAGAAACCCTTACCGGTAAAGGTGGCGAGTGCGCGAGGTAAAACCCGTTTCAACCTTCGTTGAGCATACGTGCAAATACAAAAATTTAAGCAGGAATTCTTTTCTCCTGCTTTTTGCTACCCACTATAAATTAACTTACAGTAACAGTTGTTTAAAAACCGCCTGGCTTATTCTTTAAGGGCGCTTAAGATCGAACGGAGCCGTTCCCGGTAGCCGGCGGTTTCAATTACAGTCCCGGTAACTACAATATCCGCTCCGGCCTGGCGAACCCGGCGTGCGTCTATGGCTGTACGAATACCTCCACCGACAATCAGCGGAACGTGCAACTCACGTTTGACTGCCCGAATCATCCCTGCCGGGACGGGCTGGGCTGCCCCATTTCCGGCCTCAAGGTAAACATAAGACATACCCATGTACTGGGCGGTAAGGGCATAACCAATCGCCTGCCAGAAATTATCGCGGGCCACCAGGTCCGCTTCCCCGATTTCACCTAGTTTCATCCCCGGCTCAATCATAATGTAGCCGATTGATAAAACTTCAACATCCAGCCTGCTCAGCACTGAGGAAAGGCGTGACTGGGTTCCGCTGACAAACTGCGAATTGCGAGAATTGAGCAGACTCAGGAATAAGAAACCATCTAAATTCAAACAGACTGATTCAGTGCCGGTCGGAAAAAAAAGCACCGGGATGGTAGTACGCTGTTTGACCACTTCGGCGGTTTCGGTAAGGGCCCGCTGGGTCACCCCGGAAGAACCGCCAACAAATATCAGGTCGCTTCCCACTTCCTGGGCAGTTTCAGCAAGTCTGCCCGCCGCCTCAGGAACCTGGCGGGATGGGTCAATCAGCGTTATGTGAACCGCACCCTGCTCCAGTTTTTGCTCAATGTACTTTTGCACACTCATAATTCAAACCTTCTTTTCTATTGATTGCTAAATTTTTACCAGGTTTAGCCCAAATTCCAGATTTAAGGCTTGAGCTTAACATTCCCAGTTCAACTTTTCTCTCCGGGTTCTAAGCTTATTATAATTGAGATTATCCTTTTTGACAACTAACCGGTTATACAGAATGAAGTCAATCAGAGCGCCTCATAAAAGTCATTCTCCATTTTAATAGCCATTCCTCTTTTAAGCAGGCTTTCTAAATGCTTTTGCATCATATTCTTTTCAAAAAAACGAAGCACTGCCTGGTTATAATGGTCGGGGTAAAAAATATTCTTATCGGTGAGTTGTTCGAGAGTTAAAGGGTGTTTTTGCAAAGCAGTAATAATCGCTTCATCACGCCGGTCGATCACCGTCTTGTATCGATCAATAGTTTGCTCAATATTTTTCGTGATCGGCCTTCTGTGTCCGGTGATCACAATTTCAGGCTTAAGGGCGCGAACCCGCTCAATAGAGCGGCGGAACTGTTCTAAGTCGGAACAAGGATTGCCGTACCAGGGTCCGAAGCGGGTGAGATCAATATCAGTCGTAAATATAAGCCCGCATTCCTCTACCAGAAAGCCGCAATGCCCGGGGGTATGACCGGGCAGGTGTAAAACTTTTATGTTAACTTCTCCCGTGTCGAGGCAAAGCCCTTCCTCCAGGTGCCAATCAATTTTCGTAGCAGAAAAAGCCTGCTGCTTGACCATTTTCCAGTAAGTTTCAACTTCGACCTGGTCAAGCCCGCTCAAACGGTAAAATCCATCTTCTGACTCGACACCGGGAGCATCCTCTCTGTGCATGTAAAAGTGAGCGTTTTCAAACATATAGTTATAAGTTACATGATCCCGGTGATAATGGCTCAAAACCACCCTTTCGGTTGCCGTTGAAAGTTTATCAAAAAACGAGCCGGCCCCTGTATCGATGATCACATTGTTTTCCCCCGTCAAGTAAAGGGAGTGAGAATAGGGATATTTGCCTCTGTTTTTCCCTTCAACAAACCATACATTTTCCCTGATTTCCTGCATCATGTTATAACCTTTGATCAATATTGCCCGCTTCAGGCATCCTGTGCCGGACACTGCAGCGGGCAAGAATTAATTCTAGACAAACAAACCAAAGTAAGCTTACCGCTTGGAGAATTGAGGAGCGCGGCGTGCTTTCTTCAAGCCGTATTTCTTCCTTTCTTTCATACGCGGATCGCGAGTCAGGTAGCCGTTTTTCTTCAGCGTCGGCCTGTAACTATCATCGGCCTGCTGCAACGCTCTAGCGATGCCATGCCTGATTGCCCCGGCCTGGCCGGAAAAACCGCCGCCTTCGACTTTCGCTATCACATCAAAACTCTGCTCGGTTTCAGTGGAAACCAGCGGTTGTCTGACGATTAGTTTTAAGGTTTCCAGGCCAAAGTAATTATCCATATCTTTGCCATTGACTACGATCCTGCCGCCTCCCGGCAGCAACCGTACTCTTGCTACAGACTTTTTACGGCGTCCTGTACCTAAATACTGCACTTCGCTCAAGAGTCAGGGCCTCCTTCCTTCTTTTCTTCCGGCCCTTCTTCCCAGAACAGCGGCTGCTGTGCCTGGTGAGGGTGCTGGTTGTCTCTGTAAACACGTAATTTCTTCAGCATTTTTCGTCCCAACCGATTATGGGGCAGCATACCCCGGATAGCCATGTATAAAGCCTTTTCCGGTTTATGTTCAAGCATGGTGGCATAGTCGACCTTTTTTAGGCCGCCCGGATACCTGCTGTGATGATAGTACATTTTTTGCTCTAGCTTGCGACCGGTAAGGACTACTTTTTCGGCGTTAAGCACGATAACATGATCGCCGGTATCTAAATGAGGAGTATATTCAGGCTTATGCTTGCCCTTCAATAACTTTGCCGCCTCTGTAGCCACCCTTCCCAGGGGGCGACCGGCAGCATCGATAACATACCAGCGACGTTCAATTTCATTTGGTTTAGCCATATATGTATTGCGCATATCTACTCTCTCCTTTAACCTCATCCAGTAAAGCCACAACCTACATTCTAATATACCGACCTTGCCCTGTCAAGCTATAAAGCTTTTTTCAGAACAAACTTTTTAGTATTTGACCTTCTCCAGGCAGAGGCCCCATGGTGGTGCGCTAGGCCCGGCAGCACCATAATCTAAGCCCTGCAGGGCTTTTTCAATCTCGGCCGGGCTAACCTTGCCCCGGCCGGCCCGGATAAGCGTACCGGTAATGAGACGCACCATCCGGTATAAAAAACCATCGCCTTCAAAATAAAGAACCAGGAGCTCTTCTTCCGCTAATTCCCGGGTTTCCACCCGGTAGATGGTGCGCCTTGTATCGCTGACCCGGCTACCTGAAGCCTGGAACCCTTTAAAATCATGAGTTCCTTCGAAAAGCCGAATCGCCTGGTTTAATGCTTTGAGATCCAGTGGGCCGGGTAAGTGCCAGCTGTAAAGCCTTTTCATCACCTGGGGAAAAACAGCCCGGTCCAAGCAGTAACTGTACAATTTGCTTTTGGCGCTATAACGGGCATGAAAATCATCTGATACTTCTACTGCTCCGGTTACCACCACATCAGGGGGAAGCAGGGCATTTAAAGCATGGGGCAGTCTTTCCGGCGCAATTTCAAAAGGGGCTCTAAAATTTGCGGCTTGCCCGCGGGCATGGACCCCGGCATCAGTTCTTCCGGCGCCTGTTATTCGTACCGTCTGCTTGTAAATAAGGGCAAGCGCTTGCTCCAGTTTTTCCTGGACTGTCACAGCATTGGTCTGGACCTGGAACCCGCTGTAGTTGGTCCCATCATAGGTTATCCGGATCATAGTGTTTTTCATATTCTGTTATTTTCCCCTCTTTGTCGGACCACAGTTACAACCCCAGGAGGACAGCCGTACCCAAAAGAGTCAGGATTAAAGCTAAAGCCGCCCAGTCTCTTGGTTTAATCACATCTTCATACAGGCTGCTTCTTTTAGCCCCAATCCTGTAACCGCGCGCTTCCATGGCCAGGGCCAGTTCATCTGCGCGGCGAAAAGCACTGACGAAAAGGGGCACGATTAAAGGAACCAGGTTTTTCGCCCGGTGAAAAAAAGAACCGCTTTCAAAATCAGCGCCCCTGGCCAATTGAGCCCGCATCAACCTCTGGCTTTCTTCCATCAGAGTGGGAATAAAGCGCAGCGCCACGGCCATGATCATAGCCACCTCTTCGGTGGGCAGGCCCACGTAACGAAAAGGTTTTAAGTAAAAACCCATGCCACTTGTTAAAGAAAGCGGTGTCGTGGTCAGGGTTAAAAGTAAGGAAAACATAATCAGGATAACCAGGCGGCCGACAACGAAAAGTCCCTGGCGCACCCCTTCAGATTCAATGGTAATAAACCCGAGCCTGAACAGGACCACCCCGCCACCGGTAAAAAAGAAATAGATTACCAGGGCAAAAAGCACGATAAAAAAAATCGGGCGCAAGCCCCGCAGGACATAGCGAAAAGGAACTCCGGCCAGCGCAAACAGAACCAGGACAACTCCCAGTAATACCGCAAGTCCGGTAAAAGACTGTAGGGTGAAGAGCAGGACCAAAATTACTACCAGGTCCAAGATCTTAAGCCGCGGGTTTAAACGGTGAATCAGGCTTTCACCCGGCAGGTACTGCCCCAGGGTAATGCTTCGGCTCATCGATACCGCCGCCTCTTTAAGTTAATGATCTCTTGCCGCGCCTCATCCAGGGTAAAAATCGCCGTGCTTACAGGTAACCCTTTTTGCCGGAGTTCATGCATGATTTCAGTTACCGGGGGCAGAGCCAATCCTGCATCATAAAGCTCCTGTCGCTTAGAAAAAATCTCTTCTGCAGCCCCCTGCATAATCAAGCGCCCCCCTTCCAGGACCAGGACCCGGTTAGCCAGGGCGGCAGCTTCATCAAGATGATGGGTGGAAATAATGATTGTCAGGCTTTCTTGCCGGTTAAAGTACTCAAGCATGTTAAACAGATTTTTCTTGCCAGCCGCATCAAGCCCGGCGGTGGGTTCATCAAAAATTAAAACTTCCGGTTCCAGGGATAGCACCGCCGCGATAGCTACCAACCGTTTTTGCCCGGCACTGAGCTGAAAAGGATGGCGGCCGGCCAGTTCTTCCGCTGCCAGACCTACCCGGTTCAAGGCGTCTTTAACCTTTTGGTCCACTTGATTTTCTGCCAGGTTCAGGTTGCGGGGAGCAAAGGCCACCTCATCATAAACGGTTTCTGAAAAAAATTGTTCCTCCGGCATTTGAAAAACAATACCGATTCGCCGCCTTAAGTGAAGCAGGCTGCGTTTTTCTTTGCCGATAACTTCCCGGTCAAAGTGTACTTTCCCGGATGTAGGTTTGAGTAACCCGTTTAGGTGCTGAATAAGGGTGGACTTGCCTGACCCCGAAGGTCCCAGGAGCAGGACAAAATCCCCCTTCTCTATACTGAAGGAAACATTTTTTAAGGCTTCCGTTGCAAATGGAGTACCGGGCATGTAAGTATGCGTCAGCTTTTCTGTTCCAATGAACATATGCTGTCCACCAACTCCCGGCTGTGCAGTAATTGCGGTGACAGGGGATAGCCGTCTTTGCGCAGCATCTCGGCCAGTTCTACGGCCGTGGCACCCTGCAACCTGTAATGGTGCAGTAACTCCAGATTGGTCATAACCTCTTCCGGTGGCCCTTCTTTTACGATCCGGCCATGATCAAGCACGACCACCCGGTCGGCATGCACTGCTTCTTCCGGAGAATGCGTAACATGTACCAGGGCCAGCCTACTGTCCCGGTGCAGGTTATGCATAGTAGACATTACCTCCCGCCGACCTGCCGGATCGAGCATAGAGGTGGGTTCATCCATTAATATGCATGCCGGCTCCATGGCTAAAACCCCGGCTATAGCCACTCTCTGCTTTTCCCCGCCGGATAGCAGATGGGGAGGCTGCCGTAGTAAGTGCTCCAGCCCCAGGAGCCCGGCTACCTCATCTACACGCCTGCGAATTTCAGATGAGGGCAGGGCAAGGTTTTCCAGGCCGAAGGCAATATCTTCTTCCACCGTGGTGGCAACCAGCTGGTTGTCCGGGTTTTGAAAAATCATCCCGCACACCTGCCGTATACGGGCATGCTCAGATTCATTACTTGTAGAAATGCCCTCAACCAAAACCTCACCGGTTTGAGGTATCAGCAGGGCATTAAATAACTTCAACAGAGTTGTTTTCCCGGAACCATTAGGGCCAATCAGGGCAACATGCTCACCCCGGAAAACTTTTAAGTTTACCCGGGATAAGGCGGGCACCTGAGATGTTTCTTCTTCCCTGTAGCTGAAATTTACAGCTATGGCCTCAATGATTGTCGAAGCTTCACTGACCATTATTCATTTACTCAACCAATTCCAATATTACCATCGGAGCACCGTCGCCCCGTCTCGGGCCTTTTTGAACAATTCGGGTATACCCGCCTTCACGACCTTCCATTTTCGGCCCGATTCTTTCAAACAAATGGGTGACTACATCTTCATCCATTAAGAAGGCAATGGCCTGACGGCGGGCATGGATATCTCCTCTTTTGGCTAAAGTAATCATCTTTTCAGCCGTTGAGCGTACAGCCGACGCTTTGGCAGACGTGGTTTCCATGCTGCCCGTCCGCAGGAAGGATGTAACCAGGCTGCGCAACAGGGCTCGCCTGGGGCCGCTTTTACGACTCAGCTTCTGGTATGGCATTCTCTATTTCCTCCTTGAAGGCTTACTCTCCGCTGCGGTTGAAACCTAAGCCAAGTTCTTTCAGCTTCTGCTCCACTTCTTCCAGCGATTTCTTGCCAAGGTTGCGTACTTTCATCATTTCCTCTTCCGGTTTGCGCACCAGTTCACCGACGGTGTTGATCCCGGCCCGTTTAAGGCAGTTGTAAGACCTGACCGAAAGATCGAGTTCTTCGATGGTCATCTCCAAAATACGCTCGAGGTCTTCTTCTTTACGGTCGGAAGTAATCTCAACATCGTCTACCTGTTCCGTTAGATTGGCAAACAGATCGATATGGGTGCTCAATATTTTAGCGGCAAGGCTGACTGCTTCATCAGGCCTGATGCTGCCGTCTGTCCAAACTTCCAGGGTGAGTTTATCATAATCGGTGACCTGTCCCACCCGGGTATTTTCTACCTGGTAATTTACTTTCCTAATCGGTGAGAACATAGAATCTACCGGGATTACGCCAATCGGTTGCTGCGGAAGCTTGTTGCGCTCCGCTGGCACATAACCGCGTCCGTTAACAGCGGTCATTTCCATGTAGAGCCTGGAGTTCTCTTCCAGGGTGCAAATATAATGATCCTGGCTTAAAACTTCAACATCGGAAGGCGCTTTGATATCCTTTGCCTTTACTGCTCCTGCTTGATCGGTATCGATGATCAGGGTTTGCGGTTCTTCCGTATGTATTTTCAAAGAAACGGCCTTTAGATTAAGAATAATCTCAATCGTATCTTCCAATACCCCGGGCAAGTTCGAAAACTCATGCAGAGCTCCGTCAAACTTGACACTGGTAATAGCCGCACCCGGGAGTGAAGATAAAAGGATTCTGCGCAGGGCATTGCCCAGGGTGGTTCCGTAACCTCTCTCTAAAGGTTCCGCTACAAACTGGCCGTAATTATGCTGTTCATCTTTTTTTGTATAATCAATTTTCGGCTTTTCAATTTCAATCATGATATTTCTGATTTACCCTCCTTTTTTAATATATTGAGGGTGCATTGTTCAATTACCGGGAATACAGCTCCACAATAAAGTGCTCGGTAACCGGTACATCAATTTCATCACGCTGCGGAATCCGCAAAACCTGTCCCGTGAGTTTATCATGATCGACTTCCAACCAATCGGGGGTTCCCTGCTGATCTCTCGCTTCAGCGATTTCTTTAAATACCGGTTTATTCTTTCTATTTTCCCGGACAGCAACAATATCACCGGCTCTTACCAGGTAAGAGGGAACATCAACTTTTCGCCCGTTAACCTCGTAATGGCCGTGGTTAATCAGCTGTCTCGCTTCAGCACGTGACCTGGCTAGCCCCAGCCGGAAAATCACGTTATCCAGGCGACTTTCCAATAATTGAAGTAAAATCTCGCCGGTTACGCCTCTGCGGCGGTCGGCTTCTTTGAAGTAGCGGCGAAATTGTTTTTCCATAACCCCGTAAATCCGGCGTGCTTTCTGCTTTTCACGCAACTGCTGGCCGTATTCTGAGAATTTCTGGCGAGCCTGTCCGTGCTCTCCTGGGGGATAAGCATGTCGCACTACTGCGCATTTATCTGAAAAGCAGCGATCACCTTTTAGGTAAAGCTTATCTCTTTCCCTGCGGCACAAACGGCAAACTGATTCTTTAGTGCGTCCCATTTAACTTAGGTTACACCTCCTTCGATAAAATAACTAAACCCTCCGTCTTTTCGGCGGACGGCATCCATTATGCGGAATCGGCGTTACATCCTTAATTGCATTTACTTCCAATCCTGCGGCCTGCAGTGAACGGATGGCCGCTTCCCGGCCGGCACCAGGGCCTTTGACGTAAACTTCGATCTGCCTCATGCCGTGATCGGTAGCTACCTTGGCTGCAGTTTCAGCTGCGAGCTGGGCAGCAAAGGGGGTTGACTTGCGTGATCCCTTGAATCCGACATTGCCGGCGCTGGACCAGGAGATACCGTTGCCCTCTGTATCAGTTATATTGATGAATGTATTATTAAATGTCGACTTAATATGAGCAACCCCGCGCTCTACATTTTTTTTCTCTTTGCGCTTGGTACGGGTAGTCCTTTTCTTCTTAACCAATTTAATCCTATTCCTCCCTTCTATTCAGAGTTTTACTTCTTGCGGCGGACTCCGACAGTTTTACGCGCTCCCTTACGGCCCCTGGCATTGTTTTTGGTCTTTTGCCCCCGGACCGGCAGGCCGCGCCGGTGCCTGATGCCGCGGTAACTATTAATTTCAACCAAACGTTTAATATTCATCGCAACTTCACGACGCAAGTCACCTTCAACATTGTAATTCTTGTCGATAAATTCTCGCAGTCGGCCCAGTTCGTCTTCGGTCAGATCTCTAACCCTGGTCTCTGAACTGATCCCGGTATGCGAAAGAATAGACTGCGCCCTGCTTTTGCCGATGCCGTAAATATAGCTCAGGGCTATTGCCACTCTTTTATCACGCGGTAAGTCTACACCTGCGATTCTGGCCAATCGTTTCACACCTCCTTGAGCAGTATCCCCCTGTCGGTATATCTTAAAAAGTAAATTCCTTCTTCAATCATACAGGAGGGATCCCCTAGCCCTGTCTCTGTTTGTGCTTGGGGTTTGAACAAATTACCACCACTTCGCCCTTGCGCCTGATTACTTTGCATTTTTCGCATATTTTTTTCACAGAGGGCCTTACCTTCATAACAGCAAACCTCCTTACTTGTAACGGTAGGTAATACGCCCCCGAGTTAAATCGTAAGGCGACAGCTCCACCAAAACCCGGTCGCCCGGCAGAATGCGTATAAAATTCATCCGGATTTTGCCCGATACATGAGCCAGAATCTTGTGCCCGTTTTTCAATTCAACCCGGAACATGGCATTCGGCAGCGGTTCAACAACAGTGCCTTCTACTTCAACTACATCTTTTTTCTTGCTCATGTTACCAGCTAAACCTCCTCTTCAGGAACCCCGGTTTCCGGTACCAACTTTTTCAAGTGTTCGATCACGTGGCTGTCATTCAATTTTCCGGTCTCAATCAGTTCGTCAATTTCCGCTTTACGGTTATAGTGCTGCAGATGGATCCTGTTTTTTTTCTTTGGCCGATCTACAGGACGGTTGGACCCGTTAACCAGGAGAACATATTTCTCATCAATTTCCCGGAGCACCAGGTAATGCTTATCTTTATCCCGTCCGGCCAAAGACCGCACCAGTTGCCCCGGTTGCAGTTTCACCAAAACTATGCCTCCCTTTACCCGTGGTGAAGTGAAGTCAATATATCCGGCCCGTTTTCTCCCAGCGCTATCGTATGTTCGAAATGGGCAGAAAGGCTGCCGTCACTGGTAACCACCGTCCACTGGTCATTTTTAACCTTCACTTCAAAACCACCGCTGTTGACCATCGGTTCAATGGCCAGCACCATACCCGGTTGCAGCATAGGACCACGGCCGGGGGGACCGAAATTAGGCACCTGCGGTTCTTCATGCATGTCTTCGCCAATGCCGTGACCGACATAGTTGCGGACTACTGAAAACGAGTGCTTTTCCACGTAACTTTGCACTGCATGCGACAGGTCGGAAAGCCTATTGCCGCCCTGCATCTGCTCGATCGCTTTTTCCAGCGATGTTTTGGTTACCGTAATCAGCTTCCGGGCTTCTTCCGAGATCTTACCCACTGCAAAAGTAGCCGCAGCATCACCGTGATAGCCTTTCAAGCGAACACCGACATCAATGCTGATTATATCGCCCTCTTGCAGTCTGCGCAAGCCCGGAATTCCGTGAACTACTTCATTGTTTATCGAAGCACAGATTGATGCCGGAAAATTATGGTACCCCAGGAAAGCGGGCTCACCGCCATGCCTGCGGATACATTTTTCCGCGATCTTGTCCAGCTTGCCGGTAGTTACCCCGATATCTATCGCCTGCTCCATCTCTTGAAGCGCTTCAGCAACTACTTTGCCCGCTTCCTTCATTAACTGAATTTCACGTGTCGATTTAAGCTTGATCATATAATCCTTTTCTGATATATCCTTAATCTGCTACTTCATAAATCCACGGTAGCTGCGCATCAGCATATGGCTTTCGATCTGTTTGAATGTTTCCAGGGACACACCAACCACAATAATCAGGCCGGTCCCACCGAAAATAATGCTCATGCCGGTCAGACGTTCAAGTACAATCGGGGAAACGGCTACAAAGGCAAGGGCAAACGCTCCTACCGTGGTCAGCCTTGATGTTACCCGGGCCAAATAATCTGCAGTCGGCCGCCCCGGTCGCAGGCCGGGGATAAAACCACCGTACTTCTTAATATTACCGGCTACGGTAAATGGATCAAACTGAACCGCGGTATAAAAGAAGGTAAACAGGATAATCAGGGTCATATACAATAGTATGTTTAAGTTAGTGCCCCAGCTCAAGCTGTGGGCAATGCTCTGCGCCACCGGATGCTGAATAAAGCTGACCATAGTCTGGGGAAAGCTTAATATAACGGAGGCGAAAATTACCGGGATAACCCCTGCCTGGTTTACTTTCATCGGGATATGCGTAGCCTGGCCGCCGTACATCTTCCGGCCGACCACCCGTTTGCTGTACTGCACATTCACCTTGCGCCTACCCTGGTCCAACCCGATAATCCCTAAAATTAACAAGAGCAGGATCGCCGCAACTATGATAATTACCGGCATACCTACTTCACCGAAACGGTACTGTTCGGCGATCATGGCAATACCCATGGGAAAACCGGCCACAATTCCGGCAAATATCAACAGCGATATTCCGTTGCCGATTCCTCTTTCAGTAATCAGCTCGCCCATCCACATCAGGAAAGCAGTTCCGGCAGTAAGCGCTATAATAATGGTAATATATGACAGCAGTGTCCTGT
>CAYXQO010000031.1:0-20297 GCA_964467475.1 uncultured Syntrophomonadaceae bacterium
GGTAGCGCATCCCCCCGTGGAAAAGCTTGGATGAGCGCGAAGAAGTCCCGAAGGCGAAATCTTCTTTCTCGAGCAGGCAGAAAGAAATCCCCCGCAGGGCGCATTCACGGGCGATGCCTGCCCCCGTGATCCCTCCACCGATGATGACCACATCAAATTCGCGCTCTTCTGCTTTGTTAATTTCTTCTTCCCTGGTAAAAAGGTTCCACTGTGCCGGCATAATGATCACCTTTCCTGCAAAATTATTGGTTTAAAAAATTAGTTGTTGATCAGCCGTGCTGCTCCAAAGACTGCTTGAGTTCTTCTATTTTTTCCTGCATTTCCACGGCCGAGCGGGCTACTTCGTTCATGGTGGCGGTTTGCTCCTCAACGGCGGAGGAAACCTCCTCGCTGCTGTGGCCCACCTCCTTGGAAATTTCTGCAATTTGCTCGATCTGGCCGGCTACTTTTTGGGCGTTGTCGTTAATCTCCCGGAAGACCTGGCTGGCAGAAAGTGCGGATTCCACCCCTTCTTCCATATACTTAGTTTTATTGCCGGCTTCCTGCGACCATTTTTCAGCCTGGCTTTGCATGGTTTTGATCAACTGCACTATTTCAGCGGAAGATTTCTCCGACTGGTCGGCCAGCTTCTTCACTTCTTCTGCCACCACGCTGAAGCCCTGGCCGTGTTCGCCCGCCCGGGCGGCCTCGATAGCGGCGTTCAAAGCGAGCATGTTTGTCTGTTCTGAGATATCCCTGATAGTATTGATGATGCCGCCGATTTCTTCAGCTTTTTTTCTCAAAGTTTCTATTCCTTCCTGCAGTTCGGCGGTAACGTCTTTGCCTACCGTGACTTGCTCCGTGATTTTTTCTAAGGCGTTGTTGCCTTTACCAGCCTGCTCGGCAATAGTATCTCCCGCCTGTTTCATCTCCTGGGCGCCGTCGTTTAAGGAGGCGGCGTTAGAAGAAAGCTGGTTGGCCGCTGAGGCCACCTCTTCCAAGGAAGCATTCATTTCTTCGGATGAGGATGAAAGCGATTCGCCGTATTCCTTGACCCTTTCGGAAGTGTTGAAAGCCTGGTCTACGATATGGGCAAGGGTTTGCGCTTTTTGGGCGGCGTCTTGTTCCAGGTGAATACTTTTTGAAAGCAGGTCCTTGCCTTTTTTTGATACTGCTGCCACACAGCCGGTGGCTAAAACAAACACAAGCGAATTGGTGGCCAGCGAGGATAGGTCTGCGCCGGCCATGCCGCGACCCGGGTCGCTGAAAACGAAGAAGCCGTTCAATAAGGCGACCAGGGCTCCGGCGGAAAGGGTCAGGGGCGGGTGAAAATAGAATACGCTGATGGCCACGGCAATGATCATGAAAGGAGACATGGCCAGGTTGATTTCGTTTAAAAACACCAGTGCAGCTACGCCGATAATGGCGCAGAGGACTAAAAAATACTTGGTGTAAGACTGTTCCCTGAAAAAATAATTCATCAGGGTGCCGGTGCCGAAGGAGACCAGCAGCACTACCATCATGACGAACCATTCCGTCCAGGTGGTCTGGATTGTGCCTGCTGTAATTAGGGCGGCGAGCAGGGAAAGCCCGCCGAAAAAAAGCCCCCATAGAACTTTTACTACCAGTGTGTTGGTTTCGATTTCAACCTGTTTTAAAAATGCGCTGTCCTGCATAGTTGTTCACCCTGCTTTTCTAATGTTGTTAGTTTGCCCGGCTGCATTCTTAAGGCAGGGGCAAGAAAAAAATCCGGCAGCATGCCTGTTTTAATTTTTCCTACTTATACAATAACACATAATTGTTTAAAAGGGATCATTAAAATAACAAGACTGGCTTAAAAGTTTTTTTTTGCTGATTATTTTATGATTTTTAGGACGGCTTGCCGGTAGTGCAGTAAACGGTGCCATACACAACTATTCCAGGATAAGATATAATTAATTAACGGATTATATATCTTAAAGGAGGCGGCACTGATTATGAATACTGTGGAAAGAGCGCTGATGCACGGCCTTTTTGTCCATCTGCACCACAATATCGACCAGGCGATCGATTTCGGGATGTTCAAGGATTTAAACGAACTGGTGGGCCAGGCTTCTACTGGTGAGTTAATCGTCGGCCCGGAGGCAAACGACGATGCTGCGGTTTTCAAGCTGCCCGGTGATGACGGGATGGTAGTGGCTAAAATGGAAAGCCACTGCTCGCCGTGCGTGCCCCGCCCTTATGACAGCGCGGCCACCGGGGCCGGGGGAGCGATGCGCGACGTGGTAGCCATGGGCGGACGGCCGCTTTTCTTGCTTGATTTTATCGGCACCCGTTCTTTAGAAGAAGAAGTGATTGTCGGTCCCTGCGGGTTTAAAGGGGAATGTACCTGCGGGGAGTGCGAGGTAATGACCAGCGGCGACCGGATCAACTTGATCGTCAAAGGTATCCATGACATGTGCAAGGCCATGCACGTTTTCGTGGTCGGCGGCGGCCTTTCCACTTCCTTTAGCGACGTGGTCCCCGCCGTGGTGGCTGCGGTTATCGGCAGGTTAGTTACTGATCAGCCCCTGACCAAACCGGCCAAAAACGCAGGGGATCGGTTGATCCTGCTTGGTGAAACCGGCAACGACGGTAACGACACCCTTTACCGGGCGGGATTAGTCGAGACCATGCGGCCGGCGGAAGCCCTTTTCTATGAAGAAAAAGCTACCATGGAAGCGGCCCTGGCTGCGATTGAAACCGGTAAAATCAATGCCTGTTCCGATTTGGGGGCGGCCGGCATTGGGGCTGCGGTTAGTGAGTCGGTGCGTTTTGGCGGCCTGGGCGCCCGGGTGGAACTGGCTTCTGTGCCGGTGAAACTAAATGGTCTTACCCCCGAAGAAATCCTGATCTGTGAAACCCAGGCCCGGATGCTCTTCCAGGTGCCCCCTGAAGATGCAGACCAGGTGATGGGCGAGGCGAGAGCCAAGGGAGTAAAGGTCGCAGATATCGGTAAAATCACCGATGAAAAAGAAGCGGTGTTTTTCTACGGCGGAAGCGAGATAGCGCGGATTCCCCATCAGCCGCCCCTGGAACTGTTCGAGTAAGCCTTAGCGGTTTGGTTGACAAAGAAAAGTTCCTGTGCTTACGATATTTATGAGGAGGGAGTAACATGGAAGTTTTAAACAGAGAAGACGTTGAAATGCTGCTTCAACAAAGAGATCATGGTCCCTGTATCTCCATGTATATGCCTACCGGAAAAGGCATGGAACAGGCCAAAGCTAATTCGATCCGTTTTAAGAACCTTTTAACCGGTGTGGAAGAACAGCTCGACCAAATTGGCATTGACGATAAGGAAAAAAATGACCTGCTCGAGCCGGCCAGGAAATTAGTCGATGATAATTATTTCTGGGCCAGGCAGAGTGATGGTTTTGTTTACTTTATTTCTCCGGGGTACAGCCACTATTACCGGCTGCCGGTTGATTTTTATGAATTTGCGGCGGTCAGAAGCACTTTTCATATAAAGCCTCTTTTCAGGCTGCTTGCTTCAGACGGGCAGTTTTACGTGCTTGCCCTGAGCCAGAAAGATGCCAGGCTTTTAAGGTGTACCAGCGTGCTTGCAGAAGAGATAGATTTAAGCGATTTGATCGAGAAATTCGAGGAAAAGTTTGGCAAAGAGTTGCCGGAGCAGTATTTGCAGTTTCATACCCGGGCACCCGCGCCGCCACCGGGCACGGTGCGTCCGGCCGTCTATTTCGGCCACGGCGGCGAGATAGACAGCGCGCTGAGAGAAAAGCTGCGCAAGTACTTCCGTTTTATCGACGAAGAACTACAAGAGATGCTCGATGAAAAAGATGTTCCCATGGTCCTTGCCTGCGTAGATCATATATCAGCGCTTTACCGCGAGGTAAGCAGGTTCCCGATGCTTTTTGATGAAGGCATCAGGGGCAACCCTGAATCGATGAGCGCCGAAGAACTGAAAAGCAAGGCCTGGGATATCGTGAAGCCCTATTTCCAAAAGCAGCAGGAAAATGCAAAAGCGCGCTACCGTGAGCTGCTAGGAACGGGACGGGCTTCGAACCAGATCGAAGAAATCGTGCCCGCTTCTTTCCACGGCCGGGTGAGCGATATCTTTGTTGCAGTCGGGGTGCAGCAGTGGGGTAATTACAACCCCGAAACAGAAGAAGTCAAGCTAAGCGAAGGGCCGCTTACCGGCAACGAGGATTTACTCGACCTGGCTGCGGCGAAAACCTTTTTGAACAAGGGCAATGTCTACGCCTTAGAAGAAGAACAGATGCCTGATAATACTCAGGTAGCGGCAGTGTTCCGCTGGTAGGAAGAAAAATGTCAGTTTCTGCTCAGCCGTGCTGCTTTAGTTTGCAAAGCAGGTTTTTTTTCGGCAGCAGCACTTTAGATAGGATTGAAGATTAGAAAATTGAACAGTAGAATAATAGAGGGTTTGGTGTAATTGAAAAAAGAAGAAAAGATTATTGCCCCAAGGACAGGAGAGGCTTTCAAGGTTGCCCGGGGCGAAAAATTAAAGGTGATCGATCTTGAGGGCCGGCAGGTGGCGGATTTGCTGGCCTTCAGTTACAAGGATTCCCGGGAAATGCTTTCTACCGGGGCGACCATCGACAGCAACGGGGCGCTTTATCTCGCGCAGGGAAACTTTCTTTATTCAAACCAGTACAATCCCCTGCTCGAGCTAATCGAGGATACCGTTGGCGCCCACGACCTGCTGCATCCGCCCTGCAGTCCGGCAATGTACCGGGCCCAGTACGGCTTAGCTGAAGATCACCGCAGCTGTTATGAAAACTTTCGCCTGGCCTTGAGCAGGTTCGGCTTTGATGAATCGTTGGTCCCAAACCCTTTTAATATATTTATGAACACTAAAATTTACCCGGACGGGAAGGTGGAAGTTATGGAGCCTCTTTCCGGCCCCGGCGATTATGTGGTTTTTGAGGCCGCCATGGATTTAATCGCTGCCGTTACGGCCTGTGCGGTGGAGGAAAGCCCCTGCAACGCATACCGGTGCGGTCCGGTGAAGGTGGAAATAACAAATTAATTTAAATTAATTTGCTTGCACAGGAAGGATAACCGGGGGGTAGACAAGAAGGTTGTAATTTGGATCAAAGTGATGATCGAATTTAACTTTAGGAGGTTTTTATTTTAATGGAAGAAGTTCATCAAAAAGCAAAAGAATTGGGTGAAAAAATCCAAGAAACCGAGGAGTACAAGGAGCTGGAGAGAACCAGTAAAAACGTGCAGGAAAACGAAGAAGCCAGCCAGATGATCCAGGAGATGCAGGACCTGCAGCAAAAGATTCAATTTGCCCAGCAGTCTGGCGTTGAACCCAGCCAGGAACAAATCCAGCAGTTTAATGATATGAAGGCGAAAATGGACGCCAACCTGACCATCCAGGCTTACGGTAAAGCCCAGGAAGCATTCAACCAGCTGATGCAGGACATTAATAACTCGATCAGTGAAGGGATCAAGCCTGGTGAAGGAAGCGAAGGAAGCGAAGAATAAGTAAAAGCGCTGGCGAAACTTGTAGTGGCAGCTCACGGCCTTAAAGGTCCGGTTGGGCTGCCATTTATCCTTACAGGCTTTTTGTTCCGTAAACATATAATTATCCTGTGCGCTGCCGTTATTTACCCTTTTATGCTTTGTGCTTTTTAATTTCATTTTAACCCGGGAGGGGAAGGATAATGAAAAAAACGCTTACTATTGCCGGTTCTGATTCAGGCGGTGGAGCGGGAATCCAGGCCGACTTAAAAACATTTGCCGCCCTGCGGGTATACGGGATGACGGCAATTACCGCCGTAACGGCCCAGAATACCAGCAGGGTAACCGGGGTTCATGCCCTGCCGGCTGAGTTTGTGGCTGAGCAAATGGAAGCGGTGATTGAAGATATCGGGGTGGATGCCCTGAAAACGGGCATGCTTGCCAACGCCGGTATTGTAAAAGCGGTGGCAGATACAGTTAAGCGCCACAGCCTGGCTCCGCTGGTGGTTGATCCGGTAATGGTGGCCCAGAGCGGCGACGTGCTGCTGGAAAAAGAAGCGATCAAAGCTCTGCGGGAAGAACTGTTGCCGCTTTCCACCGTGGTGGCTCCGAACTTAGACGAAGCCTCAATCCTGGTTGAACAGCCCGTCAAGACGCTTGCGGATATGGAAGAAGCAGCGCGGGCGATTCATAGATTCGGACCCGAATGGGTCCTGGTCAAAGGCGGCCACCTGGCCGGGGATGAGGTAACTGATATCTTATTTGACGGAACCAACTTTCATTACTACTCTTCCTCCCGCCTGCCGGTAGTTAATACCCACGGCAGCGGCTGCACCTATGCCGCGGCAATCACCGCGATGCTGGCCAGGGAACCTTCCGTGCCCGACGCGGTAGGCAAGGCACGCCAGTACCTGCTGGAAGCCTTAGAATACGGCCTGCCTATCGGCAAAGGCAGCGGCCCGCTGCACCACCTGGTCCGCTGCTACCGGGAGTGGCCCTAAAAAATTTCGGGACACGTTGAAATTTTTTTGCCGGTAAAAATTTGGGGACACATTAAAAATTATTTAGCGGTTAATCTTATGAGGCCACTCTTATATAGCTAGCTATACCTGAGGCTACAACTTTAATTATACCCGGCATACTTGTTAAAGGATTACTGCAACCTGCCATTTGTTTGACATTTTTTGCATGCTCAATAATTTTCATTGTGTCCCGAAATTATTCCTTAGTTAAGAGGTGAAGCGGCGATGCATCCTGATTTGTTTACTGTCGGTGAGGTGGCGGTGCCTGCTTACCCGGTCATTATCGGCCTGGGGATTATCATTGCTGCGCTGTTGATCAGGTATTATGAAATTCCCGTGCTTGAGGCTAAAGTCGGGCAAGGGTTTCCGGAAGAGATCCGGAAATACAGCGGCGAGGCATTTTTAATCGTGCTGTTATGCACCATAATCGGGGCTCGCCTGGCCTACGTGATTGTCAACCCGCAGCTTTATGCGGACGACCCGGTAAGGATCCTGGAAGTCTGGCGGGGCGGGTTTGCCTACCACGGGGCGCTGATCCTTTCCTTTATCGGCGTAGCCTTACATGCTTATCTCCGGCGGATCCCTTTCGGCACACTGTTGGACTTAGCGATTCCTTACTTCACCCTTGCTTACGGGATCGGGCGGATCGGCTGTTTCTTAAACGGTTGTTGCTACGGTAAAGTTAGCGAAGTTCCCTGGGCAATGGTATTTCCGGCGATCGATTCAATGGCCCGCCACCCGACCCAGCTTTATGCCAGCTTCTCCTCGCTGCTTATTTTCGCCGTGCTGCTTTATATGAGCAGGCGCCTGTTTACTAAAGGGCTTTTCCCGGGCGGCCACATTTTCGCCTGTTTTTTAATCCTGCACGGGATCTACCGGTTTATCGTTGAATATTTCCGGGTCAGTGAAGCCTTCTTCGGCCCGTTTACTCAGGCCCAGACAATGTCTGTTGGGTTAATCCTGGCGGGTATGGTATATATATTCTTAAAGAATCCTAAGAAAAGTGTGAAAGGAGGGGGTAACAGTGCTTAAAAAAAGATTAGTTTCCCGGTCTGTAATTCTTTTTGCCTGTATAACGGGGCTTTTACTTTCTGCCTGCGAGGTGGAAGAAGAAGTGGAGCCCGGGCCGGTGACCATGTCCTGGGGCATCCCCGAAGAGGTGACCGCATTTGAAGGGCTCCAGCGTGAAGTGCAGGGGGTCGCAGTGGATCACGTGGATGAGGCTACCTTGGAAGTGACCTGGGAAGCCGGGGAAAACTATATTTTGCCGATTACTGCTACTTCAGATGAAGCCCTCACCGGGGTGCGTTACCGGGGCAGTGGGATCCCGGACCACCTGGAAGTGGAGTGGCTGGAACCCCGCTCAGAACAGTGGTATCCTATTGAAGAGATCCCCCTGGACAGGGTTAAGGCGGTAATTGAACCGGAAAACGACCATTTGCTGGTTGATTTCGGGCCACCTGAAGGCGCCGATTTTGATGAAGGGATGAACCGCTTTATCTGGTTCAGAATTACGCCCACGGTAGCAGGGGAAGTTACCTTTGACATTTTCGGTTACCAGTTGGAAGAAGCTGAACCCGCCGAAGCCCGGGTATCGAATATCTTAGAGCTGCACGCAGTTGTGGAGGAGTGATCAAGAATTGGACCAGGCACAAGCCAGGCAGGCTGTAATCGGGGCCGGAAAACAGCTTGTCGAAAAAGGCCTGATCGCCAGAACCTGGGGTAATGTGAGCTGCCGGGTCAGCGATGCTGAGTTTTTAATTACCCCTAAAGGGCGGGCCTATGAAACTCTTGCCCCTGAAGAAATTGTTAAAGTTAGGATTGCCGACTGCAGCTACGAGGGGAGGCTGGAACCGTCTTCTGAAAGCGGTGTCCATGCCGAGGTTTACCGGCAGCGCCCGGAAGTGGGCTTTGTAATTCACACCCACCAGCCTTTAGCTTCAGCGGTGAGCCCGCTGGGCTTAGATCTTGCGGTAGCAGATATTGACCCTGAGAAGGAGGGTGTGCTTGGCGATAAAGTAGTTTGGATTCCCTACGGGTTGCCCGGCAGCAGCGAGCTGCGGCAAAACGTGGCCTCCTTCCTGGACGAAGATGGCTGCAAGGCCTACCTGATGGCCTCACACGGCGCATTGTGCCTGGGAAATAACAGTGAAAAAGTGTTTCAGGTGGCAGAAGCATTAGAGCAGCTCTGCCTCAAATTTGTGCTCAGTCGTTGCCCGGGGATTGATGGCGCTGATGGGGAGGATTCCTTAGAAGCTTCCGCGCTTAATGCAGCAAGAAAATCTTTCCTGCACAACCGGCAGCGGAAAGCTTCTTCTTCTGGGGAAGCGCCTGAGGGCGGGGTTTTTAGAAAAGAGGGTGGCGCAGGGTTTTCATCTCCTCAGAAATACTTTTATGCCAGTGAACGTAATGGTGACCGGATCAGGGTTTACCTCTGGCAAGGCGAAAAAAATACTTTCGCAAGTGAGCGGGAAGGTTATAGCAGCTTTTCTTTTTACGATCCGAAAAAATCCTGTCAATGCAAGGTTCTTGATTTTCCACTGAGCGAAGCCGCCCCAGGAGAAGGAACGGATCGACCGGGCGCTGCGGAAAAAAAAGAGGAGAATTTGGGCAAAACCCTTTCAAAAGCAGGCTCAGACCGGGCGGACAGTGAGGGAGCAGGTTATGAAAACTTAGACGAAGCTCTGCAAGTCCACAGGGCAATATATGAAAAGCACAGGGGGATCAATGCGGTGTACCATGCTTATTCGCCGGATATAATTGCGGTTTCCAGGGCCGGGGAAACGCTCTATCCCCTGCTCGATGATTTTGCCCAGATTATCGGGCCGAGCGTGCCGGTAGCCTTTTTTGAGCCGGACAGCAGGCACATGGCTTTGGAGGTAGCTGATAAAATGAAAGGGCGGGGCGCGGTGCTGTTAGCCGGTAGCGGCGCTCTTTGCTGCGGGCCTGAGTTAAACGATGCCCGGGCGGCGGCGATGATCCTCGATAAAAACTGCAAGGCGGTAATCACGGCGGAACTTTTTGGCGGGGTTGCGCCGATTGATCCCGCAGATTGCGCTTTCATGCGCCGGATTTACTTAGAAAGCTACTCCAGGAAAGCGTATCAAAAATAATCCTATGAAAAGAGTTGTCTTTGCGGGGGCGTCAGCTCCTTGATATAGCGCAACACCCTGATATTATCATCTATTCTTGTCGACCTGGTGGTGCCTTCCGGTTTAAACCCGAGCTTTTCATAGAACTGACGTGAACCGGTGCTATCTTCGAATACCCACAGGGTGACCCGGCGGTAGCCGTTTTCTTTTAGCTTTTCCAGGGCCCAGTTTACCAGTTTTGTCCCCAGGCCCTGCCACCAGTAGCCGGGCAGCAGGTACATGCCCCATATTTCAGCGCGGTTATCCTCACCCTCTTCGTCCCGGCATTTACCGAAGGCAATGGAGCCTACAATTTTGCCGTCAAAGGTGATCACCGCAAGCTCCTCGTTTTCTTTTTCAAGGCTTTCCTTAAAACGTTCCACCCTGTTTTCGGTAGTGATCCAATCAAATACGTAGGCGGGCAAAAAGTGCCCGTAGGCTGCCTTCCATGATTCTATATGCACTTGTGCCAGTTCTTGAAGGTCTTTTTCTTTAGCCGGGCGGATCTCTGGTTGCATCTGTTTTTTCACCTAGCTTTTAATTTTTGCAGCTGTTATTTCCTCGCTCTAAATTACCACAAATAGCCCAGGTTGTATATTGGCCGGCTCAGGTATAGATTTTGATGCGGGTGTTTTGCCGGGAGGGGGCAAGCAGTGGCCGGGAAAATATTTGAAAAAAACCTGGAGGAGCGAGCCAGGTAAAGCCCGCCCCTCCGACCTGCTTAAAAGGAGCAACAGGTAGGTTAGACCCGGTAGGAAAAGAATTTTATTTATAACTGCTGGTAACACGATTAATTAATTTTGTGTTACAAGTATAAGGGACCGGTCTATTTTTGTCAAGTTTATATCGGGGAAATTTTGACTTGCAATCGTTTTTGATTGCTTCAAGGGGACCGTGTTATAATAACTTAACTTTTATCTACTAAAAAAATCTACCTTAAGCTCCGCATTTTTATGAGGTCTTTTCGGCCGGAGCGGGAAAGGCGGTGGGTGTTTATGGATCTGAAAAGAGAAGTTGCAGCGCTGAAAGGTGAATTGATCGAGCTGCGGCGGGATTTTCACCGTTACCCGGAGCTTGGTTTTAAGGAATATCGCACCGCGGAAAAAGTGTCTTCGTACTTAAAAGAGTGCGGCCTGGTGGTGAGCCGCCTGGCCGGGACCGGTGTGGCCGGCCTGCTTGAAGGCGGCAAACCCGGTAAAACTCTTTTGCTTCGCGCTGATATGGACGCTTTGCCCATAAATGAGCAGAACGACTTGCCCTATAGATCGGTAAACGAGGGGGTGATGCATGCCTGCGGCCACGACGGCCACACGGCCATGCTCCTGGTGGCGGCAAAGATCCTTGCCCGTTACCGGGAACAGCTTTACGGCAGGGTGAAGTTTGTTTTTCAGCCCAACGAAGAAGATGCCGGCGCCTACAAAATGATCGAAGAAGGGATCATGGAAAATCCCGCTGTCGACGCCGCTGCCGGGGCTCACCTCTGGCCGGGCCTGCCGGTAGGGACAGTTGATCTCTTGTCCGGACCGGTGATGGCGGCAAGCCACTATTTTTACCTGACCGTGCAGGGAAAAGGCGGCCATGCCGGCTATACCGAAAAAACGATTGACCCGATCATGGTTTCATCCGCCATAATCCAGGCGGTGCAATCGATGCAAACCAGGGAGCTTCCCGCCCTGGAACCGGTGGCGCTGGTTTTCACCAGGGTTAACGCCGGGGCCAATACGACGATCGTTCCTGAAACAGCTGAGCTTGCCGGTTCGATCAGGTTTCTTTACGGGGACGGTTCATCTGTCAAGGAAAGTTTTGCCCGGGTGATAGCCCATACCTGTGAAGCCCACCGGGCAAGTTACGATTTGCAATTCAAGGTGGGCAACGAAGTGTTGAGCAATGCCCCCGGGCTGGTAGATCTTGCCCGCCGGGTGGCTGCAGAATATACTGGTGATGAAAGATCTGTTACATCCGGCCTCCGCACGATGGGTGGCGAAGATTTTGCAGAGTTTGCCCGGCTGGTGCCGGCCGTCTTTTATTTTATCGGTTCAGGCAACAAGGAAAAGCGCACCGACTACTCCATCCACCACCCCTGTTTCAATATTGACGAAGATGCCCTTTTGACCGGAACGGCGCTGCATGTAAGGTTCGCTTTTGAATATCTTGAAAGCACACGGTAGCACTTCGCAAAGGGAAGTGGAGAACCCTCTCGGTTTATTCTTTTGCTCTTCCCCGGCTAATATTATAACCACTGTTTAATCCACTAGATGAAAAAAAGATGAAAAAATGAAATTTTCTGCGTATATGTGTTGTAATATTTTTATCTTTATTATATAATGTAATAAATATTTCATCATTGTTTGCGATGCCTGCTTTAAAAGGGTGGACTACATGGCATTATACAAGTACTTCATTAAAAGGTTAGCCCTGACCATTCCCACGTTGCTCGGTGTAAGCATCATTGTGTTCTTGCTGATCCACATGATCCCCGGGGATCCTATTGATGTAATGATCGGAGACCGGGTCAGTCAAGAGGCAAGGATTGCCCTGGAAGAAAAGCTGGGGTTTCACCAGCCGCTTCACATCCAGTACCTGCAGTGGTTTTCAAGTGCAATTCAGGGTGATTTAGGCATTTCCATCCGCAGTAACCAGCCGGTTTTCCAGGAAATCATGAGCAGGCTCCCGGCGACCATAGAATTGACCCTGGTAGCTTTGTTCATTGCGGTTGTCTTCGGCATATTTTTCGGGGTTACTGCTGCCAGGTACCGCAACACCATGATCGATCAGTCGATGATCGGGTTTTCGCTGCTGGGTGTATCCATCCCCATATTTTGGCTGGGTCTGATGTTGATCATGTTTTTTTCTGTAATACTTGGCTGGCTCCCTGTCTCGGGCCGCCTTTCGATGGGGTCCGGGGTGGAAACAGTGACCAACCTGTACCTGCTTGACGGCCTGATTACCGGCAACTTTGCTCTTTTTACCGATGCCTTGAAACATCTGCTCATGCCCGCTTTTTCCCTGGCTACTGTTTCCTTGGCCCTGGTGGTCAGGGTGACCCGTTCGAGTATGCTCGACGTGCTCAGCGAAGATTATATCCGGACGGCCCGGGCAAAAGGGCTGCTGGACCGCAAAGTGGTTTATGTCCATGCTTTAAAAAACGCAATGATCCCCGTGGTTACTGTGATCGGCCTGCAGCTGGCCAAACTGATGGGCGGCGCCATCCTTACTGAAACAGTTTTTTCATGGCCGGGTATCGGCCGTTTGCTGGTTAATTCAATCGGTTTCAGGGACTATCCCGTAGTGCAGGGGGTAGTTCTTTTTGTTGCTTTTGCTTTCATTTTCATGAATATCATTGTTGATCTATTTTACGCCTATTTGGATCCCCGTATCCGCTACGAGTAGTTAAAAGGGGTGGTTCCGTGAACAGCGAGCTTAAACAGGTTATCTTTGTATATAAGAAAAACAAGTTGGCTGTGGTGGCTTTTTTCATCGCCGTGCTCTTGATGATCTTAGCTTTTATCGGCCCTTTGCTTTCTCCCCACGATCCGCTGGCGATTAATCACGGGGCCAGGTTTGAAGAAGGGATCTGGGACGGCAACACCGAGCATATTCTGGGTACCGATAACCTGGGCAGGGATATTTTTTCCCGTATTTTACACGGAACCAGGATTTCTTTAAGCGTAGGTTACGCCGTGATTGCGATTACCCTTGTGGCCGGCCTCTTTATCGGCCTGATTTCAGGCTATTTCGGGGGAGTGGTGGATATAGTGGTGATGCGCTTTATCGATATACTGCTCTCCTTCCCCCCGCTTTTGCTGGCCCTGGTGATCGCCGCTACCCTTGGAACGGGGCTTGACCGGGCCATGCTTGCCATTGCGATCGTCTATATCCCCAGCCTTGCCCGCATAGTGAGGGGCTCGGTGCTGACGGTTAAAGAAATGCCCTACGTGGAAGCTTCGCGCGCTATGGGCGGGGGCAATTTTTGGATCATTTTAGGGCATGTTTTGCCCAACGTGATGACCCCGGTGATTGTCTACCTTACCCTGCTGCTCGGCGATGCCATTTTATATACCGCGGCCCTGGGTTTCCTCGGGGTGGGGATCGACCCTTCCAGCCCCGAATGGGGGGCCATGCTCAGCGGGGGCAGGGACTACCTGATCCTGGGTAAGTGGTGGATCACCCTTTTCCCGGGGATCATGATTTTTTTGGCGGTGCTTTCGTTTAACCTCTTCGGGGACGGGCTGCGCGAGGCGGTAGACTCGAAACTGAGGTTGTAATAAAGGTATTTTAAGGAAATTGCACAAAAAAGGGGTGCGCTCTTGTCAGAATCGCCGTTACTTGATGTAAAGGACCTGAAAATTAAGTTTACCACCGACCGGGCAAAAATCCTTGCCGTCGACGGAATCAATTTTACCCTGAACCGGGGTGAAACGCTCGGCCTGGTGGGGGAATCCGGTTGCGGCAAAAGCGTTTCAGCGCTTGCGGTGATGGGCCTTTTGCCCTCGCATGCCGCTGTTGAGGGAAACATTTACTTCAAAGAGCGGGACTTGCTCAAGTTGAAAAAAAATGAGATCAATAAAATCCGCGGAAACGAAATTTCGATGATTTTCCAGGAGCCGATGACCTCGCTTAACCCGGTTTTTACCATCGAGTACCAGCTTGCCGAGGTGTTAAAACTGCACAAGAAAAATGGTAAAGCCGGCACTAAAGAAAGAATAGTCGAGCTTCTGCGAACGGTGGGCATTCCTAACCCCGGGCGCCGGATGAAAGATTATCCCCACAGCTTGAGCGGCGGGATGCGCCAGCGGGTGATGATTGCCATGGCGCTGGCCTGCGAACCCGATATATTAATTGCCGATGAACCGACCACTGCGCTTGATGTCACGATCCAGGCCCAGATTTTGAAGCTGATGAACGACCTGCAGAAGAAGTTTGAGACCAGCCTGTTGATGATTACACATGATTTGGGGGTGGTGGCCCAGGTGGCCCATAAGGTAGTGGTGATGTACGCCGGCCATATCATGGAGCAGGCCACTGTGAAGGAACTCTTTGCCGAACCCCTGCATCCTTACACCCGCGGGCTGTTGAAGACCATTCCCACGATCTCAGGGAAGCAGTTCAGGCTTGAAGAGATCAAGGGCTCCGTGCCGCACATGTCCAATATTCCGCCGGGCTGCCGCTTTAATGAACGCTGCAGCGAGCGGTTGCCGAGATGCGCTGAAGAAATCCCGCCGTTTATCCGGGTAAACCACCGGGGAGTGCGCTGCTGGTTATATCATTAAAAGTTGGAGAGGTTAATTCATGGAACCGATACTTTCCGTTAAAGATTTGAAGAAGTATTACCCGATAAAAAAAGAGGACAGCTTTTTTAAGTTCGATCACTTAAGGGCTCTTGACGGGATCAGTTTTGATCTTTATGAAGGTGAAACCCTGGGGATGGTCGGGGAATCGGGCTGCGGAAAATCAACCACGCGTAAAATGCTTTTAAACGTAGAACCGCCCACCGGGGGCGAAATGTATTACCGGGGCAGCAGCATTTTACAAATGGACCGACCTGCGCTCAAGCAGTACAGGCGCAACGTGCAAACAGTTTACCAGGATCCCTATTCCAGCCTGAACCCCAAGTGGAAGGTGATGAAACTGGTGGCCGAACCGATGAATATTCACAAGATCGGCAGCCGCAGGGAGCGCCAGGAGAAAGTAAGGGAATTGATTCATTTGGTCGGGCTCAGGGAAGAACATATTGATTGTTTCGCCCACGAATTCAGCGGCGGGCAGCGCCAGAGGATCTCGATTGCCCGTTCGCTTGCCCTCGACCCGCAGGTAATTATCGCCGACGAACCGGTTTCCGCCCTTGACGTATCCATCCAGGCGCAGGTAATTAACCTGTTTGAAGATTTAAAGCGCAAGCTGAACTTAACCTATATATTTATTTCTCATGATTTAAACGTGATCAAGCACATCAGCGACCGGGTAGCGGTAATGTACCTGGGTAAAATAGTCGAGATTGCTGAAACAGGGGATATCTTTGACAACCCCCTGCATCCTTATACCCGGGCCCTGATCAGCGCCATCCCTATCCCCGACCCCGAAACAGGGGTAAAACTGACAGTGCTGGAAGGGGAAATCCCGAGCCCGATCAACCCACCGGAAGGCTGCGCCTTTCATCCACGCTGCTCGGAAGTGATGGATCAGTGCAAAAAAGAGGCCCCTGAAATGTTTACAGCTGAAGGCGGACGCAGGGTAGCCTGTCACCTGCACTCCGGGGTGGGGAGTCGTGTGTAAGAAAAGATAATAAGTGGCCTGGTTCAACAAGCATGGGAGCGGCACTGCTGGCCGGGGAGGTGAGAATAAGCGAAATTTGGCTTAAGTGGTTCAAAGGTGAGGGGTTGCTTGGTGGGTTTTAGGTTTAATTGATCGGACCCGCATTAGGAGGCGGTGTTGTTAGATGATGCGGGAAAAATTTAGGAAGCGAGGATTGATCATGAAAAATTCCAAGGTTTGGTTTTTACTGGTGGCAGTTTTAATGCTTTTTTCGTTGGCGGCTTTCGGGTGCGAAGGAGACGTTGAAACTGACGTGGTCGATGAAGAAGTCCCGGAAGAGGACGCGGATGTGGAAGAACCCGTCAGTGATACCTTCGTTATCGCCAGGAGTACTGATGCTGAAACCCTCGATACCGGCTATGCCTATTACGAGGGTGAGATTGATTTAATGTATCATCTCTATGAAGGGCTGGTTAAGTTTAAAGATGAAGATTTGAACGTGGAACCCTGGCTGGCCGAAGACTGGGACGTCAATGAAGAAGGCGATGTCTGGACTTTTTACCTGCAGGAAGGGGTTCAGTTCCATGACGGGTCGGAATTTAACGCCGATGCCGTAGAATTCAGCTTTATGCGTATTCTCGACGAGGACCACCCCTATTTTGGGCTGGGTGATCAAGCCCTGGCTTACATGGACTGGTTGCTCGGCGGGGTGCTTGAAGAAGTAAGGGCGGTTGATGAATATACGGTAGAATTCAAGCTTGCCGAGCCTTTCGGACCGTTTCTCACCTACATGGGCATGTATTCGCAGTATATTGTCAGCCCCACTGCTGTAGAAGAACATGGCGAAGATTATTACACCAACCCGTCCGGGACCGGGCCGTTCCAGTTCAGCGAATGGCGGCGGGACGAGTACATTGAAATGGAAGTATTTGATGGCTACTGGGGAGAAAAGCCCGAGATCGAGAAGATAGTATGGAAGGTAGTCCCGGAAGGATCAACCCGCCTGATGGAATTGCAGGCCGGTCAGGTCCATGCGATCAAGAGTATCGAACCGGCCCAGCTTGATACGATCCAGACTGATGAAGAGATCGAACTTATGCAAATGCCGGGCGCCAACCTCTTCTTTGCGGCGATTAACCATGCCGCGGAACCGTTTGACGATGTCAATGTGCGCCGGGCGGTAATGCACGCAATCGATTTTGACTCCCTCATCGATACCCTTTACGAGGGCCTTGGCACCAGGGCGATTACCCCGATGCCA
This sequence comes from uncultured Syntrophomonadaceae bacterium, assembly GCA_964467475.1. GTDB lineage: Bacteria > Bacillota > Dethiobacteria > DTU022 > DTU022 > B1SED10-74M. Next base: position 17,112 of record CAYXQO010000031.1, read on the forward strand.
CCAACTATTTTCGGATTTAATGAGGATATCGAGCCCTATGCTTATGATGTAGAAGGGGCCAGGGACCTTTTGGCAGAAGCCGGTTATCCTGAAGGCTTTGAAACCACGCTGCACGTTTTTGCCGAGTCAAGGGGCTATATCGGCCGCCCGGTAGATGCAGCGGAAATTATTGCCTCAGACCTCGGCGCGGCAGGGATTGACGCAGAAGTAATCGTTAATGAATGGGGCACGCACCGCAGCTTGCTCAGGGAGTACGAGCACGATATCGGCTTTGTCGGCTGGTTTGATGTGCCGCATCCCAATAACTTCCTCAATGCCCTGCTTTTAAGGGCGGTGGATAATAACTACGAGAATGAAGAGCTGAACCAGCTTTCCGACCAGGCCCTGATTACCTACGATCGCGACGAACAAATCGAACTTTACATGGAAATGCAGGAGATTGCCCACCGCGATGTAGCTATGCTACCTATTGCGCACAGTGACTACACTGCCGCAGTTTCAAGTGAGGTCAGCGGGTTTGAGCTCGACTCGCTCGGCAATGTGTTGATGCATGATGTAGGGTTTTAAGTAAAGTGCTTTAAATTACTGCGGGGAGCAGGAATTGGTTCCTTCCTGCTTCCCGCTTCTAAAAAATAATTAGGATAACAATCTTGGAAAGAGGTCTTGGCACAATGACCATAGTATTTAAGAATGCCCTGCTCATCGATGGTCTTGGCGGGGCGCCACTAAAAGATGCTGTATTAGCGGTAGAAGGCGATCAAGTAATGTACGCCGGTAGCGCAGAAGGCTATGCGGTGCCGGAGGGTGCCGAGGTTGTTGATTTAGCCGGTAAAACGGTAATCCCCGGTTTGATTGACTGCCATATTCACATGGACCTGCACGGTATAGGTGATACCAACAACGAGAATTTTGTCGAAGAAAAACTAAGGGCAATCAGGACCGCAAAAAACATGGAAAAAACCCTGCAGAAGGGAATTACCACGATAAGAAACGCAGGTAGTGTCAATCATATAGACTTTGCCGTGAAAGCGGCTGTGAAAGACGGCTGGTGCAAGGGCCCGCGGATTGTTACTTCCGGGCAGATCATCAGTATGACCGCCAGCGGCAGTAGCTACTTCAACGGGATGTACCGGGAAGCGGACGGGGTTGATGAAGTGCGCAAGGCTGCCCGGGAACAGCTAAAAGCGGGGGCTGATTTTTTAAAAGTTATGGCCACCGGTGCTTACATGAACCCGGGCGGGGTTCCCGGCGCAGTGCAGTTCAACCTTGATGAATTAAAAGTGGTTGTCGAGGAAGCGGGCAAGCTGGAGCTGGGAGTGGCCGCCCATGCGCATGGCGCCCAGGGCATTATCAATGCAGCCTTAGCCGGGGTCAGGACGATAGAACATGCCAGTTTTCTTGATGACCGGGGCATTGAATTAATGCTCGAAAAAGGGATTTACCTGGTGCCTACTTTATCGGCCGGTTACCATATCCTTAAAAACCAGGGGGAAATAGATGTTCCCCGGTTTATGATCGAAAAGAATGTGCATATGCGCAACATCAGGAGCAGTAATGTGAAAAGAGCGATTGATGCCGGGGTTAAAGTGGCATTCGGCTCCGATGCAGGCACCAGTTACAATTACCATGGTTTGAACGCGACCGAATTGCTTATTTGGGTGGAAGACGGGTTCATGAGTCCGCTTGAAGCGATTTGCTGCGGGACCAGGGTGGCTGCTGAAGCTGCCGGGGTGGCAGATCTAGTCGGCACCCTGGAAAAAGGCAAGCTGGCCGACTTCGTGGTTGTAGACGGAGATTTGGCTGCAGGGCTCAAGCCCCTTTTAGAGGACATTGTTGCCGTCTATAAAGAAGGTAATAGGGTAAACCTGGAGAATTAGTTATAACACCGCTTTTTTAAAAGTTTCAAGGAGTACAAAGAATATATTCATTCGAAAGAAGGGGACTGGGTATGGCAGTGAACAATACACTGTTTGAAAAAATAAAAGAAAAAAGTGATCAGTTGTCCCCAAAACAAGCGCAGCTAGCCAAGTACCTGATTGATAATTACAAAACAGCCGCTTTTCAAACGATCGCCCAGATCGCTAAAGATGCAGATGTCAGTGAGGCTACAGTAGTCAGGCTGGCTATCTTTTTGGATTACTCAGGTTTCCCTGAAATGCTGGAAGACATGCAGGAAATGGTCCAGCATGAGCTGGAAGCTTTTGAAACGATCCGCTACACCTACAGGGGCGATCAGTTAAAGCAGTTAAACATCCTGGAAACGGTGGTTAACAACGAACAGAAGAATTTAAGTAAACTTTTAGACAGCATTTCCATAGAAGAGGTTACCAGGGTAGTCGATACGATCTGCGCCGTAGATCAAATCTACGTGGTCGGATCCTTTGCTTCAAGGCATATGGCCCAGTATTTTGGCTACAACCTGGGGAAGGTCAAGAGAAATGTTACCACTTTAAATAGCTGCAGCCCGGACATTTATAACCAGTACCTCTCCTGCGACGAGAAGACAGCGGTAATAATTTTTTCCTTTCCCCGCTATCCCCATATCGACCGCCTGCTGGGTGAAGCATTCGCCAAGAAAGGGGCTACCGTAGTCGGGATTACCGACAGCATTTTATCTCCCCTGAAAGCGGTAACCAGCTATCAGCTGGTCGTGCCCCAGCAATACACTTCATTTTCCGATCCCGTTAGTTCAATCATGCTTTTAATGCAGGCGGTAATCATGGAATACATCTCCAGGGACCCAGAACAGGCCGAAAAATGCCTGGAAGAATTCGATGAGTACGCAGATCAAACCAAGTTCTTTTGATAAAAGATAGCGGATAGCCGGTTAGCGCAAGCCTTAAGCCGGTGTATGCTTGTTACCCCCTGTATTTGGAATCAGCTCTTAGAACATATTCCCCCATAGAATTGAGCTCCTCCCTCCGGGAGCTCAATTTTTTTAGCAAAAAATTTCGGGACACGTTGAAATTTTTTATTTGTTAATCTCATGGTTTTACTATCATATAGCGAGATATCCTTAGAACAGCAAATCTAACTATCCTGGTATACTTGTCAAATTATTACTAAATACTTATGGATATATCGTAATTCCTGGCGAGACCAAAAATTTTCATTGTGTCCCGAAATTATTCTTTCATTGTGTCCCGAAATTATTTATGATTGTAAAAGCGATCATTTTGTGCTAAG
>CAYXQO010000031.1:20397-22199 GCA_964467475.1 uncultured Syntrophomonadaceae bacterium
TTTCATTGTGTCCCGAAATTATTTATGATTGTAAAAGCGATCATTTTGTGCTAAGGTATGCAGTTGTGATTATGAAATTTGGCATAGAAGGGTTTAGCTGTAAGCAGCTCCGGTATTTTAAAGAGGTCGAATAGGGTGACGGTAAAGAGACACCCCGATTATATTGACGAGGGGTTATCAAGAAGGAATCGATACGGGGGTAACGAATTAATATTATAAATAGCTTCGGGTAGCATTTCCCGCAACACGGGGTTTGTGTTGCTGTTTCTTGGAAATAAAACCTTAATAACTTAACCTTGGAGGAGGCCGGTAAAAATGGATTTCAGGATTGTTGAGCGGGTATTTTCACTGGACGAATCAATGCCCACGATCATGGTAGCTAACATCTATGGATCTTCGAATGTGCAGGAAAATTTAGCGAAGATGGAGCGTATTATTCAGATTGCCCACGAAAAAAGGGTGAATATACTAATATTTCCTGAACTATCCGTAACCGGCTACGTGTGGAATGCCGGCGACACCGATGAGGTGCGCACTTTGCTCGAAGAAGGTGAAAACAGTAAAATTGCCTCCTGGATAAATAACATGCGGGACAGCCTTACCGACGGTGAGGACAAGTTGGAATACATTGTTTATGGCACCAGCCGCCTGAGAAACGGTCTGATGTATAATGCCACCTTTATTTTAAACCCGGAGATCGATTATACTGCGGAAGAATATATTTATGCGAAGATTTTTTTGACTCCCGTGGAAAGGGCCTACTTCCGGCAGGGCACTGATAAACGTTTAACTATCGATACCAAGTGGGGCCGCTTCGGGTTCATGATTTGTTACGATCTTGCCTTCGTCGAGCTGGCCCGTCAGTATGCTTTTATTGACGGGGTGGATGCCATCGTCACCACTGCCGCCTGGCATTCTGAAGCGGTAAGGGAGTATTCCATGATGAATGCCCGCACCGATCACTATTACGGTTTTCTCTGGGATTTGATGAATGGTTCCAAGGCTGCCTATAACCAGGTCTGGAGCCTGGGCAGTAACTGGGTAGGGCTCCACCAGAAGAGCCAGGAGTATTTCTGGGGAGGCAGCGGTATCTGGGCCCCCTCAGGCATGAAACTGCTCCAGGCGTCAAACATTAACGAAGAACTGCTTATCGTGCGGAACCTGGATATCAAGGGCCAGCGGGACAAGGAACAGGATGATTTTAACTACCGCATCGATTTTGAGCAGTTCTACCGCGGCATGGCTCATGAGAAAGAGTGCATCCATTATGTTAATGGTGAAGATGAGTGCTAAAAATCCGGCACCAGTCCAAAATGCCGCCCGGCTGAGAAGTGCGATGGATTTAAGTTTATCATTTTAGCCGATTGATGATAAAATAAAACTTAACAATTCTGATTTGATCAAAGGTGAATTATGGTTAAGTTCCTGTTGTTGTTTACCCTGGTGCCCTTAATTGAAATCTGGGTGCTAATCGAACTTGGCGGTGTAATCGGGACCGCCCCGACCATCCTGCTGATTGCCTCTACCGGCTTTTTCGGGGTGTTTTTGGCCAAGTACCAGGGTATTGCCGTGCTTTACAAAATGCAGACGGATATGCAGGCAGGGGTTATGCCCGCTGAGCCGCTTTTTGACGGGGCCTGTATCCTGGTCGGGGGCGCTTTATTGCTCACTCCGGGATTGATCACCGACGTGCTCGGGTTTTCCCTGCTGCTTCCTTTCACCAGGGTCCTCTATAAGAAGGCGGCCCAGAAATATTTTAGCCGCCGCATGGAAGACGGCAATTTCCAGGTCTGGTGGCACCG
>CAYXQO010000032.1:0-21581 GCA_964467475.1 uncultured Syntrophomonadaceae bacterium
AGCGGTATTCGATAGGGTCTTCCACGGTGATGATATGTTTTTCCACGCTGTTAAGTTCAGAAAGTGCCGCATACAGGGTGGTGGTTTTTCCGCTGCCGGTGGGCCCGGTAACCAGTACACAGCCGTATGGCTTGTGGATGGTGCGGTAAAATTTTTTTAGTTGGGTTTCCGGAAAACCCAGCTCCGGCAAAGTAATTAAGCGTTCGCTTCTATCGAGCAAGCGCATGGTCAACTTTTCCCCGTAAGCTGAAGGCAGGGAAGCTACCCTTAAGTCAATAACCCGGCCGTTAAGCTTTAAGGTGGTGCGCCCGTCCTGAGGAACGCGCCGGTTGGCAATATCCATACCGGCCATAACCTTGATCCTGGAAACCAGGGATGGATGCAGGCGGGCCGGTGGCTGCATCGTTTCGTGGAGAACCCCGTCAATGCGGAAACGCACTCGCAGACTGCGTTCCTGGGGTTCGATATGCACGTCGCTTGCTCCGTTGCGGATAGCCTGATTAAGGATCAAGTTAGCCAATTGCACTGCCGGCTTGTCATCTGCCGAAGTCTGCAATTCTTCTTTTGCTTCCTCTTCTTCGGGGTAGTAATCATCTTCACCGGTTTCGATAGCTGTGGTGGCCTGGGTGTACTGCTCGATGGCCATTTTTAGCTCACTGTCCGAGACGCAAACCGGCTTGATCTCATAACCGGTAATCAAGCGGAGATCGTCGATAGTAACGATATCGTTAGGATGCATCATGGCAACGACCAATCTGCTGTTTTCAAATCCAATAGGCAGTGCATTGTAGCGCCTGGCCGAGTCAGGATCGAGCAGGGAAGCAGCGGCCTTGTCCACTTTATATTCTTGCAGAGGAACATAGTCCACGTTAGCCTGGTGGGCAATTGCCCTGGTAACCGCTTCCTCGGTGGTATAGCCAAGATCGATCAAGGTCTGACCCAACAGGCCACGGGCCCCTTTTTGCAGCTTTTCACGGTGCATTTCAAGTGCATTATCTAGTTGTTCACGGGTTATTTCCCCGTTTTGGACAAGCATTTCGCCAATCCCGTCTCTTTTGGCGCTCAAACTGCGGGACTGTTGCTCCATTATTTTCACCTCGTGTGAGGTTTAATATCATCAGTAAAAATGAGGTTCTGTCTTAGGATTATGTTAAGTTGCTTTAAGTCAATGCAATCGTATTTTATCACTTCTATCAGGGATTGTAAAAGGTGTAGGCAGAAATATTGACCTGCAAGCTGGCACCGTTGCCACCTGCCCGGGTGATATTGAAGTTATCAATCCGGAAAGCCCTGTCCCCACTGTAAAGGTCGCTGAACATCCTTCTAATACCATTGTAGCGACCTTCGATGGTAATTGAAAGGGGCATGTTCATATAGCCTTCGTCTGCCTGGTAATGGTCCCCAAAAGAAATTTCTACCGGACGCAGGTCGTATTCGGCAGCTAAATGGTGAATATAGCGTAGAACTTCTTCTTCCTCGGCCTGGGTGGGCATTTTGGAGAGGGCATAATCGAGGCGTTCTTCGTATTCATCTTCACGCTGCTGGTGCTCAAGACGTCTTTCCAGGGTGGCCCGGGCAGCATCAAGAGCAGCTTCTTCCTCTTCGACTTCCGCCCGCAGGTTTATGAGCGTATTGTACTGAAAGTAGATCAGTACTCCAACCAGAATTATCAACACTACTGCGAGGGCAATGATTAAAATTTTTCGTTTTTCGCTGCTTAAGTTGAACATTTAACTGCCCCCCTCCTCTGGCTCAAAAAAGTGCGGACCTGGTCTAATCCCTGCATCGACATTGAATTCAACAGCGTCTGTTTGATCGATCGCGGTGGCTACAGAAACACGGCAGCGCAAGTTTTCCAGCTGTTCAAGTTCACGAACGCGGTCAAGCATATCCGCTACGTTGCGGTGAGTATAGGTCCAGCCGCGCATGTTAAAGCTACCTGCTTCATCATTATCCTCGTAACTGACTGATAGATCGATTAAGGCGGCATCCGGGTCTATAGCCCTGCTCATATCTTTTAAGAATTCACCCCATAGTGGTACGCGTCCCATGGCAGCATTAATTAGTTCTTCAGCTTCATTCATCCGGTTATATAATTCTTCATATTCAGCCAGTTCAGCAGCCTGGCTTTCCACCGTATCCCGCTCTTCCTGCAGGGCCTGCAATTCGCTCCTGGCAAAGAGGGAGCTGACCAGTAAAAAGGCGTAACCGGCCAGGATGATGACAAACACAATCAAGAAAATCCTGATTAGCTTACCCTGCTTCTTTTCGTCGATGCGTTTTTTCTTAATTTCAGGAGGCAGTAAACTTACGTTTTCTTGCAAAATTATAATCCCTCCAGGCCGCGCCGGGCCAGGCCGGCGCTGATTGCGAAATCAACAGCTTTAAGACCTGTACCCTCCACTTTTTTTTCTGCATTGCTGAAATCGGTAAAGGGGTTGACGATACGTACAGGCAAGCCAAGGGCTTCTTCAAGTCTGTCTGATAAGCCTTTTAAACGAGCCCCCCGGCCGTTGAAAACAATCGCTTCCAATTCGGAGGAGCTTGCCTGATTCTGATAATAAGTTAAAGAAGATCGGACTTCGGTCACCAGGTTGTTCGCCCAGGCAGAAAACACCTCGCGGGCATTTTCACTATCAGCGCTTCTGCCATCGAGCAGTTGGTCCAGAGTTATGCCCAGGCCGGAAGCCAGGTCTTTTAATTTAACTGAAACCAGGCGGGCCAGGCGAGGTTGGTTTTTGTCTGAAACTAAAATATTGCTTAAGCCGTTTGCCACATTAACCATGGCTACTGTGCGTTCAAAAGCGGCAGGCGGTATAATCTTAGTCAAGGCCATAGTTGAAACATCAATGTCTTCAGGCTCGAGTTTAGCCAACTCCAAAGCATGCAGAAAACCATCAAGCATGTCCCGACGGGCGGCCACAAGCAGAACTTCATAAACAGTCTTTTCATCTTCGACAGCTTCTCCCACAACCCGGTAGTCCATGACTACGCTTTCAAGGGGAATCGGCAGGTGATCCTGGGCATGGAAGCGGATTACATTGTCAAGCTTATCGGGTGGAACCTTGGGAATGGTGGCGTAACGCACTAAAACTCCCTGGTTGGACACTCCTAGCAGGACCTTACGGTGCTTGATCGTTCCTCCGGCCCATAATTCGCGCAGGCCTTTGCCTACTTGCTCTGGATTCACAACCATTCCTTCTTCTATAGCCCCTTCAGGCAAATTAATATCAGCCATAGCTAAAAGCTTTGGTTTTTTTGCCGAGCCGGAAGCTTCCACCGCCCGGGCGGTGCCGGTATCAATTTCTAAACCTACTGCTCTACTTGCTACGCCTAAGTCCATTTATGACAACTCCCCATGGATTTCTTTCTGATTAGTGCTTTATATAGTATTTATATCTCAGTAATTACAGTAAATATCGGTAAATAAAGGGCAATTAGCATACCTCCGACGAGCACACCAATTACCACCAGCATGATTGGTTCAATCAGTGAAGTCAAGGCCTTGGTCATGGTGGATACTTCTTCTTCGAAGAAAGCAGCCACCTTGTCCATCATCTCTGGAATATCGCCAGTTTCTTCGCCAACCGAAATCATGTGGGTAACCATTGGGGGAAAGATACCGCTTTCTTCAAGCGGCGCCGCTACACTGGTCCCTTCCTGGATCTGCTCGCCTGCTTTCTGGGTAGCCTCTATTACCATAGTATTGCCGGCTGCCTTGCCGGAAGCATCTAAAGCCTGCACTACCGGCAGTCCGGTGGCCATCATTGTGGAAAAGGTGCGGGCGAAGCTGGCAATAACCGATTTTTGGACCAGGTCACCAAAGATGGGCAGACGAAACTTGATCCTGTCAAGGCGTCTTTTGCCGTTCTCGCTTTTGGCATAAGCACGCAGGGCAAAAAATATGGCTATAAACAAGGGAAATATGATGTACCAGTAAGCCTGCATGGCATCGGAAATGCTAATGATTACCTGAGTTGGCAGGGGTAGATCCACCTCAGGTGGGAAGAATCCAACAAATATCGGCACCAGGAAAAAGAGCATGGCAAAAAGGATCACCACGGCAAAAGCAAGTACTGCTATAGGGTAAAAGGAAGCGGACTTGATATTATCGCGGAGTTCCTTATCTTTTTGTAGTTGAGTGGAAAGGCGTTCCAATGTTGATTCCAGATTACCCCCTGTCTCCCCGGCGCTGATCATATTCACATAAAGAGGGTTAAATATCTCGGGGTAACCCTGAAGCGCCTCAGAAAAACTGGTGCCTCCTTCTACATTTGCAGCAACTTCTCCTAAAGTTTTGCCCAGGGTTGGATTGGTAACCTGGCGGCTCAAGGTATAAATAGCCCGGGTTAGAGGGATACCCGAATTAAGCATTGCTGCCATCTGCCGGCTGAAAAGGCTCAAATCGGCAAGCTTGACCTTCCTCCCGGTTTTAAGCAGGTTAAGCAACGGAGACTCCTTCACTTCCTTAATATCTGTTGCCATCAAACCCATGCCACGCAGTTTTTCTACCACGCCGTTTTCGCCTTCTGCTTCCAGCCTGCCGGTCACAATCTCACCGGCTCTATTTATCGCTTCGTATTTGAAAGAAGCCATCCGTGCTCCCCCCCTTCCTGCTTTGAGTCTAAGTCTTGCTTTTATCTTTGATAGCTAAATGAGTTCTTCTGAATTAGCCTTTCCATCTCCGGTCTATCGATGCATTTCTCCAAAGCCTCGTCGCGAGTAATTTTGCCAGCTGTAAAAAGATCAGCCAGCGATTGATCCATCGTTTTCATTCCTGCAGCCTGGCTTGATTGCATTACCGAGTAAAGCTGGTGTTCCTTGCCCTCACGGATCATCGTCCGCACCGCCGTGCTGGTCTTTAAAAACTCCATGCTTAGAACTCGGCCGTCACCCGAGGCATTGGGGATTAATTGCTGGGAAAGGACACCTTGCAGAGAACCGGCCAACTGCTGTCGGATCTGATCCCGTTGTTCTTCGGCAAAAACGTCTACGATCCGGTTGATCGTCAGCGGCGCCGTCTGAGTGTGCAGGGTGGAGAACACCAGGTGCCCGGTTTCAGCAGCGGTCAGGGCAATACTGATGCTATCAAGGTCGCGCATTTCTCCGATTAATATTACATCGGGATCGTGACGTAACACATGTCGAAGGGCATTGGCATAAGAGCGGGTATCAATGCCCACCTCGCGCTGTTTTATCGTAGCTTTTTTGTGCGGGTGCAAAAATTCGATCGGGTCTTCCACGGTAACGATGTTCAGTTCCCTTTCCCGGTTAATAATATCGATCATTGCTGCCAGGGTGGTGGACTTACCACTGCCGGTAGGTCCAGTAACCAGGACCAAGCCGCGTGGCAGATAACAGAGTTCTTTTACCCCGGGTAGGACCCCAAGGTCCTCCAGTTCGGGAACTTCAAAAGGAACAATCCGCATTGCCAGGGCAGGGGTGCCCCGCTGAAACATCACGTTACCACGAAAACGCGCCACAGAAGGAATTGCGTAAGAAAAATCAAGCTCCAGGTCTTTTTTCAAAGATTCGATCTGGTAAGGCTTCAACATCTGGACTAAAAGCTCTTTCACATTATCCGGTTTTAGAACGGGATAATCGAGCTTGACCATGTCCCGGTTAAGCCTGAACATCGGAGGATCCATCGGCACTATATGCACGTCCGAGGCTTTTTGCTCCACAGCCATGGTCAAGATTTGATCCATGGTCAGCGGATATGAGTTTTCCTTGCTCATTGATAAATCATCTCCGCTGTAATTTAGTCTTCTTCTTCCTCCTCGGCGGTGGAATCATTCGTTGTTTGTTTGAATACTGCTTCCAGGTCCCGGTTTTTGTCAATAGAGAAAGTATAGGCAGCACTGGTGGAAATTTCTGAACCGCCCTCGATCCAGCGCACAAATTTATAACCATCAGCCGGCGAAGCAGTTATCGTCACTCGTGAACCTGCGCTGTATGAACCTTCACCGCTTAAACTACCACCGTGAACGGGAACAGCGTTTAGCTCGACCCGGTATTCCGGTGGGGCTGACTGTCCCCCGGTAGGCTCTTCCTGCCGACCTCCCTGGTCAGTACCTTCATCAGGAGAATCGTCTGGCATAAATTCAAGCAGATCATCTTCGTCTACTTCGATCTCCTCGTCTTCGTCAACATCATTGGCAAAGGGGAATGGTGAAGCAGGAGTGCCGGCAATTTCTTCGATCATCTGCTTAATTAAGTCAATATTATCCGGATTTCCTTCTGCGACCAGGTAATGAAGGCGTCCCTGGGGATTGGGGTCTAAGTCAGGGGTGACTTTCATTTTGATATCATTAGGTTTGATTACAGGGCTATCCCATTCCATGATCCTGGGAATCGGGTAGGGGTGATCCCAGAGTTCCCATCCTTCAGTGTCATCACGCATGCCGTCTAATAGAATGCTCAGCAATTCGATCAGCGATCGAAGTTCCTGTTCAGCTCGGTCTCCTGCAGCAATACTGACCGGCATGCGGATATTCCTCTTTCCACCTTCACCGAAAGCGGCATTTTCGATTACATCAAGGGTATTGATTACTTCCCTGGCTTTGCCCAGGGCCATCGGGGTGCCTTGCATCCATAACGCTTGCTGATTGGTGTCGGTGGTTAATATTTCTACCGGGATATCTAAGTCATCGGTGATATATTGTTCCATGTTTTCGGCCGAAACATAGAACAGGTTGTAGCGGGAGAGCAGCATCCGGTTATCAAAATCGTCATAGAGCCGGTCCCTTTCGCCTACAATGTAATTTCTTCCTATTGTCAAGTAATCAAGGCCTTCTTTTTGCAATATTGTCTGCAGGGTGGTAATTGGCGAAAGTTCAGAAGTTTTGATGGTAATATCTCTAGTTTCTTCAAGGAATATAATATTGCCGTCAAGTTTGTAAGCTACCAGGGAGAGAACGTCCAATAAATCTGCATCTTTTACATCCAGGGAAATATATTCATTAACATCGTTGGTTGGGCGCGGCTCATCGTCAATATCGATGGCATCGGCATATAGTTCATCAGAAAGAACCTCCCCTTCTTCGGGAGAATCAGGTTCGGTTTGCGGAGCTTCTAATTCGTCACCGGCCACTTCTACCGTTTCATTTTCGGTTTCTTCAAGTTGTTCTTTTTCTTGTTCTTGGCCCAGGGCGAGCAGATAGCCGGGCCCTTCTGAACAATTAACGGTAGCAAAACCTAAAGCTATAATAAAAATAACGGCAAGCAGCAGGTGGCGGTTTATCGCTTTAGCTTTGGTATATCGACGTTTTGATCTCATTTATTCGTCCTCCTCCTGGCTGTCTTCCTCCTCGGAACCGCCGATAGGCCTTGTTTCCGGGGGCTGGTCAAGGTAGAGGGTTACTTCCTTGTCGTGTGCACGCAGGACAGTCTTTTCTGCATCCACCTGGTGCACAGCCCAAAGATCGTCTACATAATCTCCTTCAGATACAATGTAAGAAGTGCCACTTGATTCGATGATCGCCATGGCTCCACCGCGTCCACCGGTAACTGTCCCGGTCAGCTTCATCGGATCGGCAAAGGGATCTATTGATGAACCAAAATCTTGCCAGGCATCATCGCCCAAGACTTCGCCATCTTCTTCATATTCATAATCGTTGTCTTCGCGGCGTTGCTGGGGAAGCACTTCAGCTTCCACTAATCCTTCCGGTTCGCTCTCTTTAGCTGTTTCTTCCGCGACCTGGCGGTTTTCGGCTGTATTATCATCGAGGAAAAACATTCCGTAAAGCCCACCTGCCACAGCTAGGATCATCAGGGAACCGGCAGCAATGAAAAATAATCTGCTCTGCAAAAATTGCAATATTTTTGGTGTCTTTGTATCCAGGTCCTTACCGGGATCGTCTCGGTACATCAATCAACACCTCGCAGTCGGTAGGAACAATACTATTTATCGGCTAAACACGGTTCATCTTAAGTCCGTTTTTAACCGGCGTCTCCAGATAAAAGCAACCTGTTTCGGCAACCTGGCAATCATACCCAATATTGGTGGGCTTCAGATCCATGGTTTTGCGTCCGCTCCCTTTCGGAAGGGTTGCTCTTTATCGACAGGTTTTTTCAAGATTCCTGTAATTATACATTTTACCACATTATTGGAGGTAATCAAACATTTTTTTCAAATATATGTGAAAATTAAAGCTAATTTCTTGTTTAGATTACTTTTTTGATCTCTCTAATCTATAGATCTTTAAGCATTTCACTTAATTCGGGATTTTATTACTATTTCCTGCTAAAGAAAAGTAAAAATGCCATTTTTTAGACACAAAAAAACTGCTTCGGCAGCCAGGCGATCTTAACCGTTTCTTTTAGCCGTAGATCCTTTGGCTTTGCGTCACTGCCTTTCGACAGTTTTGCCGTTATCGATCAGGATTAATTTCAATTTAATTCGATTGTGCTTGTTATATTACTATCGTAATGACATCATGTCAAATCTCATAGCCGGTCGCGGGATCGGTTATTTATCCGTGTGGCTGTTTTTACTGGTATAGCCGAGTAGCATGCGTTCGAGCATACGCATCAGTTTAGTCCAGACAAATTCTTTCTCCGAAATTGGGGTAACTTTGATTGTGTAAAGACCGAGGCGATTACCCCCGAGGACATCGGTAAAGATCTGGTCGCCGATGACGGCTACTTGATCCGGTGAAAGCTGCATCTCATCCAGGACCCTTTTGAAGGAACGCACTCGAGGCTTAACCGCATACCAAATTGCCGGGATTTCCAGTTCCCGAGCCACTTCACCCCCGCTGTCTCTGCTGTTGTTAGATACGATACACAGCTTAAAGCCTCTACTTTTAAGCCCGGTAAACCATTCAGCCAGTTTGGGAGTCACAGTGCGATCGCTCCAGGGAACCAGGGTATTGTCCAAATCGGTAATAATTCCCCTGATGCCCTGTTCCCAGAGGTAATCAGGATCAAGTTCAAAAATGTTTTCTAAGTGTTGGTTGGGAATAAGCGCTTTCAAGTTGAACGGTCCTCCTGTGCCAGCTTCAATCTGTCTTTAATCTTGCCAGGCAGCGGCCAGCTTCGTAACTACTTTAACATATTGGGTTTCATTTTTACAGAGTGTGAAGGAAAAGTTATCTTTAATACTGCCTGCTTAACTTAAATCCACCCCTTTTCAAAATAGATTGGTTAGGGTATGATAACTTTTAATAAACTGCATGCAGGGATTGATCCGTAAGGCCTCAAACCAGGCCCACACGCATACCCTGTCTTTAAGCAAACCGGCGAGGAGGAATAATAATGTATAAGATTGCAGTAATCCCGGGCGATGGCACCGGCCCGGAACAAGTGAATGAAGGACTCAAAGTGCTGCAAACAGCAGCAGAAAAGTTCAACTTTAAAATGAAAACGGTTGAATATGACCTGGGCGGGGAACGCTACTTGCGCACCGGTGAAGTTTTACCCGCCGAGGTTTTAGAAGAACTCAAGCAGTTTGATGCGATTTTTTTAGGGGCCATCGGCCACCCCGATGTCAAACCGGGGATTTTAGAAAAAGGCCTGTTGCTTGAAATGCGTTTTCAGCTTGATTTATTCATCAACCTGCGGCCGGTAAAACTTTTCCCCGGGGTCTACACTCCGATTAAAGATAAGGGCTCGGATGAAATCGATTTTGTGGTAGTTCGTGAAAATACTGAAGGTATTTACGCAGGCGCCGGAGGATTCATGCGTAAAGGCACCTCCCAGGAAATTGCCGTGCAGGAATCTGTTAACACCCGCTACGGTGTAGAACGATGCCTGCGCTATGCCTTTGATTATTGCAGGGCTAAACGTGAACGTAAAAAATTGACTTTATGCGGAAAAACAAATGTCCTCACCTATGCTTTTGATCTCTGGGAAAGAGCCTTTAATGAGATTGGATCATTTTACCCGGAAATAGAGCGAGATTATGCCCATGTTGACGCAATTTGCATGTGGATGGTGAAAAACCCGGAATGGTTTGATGTAATTGTTACCGATAATATGTTCGGAGATATCATCACCGACCTTGGTGCAATGGTCCAGGGCGGCATGGGTATCGCTGCCGGAGGAAACCTGCATCCCGGACAAGTTTCAATGTTTGAACCCATCGGCGGTTCGGCGCCGAAGTACACAGGCCGGGGGATGATCAACCCACTCGCAGCAATTTGTGCCGGGGCAATGATGCTTGATTATTTAGGAGAAATAGAAGCAGCAAAAAGCATAGAATATGCGGTTGGCGAAGTCTGCAGCAACAAAATTAGATCACTTAACGCAGGTGACATGGGCTTTTCCACCGGCGAAGTTGGCGATCAGGTGGCTGAGCTTCTTTAAAAACATCAACTGCAAGGTACTAAAGGGGGCTTTTATTTCTTACCGATCGGGTAACGATCAAATTAGTTCCCCCCTGGCTACCATGATTACCTTACCGCCAACTGAGACCGTAATATTTTCGGCAACCCCGTTTTCCTCGTTGAATTCTTCTTCCCTTTCTTCAGCCTTGAGCAAAAGTAGTGAAGGGCGCCCGATTTCACAACCCTGCTCCACCCGTAAATCAACCGCTGCAGAACCATAGTAGCGATGCCTGGAGAGGTAAGCGGCCAGACATCCATTGGCGCTCCCGGTAGCAGGGTCTTCGGTTATACCATGGTACTGGTCGAACATGCGGGCGTTGATTTGGTTTTGTGGGTTATAAGTTTCCGGGCAAAAAACTAAAATCGATTTGGCATCGCTTTGGTCGATCAAATTATAATAACCAACACTGTCTACAAAACAAGATTTCACCGCTTCCAAGTTTTTTAGAGGAACAATGATAAATGGCAGTCCTGTAGAAACTTCCTGCACAGGGAAGTTAGGATCGAACTTTGCCGGTTCGATGTTTAAAGCCCTGGCCACTTCCTCCTTATTAAAAATATGACCAAAACGGGGAGAAACCTGCTTCATCCACAGGATATCCGGTTCTTGATCAGAGTAACTGAAGGAGACAGGAATCTGACCAACCTTTAAGTTCAAGCGAACATCGAACACTGTTTGTCCGATTATATACTGCTGAATAATATAGGCGGTTCCCAGGGTAGGGTGACCGGCAAAGGGCAGTTCCTTGTCAAGCGAAAAAATTCGCACGTCAAAACCGCCGTTTCTTTCTGAATCGCTAAGGATAAAGGTGGTTTCTGAATAATTCATCTCTCTGGCAATTTTCTGCATGGTTTCTTCAGAAAGACCGGCAGCATTTCTGATCACAGCCAGCTGGTTGCCGGCATACTTGGTTTCAGCAAATACGTCGACCTGGTAAAAAGGATAACTCATAACTTTCACTCCCGTATATGCAATAATTTTCAATTCTTCCCTGCCATATTCAGCAGGTTCTGACAGCGCCTAGCAGGCTTCAAGCGCATATTCAGACTAGCTCACCTTTAAATAATAACGTTTAAGCGGAAACAAAACAACCGCCAAAGTTACTTTCCACGCCGCTTGAATCCCCCTGCAGTACCTGTTTTGTGAAAATGATCTAAGAAAAAACCTTGCTTCTTAATTACCTTTTAAAAAATTTTTGAGGAAGGGGTTTTTACCCTTTATGGAGAATTTAGTATTGGCACAATCATTGCTATTTAAAATATATAGATAACATTTCATTTATTTACTCAACTCATTTTCCACAAAAAAAATATAAGCCGGTTAAATGTGAAGTAGCTAGTAGTTTGCCTAAAAAACAAACAAAATCTCTAAAAGAAAGGAGGTTTGAGATGGATTTTGCACTAAGCGAAAGCCAGCTTATGATCCAGCAGATGGTGCGTGATTTTGCACAAAATGAATTAGCCCCGATTGCTGCAGACTTAGACCGGGAAGAACGGTTCCCCCGGGAGATCATCGAAAAAATGGCCGAACTCGATTTATTTGCCCTTCCCTTTAGCGAGGATTACGGGGGTACCGGCGACGGTTACCTCCCTTACGTAATTGCCGTGGAAGAAATCTCCCGGGCCTGCGCTTCGACCGGGATTACTTACGCAGCTCACTGTTCAATCGGCACCGGACCGGTTTACTTATTCGGCACCGAAGAACAGAAAAAGAACTGGGTTGTGCCCTGTGCCAGGGGGGAAATGTTGTCCTCCTTTGGTTTAACCGAACCGGATGCCGGTTCTGATGCCGGTGGAACAAAAACTTCCGCCTTCCTAGACAATGGCAAGTGGGTTTTAAACGGTAACAAATGCTTTATCACCAATGCCAGCTATGCTGGAATGGCGGTGATTACCGCGGTTACCGAACCCGGAGAGGGCACTAGAGGGATCAGTTCTTTTATCGTGCCCACTGATACGCCGGGTTTTTCTGTTTCTCCACCATATGAAAAAATGGGCTTAAAAGCTTCAGACACGGCGGAAATCATTCTCGATGACGTGCGCATACCAGAAGAAAACATTCTCGGCAACAGAGGCGAAGGTTTTAAACAGTTCATGAAAACCTTAGACGGTGGCCGGATTAGTATCGGCGCCCTGGCCCTTGGAATCGCCCAGGCCTCCCTGGATGCCGCTTTAGGCCATGCTAAAGAGCGGCAGCAATTTGGCAGGCCCATTTCAAAATTTCAGGCAATCCAGTTCAAGTTGGCTGACATGGCTACTCAAATCGAAATGGCCAGGATGGGTATTTACCGTGCTGCCTGGCTGAAAGACCAGGGTCAGCCTTTCACCAGGGAGTCGGCAATGGCCAAACTATTTGCTTCAGAGGTAGCGGTTAAGGCAGCGCTTGAGGCAATCCAGGTTTTCGGCGGCTACGGCTATATCAAAGAATATCCTGTCGAAAGATACCTGCGGGATGCTAAACTGATGGAAATCGGCGAAGGCACCTCAGAAATACAGCGCCTGGTCATTGCCCGTCAGTTGGGTTGTTAAAGCCGCGTCATTAAGCATTAAAATCTTATGTTTTATCCTACAGGGGGGAAACTAACGGAAATAATAATCAGTTTTTGGCGAGCGGTACAGGTTGTTTTATGAATCCTTAAATCCCGTGTTAATACCATCATTACCACTCTAAGGAGGGATTATTAAAAGATGAGTAAAAGAGTTGCGATTGTCGGCATTGGTTATTCCGGCTTCAGAACCACCTCCACAGATGTTTCCTACCGGGAAATGATTTATGAAGCCGCTACCAAGTGCTACGAAGATGCCGGGGGGATCCATCCCCAGTCTATCGATTCCTTCGTGGCCTCATCGGAAGACTTCATGGAAGGGATCAGCATTGCCGACGAGTATGTGCCCGACCAGTTGGGCGCTGTGCTTAAACCGGTGCAGAGCATTGCCGGAGATAGCCTGCAAGGACTGGCCTCAGCAATGATGCAGATTAAAACCGGAGAACTGGACCTTGTTACTGCATCAGCCTTCTCGAAGGTTTCCAACCTTTCCAGCTACGAAAATGTGCTTGCTTATGCTACCGATCCGGTTTACGTGCGCCCCTTCCAGGAAAACCCCTATTTCATCGCAGGACTGGAGATGAACCGTTATCTTTACGAAACAGGAACCACCAGGGAACAGTGCGCAAAAGTGGTGGTTAAAAACCGGTATAACGCCTTGAAAAACCCGGTTGCCGTTTACGGTTCCAAGCTTGACCTAGATGATATCCTTTCAGCGCCGCCGCTTTGTGAACCGCTTGGTGAATTTGACAAAAGCGGGCACTTAGACGGCGCCATCGTTTTACTACTGGCCTCGGAAGATAAGGCTAAGGAATTGACCGATAAGCCTATTTGGATCGAGGGTATCGGCTGGGCTACGGACACGCCTAACTTAGATTCCCGCACTGACACCCTGGGCGGGGCGCTTTACGCCGAACTGGCCGGTAAAAAAGCCTATTCCATGGCCGGGATCAACACTCCCTACAACGAAATCGACTTCGCTGAAATAGACGACACCTTTTCATACAAAGAGTTGCAGCACCTTGAGGCACTCAAGCTTTGCGGTCCCGGAGAAGCAGGTGAACTCTTGGAACTTGGTTCTTTCGCCCCGGCCGGTGACTTACCGGTTAACGTATCGGGAGGAAGCCTGGGAATTGGTTACCTGCACGAAGCAAACGGCCTGCAAAAGGTCCTGGAAACTGTGATGCAGCTGCGAGGCGAAGCGGGACCACGGCAGCTGGAAGACGTGGAAACCGGCCTGGCCTTTGCCTGGCGCGGTGTACCCACGACAACCGGAACGGCGATTGTATTGAGCAATAAAGGCTAAAGATTAATCTAAATGGAGGGTTGAAAGATGAGAAAAGTAGCCATGGTCGGAGCAGGCATGACCAAGTTTGTACGCAGAGCCTTAGAAACTCCGAAAGAGCTTTCTTACGAAGCGGCAAAGACTACCCTTGACAGCTGCGGGTTGAGTTTAGACGATGTGGACTGTGTAGCCCACGGCACCGCTCCGGACGCTTTCGACGGAATCCACCAGAACGGAGAATACATGACCTGCGGCTCCGGTGGTTGGAATAAACCAAGCATGCGGGTATTTGTCGGCGGCGCTACCGGCGTGCATGCCATCGTCCACGGCTGGCACCATGTGGCCTCCGGAATGTTTGATACCTGCCTGGTGGTCTGCGAAGAAAAAATGTCCAGTGCCATGCCGCATGCTCAAGGGTTTTTCTTAACCATATTCGACTCCATCACCGAGCGGGCCCTGCAGCCCAACCTGCTCTGGATTTTTGCCCTGGAAATGAACCGCTACATGGAGCGCTACGGCTATACCAAAGAAGACATGGCCTTAGCAGCGGTAAATAATAAACGAAACGGCCTTAAGCACCCGGCTTCCCAGTTTGCCGACGAGGTAAGCGTTGAAGACGTAATCAACTCTGAAATGTTGGCCTACCCGGTCAGCAGGTTAGATGTCAGCCCCGTCTCTGACGGAGCAGCTGCCGTGCTGTTAGCCGCTGAACCCGTAGCGCGGCGGTTAACCGACAAACCAGTCTGGTTAGAGGGAGTCGGTTGGAACTTAGATACTGCTTACTGGGCCACCAGAGATCTTTCCTACCCGCGTTACTTAGACAAGGCAGCACGAATGGCTTATGAAATGGCCGGGATCAGGGAGCCTGATAAACAAATTGATATTGCCGAGCCCTACGATCCCTTCGATTACAAGGCCCTGCATCACATGGAAGGCCTGCAGCTGTCACCAAGAGGCAAGACAGTAGAACTCTTGCGGGACGGCCACTTTGGCATGGACGGGAACATGCCGATGTGCCCCTCCGGGGGACTCTTAGGAGTAGGCAACCCCATTGCTGCTGCCGGCACGATGAAGGTATGCGAACTATACTGGCAACTTCGCGGCGAAGCGGGTGAGCGCCAGGTGCCCGGCAACCCGCGTCTCGGCCTGGCTCAAGCCTGGGGTGACCTGATGCAGGTCAGCTCGGTTGTCGTAGCCGGAATCTAATCCGGCAAAGAGAGCTTTAAAAAGGTTTAACGCTTTCAAACATACGGTAAAGGAGGTTACTATAAATGGAAGAGAAAGTCAAAGTTTCAGGCGGGACAGGCCTTTCGGGAGAAGATATTAAATCGGGTAAGATCTTTCTCATGGACGACAGCTTAGACTGCGCCTACGCCTGGGATACTGGAGTGGCAATCAACCGGTATCTTTCTGAACTCCAAAAGGGACGGATTATTGCCACCAAATGCCGCAAGTGTAAGCGGGTTATGCTGCCTCCGCGGCTATTCTGCGAACTATGCTATGTTCCCAGTAACCACTGGGTTTATGTGCAAGATACAGGTGTAATCAATACCTACTCCATCTGTCACGTGCACTGGGATGCCAGCCGGATTGGAGAAAATGAAAAACCCTACCTACCGGCTGTTATAGAAATAGACGGTGCTTCTGACGGCATGGGTATCATGCACCTTTTAGGCGAAGTCGACCCCGATGATTTGAAGATAGGGATGAGGGTCCAGGCAGTTTGGAAACCGGAAAATGAGCGTATTGGTTCGATTACCGATATCAAGTACTTCAAACCGATCTAGGGGAGGGATTAAAGATGGCCATACTGGAGCGGATTACCAGGAATATTGACAATCGATACTGGGACCCGGGTGTAAAAGCCTTCCCGGTTAAAAGCCGTTACACCGCCGGTGTAGCAGGACAGCGGTTTTTCGAGGAGATAAAAGAAAACGGTAAAATTTATGGTTCCCGCTGTGAGGACTGTGAAATAACTTTTGTGCCCGCGCGGATTTACTGCGAGCGCTGCTTTAAGCGTTTGCAAGAAGACACGGACTGGCTAGATGTGGGTACAGAAGGGGAAATCCATTCCTACACTGTAGTGCATAAAGAAAAGAGCGGCGGTGAAAAGGGTGAAGCCTCTTTGATTGCCGCGATAAAAATTGCCGATGGACTCTTAATTCACCGCTTAGGTAAGATCAAACCTGAAGAGTTGGAAATCGGCATGAAAGTAGCGGCAGAATTTAAACCTAAGGAAGAAAGACAGGGCCGAATCGAGGATATCAAACACTTTAAACCACTTTAGAAAGGCGGGCTTTTAAAGCGTTTGATAATCAGCCATCGAGCAAATTATCACCATAAAAAAACTTCCCCGGCAAGCCTTAGAGCTACCGGGGAAGTTTTTTACAGGTATTTCATATTTTCATTATACTCCTATCCCTCTGTTGGTGAACTACTGCTACCTGTCTGTTCATCCTCTTTGTCATTGTCCTTTTTGGCAAGGTACTTCATAATTTTGCCCAGTTCAAAAACAATAATTAAAACACCAGGCACAAAAATCAACAGAACCAACCCCTGGCTGGTTTGCACAAAATTCATCAAGTATCCCACATAAGGAACTGTCCCAGAAACTTTCCCCACCACATTCTCTGCAGGCACCGGGTTGGGGTCATTTACATTGTTAGCATCGCCCCTGGTTACAAATTTCAGCCCCTCATCATCCATCACTTCAACGATTCGGTGAGTAGTCAAGGAGTCGGGATTAGCCACACTGCGAAAAGTGATAATATCGCCGGATTTAAGTTCATCCGGATCAGTTTCCCGAACAAACGCCAGGCTTCCGGTATCAAATTCGGGACTCATACTACCGCTTAAGACTATATACATCTGGTAGCCGCCAATTTCAGGGACCCCTCCTGTTATCCTACTTTGGATTAGAAAAAAGGAAAGTGCGGCCATTATTAATAAAAGAATCACGAACATTATATTACCAATAATGGTAAAAATCCTTGAGGATTTACTTTTTGATTCTTTTTTCCTTTTCGATCGAGAGCGTCTTGTAGATTCTTCTTCATCGCTGTCCCTAGTGAATTGATCAAGCATAGTTTGGTTGTAATCTAAATCATCTTGTTGTTGGGACGCTTCTTCCGCAAACAGAAAGTCATCAGCTGATTCACCGGGAAGTTCGGATCGTATGCTTTTTCTATAATTTTCTTCGATTTGTCTTTTTTCTTCTTCGGAAGTACCAGGACCGAGATCTGCTAATTCTGGATCAAAAGAATGATCTTCTTCATCAAAAAAATGATCTTCTTCACTCTCCTCTGGTTCAATTGCACCAGAAGAATATTCCTCGCTGCGAGGTTCTTCGGGCTTGCTTTCCGGAATTGAGGGCAAATCGGAAAACAACTCTTCAAAACCTTTGTCCTCTTCTTCCGGGGAAATGGAGGTAAACTCGGTTTCTTCCTTGCTACGAGAATCCCTGATAAATTCATCTGCCGGCCTTAGAATCTCCGGTCCTGGTTCGGGCTTATCCGAAACGGAACTTTGATCATAGTTAAAAAACTGATCGTCTTCCCATTCAGGCTTTGTATAATCAGGGGATTCAGGTGGTGACTCTTCAGAATCTTTTTCTTCCGGTAAAGAGAAACCAGGGTCCCTTTCCACAGGCTCATCTTCTGACGGTTCTTCAAACTCATTGATCTCATCAAATGGTTTAGGGTGATCTTCTTCCGGTTCTTTGCTTTCCCAGCTGGTCTGATCTTCAAAAAGGCTCGAAAAATCTTCACCGGAATGCATTTTCGCTTCTGTTTGCTCGCTGGAAGTATCGTCAAACAATCCAAAACCTTCTTCATCACCGGTCTCAGTTGATTCAGCTTGATCGAGGTCTGTCTCCTGGTAATTTTCATCTTCAGGGGGCACAATGTCATCAAAACTGAACTCACCGACACGGTCAGGCTCTGGACTAAACTCTGAAGAAGTTTCAGAATCAAATTCCGGTTCTGGTTCAAGTTCCAGATCGGAATCCAAATCAAATTGTTTACCTGAATCCGCTTCTTTATCAATTAATTCAGCATCTTCGTCTTTATAATCTTCAGTAAATAGATCTGGCTGTTTTTTCGGATCTTCTAGCGAAGACTCTACTTCCTGGTCTGTGCTTGTAACAAATTCATTTTCTTCATCTTCTTCATAGTCAAATTCCTCGAAGCTGAAAAGATCTTCTTCCTCATCATCATATTCTTCAGAAGTTCCTATACCACTGTCGGTAAAACCCTCTTCCCCGCCTTCGCTTTGGTCAGTTTCCAGCTCAGTAAATTCATGTTCAGTCGGCAAACTTTCTTTTTCTTCACCATAGAAGATCTGGGATTGGAAACTATCTTTTTGATGGCTTTGTTTTTTTTTGGTGGCAATCTGTACTCGCGCAAAAAAGTCTTCCTTGCGGATCGGTTTGACCATGTAGTCATCTATACCACCTTGTTCTATAGCCTCATAGAGTTGATCATAATAATCAGGGTCGATCAAAGCCATTATATGTGCATCCTGTGCTTTTTCACGCAACTCGGCAAATAAAGAGGGAAGATCATTTTTAACCATTGCAAAATCAACAATTACAATATCGGGTGTCAACTGTTCCGATACCTTTAAAAGTGCACTTTCAGAAAAGCAATTGATTATATCAGTTCCTTCTGGAGCTTTGTCAATCATTTCCTGAAGATCAACAGAAGATATGATATTGTGATCTACCATTAACAAATACATTACCTAACCTCCCCCCTGTTAAAAGGTTTTATATATTATAACAGAAATTATTCATAAAATTCTACCTCATAATCGCATTGTTGAAGATTAATGTTCTATACAAATTCTTTTAACCCTTCTTTCTAAAGAAAAGAGCTAAGGTTTTGAAAGATATCTTTCTACCAGAGTTATTTTGTTAAGAACCAGGGTTTGGGCTATTTTATGTAAAATGTGGATCATGTTCGAAGGGTAGAAGGGATTCTACTTTACTATGAAGGGTTAAACCATGCAGCGAGTACTTTTTATTATAGTTGCTTTTTATCCTCTCAATTACATTGTCGGACTGCTCTCTGTTCAAACCGGGAAGCATCAACAAAAATTGTTCCTGGTTCCAGCGGGTGACCAGGTCTCCTTTACGCAGAGACTCCAAGATTACCTCTTCAAGGTTTTGCATGACTTCCTTTAAAAGGTTTTTTTCAACAGTCGAATAGTCTGGGCCGGTCAGGGTAAACAGGCTGAGCAGAATTGACTGGCCGCTGCGTTCAGCGCGCAGGCGTTCCAGCTTGTAAAAGTAGCGGAACAGCTCTGCATCGCATAAATATGCGCCGTTTATCGCTTCTCTCCCCTTCAGCCGTTCCTGAATAGTGGTTAGATCAAGTTCAAAATTCTTGCTATCCTGTCCAATCAGGCGGTACAGGTTTCTCATGTGTTCAGAAGGCTTGATTCCCATTTCCCGGTAAAAAGCAGAGGTAACTTCGTTATAGTGGGCGCGGGCTCGGGCAACCTGGTTATCTGCTAAAAGGGCTTCAATCAACTTGATATGAATTCTTTCTTCAAAATAGTCTATTGAGAGGGCCTGTTCGCAAATTTTGATGATTTCAGGATTATCGCGCTTTGCTTTAAGCAAATCGACTAATATCAGTACGTAGTTTAAATAAGTTTCATGGTAAGAAGCGCGAAGGGGTTCAAGCCATTCGCTAAAAGAAATTTCCGGTAAATATTCGCCCTTGTATAGGGCTAATGCTCTTTTATAGAAATCAATGGCCTGTTCGGGGTTACCGGAAACAAGTGGCTGAGCTTGATCAGCAACAGCGGAGAATTCATCTGTATCCATCCAGTAGTCGGTTCTTTTTTCCCAGCCGTAACACCCTTGAGAAAACACAACATTATCGGCCAGTGTAGGCTTACTTGGGGCAGCATTAAGCGTCTGACGAAGCCGGTAAATCTGTGCTCTTAATACCAGGTTTGGGTCGGTATAGTCGTTATCGGGCCATATTTTGTCAATAATTACTTCGGGAAAAAAGGCCTTTCCGGGGTGGGAGATTAAAAACTTAAAAATTTCCCACATTCGCCTGGAACGAGCTTGTTTTTCTGAAACAATTTCTGCTCCATGCTGGATATAAAACTTGCCCAGGGTATGGATACTGATAGTGCAGTCACCAATACTGTTGTATGGTTCAGCCATGTTAACCCTACTCTTGTTTTTGATTAATAAATACTATCAAACATATAATAATTATAATATAATAATATACCACCAGGCAAAACTTTTCAAGACATTAGGTTAATAATTGACAAATTTACTTCTCTGCCCGGCAAATATTAATCCGCCCAATCAATGCATATTAAGAAGTACCAGTTATTCTTGTTCTTCACGGTTTTCCCTTGCCCGGCGGACATTTTCCATATGCTCTTCGTAGGTTTCTGAAAAGTAATGTTCTCCGCTGTTATCATATTTATAATTATAAAAGTAATAATCCGTATCTTCGGGGTAAAGGACGGCTTCTATCGAAGGTTTTCCGGGAGCAGCGATCGGACCCGGTGGTAGGCCTTCATGCTGGTATGTGTTGTAGGAAGAATCTACATCTAAGTGATCGTAGGTAAGAAATTCTTCGGGTTCGCCAAGGATGTATTGAATGGTGGCATCGATTTCCAATTTTTGCCCGATTTCAAGACGATTAAACATAACCCCGGCGATACGGGGACGTTCGTGATCGACGCGCGCCTCCCTTTCCACCATTGCAGCAAGAGTCAACACCTCATGCAGGGTTAACTCCATTTGCTCCATGCGCTCTTCATGTTCTTCGCTGATCACATGGTCCATTTGCTTAAGCATCAGCCTGATCACATCTTCTTCATTTGCATCGGAATATACCTCGTAAGTATCCGGGTAAAGATACCCTTCAAGCTGGTACTTGATATCCGGATCATCAATTTCTTTAAGAAAGGGAAACTCTTCTTCTAACTCGGAAGAGGCATTCCGGGTAAGTTCCAGGAACCGTTCTTGATCAACCAGATTTTTTTCTGCCAACCTTTCAGCGATTATTTCAATCCAGTATCCTTCAGGAATGGTAAACCAAACTGTTTCTGCATAAACCTCCCCTTTCCGGATATGCTCAATTAGTTCCGGTGTACTCATCGAAGGACTTAGCCGGTATGTGCCGGCAATAAAGTCGCGGGATAAATCATGGCGGTGCACATAAAAACGAAAAACATATTCGTTTTGAATTAAGCCTTTGTCATGCAAACTCGCTGCAATATTATCTGTATTGGCACCGGGAATAATTTCTACCTCTATATACTTTTCAGTTGCTTCCGGTTCAACCGGCTTCAACATATCGTTGTAATAATAGTTCAGCCCCGCACCTGCGGCTAAAATGATTACCAGCAGGAAAAATAGAACCAGGGCAATGCGTTTTAACATTA
>CAYXQO010000033.1:0-20963 GCA_964467475.1 uncultured Syntrophomonadaceae bacterium
ACACAGCATCCCGGACATCAACCACCCCGTCGCCGTTAAAATCGGCAGACTCTAAAGCTTCACCGCTCAACTCACGCAGCTGCAGGGCATGCTGGACAGTCAAAACAACATCTCTCACATCAACTTTGCCGTCACCGGTAACATCGCCAGGCTTATATGGTTCTGCCGATACAGGTGAGTAAAATGAAAACATAATCAGCAGAAGCAAAACTTGCAAGATCCCTATCCTGTAAAACCAGGTTCCAAACAAGCACTGCGCTGCAATCTGGCTCAATAGAAACACCAACCTACTTTTACAAACTTTAGATCCTTAAATATAAAGCCCCTGCGCTAATTTAGCAAAATATTCTTGGCAATCCCTGAAACGTCGATGCACACTCAGTTTATAAGGGATCTTTTTGAAACCCAACCTTTATGGCACCTATGGCACCGGCTTATCTGCATTATGATAATATAAATGCTGCCACAATATTTACCTCGGGGGCAGGTTTTATTTTCCATGCCCGGCTAAGTAAGCAGGGCGCCAACCAATTCCTCTTTTTTGCCTAACATACTAGTATCATACCATGTCCCACATAGCAGGTATACTACAAAATATTGAAAAAAATTATCCGGGATAGCAGGTATATTCAAACACCCCGATTATATAAGTCGGGCTATTCTACCGGGTCGTATTGTGGCAGCAGGTACTGCTTCCTTTTTTCTTTGAATTCTTCGAGCCCGGGGGCAAATCGCTCCATGATTTCTTCGGGGTCCAGTTCCTCTTTCAAATACTGGCCCATTTTGTCCGTGCCCATGATTTTATCAAACATCACTATCGTATCGTTGCTTTCAGGGACCACGAAGTCACCGAGCTTAAAAGCATAACTGAGAGCATAAATACCGGCCTCGGCCGGGTTGAAACGGTGGAAATCGGTAATCTTAAGCCGCACCCCACCGGCTTCGTCTCTTCTTTCCGGGATAAACTCAATCCCCTCCAGGCCGGCGGCATTTAATGTTTTGGCATATTCTTTTTCATCAAGTCCTTTACCGCCAATCCACTTAAAAGTGTCCGCCTGGAAAACACCGGTGCCCTCGCCAAGGCCGCAAACCATGTAGCCAAAGACCGCTTCTATGTCAGGGATGTTTGGTGAAGTCTGCACCCAGGAAAGGCCGGTATCCTGGAAAATCA
The DNA here is from genome assembly GCA_964467475.1 of uncultured Syntrophomonadaceae bacterium. Classification (GTDB taxonomy): domain Bacteria; phylum Bacillota; class Dethiobacteria; order DTU022; family DTU022; genus B1SED10-74M. Next base: position 1,172 of record CAYXQO010000033.1, read on the forward strand.
TCTCCCGGTCGTACCCGCTCATCGGAACCACCGTCAGTTCAACTCCGATCTCGCGGTTGAAATAGCGGGCCAGCTCGCCCACCGTCATGCCGTGGGCCTTTGGCAGGATATCAATGCCGACAAAAGAAATAAAGCGCTCCTCCATCACCGGGCCTTCCACGATAGCCCCACCCAAAGGATTGGGGCGGTCTAAAACCACCACCGGGAGATCTGACTTTTCGGCAGCTTTCATGCAGTAGTTGAGCGTGGAGATATATGTATAGGAACGGGCTCCGATATCCTGGATGTCGTAGAGCAAGAGATCGATGTCAGAAAGCATTTCTTCGGTAGGCCTCCTGGTCTCGCCGTAAAGGCTGTACACGGGAATCTCGTATTTTTCATGTTCGTACGATTCCACGTACTCCCCGGCCGCCGCTTTACCATCCAGGCCATGCTCGGGCGCATACAAAGCGGCGAGCTCAATCTCATCTGCTTCCCATAAAAGCTCTTTCGTGCTCCGGCCCCGGCTGTCCACCCCGCTCTGGTTGGTCACCAGGCCTACCTTTTTGCCCTCCACCAGCTCTCGTTTACTTTCCATCAAAACCTTGCTACCCAGGTGAAAATCATCTGTAAGTTCATCTGCCGGTTCATCACTGTCTTCTTCAGCAGGATCTTTTTCCGCCCCGTCAAGTTTCTCCTCACTGCTTTCATCCAGGGGAGATTCTTCTGAAACACCTGGAATAATGCCCACCCGCTCTGCTAAAAAAGCAAACAGGAGTAATATGATTACCACAATTAAAAACGTTCTTTTCAAGTTCACAGCGTTCACCTTATTTCATCTTTGTTAATCCATGCTCTGCCCGGGGACCAATCGTTTTAATGATCAGCTCAAGTCAAGGAGCACTTTCAAAGGGCTCCCACTCCGGCAATAGTTAAATGCTTCCACTGCCCGGTCAAACTTAAATACAGCTGCTACCAGGGGGTTAACATCAAGCAACTTCTTCTCTAAAACCTGCAGGGCCGGCGCAAAAGGCCCGCACCGCGAACCAACTACCGTAATTTCTTTTAAGACAACCGGGGTCAGGTTGAACCCTTCTCCACCTGCAGTGGTGCTTTTTAAAACCAGGCAACCCCTGGCTTTCACGATCTCACAGGCCCTTTCGAAGCCGCCGGCGCTGCCCGTAGCCTCGACGACAATATCGTATTTTCCGGCAATCCCGCCTGCAATAAGATCATCTGCTCGGGCTGTTTTAACTCCCTGGGCTTTTGCCACAGACATCTTCTCAGGATGCTTGCCCACCAGGGTCACATCCGCCTGGGTCAAGTTCAAGGTCAGAGCCGAAAGAATCCCCAGTTTGCCGTCTCCCAAAACAGCCACTGCGGCACCTGGCCAGACATGAACCTGCCCGGTTATTTCGAGGGCCGCAGCCAAAGGTTCTATAAACACTGCTTCCTTGTCACTCACCCCGGGCGGAACCGCAAATAGATTGCTCAAGGGCAGGGTGATATATTCCGCAAAACAACCGTCTTTTCCATTTATACCCAGCGTCACTCGTTCGGGGCAGTGCGCTGCCACCCCTTTGAGGCAGTAACCGCAGTTCCCGCACCCGCAATTTATTTCACCGACTACCCGCATACCGGGGGATAGTTTGTCGCTTTCTGGATCTGCCCCCTCACCAACTTTTTCAATAACACCGCAGAACTCATGCCCTAAAATTCCGGTAAACCCCTTGTATCCTTCCATAATTTCTAAGTCCGTACCGCAAATACCGGCCATGGTCACGCGAATTAAAGCCTCATTTTCCCCGGGCTCGGGCTTCGGGTAATGCGCGGCCATCTGTAAACAGCTATCCTTAAATACAAGTGCTTTCATCTAAGCAACCTCACTCCGGCAAATAATGAGCAGCCTTAAGTACACCCCCTAAAATTCTTCCACCGGTTTCCCTATCATCCGCCGAGGGAAAAGTGACAGGAGAAACAACTTAAAAAGCCCGCGGGCATATTGCACAAATCCCATTTTTCCCCGGTAAACAGCAACCGCCCGTAATGGCAGGGAGGCAAGCGCCTGCTCAACCCGGATCGCTTTTTCACCGTTGTTGGCATAGCGCTGGGAGTGGTATAAAACTTTCATCTGTTCAAATTCCCCGGTAAGGACCGGCAGCTCTGCTTTTAGTTTTTCGGCTATCATCCCCGGGGTTTCACGAGGGCGGGGCAGGCTACTAAAGGCTGCCCTTACTTTCACTACCCGGGCATACAAATCTTCCGGTGTTCCGGCCCGGGAGAAGAAGACATAAAGCCAGAGATAGGAAGCACCTGCAAATAAACCAAGCAATACCGCCGCACCGGTCAAAAAAGCGGCTATCCCAAAGGGGGATTTTTCGTCATCAGTTTCTGTGACAACCGGATCTTCCTCTTCCTCTACAGGTTCCTCGTCTTCTACCTCGCCAATCATCAGGGGCACTCCGTAGCGGGCCGTCGGTTCATAAACAACCCAGCCGTACCCTTGAAGAAAAGCTTCCACCCAGGCATGGGCATTGCTTTTCCTGGCATTAATGACGCGCACCGACTGGCGCATCTCAGGATCATCGGGGTGCCTCTGCAGGTGGTATTCCTCGTAATGATGATCAACCCGGTAGCCCTCCACGTAGCGGGCCGGAATATCGTTTAAGCGAAGCAAAATAACCATAGCCGAAGCATAATAGGAGCAGTAGCCTTCTTCAAGCTCGAAGAGAAAGTGATCGACGAAATCTTCTCCTTCTGGCAGTTCGGGGGTTTCCCTGGTATAGGGGTATCCCCTCAGGTAGTTTTCTATTCTTTCCGCCTTTGCCCTCTCACTGCCGGTGCCTTCGGTAAGCTCGGCAGCAAGCTCTTCCACCCTTCCCGGCAAATCTTCCGGCACCTGCATAAACGGCGCAAGTTCTTCGGGGTCCTTTTCCAGTTCCGTCCGTGGTTCCCGGCGGTTTAAATCGATCCTGGTTATCGCCTTACCCGATACTAAGTATTCTCCGGCAAAACCAGGTTCAAGCACCTGCAGGTTGCCAAAACTATCTATTTCATATTGCGGGGTATCATCTTCGCTGCCGGCAATCTCTATATCTGTGGGCGGGAAGAAACCAAACAAATCACCTTCCGCTTCCAGGTAATCAACTTGAATGGTCAGGTTGCTTTCATAAGCTTCCATGTAAGCAAATGCCTCGTCAAGATCCTCTGCCGGTTCGGCCTCCCGTTTTTCCCAGGCAGACCCGGTATAGTAATCACTGGCCCTTCCCCTCAAGTAAAGCGAAGACGGAAACATTCCCTCAACCAGCTCCAATCGCATCACCGTCTCATGTGATTCGGTCAAGCTTCCCCCGAGTGTGCTGCCGGGCGAGTACCCGGTCACCCTCTCAGCAGGAGAGGTGCCGACACCGTTACCCTCAGCCTCGGGGTGAACTACCTGTTCCGCATGAGGATCGGTTAACAACCGAAAATCCTCGGGCACTTCCAGGCGATCAAGATCCCAGGGCGCTATTGAAACAGCGAAAGCGGAAAAAACACTCAAGCCTAAAATACCCGCCTTATACCACATTCGATCAAGCCTGCTCTGGTTGCGGATATATAAAAACGAGGCCGCCGGAAAAGCCAGGGCAAAAAACATGAACATGCTAGACTCCACATCCGCGTAACGGTTGTACCACAGGTAGGTATAAACAGCAAATCCCAAGAGGACTAGCGGCGCGATATTTCTACCCCTGGCCACGAATAATAGTTGGAGATAAACAATCAGGAACACTGTTAGAGAAGTAAAAGTCCAGACCAGGCGAATACCGGCCCTGCTGGTATCATAAATCCATGATAAAAGTTCACCGGCAAGCTCACCGGCAAAAGTAAGCGGGCTGTACACAGCCAGGTCAAACCCGTGCGCCAAAACAGCCATTGTAACCGGGATAGCGATAATAATAGCGCCGATTATTTTCGGCTGTACGGTCATGAAAAATGCAAGCAACCCCGCAGCAAACCACAGGCTCCAGTGCGGAGTATGCTCCGTGTGCCTGGTAATTGAAAGCATCAATATAGCTGTCATCGCTATGAGCAGCCATACTTCCAGGCTCCAAATTCTTCTTAAAGCCATGATGTTTCCACCCGCTTTACCTGGACCCGGTTTTTGTTATAAACCAGCTGCCACAAATAAAAATGGTTTAGCAAACTATCATATCCAAATTCCCTGTTTTCACCGGTAACCACCAGGGAGAGTTTCTGCCCGGGCTGTTTTACCCGGCTCAGGCCGCTTAAATAGTGGTGACTAAACTCAGGTACAGCCCATAGCAGCCTGTCCCTTGCCGACCAACGATTGTAGGAGACGTGCTCAAGCAGGGTCTCTTCACAATCCTGTTTCAAACCGGTAAAAAGCTTTTTCAACATGTTCAATTGTCTTTCACCCCTGGCCGGCGGTAGAAAATGTGCCTTGCCGTCATAAGTCAGCAGCCCTACCTGGTAATTATTTGTAATTAGATGCGTGAGCAGGGCAAATACTTTCTCCAGGGCCAGGTCTTGCACCTCCTCCGAGGGATAAAGCTTGCCGGAAAATTCAAGGGCGATAATTAACTTGGCCTGGCTGGTAATGTCGGGCCGCTTGACAAAGATTTCACCCTGCCTGGCGGACACCTTCCAGTTAATCAATTTGAAGGGATCTCCCGGGACAAAGGGCCTTAGATCGTAACTTTCAGTATAGTCTAGCTGGCTGTAAGGGTTGCTGTAAATGTTGCGTCTTGCCCCGTACGGTTCGACGCTTTCAACATTATACCGCCCGGCAAACGGCAGGGCCCGGGGATAGACGGCAAACTTGCTGCTCTCAGAAAAACTTTTTTCCACGGCCAGGGCCCCAAAGAGGGTATACAGTCTCACCTTGAAGGGACCAATGCTGTGAAATCCTCTTCTGAAGCACTGCAACCGGTAACTTACTTTCCATGAACCAAGAGGATAGTTATCATCAAATTCCATCTTTCTTTCCGGTATTTCAGCAAATTGATCGAGCGGATTTTCTTCTTTTCGTTCACCCAACTGCTCATCTGGTTTACCCCCGCCTGGTTTATACTCATCTGCTGCAATAAGCCCCTTTTCCCCCAAACCGCTAATATGAAATTCAGCATAAGGAAGCGGTAAAAATGAATCATTGATCACTCTTAATTCTAAATTGACAAAGCCGATCCTGGCTACTTCCCGGGGATAAAGGCTTAAAAAAAACTCCATTGTCTTGGCCAGGTGAATCAACCAGAGCATAGAAAATAAAGCCCACAACGCCAGGAACCAGAAAGTAATCCAAAATACCGGTACCCCGGTAAATAAAGCCACTCCAAACACAACCACTAACCCGGCCCAGTAATATGGGTTGGCCAGTTTTATCCGTATCCTTTCTTCAGTGTTCATCTTTCACCGACATTTCCGGGCACTTTGACCATGGCAAGAATTTCATCCATAACAGATTTCACGTTGACTTCCTCGAAAAAGACAGCCTGGTTCAAAATAATGCGGTGCCCGAATACAGGGTAGATCAATTCCTGGAGATCATCGGGCAGCACGTAATCCCTGCCATTCATATAGGCGCGAGCCCTGGCGCACTGGGTCAAATGCAGGCTACCGCGCGGGCTGATCCCTAAAGCCACCTTTTCATGCTCCCTGGTAGCTGCAGACAAATTAGTGACATATTCCAACAGGCTGTTATCGATATATACATTGGCCGCCTCTTCCTGGACCCGGATTAGTTCATCAGGGGTCATTACCTGCTCTACGCGCTCTAAAAGATCATCCTGGGTAATATCTTTTAAAAGCAAAATTTCGCTATCCGGCGGAGGATACCCCAGGGACAGGCGCATGGTAAACCGGTCCAACTGCGATTCGGGCAGGGGAAAGGTGCCTTCATATTCGTGCGGATTTTGAGTGGCGACCACTAAAAACGGTGCTTCCAAGGTAAAAGTGATTCCGTCTGCTGTTACCTGCTTTTCCTGCATTGCTTCCAAAAGCGCGGACTGGGTCTTGGGGGAAGTGCGGTTTATTTCATCGGCCAAAAGCACCTGGGTGAACACCGGACCTTTTTGAAAAGTCCATTCCCCGGTCTTATGATTGTAAATCGAGACCCCGCTGATGTCAGTAGGTAAAAGATCTGGGGTGCACTGGATCCGGTTGAACCCGCAGCCCGTTGCCCTGGCCAGTGCCTTGACTAAGGTGGTCTTACCCACTCCCGGCACATCTTCAAAAAGCACATGCCCCCCTGCCGACAGCCCGGTTACCAGCTGCGTAATCACTTTCTCCTTGCCCAGAATTGCCCGGGAAAGGGATTCTACCAGCTTGGAAAGTTTCTGTGGCCCTGTAATATTCTGCCAACTCCTCATCCGGCTGCCGGAATAACCGGGGGCAGCCTCCTATGATCAAAATCCTTATCTGAACTTTTAACTCAGCAGTTCCATTGTAGCAAAAACCAACCATTCGTAAAAGAAGAACTGCGCAAAACCGGCAATACTCAGGTTCCCTGACCGAGAGGGAAAAAAAATAAAGAATCATCAGCCCGCCTGCTTGTGCCGGTTGTAAAAAAGCAGAAACACGATGGCAAAAAAGATGATCAGCAAAATCACAAAAGCGTAGGGTACCAGCGCCGAAGTGATCAAGCTAATCCCTCCCAGGATGAAGAAAACAACGCTGGTGATGATTTTCAGCTTCGCCTGCGATATCGTCTTTCGCAGGCGAAGCCCCAGGAAAATACCCAGGGCGTCTGCCAGCAACATCCCGGCCAATACCCCGGCCAGGGTAAGAAACGGGGCCCCATAGGTGGCGGCGTAAACTGCTGAGGCAATCTGGGTCTTATCTCCCATTTCTGCCAAAAGGAATAACGATACTACCGAGAAAAAAGAACCGAGATTTTCCCTTACGGTTACCTCGCCGTTTTCACTATTTCTTTCCAACAAAGTCCAGCTGCCGAATCCAAGGAAAACCAGGCCGGAAACGACCCGCACAATATCTAAGTCAATCATTTCCGCAAAAAGCGTGCCGATAAAAATAGCGGCGCCGTTATTGATCAGGGTAGCCACAAAAACCGCGGCCAGCACCAACCAGGCCCGGTAACGTCCGGCCAGGCAAAAGGCCATTAATTGCGACTTATCGCCCATTTCAGCTAAGAATATCATGATAAAGGCACCAAACATTACCGACACTGAACATCTCTCCCCTAAGAAATATTGACGGCGTAACAGTTAGATTAACCACCCCAACATTTAAAAAGCGAGACTTTAACACGGACCCTGCCCGCGTTAAAAGTCTCGCCTGTTGAACTTATCACTATCAACGGTGGAGCCAGGCCTTTTTCAAGCCAGGATGTTGACTGCCACCAGCACCACTTGAGGTGCCGGCTACTCCCTTTTAACTTAAATAAATATTAATCGACAATGTTCTTTTTGTCAAACCATAGACGTAAATATGCGGCTCTAATCTTCCAGGCCTCTACCCGGCCCTTAACGCTTCCCGGTATTCCTCGATCAAACCGGCATAAACCTTTAAAAAGTTTGTCACCAGGCCCAGGGCAACCAGGATCAAGCCACCGACTGCGTAAATCACCACGGGATTGAAATTGTCCGCCAGGGGACCGACTGCCGCCATTGCCAGCAGGCCCAGGACATTGCCAATTGCGATATCAATGCTGAATACCCTGCCCCTGACATTTTCATCCACTATTTTCTGCAGGAAGGTATAATACGCTACGCCGATAATCGAGCCAAAAAAGCCGGCCAGCGAGAAAAATAGCACGCTAAAGAACAATTGTCCGCTTAAAGCCAGGGCCATATAAAAAAGGCCCATGAAAAAAGAGGCGGTTACAATTGCCTTTATCTCGAGGATATTTTTGCCCCATTTTCCCATAAATATACTGCCTAAAATAAGGCCGGCCCCCTTCATACTCATTAACAAACCGTATTGTTCGGCAGTGTAATTAAACACTTCCCGGAACAGGACCACGTTTAAAACAGCAAGTCCACCCATCGGTATGGTTGCGATGGCAAAAAAGATGATCACAAATATAACCACCCGGCGCTGCTTGATATAATCCAACCCTTCTTTGAACTTTTCCTTGATTCGCAGCGGCATATCAAGGGTTTCATAACCGGATACAGGCATACGGATTCCCATTTCCAGGGCTGCCGAAAGCAAAAAGGAAACTCCGTTTAAGAAAAAGAGGATTTGCACCCCGAATAAGCCAATCAAAGCCCCGCCTACAGCAGGCCCGATTAACCCTGCGCCCTGCCTGGTAATCATGTATAAAGAATTGGCCGTCATCAGGTTTTCCCTGGCTACCAGCCGCGGGATCGCTGTTTTAATCGCCGGTGAAAAGAAAGCATAAAGCACAAAATCGGCAAAAGCCAGTAGATATAAATAGCTGAGCTTATCGATACTTAAGGCCATGGCCAGGGCAATCAATCCCCTGGTAATATCAGTTACCACGATAACCTTCTTCTTGTTCCATTTGTCCACGAGCACCCCGGCCCAGGGGCCAAATACAATCGAGGGCATTATTAGCATCACAAACAGCAGGCTGACGGAAGTAGCGCTACCGGTCGTCCCAATAACCAGCCAGATCAAACCGATATGACACACATCGGTCCCCACCTCGGAAATGGCCTGTCCTAACCAAAGCAAGAAATAGTTTTTATTGCCAAGAACCTTTTTAAACTCCTGCATCTTTACACCACCCCACTTCTTGAAAAACAACAGTAATAAAAAAATCCACCTTCCACGCGAAGATGGATTTCAACTTTGCTCACCAGTGGCTGCCGCAACTCAAAAACAATTGTTTCCGGCAGTCAAACCAGTCGACGATAAAGGTGATCACCGCTCTTGCGAGCCTTCAGGAAGGTACATACTTCGGCCGCACTAAAATCGTCCGCTAAATTCCCGCAATAAGATGATCACCGCAATTAATGCTCCTTAACACTTTTATAACATCTGAGAGTAATCCTACCACACAATGAAGGGGGTGGCAAGCTTTTTTTCGCCGCACGTCGGGTTTTAAAAGCTTACCCTTAAAAAATAGACCCTTCCCGGAGATAAACTAGAGAGGTCTTTCTAACCAACCAGATTAAAATAAAAAGTAAGCAACTGGTCTCGTTTATCAGCATCCAGGCGGCTCAGGACCGTGTTAAGCGGGGCCATTCTCTCAGGCAGCTCCGTTCCGCTCAAGCCGATATGCGGCATAACCGCTCCCATAATTTCCTCCAGCGATTTATCCGCCACCTCGTCTACAATTGCAATAAGCTCGCCGGTATTAACTTTAGAACCTTCACGTCGCAGCTTTTCCACCACCATTTGCAGATCTTCAACGTATTTCTCTGCATAGGGAACATTAGCATCACTTAAACTGACATGCAGGTTTGCCGGGCTGCCTCCACAGGCAAATTGTGGAATCATTTTCCATCCCAGCATGCTCATTTCATCATCCACTTCGAAAATATTGAGCTCTTCAGAAGCCATTGTAAACATGCACATAGCAGGCTTGCCAAGCACTTCTATGCCTTCAATCTGATCAACTCGATTCACCATAAACCTGGTAGCGTCCTGGGAATTTTTAACTATTTCACGAAATCCTTCTTCCCCCATATAACGAAGCATCGCCCAGGCGGCAGCAACCGGCCCACCTGTTCGAGAGCTTTGGGAAGTCGGGTTAATCACCACATATTCTGTAGTTGAAGAACAGACGAACCAGGCAAACTGACGGAGATCCCGGTTGCGATAAAGAACAACCGAGGCGTTTTTGGGGGTATAGCCGTACTTGTGCAGATCGGCGGAAATACTGGTAACCCCGGGTAGTGAAAAATCGAAGTCACGAACTTTTTCACCCATCCGCCGCATAATCGATAAATATATTCCGCCCACGCAACCATCTGTGTGAAATAAGATATTCCTATTTTTTGCAAGCTCAGACATCTCTTCAATCGGATCGATAGATCCATGGGAAAAGTTGGGCGCTGAACCTACTGCCAGGATTGTGTTTTCACTCAATGCTTCTTCGAAGGAGGTCAAATCGGCCCGGTAATCACTTAAATCAAGATCTGTTTGAACTGCGTTCAAACCTAAGTAATGAGCAGCTTTTAAAAAAGCGGGGTGTGCACTTACCGGGAGGACCATTTCCGGGTTTTTTATTTCCGGGCGATTTACCCTGGCCCAGTCACGTGCTGTCTTAACGGCCATCAAAATACTCTCTGTACCCCCGCTGGTCATATTTCCCACCACTTCATCGTCTCCCCGCAGCAGTTCAGCGATAGATGTTACAATCTCTTTCTCCATCTTGCTTATGCTGGGATACATGTTCACGTATAAAGCATTATGGGCTAAAAAACGGTTATACGCTTCGACAGCTAAATCGTGTGCTTCTTCTCCGGGGTCATAAAGACCGGTCAACACCCGCCCTGATCTCCAGTCCACATCTCTTTCAGTAAAACTCATTAATTCATGCAAAACTACATCTTTAGAAACTCCTTCAGGTTGCATGGCACCTTTCATTGAAAAACCCTCCTGTTTTAAAATGGAATTTAAAGCTTGATCCACTATCTATAAGCACCGTAAAGATAAATAACTGTAATATTTTTACTGAGCGCTTCTAGATCTGACTCATTCTCCAAAACCACATCCCAGAAAAATTCCTTGGTCAAATAAACAATCGATTTAGCTACTAATTCTTTGTTTAGGTCGGGTTTGGTTAGCCCCTTTTTGGATGAATAAGACAAATCTTCGATAGCTTTATTTATATATTGCCTGAACAGATCTTCTAAATATTTTTTAATCATTTCGGACTGGCCCATAGCCTCATATGCGATACTAAGGATGCACCGATTATCCATTGCCAGCTGTAATAAATGTCTTGCCTCCCGGGCTTGCCTGGCCTCAACATCTTCTATTGTTTCCGGCTCGTAGGGAAGATAAATTATCTTGTTAAAATCACTAACCACTTCGGCAATAAGGTGTTTTAGCATATCTTCCTTACCCTTGAAATGGGTGTAAAGGGTCCCGTAGCCTACTTCTGCCTTTTGGCTTATCTCCATCATGGTATTATTAGCGTACCCTTTATTAAGAAATACCTCTTTGGCTGCCTTCAAGATGGCCTGCCGATTGGCCATCCTGCGCTTCGTCCTTCCGTCGGCTATTTTTTGCCCCATCTGCGATTGATTTTCCTCCTCAACTATTTGGCATTCCATCTAGCTATTGACTACTAACCTGAATTGCTGTAAAATTTAGTTGACTATCAGTCATATTCTTTATTATAGTTTAATTCTTATATTGAGTCAAGGCGAGTCAAGAAAAACAATATTTCAGATGTTGATTGGCAATCAAATATTTTTACCGGCCAGATTTAAACATTAGAAAGGAGTAGGAAAATGAGTGAAAGTAAGGAAAAATTTAACCTGCCGAGGTCGATCCATATTGGTTACGCGTTCGGCTCTGTGAGCACCGGTGTTTACGCTACAGTACCCGGTCTTTTGCTGCTCACTTTCATGGTCCGCTATTTGGAAATTCCCGCCTCTATAGCCAGTATAGTTTTGTTTATCCCCAGGTTCTGGGACGTTATATCCGACCCTTTGTGCGGCTCACTTTCTGATCGGACCTTCACCAGGTGGGGTGCCAGGCGCCCGTGGATGCTGGCTGGCTCACTGACACTTCCGGTAGTTTTTGCTCTTTTGTTTACAGCGCCTGATATTTCAGGCAGCGCTCTCATATGGTATATATTATTTATCTATATCTTAAGCGCCACCGCTTTCACCGTCTACCAGGTCCCTTATATTGCCATGCCCGCTGAAATGAGCGAGCTCTATCATGAAAGGACAGCGATCATGTCCTGGCGAATTGCTTTTATGAGCTTTGGCATCCTGGTTGGAGGCGCCGCCGCACCGGAACTGGTCAGCGCCGGAGGTGGAGGCACCGATGGATATGCCCTGATGGGCCTGGTAGTTGGGATTCTTCTTTTTGTTTTCATGTTCGGCTCTTTTATAGGCACCAAAAACGTGCCCAGAGTACGGCCGGTTCCCTCCACGGCTTCTTTCCGCGAACAGGCTCAAATAGCTTTCGCAAACAAGCCTTTCTTTATTCTGCTTGCAGCCTATTTCACCCAGGTTTTAGGGGTTGGAGTGATGCTGGCAGGAGTGGACTTTTTCTCTGCTAACATCCTGGGCGATCCCGGGCAAACCAGCATTCTTTTTGTCTGCTTGATTGGCCCGGCCTTGATCACTATGCCCTTTTGGTCGAGGGTCGGCCGCCGCTTTGGCAAGCTTACCGGCTATAAGGCCTGCATAATCCTTTTTGCTATTGGTGGACTGCTTTTAATGTTCAGTAGCCCGGATGCTCTCTGGCAGGTATACATCTTTGTTTTCATCATGGGGACCGGTTATGCCGGAACCCAGCTGTTCCCCTTTTCCATGCTCCCCGACGCTATTAGCTCGGAAACCGCACGTACAGGACTGCGACGGGCCGGTTCATATACCGGAATCTGGATGGCTGGAGACAAAGCCGGTTTTGCCGTAGGACCATCCATTTTTGGAGCTATCCTGGCTTTATCCGGCTATATTGAAACTAGAGAAGGCATTTTGATTGATCAACCGGATCTGGCTATGTTTGGAGTACGGTTTGGTTTTACCCTTTTGCCGGCAATCTTAATGGTGGTAAGCCTGCTGATTTTGCGCAAATACAAACTTGATGAGAAAACCAGGGAAATGATCAAGGCAGACAAACAATAATCCGGGCATATTTCAGTTACAAAATAAGTAAAGAAAGGAGCGAAAAATAACGGTGAAAGATCAATTCTACGAAAGGCATAGCAAGTATATTTTTCCATGTGTTTCAAATTACTACCAGGAGCCACTGGTGCTGGAAAAAGGGAAAGATAACCAGCTAACTGACATTGAGGGAAACGAGTATTTAGATTTTTTTGGTGGCATTTTAACGGTTGGCTTAGGACACTGCAGGGAGGAAATAACGGAAAAAGTAGTGGAACAGTACCGCACCCTTCAACATTGTTCCACCCTGTATCAAAATAAACCAGCTCTTCTTTATGCAGAAAAATTGGCGCAGATAACCCCGGGGAAACTGCAAAAAAGCATTTTTACTAATAGCGGCAGTGAAGCTGATGAGCATGCAGTTCTTCTAGCGCAATTAGCTACCGGGAATGAGGAGATTATTACCCGACGACATGCTTATAGTGGGGCAAGTTCTTTGACTATGGCTATGACTGCTTTGAGTCCTTTCAGGATGGGGAATAATTTTGGTTATTTGAAGTTTGCTCATGCCCCTTATTGTTATCGCTGTCCGTTCGATAAAAGCTACCCCGGATGCGATCTGATATGTGCCAAAGATGTCGAGGAGCTAATAAAAACTTGCACCAGGGGGAAAATTGCTGCCTTTTTAGCAGAACCGATCATGGGCGTTGGTGGTTTTATCACTCCTCCGGTGGAGTATTATAAGGAAGTGGAGCGTATCATAAGAAAATACGGGGGGCTATTTATCAGTGACGAGGTACAGACCGGTTGGGGACGAACCGGAGGTAAAATGTTCGGAATTGAGCAGTGGGGAGTGGAACCTGACATAATGACCATGGCTAAAGGAGCTGCTAATGGTTTGCCTATTGGAATTACCATCGCCACTCCTGAAGTTGCCGATCACTTTAAAGGCCAGCATATCTCTACATTTGGCGGCAACCCTGTAAGTATGGCCGGAGCTCTGGCAACATTAGACTATATTGAAGAAAACAACATCCAGGAAAATTGTAGGATTATGGGTGACTATCTGCGTGATAAATTAAATGAACTGCAGGATAAATACCGTGTGATCGGAGAGATTAGAGGTATGGGCTTAATCCTGGGCATGGAGATTGTAAAGGATAATAAAGAACCAGATGCCGAAATGGTCAATAAACTGTTTGAGGAAACAAAAAAACAAGGCCTTTTGATAGGCAAAGGCGGGCTTTATGGAAATGTAATTCGCATTACACCGGCTCTAAATATAACTAAAGAAGAAATCGATGAAGCAATCAAAAAGTTGGATTATGCTTTTAATGCGGCTATAAAATGAGAGCTTCCTGAATAAAACTAAAAAGTCCATAAGATATAGCTATTTTAACCTATTTTGGACTATACTAAGCACGATGTAATCTTTTACAGATCTACAATAAACTTTGCACTTAATCTGACCAGCTTCGCATAAAACTGGATGACCAACTAACTATTGATGGCTGCAAACTTCCTTTTGAGAGCAAGCTCAAAACCGATAACTGCCGGGTGAAAATAGCAGAAGTTTTAACCCGGCAGGAAGCACTATGTGAAACCAGGTTACAGATGGTGGTATATTTTTTGAGGAGGTATGGAGATGAACTCCCACAGGAGAAAGAGAGTCAAAAAAGTGGCGGTGATAGCAGCACTGGTACTGGTGTTAGTCCTGGGCGGGGGAACAATTGTAGGTTACATGCTTTTAAGAGGCGGCCTTCCCGAGACCGAAGGAACGGTAAAGGTGGAAGGGTTGACGGATACGGCAACCATCTACCGGGACCAGCAGGGACGTCCTCATATTTACGCCTCCAATAAGAAAGACCTCTTTTTTGGCCAGGGATATGCTCATGCCCAGGACCGGCTCTGGCAAATGGAGCTGCACCGCCGCGCCGGGCAGGGTAGAATCAGCGAACTGGTCGGTGCAGGTGAACTTGACACGGACATACTGCTGCGCAGAGCCAGGCTGCCGCAAATAGCAGCCACTTTACAAGAGCAATCTACTCCTGAAACTGTGGACTTGCTCTCCAGTTATGCCCAGGGAATCAACGCCTACCTGGAGGAAATGAACGGGGTTCCCCCCGAGTTCCGCCTGCTGGGGGCCTCGCCGGAACCCTGGAGCAAAGAAGATGTTTTCGGTGTCGCCGCCCTCATGGCTTTTAACACCAATTATAACTGGCGTGAAAAAATGATGCGTTTCAGGCTGGAACAGGAGCTGGAAGAAGAACTTTTCCAGGAGATGATCCCTCCCGATTACCCGGAAATGGATGTGCCTCCCATCTGGACTGAGGAGAGGGCCGGGGAGCTAACCGGTAACTATGATCACGAGGAAAAGCTTGGTGCTAATTTAAGTTCTCTGTCAGAAAAACTGTCCCTGGAAAATTCCACTTATTTCCCTCATTTTAATCCGGGTAGTAACAGCTGGGCTATATCGCCCCAGCGCTCGGAAACGGGCCAGACTTTGTTTGCCTTTGATGCCCATAACGCTTTAGATGTGCCCAATCTTTTTTACGAAAACCGCCTGGTCCTGGAGGGGGAACTGGAACTTTACGGCTGGTCGGTTGCAGGTATGGCCGGCATGCTTGACGGTTTTAACGATTACCTGGCCTGGGGTTTGACCAATTCTGGAGATCCCCAGGATCTTTTCCTGGAGGAACGGCACCCGGAGGACCCCCATCGTTTTAAATACGATGAAGAATGGTATGAGGCAGAGGTCTACACAGAAGAAATAGAGGTTTCGGGCCAGGAGGAACCTGAAGAAGTGGAAATAGTAGTCACCCGTAACGGACCTCTCGTTTCAGAAGATCCGCCTATCAGCTTGTGCTGGACCGCTTATCATAATGAAAAGGGTTTTGACGGTCTGCTGAAAATGAACTTTGCCCGCAGCTGGGAAGAGTTCCGGGAAGGCATGAATGATTATCCCATGCCTACTCTTAACCTCACTTACGCCGACGTTGAAGGAAACATCGCCAACCGTCCTATAGGTTACATACCGATCCGGCGAAAGGGTTCGGGAACCCTGGTCGCTCCCGGCTGGGATCCGGATTACGGCTGGGAAGGATTTATTCCCATGGAGGATTTGCCCAAGCTGTTTAATCCCCCGGATGGATACGTGGCTGCCGCCAACGCAGTCCCCACCTGTGAAGAGTACCCCCACATTATTCGCGTGGACAATACTCCCGGTTACCGAATGCTGCGCATTACCCAGGTGTTAGAAGAAGATCGTAAATTTTCCCTGGAGGACATGAAACAGCTGCAGACGGACTGGTACAACCCTCACGCAGAACGGCGCCTGCCAAAACTATTAAAGGCTTTGGAGGAGCACCGGGAAGAGCTGAGCGCGGTGGAAGTAGATGCCCTGGAAGTTTTAGAAGAATGGTCAGCAAATCCGGTAAACCAGATGGACGAAGCCGGGCCGGTCATCTTTGAAGGATGGTACCTGCATCTTATCCGGGAAATATACCAGGAAGAGATGGGAGAAGAACTGTACCGGGATTTTCTAAGCCGACAACATCAAGTGTATGAAAACGTAGAACGCTTCCTGGAGCGGGGAGAATCTCCCTGGTTCAGAGGGGACCCGGAGGGTATGATGGTACAGGCCTTCCGGAGTGCCGTGGCGGAGGCCCGGGAAGAACTGGGTGACGATCCCTTTAACTGGCGCTGGGATGAGCTGCAAAGTATCAGCTATAACCACGATGTAGGTGCGGAACTGGGGCCCTTGAGCGGAATCTTCAACCGCGGCCCCTATCCCTGGGGAGGCGGCATCAGGACCGTGGGCAGAGCAGCGTACGGCTTAAATCAACCCTATGAAGTCAACCGCATACCTGCCATTCGAGTCGTAGCAGCTATGGGATCAACTATAGAGGCTTACGGGTCCATCCCCATGGGCCAATCCGGCCATCCCCTCAGCCCTCATTACGACGACCAGATTGAAACCTGGATGGCGGGAGAATATTATCCTATTACTTTCGGTGAAAAATTGGAAGATCCAGAGGGTGAACTCAAGTTAACCCCTCCATAAGACCCCCGTCAATTAAGGCGCCGAAGAGTCTAGCGATTCAAACTGGCGGTTAAACCTAAGAAAAACCAACCGTAAGCGGACTGGCCAACGGCGCGCTTTATCTAGAGCGCGCCGGGCCACCCGCCCTAAAACCGTCTCCTAAATTCCAACTCAAAAATAATCACCTTAATTAATGCTCCTTAACCCTTTTATGAAATCTCAAGAGTAATCCAATTACACAATGAAAGGGGTAACAAACTTATCTAGCCGGGAAAGCAAGGTAAATCTTCCTCTGTGGAGTATTTAGAAGGCAAAAAATAGTCATGGTTAATCCTGCCACCATAACAAACCTGGCTCCCACTTATAAAGTGTTCACTGCTCTAACGCCAGCCTACCAGTTCTAAAAAATCGTGGTGAAAGTTACCGTTTGAGACAGCAATCCCGCTGCTGTTTAAATCCAGACTGCCGCCTGCCTGGTCGCTGCAGCATCCTCCGGCTTCCTCCACAATTAACATGCCGGCTGCAAAATCCCAGGTAGAAAGGGTATACTCGAAATAAGCATCAAACCGGCCGCAGGCCACCCAGCATAAATCCAGGGCCGCGCTGCCAAGGCGGCGCATGCCGTGGATATTAGCTTCAAAAAGCCTTTCTATGCTTTGTAAAGTTTTACGCATGATTTCGCCCCGGTCATAATAAAACCCGGTGGCGACAACCGCCTCTTTGAGGGAATTTATCCCCGATACATTAATCGGGTTATCGTTTAAAAAAGCGCCCCTCCCCCGGGCTGCGGCAAACATTTCTTCACGCACCGGGTCAAAAACAATTCCAGCTTCAACCCTGCCCGATCGAGCGTAAGCGATAGATATGCAAAAATGGGGGATGGTATGGGCAAAGTTGTTGGTTCCATCCAGGGGATCAATGATCCACTGCTCAGCTGCACCGCTTTTTTGGTGTAAATCCTGCTCCTCTGCTATAATGCTGTGGCCCGGAAAGCGCTCGCCGATCATTTTGATGATCGCATCCTGGGAAGCAAGATCAGCCTCTGTAACCAGGTTGTTTGCCGCCTTTTCTGTAATGGTAGCTTGCCCCTGCTTTTCTAAAATTATTTCTCCGGCCCGGCGTCCCGCTTCCTTTGCCAGCTGGAGGTGTGGTTCAAAAAAATTAGCCATATAACCGCTGCACCACTTTCTCCCGGGTTTATTGTTTTCTCCCGGTGAATCTATTCTATCATAGTTAGGGCTCAGCCGCGCCGCATTTTAGACGGTGGATATTGCTGGTAAAATTTGTTGCAAAAGTCAATGAGCCAAAGAACAATTCAACGTGTAATCTTATTTTCAGGCAAACCGGCCGGTCCTGTTAAAAGGGGGCACCCTTGAAGGCACCCCCTAAGCAGACAGGAAACTTTGAAAAACTGCCTGTTTCCAAAAATGTAACTCAAATTACTTCACAAGAACACGTAAGCTTTTTTAATGCAGATATTTAAACGGAATGCTTCTTCAAAGACCGGAAAAAGAGTTTAGACAACATTTTCAAATATCTTTATGATGTCTTTTTCTGTTCCTTTAATGGGGTTAGTGCCGGCATTGCCATCCAGTAAAGCCGATTTAGCCATCGATTCAAAATCAGGGTCTTTAATGCCCAATTCTGAAATACTTGAAGGGATGCCGACATCCTTGGAAAGCTGCTCAATAGCATCAATACATTTCTCCGCTGCATCCCTGGGAGAAAGCCCATCAATATTTTCACCCATGATTACTGCCATCCGGGCAAAACGGTCTAAGTTTGAAATCAAATTAAACCTTTCGACATGGGGAAGTAAAATTGCGTTAGCCACACCGTGAGGCATATCATACATACCGCCAAGCTGATGGGCCATCGCGTGAACATATCCCAGCCCACCGTTATTGAAAGCCATACCCGCCAACAACTGGGCATTGGCCATGTTTTCCCGGGCTTCAAGATTTTCACCATTGGCAACAGCTTTTCGCAAGTTTTTGGAAATTAACTCGATAGAATATATGGCGCAGGCATCGCTTAGCGGAAAGGTAGCCAGAGACACATATGTCTCTACAGCATGGGTCAAAGCATCCATCCCGGTAGCTGCTGTCAAGGCAGGAGGCATGGTAACATGGAGCTCCGGATCATTGATCGAAACCTGGGGAGTATTCTTCCAGTCACAGATAACAAATTTAACCTTAGTATCAGTATTGGTGATTACACAGTGCCGCGTTATTTCACTGGCTGTACCAGCGGTGGTGTTAACACATACTAAAGGTGGCAATGGATTTGTTAAGGTGTCAATGCCGGCATAATCCCGGATACTTTTAGGGTGGGTAGCCACAATACCGATACCTTTCCCACAGTCATGGGCAGTACCGCCACCTACAGTAACAATCATGTCACAGTTTTCTTCCTTATAAAGCTTAAGCCCTTCTTCTACATTTTTATCCTTAGGATTGGGTTCAACCTTATTAAAAACAGCAGTTTCCAAACCGGCCTCGTGAATATGTTCAATAACTGTTCCCGCAATGCCCGTTTCTTCCATAGCCTTATCCGTCACCAGGAGAGCCTTTTTCCCTCCCAGGATGCTACACCTTTCTCCTACCATCTTTACTGCGCCGGGACTAATAAGGTTTACTGTCGGCATACAAAATCGTTCAGGAAATAAAATCATCGCTTACTCTCCTTTTTAACAAAGTTTAGATCTCCGCTAGATTGATCAGCACCATTATTTATCCGTAACACCTCCAGTAAAATTTTTATCAATACTACCACCTAAACCTGGACAAATTCTTACCCTGGCAATATAGTTACTGTTTGTATGAATATTTAAAATTATTATAGCACAGAGCCTGGTGAAATTGAAGTTTTGCTCTAATCTTTAGTGATTATAACCGGGGTTCAGGCTATTTTTCTTCATCCAGGTAACATCAACATTTTACCTTTAAGCAAACATGATAGCGCAGTTGTGCTCGTCAAAAGGTAATCAATACGATTAAGATGCCCTGAACAAATTTATACGATAATCCATGGGAGTATTGACAACAAT
>CAYXQO010000034.1:0-20488 GCA_964467475.1 uncultured Syntrophomonadaceae bacterium
CGAGGCTCTAAGCGGGGAAGAAGAAGTAACCCCCCAGGACGGAGAAGAGTTTGGACAAGCAGTAGCAGAACGGGCCCAGGATCCTGATATCCATCTCGGTGAGAAAGTTTCCGAAGCAGCAAGGGATGCCGTTTATTCAGAAGATGACCATAGAGAAGAAAGATCGGATGTGGCTGAAGCTGTCCATGAAGCTCTAAGCGGGGAAGAAGAAGTAACCCCCCAGGACGGAGAAGAGTTTGGAGAAGCAGTTTCTGGTCGGGCCCGGGATGATGAGGTTAAGCTAGGCGAAGAGGTTTCAGAAGCAGCAAGGAAAGCCGATGAAAGCGATAATACGGAAGAATCTAAAGATACTGGAAACCCAGAAGATGCCGGCAAACCAGACGATGCAGGTCAACCGGAAAGCAAAGGCAAAACCGATCATGCAGGAGGTCCTGAAGATAATGCAGGGGGTCCCCCCGGCACAAATGAAACCGGCAATTCAAGTGGGCCTGGCAATTCAGGAAACTCCGGAAATTCAGGTGGCCCCGGCAATTCAGGCGGAAACGGCAACCCGGGCGGTTCCAATAATGCCGGTGGCGGTGGAAAACCCTAAAAGTTTCTCGGCTAAGCCTTTAAGAATATACAGCGGTATAGTTTCAGATTGACCAGGTGGCTCTTTTAAAGGGCCGCTTTTTTTCATGTTTGGTCTTTAAAAGGTAATCAAAACATTTAAGCGAATATATTAAAAGAAGTATAGTTGCTATACGCTATACATAGAGGGTTACCTTTTCCCCGGATTAAATCCGGTCTATAAAATATTTACTCTATAATAAGGGAGGCGATCCAATTTGGAACTGCTGGAAAAACTCACCCAGACCCCCGGAGTAGCCGGCAGAGAAGAAAGAATCAGGAAAGTAGTTAAAGAAGAAATGGAAAGTTTATGCGACGAGGTCCGCTCTGATCCCCTGGGCAACTTGATCGGTCTCAAAAAAGGTTCCGGAGAAGGCAAAATCATGGTTGCCGGACACATGGACGAAATCGGCTTCCTGGTAAAACACATCGACGACAAAGGCTTTATCAGGCTGCAGCCGGTGGGTGGCTTCGATCCCCGCACTTTAATGGGACAAAGAGTAGTCGTACATGGAAAAGAAGATTATACCGGTAACCTCGCCCCCTCTACCAAACCAATCCACATCCTTACCGAGGAAGAAAAAAAGAAGCAGCTTCAGATTAAGGATTTCTTCGTTGATATTGGCTTGCCGGCAGAAAAAGTCAAGGAAAATGTGGAAATCGGCGATCCGGTTTCACTGCGCCAGGAATTTGTCCGGGTTGGTGACAATTACAGCAGTAAAGCCATGGACGATCGGGCCGGGGTGCTGGTAATGCTGGAAGCAGCTAAAAAACTCGGCACTCACCAGGCTGATATCTACCTGGTAGCCACTGCCCAGGAAGAGGTGGGCCTGCGGGGCGCTGTCGCTTCCGCTTTCGGAATCACCCCCGATTTAGGCATCGCTCTTGATGTAACCCTGGCGGCTGATTTCCCCGGGGGTGAAGAAGCGGAATATGTCACTAAACTTGGTGAAGGAGTGGCGATCAAAATAATGGACTCTGCTTCTATTTCCGACCACACCCTGGTAAAACAACTAAAAGAAATCGCCCGGGAAAAAGAAATTCCCCACCAGATGGAAATCCTTCCCCGGGGAGGCACCGATGCCGGGGGGATTCAATTAACCAAGGCAGGCATCCCGGTAGCAACACTGTCGGTACCCTGCCGTTATGTCCACACGGTTAATGAAATGGTCAACCACAAAGACCTGGAAGCGGCGATCAATTTGCTTGCCGCCTATCTTGGTAAAGCAAACCCGGCAGCACTAAAACCTGCTGATTAAGTTAAATCATTAAGCAATAACCAGAAGATAAACCCCCTGTCCGCAAAGGATCCACTATTGCGGACAGGGGTTTTCTTTTAAAAGATGGCCTGCCGAGCTTGGCTGGTATTTATCATCTACCTCATGTTATGATTATTAAGGTAACAGCGAGGGCAATTACATTTTTAAACAATAGATCGCCTATGAGGATGAATTGATCTTGGAAACATATTATAGTTCATTGATAGAATTATTTAACCCGCTTTCTTTAGCCTTCTTCCTTCTGATCCTCGCAGTCTGGCTTTCCCAAACAATCCAGGCGGCAACCGGCTTTGGTGGTACGGTTATCGCCCTGGCCCTGGGAGCTAACCTCTACCCCCTTGATTTTTTGGTACCGGTAGTGGCAGCCGTAAATATATTTATGAGCATTTACCTGGTCTGGCGACACGGGGAAACTATAGAGTGGACTGTCCTGGTGAAAAAAATCCTACCCTTTATGTTCATTGGCATGCCTTTAGGGTTGATCATTTTTTACCTGGGACCTGTTGAATTCCTGGAAAAGTTTTTCGGCATATTTGTTGTCCTGGTGGGGTTGTATGAATTCCGTCGAATGCTGCTACTAAAACCAGGTCGGGAGAAATCTATCAAGCCCACCCCCCTAAAGCCATGGGCGGCAGGAACCTGGCTGGTATCTGCAGGCATTGTCCACGGGATTTACGCTTCCGGCGGGCCGCTGGTAGTATATTTTGCCGGGAGACAGTTTACCTACAAAGAGGTTTTCCGCAGCACCCTTTCCATGCTCTGGTTGATCGTTACCGGAATGATGGTTATCGGTTACATTATTGGGGGCAGGGTGACAGGAGAAACAGTTAGCATGACCACTGCACTACTCCCCCCTCTTTTTTTAGGTGCTTTAACCGGTGAATTCATCCACAAACGGATCAATGAAAAACTATTTCGTCTCTTGGTGTATTTACTGCTGGTAATCGCCGGCATCTCACTGATCTGGGGAAGTTAAAGCAGTAAATCGCCGCCTTACACCAGCCATTCTTCATCCAGGAGCATATCAGGGAAGATCAATGATTAATTTAGCAGGAGCTTTTCAAAGAATTCTCATTGCCTTTTCTTCCTTGCAGGAGCAAGTCCACCGGATAAAGAATAATAACTATAAACTAATATAAGCACTTTTTGTAATAAGCGGAGCGGAGGAAAAACAGTTAAATGAACAAACATACATTGCTAGACAGCTACCCGGTAAACTTAGCCTCTCTGTTTTTTTGGAAAAGCAAATTATTTCGCCACAACCTGGACAGCCCCACCTATGAAGAGCTTTTTGACTCAATCTCCTTCGAGTGGCCGGAAATTAAAGGAGAAGGCACCTATGAAGTGCCCACGCAAACGGCGGTAGGAAAATTAGACCCGGCTTTTCGCATCGCCCGCTGGAATAGCAGCGGTCACCCCACCATCATCTACCACCATGGTAATAACGAACGCCCTTTTGACAATAGATCTTTTGCCAAAAACACCTTCAGGGATATCTTCCTGGCAAAAAACGCAAACGTTCCGGCCAACTTAATTGTTGTCCGGGCACCGCATCACCGCTCTTTCCGGGGCTACTTGAAACATATAGGCTCTCTGGCTACTTTCACAGCGGTGCTGAGTGTATCTACTATGATTATGGAAAAACTGACCCTTTATATGAAAGAAAACAGCAAACAGGTTGCGCTCAGCGGAATCAGCCTGGGCGGTTGGGTAACCAACCTGCACCGGGCTTACTTTAACACCGCAGATGTTTATCTTCCTTTGCTTGCAGGAACTGCCCCCGGCGATGTTTTTACCAGCTCGATTTACCGGAAACTCACTGCTCCACTGGCCAGAAAAAACCCGGAAAAAGTAGAAAGTATCTTGGATTTTGGGACAAAGTTCGCAGAAGTAAAAGATAAAAATGTCTTTCCCCTGCTGGCCCGTTACGACCAGATCATCCGCTTTGAGAAGCAAAAGGCTTCCTACGGCAACGAACACCCGGTTGCGGTAATCGATAAAGGGCACGTGACCGGTTCATTAACCGTAGATGAACTGCGCAAGCATATTACAGCTCACCTTTAGCTTATAAAAAAGCGGAATTACCGGCAAGCCGGCTCAAGTTTACCTAAAGCAGCCGGTGGTTTTTTAAAACAGATAAGAGGAGAACTCCTGATTAAAAAAGAATTAAAAAGAAAACAGCTAAACCAGACGAAAAGGAGCGCAAGAAAATGACAGAAAAACATCAAGCATTGCTGGAAAATATCTACAAGCGTGCGTATGAAAATGAAGCAAAATACGGGGCCTGTCCCCAGGCTGTACTGGCGGCCCTCCAGGAATATTTTGACGATATTGATGACCAGGTGATCCAGGCTGTCCATTCTTTTGCCGGTGGCGGAGGACTTTGCGGCGACGGAACCTGCGGCGCCCTGGTTGGCGGGATGGCGGCAATCAGCAGCCAGTTTGGCAGAAAGCGCAGTGAATTCGGGAAAAAAACTGCGAGCCGCTTGAGAAACTTTTCTGCCACCAGGGAACTACACGACAAGTTTGTAGAAACATTCGGGGGAGTAACCTGCCGGGAAGTGCAGGAACAAGTTTTGGGCCGTTCTTTTAACATGTGGGATAAAGAAGAATACCAGAAATTTGAAGAGGCAGGCGGTCACGACGACAAATGCACCAACGTTTCAGGCAAAACAGCCCGCTGGACAGCTGAAATCCTTCTTGAAAAGGGGATTGAACCAAAACAGTAGCCCCTTTTTAAAAAGGGGTCTTCCGGGCAAAACATCGATAATGATGCTGATTATCGCCCCCTACCAAGCAATACTATAAGTGAAGGGAACCTTAAGAGTTAATCGCTTAAAGCTTCTTTTAATTCTTTAACCGAGGGGTAAACAAAGGTTGCTTGATCAGGAGCACAGCGGTAATCTTTCGGGTTAGTTTCCCCGCTGAAGACGAGTATAGAGGTAATCTGCGCATTTGCCCCCAGCCGGATATCAGTGTAGAGGCGGTCGCCAGTTATTGCCATTTTATCCCTGTCAGCTCCGTATTTTTCACAAGCGCAATCTACCATGTAGCGGTTGGGCTTACCGATCACCAGGGGGCTTTTCCCCGTGGATGCCTCGATGAACTTGATTATTGCCCCGGCATCAGGCATATACTTTCCCTCCCCAAGCGGACAGTTCAAATCGGGGTGGGTAGCAATGAAACTGACCCCTTCGCGGATGTAATCGCAGGCCCGCCAGAGCTTGTCGTAGGTGAGAGTAGTATCAAACCCAAGCACCACGTAATCCGGTTCTTTTTTCTCGACCGTTGTAAAACCGGCACCTGTAAAGTCTTCTGCCAACATGGAAGTGCCGAGTAAAAATATTTTTGCCCCCGGGCTCTTTTTCTTTAAATAAAGCGCGGTGGCTTCCCCGGAAGTAAAAATATCATCCGGGGTAACAGAAACACCCATCCGTTCAAGCTTTTCCCGGTAAGTGTGCCTGTTTTTCGAACTGTTGTTGGTTAAAAATACAAACCCTTTGCCCTGGTCGCGCAGGGTGTTTAAGAACTCGCGCGCCCCGTCAATCAAGCGCTCACCGAGATAGATGGTCCCATCCATATCGAGCAGGTAAAAAGATATTTCCCTGACATCTTTTACCGTCAAATAAAACCAGCCCTTTCTGCATTTTCTTTTACCATAATCTAGAGTATAATATCCGGCAGGATAGCAAATTATTACGTCAGGAGATGATCTCCTTGAACAACCCCCTTAATCCGCCCCTTATTATTGCCCACCGCGGGGCTTCATCAAAAGCCCCGGAGAACACCTTCGCTGCCTTCGAAAAAGCTTTAGCAACAGGAGCAGATGGCCTTGAATTCGACGTGCAGCTAAGCAGCGACGGCACACCCGTAGTAATCCACGACGAAAATTTAGACCGCACCACTTCCGGCAGTGGAGCAGTGAAAAATAAAGCCTTACCGGAACTAAAAAACCTTGATGCCGGATCATGGTTCGCCGAAACTTTTATTGGTGAGACAATCCCTACCCTCGAAGAAATACTATCCTGCTACCGGGAGTGCAGACTTTTTTTTAACATTGAATTGAAAAACAACAATACCGCTTACCCCGGCCTGGAAGAAGCAGTGCTGGAACAGGTCAAAAAATTTAACCTGTTAAACAGGGTAATCATTTCCTCCTTTAACCACGACAGTCTCGCTTACTGTCACAGGTTAAACCCGGCTGTGCGTACCGGCTTGCTTTACCTGGAAGCAATCAAGGACCCCTGGCAATACGCCCGCTCGCTTGGCTGTTACTCGGTACATCCGCTTTTTGTTTACCTGCAGGATCCCACTATCCTGGAAGGTTTCAAGTCATATAGCCTGCCTCTTTACCCGTGGACAGTTAACGACCCTGAGCAAGTACAAAGCCTGTCAAATGCAGGAGTAGAGGGAATCATCACCGACTACCCACAGGAGCTGAAAGCAGAACTCAAACATATGCGCCGGTAACCGGACGTGCAAAAACGATCAGCTTTATTATTTCCCGCCAGCGGCCTCACCTGCTCCATTTTCGGGGTCATGATTATTCAACCGGCTGGTGCGGGCCAGTTCTTCGGGATCGGCGGCAAGCCGCTTGCACCCCGCCCTTAACAAGACAAAACCGAGAGCATAAACAGCAGCCCCGGCGATAAACATGCCCTGGTTACCCATTATATCCATCGCCGAACCGAGCACAAACGGCCCGACCATTTGACCGGTCATGGTGAAAATATAGTAGAGACCGATATAAAATCCGACCCGGTCACGCCCGCCCAGGTCGGCAACTAGCGGCATTGCCTGCACGTTGACCAGCGCCCAGGCAAAACCGGCGGCTACAAAAATTACTCCGATGATAACCGGTTCCCGGACGGGAATGGCACTTAAAAAAAGTGCGGGCACTATTGCCAGCCCGATTAACATGGCGGGCACTTTGCCCATTTTTGTGCCGATATAACCGGCCAGCAGGGCAAAAACCAAAAATGAACCGGCAAAAGTGGTCAGGATAAAGGCAGCGCGCCCCTCGGTAAGGCCGAGGGTCTCCACCCCGTAAATCGGAAACATCGCATCGAGTCCGGCAAAGCCGATAAAATAAGAAAGCATTGCCAAAAGGACCAGCAGCTGTCCGGTATAACCGGGGCTGAACAGTTTCCGGATCCCGTAGGCCGCATCTTTAATCGGGTTCCTGGCAGCCACCGGGGAATTATCGATATAGGGCGGATGGCGATCAGATTTTCGCCAGACAATAAAGAGAGTCAACAGCAACACCCCGGCGCCGATGCCAAAAGTAAGGCGCGGGTCGATATCATAAAGCAGGGAAAGGGCACCGAAGGAAATCAGCGTGCCTATACCGCCCATCAAGTTGATAATCCCGTTCCCGGTAGAGCGTTTTTCAGGCGGGGTGTGGTCCGGCATCAAGGAAATCACCGGTCCACGGTAGGAATGCATTGCCGCTGTAAATAAAATTTCCGCCAGGATCAAAGTCCAGAGCATCACCGAGGCAAAGGGGATGGCAAAAAAAGTAAGCGCCGCTACAGGCAGCGCCACCAAAACAAAAGGCAGACGCCGGCCCAGGGGGGAATTGATCCGGTCGGACCAGGCACCGACCACCGGGATTAACAAAAGCCCGATCAAGTTATCTGTGCCCATTAAAAGGCCAATAGCTGCACGGGAATCAAAAAAAGCCCTGTACATCAAGGGCAAAAAAGCATTGTAGGTGGTAAAGGCAAGCTGCACGCCTAAAAAACCAAAGCCGATCCACCAGATTTTTGCATAGGAAAACTTTTCTTTATCCTCACCGCCACCATTTACATCCTGTTGAAACTCTTCGTTACCCTCCTGTTTTGCTTCCACAACCGGACACCTCCACCGGACAAGAAACCGCTGCTTTAATGATTGCAAACCTGTTAGTGTTGTTACCATTATTCGCGATCTATTTAAATAACCCCTGCACCGTGCAGGAGAAAAATAGTAATTTCCTAAAGCTTGAGCGATTAGTGGTTTTCCTTTACCGTTAAGCACCGCCCTGCTAAAATAAAAAAAACACTTTCAAGGAGCTGGGAAAACTATGAGCTACTACAAAAAGATTGCCGGCGACAAAGTTTATTTATCTCCGATCGACCCGGGCGATTATGAAAAGTTTACCGAGTGGCTGAACGACCTTGATGTAACCCTTCATTTGACCCTGTCGCCTTTAATTATCAACGCCGAAAAAGAAAAAGAGATGCTCGAAAAAATGAGCCGGGAAGGATATCACTTTGCTATAGTTACTAAAGAAACCGATGAATTAATCGGCACCTGCGGGTTGTTGAATGCCAACCAGCTGCACCGCACCGCAGAAACGGGCATCTTCATCGGCAACAGCGATTACTGGAACCGGGGTTACGGCAAAGAAGCAATTGAACTGCTCCTTGATTACGGGTTTAACCTGCTTAACCTGAACAGCATCTACATAGCAGCCTTATCCTACAATCAAAGAGCAATTCAGTGCTACAAAAAATGCGGCTTTAAAGAAATCGGCCGCCGCAGGGAAGCCTACATCGCAGGGAAAAAACACTACGATATTGTGCTGATGGACATCCTGGCAAGTGAATTTAACGGCAAAATCCCGGGCTATATCGACAAATTGCAGGAAAAATAAGAGAAAATAGAGAGGAGAAAGCATAGATGGCCGAAGTTTCAATTAGCCGCCAGGCCAAAGAATTCATGTTGAACCGGTCCAGGGAGTATACCCTTTACCAGGTGCAAGGTGCCGGTGGTTGATGTGGTGGATACACAGAACCCGCCGTGAGCGAGGGTAAACCTAAAAGCCTGGACAATTACGACTTAAAAAAGTTTGACGAACTCACCCTTTACGTCAGCAATTCTTTAACCAAACATGTAACCATTGATTTGGCCAAATTCCTGGTGTGGAAATGGCTGACCCTTAATGAATACTGACGCAATTTACTGTGATCCGGTTGACTTTTCTAGAAAAATACCATACCATGTCAGTAAATCATAAAAATTTAGCGGGAGCCTGGACAAACCGGGCTGAGATACTCCCTTGTAAGCCTTACTGTGGGAGTGACCGATTAACCTGCTCCGGGTAATGCCGGCGAAGGGAGTTAGAAGCAAACCCAACCACCCCTGCCGGGTGGTTTTTTTACAGCGCCCTCCCCAGGCAGGCTCCCCGCAAAAAAGGAGGAACTTTAATTAACCCATGATTAACGCTGAAAGCATCTGGCAAGACGTTTCCGCGATCAGAGAAAAGGTCCCCCTGGTGCACAGCATTACCAATTACGTGTCCATGAACAACAGCGCCAATGCGCTATTGTCGCTGGGCGCCTCCCCGGTAATGGCCCACGCTGAAAATGAAGTTGAAGACATGCTCGATATTGCCGGAGCCCTCATCGTCAATATCGGCACGTTGAGTGATCCCTGGATCAGGGCGATGAAAAAGGCAATGGAAAAGGCGAACTCGAAAGGCATCCCGGTCGTTTTCGACCCTGTCGGGGCAGGAGCTACCCCTCTGCGCAACAACACCGTCAGTGAACTTCTGTCTGCCGCACCTCCCTCAATTATCAGGGGCAATGCCTCAGAAATTAACGCCTCCGCTGCGTCAGCAGCAACCACCCGGGGCGTGGACAGCACCGAGTCTTCAGAAAGTGCATTACAGTCAGCCGGACGCTTAGTTGAAACTTACGGCGCCGCGGTATGCATCAGCGGCGAAGTAGACTATGTACTCGATAAAGAAAATACCGTAAAAATTAAAAACGGCCATTCCTTAATGCCTAAAGTTACCGCCCTGGGCTGCTCGGCTTCTGCTCTTTGCGGCGCCTTTGCCGCGGTAAACCCTTCCCCGCTCAAGGCTGCAGCCGGCGCTATGGCTGTAATGGGCGTTGCCGGTGAAATTGCGGCAGCTGCCGATTACTGCAGCGGTCCGGGCACTTTACAGGTAGCTTTGTTAGATGCCTTATATAACCTGGATAAACATGACCTGGAGGAAAGGCTGAAGGTGGAATGAAAAACAAAAGAGGAATCAGCGGGCTTTACCTGGTAACCGACCGTGATTTGTGCCTGGGGCGCCCCCTGGAACAGGTGGTATTAGACTGCGTCCGGGGTGGAGCGGCGGTTGTCCAGCTCCGGGAAAAAGACCTTCCCACCAGGGAATTTATTGCTGAGGCACTGCAGATTAAAGAACTGCTCGAACCATTTGATGTGCCCCTGATTATCAATGACCGCATCGATGTAGCCATGGCCGTCGGCGCAGACGGTGTCCATGTCGGCCAGGAGGATATGCCTTACGAGATGGCGCGGGAGCTGCTCGGGCCTAATGCGATTATCGGTTTATCCGTGGAAAATGAAACGCAAGTACAGGAAGCACAAGAATGCGACGCAGACTACCTGGGGGTGAGCCCGATCTTCGAAACTCCTACAAAAACGGATACAAAAGGCAGTTGGGGTCTTGAAGGGCTTGCCTGGGTGCGCCGCAACTCAAGCCATACCCTGGTGGCTATTGGCGGGCTAAACGAAAGTAATGCCGCTGAAGTAGTGCGTGCCGGCGCAGATAGTATCGCCGTGGTTTCGGCGCTGTGCTCAGCCCCCGATCCTAAAAAGGCAGCGGAAGATTTAAGCTCGATCATCGAAAATAACAAAAAAGCGAGATGAGATTATTGAATGCGCAAACACCGGATCATGACCATGACAAAAAAATCCTGGTAATATTGGACTTTGCCGGGACCTTAAGCATTGATACTGTTTTATTTGCCCGGGACGAGTCCTTGACCAGGGCTCTTACCGAAAGCGGGCTCGCTGCAATGGGGATCAAAGACCCTGAAACATTCTTTAAAGAACTGATTGCCCCAACCTGGGAAGAGGGAAGCACCACCACTGCCGGTTACGCAAATGTGCTCAGCAGCCAAATAAAAAAGGTTATTGCGGGCAGAAAAAATTGCCCTCCTGAATCACAAATCAGGGAAGCAGCAACAAACTTTACCCGGTGCTATTTCGCCGGTTCCGGGATCGACCGGCACTGGCAGCCCGTCCTGGAATACCTGGGGAGCAAGAACAAAGTTGATACCGTAATAGCAAGCGATCACTATGCCGAAGCCACCGGCCACATTTTAAAAGAGTTGGCTGACATGGGAATAGAAGCCTTTCCCGCCGGAAAAACGCCAATAAAAAAAGATATCATAACTGTGGCCAACTCGGCCGACCTTGGCTTTCACAAATCCACAAGGGAATTCTGGACCGCACTGGATAAATCCCTGGGCAGTCCTTGCTACAACCAGATCCTGCTAATTGATGACTTCGGCTTCAACGAGCAAGAACAAGACCTGTACGGGGGTAAAAAAAAGGCCCTTACCCGCCGGGAGCAAATCACTGCCATGTTGAATGAAATCTTCTCCGCCGAGCTTAATGTTTTTCCCTTTTTCCTGGAAGATCCGAGCGGGGAAGAACGCCTGATTAAAAATAATTACCACCGCCTGATCGAACAGGCCGGCACATATATAAAAACTATTTTAGACTGTGGTTAACCCATAAACCCGGCATCCAACTGGCCACGGGGAAGCGGGTATGTTAGGCAATGAACAGTGCAGGTTACTTCCACTTGAAATATACAAAAACCCGGCCATGGTTGTCGGGATCTTTTTTCAAGCGGTGATAACGCTCGCGAATATCCTTGCGATCCAGGAAACGGAGGACCCTTTTTTTTAGCTGCCCGCTTCCCTTACCGGTAATTATCTCCAGTTCCCTGGCTTTCGCAACTTCCGCCTCATCCATGGCGTTTTCTAAAGCAGCGTCGATTTTGTCCCCTTTGTTGTAAATAGGGTGCAGGTCCAGCTTATGGCTTTTGCGCGACAAACCGGTTTCACCCCTAACAGCTTCGTTTTCTACCGGCAGATTGCTCCCGGTAAGTTAAAACCGAAAATTGCTTTTGCTTTCATTAATAAATATAAAGCATATTGGTCTTTCGATCAAAACTTGCCCCCCGTTATTTTTTTGTCACCGGCCCTAAAGCCGGCCTGGGGCAACCTGCGCAGCAACTATCCTGCAGCCGGTGCCAGTGAGACATTTACTCACAAAACCAGGAAATGAAATTACAGGGGAGCAGGGCTTTTTACTCCAGGTGCTACATTTAAAATACCTGGCCAATGGTTGACCAAATACAACCACAGCCAAATTTTTGATCAGCCTGGCAGGGTTTAAGGCCCTTTCCGGATAATTAGTAAGCTTGCAACAATTAAAACCACGAAGGGTGCGGCATCTATTGACCGGTAAAGAAAAACTTAGCAATAAGCAGGACAAGCGCTGGGAATTTTGGATTGACGTGGGAGGCACCTTCACCGACTGCCTGGCCAAAACCCCGAGAGGGGAACTTTTCACTTACAAAATTTTAAGTACAGGAATAATCAAGGGACGTGCCGGGGAAGGATCCTCGAAAACTAAAGTTTTTGACCCGGAACGAAAAACAGATCCGCCCCGTTTTTACGAAGGCTACACCATGGTTTTGTACCCGCATCAAGCAAACGAAGGAACAGGAGCTGATCCAGAAAAAACCGGTGCAGAAAAAGTCAAGGTGACCTCATTTGATCACCACTCGGGCTGTTTCATCCTCGAACCTTCCCTTTCCAAAGATCCTGAACCGGGCACATTATACGAACTCTATTCCGGGGAAGAAGCTCCCCTGACAGGGATCCGCTGGCTTAAAGGCTTAGGGCTGAATGATACGGTAGGAAATGCCACCGTACGCCTGGGTACCACCAGGGGCACTAATGCCCTTCTCGAAAAAAAAGGCGCGCCGGTTGGCTTTGTCACTACCCGGGGGTTTGAAGATGTTTTACAAATCGCTTACCAGGACCGGCCCCGGCTTTTCGCTTTAAAAATAGAAAAGCCGCCTCCCCTTTACTTAAAGGTCACCGGCTTAAATGAGCGCCTTGATGAAAAAGGCGAAGTCATCTTTCCCCTTGCAGAAAAAGAAATTGAAGAGAAACTGAAGCCTTTTTTAGACAAAGGGATTACTTCCCTGGCCGTATGCCTGCTTAACTCCTATCGCAACGGTCAACATGAAAGAATGGTGGCTGAAAAAGCCCGGGAAATGGGATTTAGTCACGTATCTTTTTCTTCCGGCCTGGTTCCTTTGCAAAAAATTGTTTCCCGCGGGGAGACCACCGCGGTAGATGCTTACCTGACCCCCGTAATCCGTGACTATATCAAAAATATCCAGACCGGGTTGCCCCGAAAGACACCGTTAAAACTGATGACTAACGCCGGAGGCCTGGTCGATGCCGCTAAATATGCCGGCAAAGACAGCATTTTATCAGGACCGGCAGGCGGGGTGGTCGGGTACGCCAGGGTCGCGGAACAGGCAGGATTTCAAAAAGCGATCGGTTTTGACATGGGTGGAACGAGCACCGATGTAAGCCGCTACCACGGGGATTTCGAATACCGTTTCGAGATGGAAATACACGATCCCGCCTCCCACGGGGGAGTGCACCTGATTTCTCCCATGCTCTGGATCGAAACCGTGGCCGCAGGAGGCGGGTCGGTTTGCTGGTTTGACGGCAAACTGCCAAGGGTGGGACCTCACAGCGCCGGGGCGGATCCGGGCCCGGCCTGTTACGGGAAAGAGGGACCCCTGACTGTAACCGATATAAACCTAATTTTAGGAAGAGTGCTGCCTGACTTTTTTGCCTTTCCCCTGGACTTAGACGCTGTAAATGACAGGCTGGATTGCATCATTGAAGAAATGCGCCTTGAAGGACAGCACTACAGCAGAAAAGAACTGGCAGAGGGGTTTTCTAAGATAGCGAACAGTACCATTGCAGCGGCAATCAAAAAAATATCTTTAGCCCGGGGCTACGATACCAGAGATTATGTCCTGGTAGCATTCGGAGGCGCAGGACCCCAGCATGCCTGCTTAGTCGCCCGCGAGCTTGGTATAAAAAAAGTCCTTTTCCACCCGCTGGGCAGCATCTTAAGCGCTTACGGCATTGGCATGGCTGACATCAAAAAGTTCTCCGAGCGTGCTATCGACAAACCCTACAACCGGGAAACCCTGCAGGAACTGGAAGCTGTTTTTAATAAAATGGAAGAGGAACTGTACCGGGGCATCCTGGAAGAAGGGATCACAAAATCACAAATTCTCCCTTCCCGGCGGATGCTTGACTTGCGCTACCGGGGACAGGAATGGGCCATCACCATAGAATGCCCTGCAGACAGAGATTACCGGAAAGCTTTCGAGGAAAAACACCGCCTCCACTACGGTTTTATCTACCCCGAACGGGAAATAGAAATTCATACCGCCAGGGTAGAACTAATCGGCGAAACAGAGAAACCGGCACCCTTTTTATCAGAAACAAGGCCCGGACGCCCGCAACCATTGAAAGAAAGCCTGCTTTACGACTCCGGCAGTACCCACCGGGCGGGAGTATACAGAAGGGAATCCCTGTCGCCGGGAGACCGGGTTACCGGGCCGGCACTGATTGTTGAACAGGGCAGCACTGCGGTTATCGATCCCGGTTGGGAAGCTGAAGTTACCGCTGAAGGCAATATCCTGGTCACTGATCTTAGCGAAACGGGCAAAGATCTGCTCCAGGAAAAAATCGAAGAGGCCGAAGAAGCTGAAGAATTAGACCTGGTCACCCTGGAACTTTTCAACAACACCTTTTCTTCCATCGCCGGTCAAATGGGGGCCACCCTCCAGAAAACGGCACTCTCCACCAATGTAAAAGAGCGCCTGGATTTCAGCTGTGCGATTTTTACCGACCAGGGAGAACTGGTGGCCAATGCCCCGCATATTCCGGTCCATTTAGGGGCAATGCCCGCATCGGTCAGACATGTAATTAAGGCTTTTCCAGAGATGCACCCGGGCGAGGTCTACATCACGAACGACCCCCTGAACGGGGGGAGCCATCTGCCCGATGTCACCGTGGTAACCCCGGTTTTCGACGAAACCGGACAAGAAATCTTATTTTTTGCCGCCAACCGGGCGCACCATGCTGAAATCGGCGGGATTGCTCCGGGCTCGATGCCTCCTTTTGCCAGGAACTTAGCCGAAGAAGGCGTCTTGATCAAAGCCTTTCCCTTTGTCAGCGAGAACCGGGCCAGTGAAGAAAAACTTGCAAAACTGCTTAGCGGGGCTAAGTATCCCACCAGGGCTTTGCGTGATAATCTTGCCGATATCAATGCCCAGGTAGCAGCCAATCAAACCGGGGTTTACCGCCTGCTCGACCTGGTTGCTCGTTACGGGTTAAATGTAGTGAAAAGCTACATGCGGCATATCCAAGATGCTGCGGAAACTATGATGCAAAGGGCACTTCTAGAGATCCCGCCTGGCAGTTACTCCTACCGGGACTATTTAGACGACGGTTCACCGCTGGCTGTACAGATCGATATCACCCATCACCCGGAAAAAGATAAACCGGGTAAAAAGAGCGCTTTACGCGGCAGGGCAACGGTAAATTTTCACGGAACCGGGAAGGTAGTGGAAAGCAGTCTCAATGCCAACAGGGCCATTGTTACCAGCGCTGTACTCTACTGCTTCCGCTGCCTGATCGCAGAAGACCTTCCCTTAAACGAAGGCGTCTTAAAGCCGATCTCCATTGTTCTACCCGAAAACTGCCTGCTCAACCCTCCACCGGCAAATGATCCGGAAAAATGCGCCGCCGTAGCCGGGGGAAACGTGGAAACTTCGCAGCGCATTGTCGATACGCTCTTTGGAGCATTGCAAATTATGGCAGCCGGCCAGGGAACGATGAACAATCTTTCTTTCGGGGTTACGGGTAAAAACAATTCACAGATCTCCTACTATGAAACTATCGGCGGAGGTGCCGGCGCCGGGAACGGATTTGAAGGGGCCAGTGCCGTGCACACCCATATGACCAACACCCGCATTACCGATCCGGAAATTGTTGAAAGCCGTTACCCGGTGCAAATCAAGCGCTTTGCTATCCGCCGGGGTTCAGGCGGCGATGGGCGCTACCGGGGCGGCGATGGTATTGCCCGGGAAATTTTATTCCTCGCCCCCCTGCAGGTCTCCCTGCTTACCGGCAGAAGAAATTATCCCCCCTACGGCCTGGCCGGTGGCGAAGCCGGTCTTCCGGGTAAAAATTTGCTCTACAGGAAAGGGAAAAACTTCCCGGAAAACCTGGGCTGGGCGGCAATGACCGAGGTTAACCCCGGTGACCTTTTGGTAATTGAAACTCCCGGTGGAGGCGGTTACGGGAAAATGTGAAAATAAAGCTTAAAGACCATCCTTATTCAACCCCTGCCAGCCTCGCTACCACGCTTCCTTAACTACCCCGGCCAAAGCAAACCTGATGATTAAATATATACCTTTAAATTGACATAATCCCCGGGCCTGTGATAGGTTAGGCTCAGGGATAAATAAATCATTAAAGAAAAACCAGTACAAAAGGGGTATTGCCATGATCAATAAATACATCAAACCGGCGCTGTTATCGACAGCCCTTTTAACGATAGCATTTTTTACAACCGGTATGGAGGTGACCTCCTCGGTTAACCTGGATGGGGATAAAGAAAAAGTCAGCGAACAGATCTGGGCGGTGCAAATTGAAGCGGATCCTGGCGAATCGGGCAGTTTAGAGCAAAATTTCGAAGCCGCCCACGGACCTGAAGATCCCGACTATGAAGCCGGTGAAACAGGAGAAGTCAAAAAAGACGCTTACGCTGATTACGAAGATGAAACAGGAAACCTAGAAATTGCCAAAGGTGAGGAATACGTCGGCAGTTATTTTGAAATAGAACAGGAAGCAGGCACTACCGGAGGCACCACCAAGCGCTACATTGACATCAGCAGTCCGGTTACCGGCGCTTATCTTTACGAAGACATGGAAGTAGAAGGAAGCGCTGATATTACTGAATCCTTTGAAATGATCAACTTAGAACCGGGCACAGAAGAAGTGCCTGATTGGGAAGATCTTTTCTAATCTAATAACTTTAGAACTTAAAACAACACAGAACAAAACACCCGGGTATGCAGGCAGGACTTTTAAACTCCTGCCTCTTTATTTTAAAAATTCCGCACCCTTAAACAGGGAAACAATGCACCTAGCAACTCATGCCCCCAGCTGGCTTTCAAGTCTCTTCTAAAGGTGTAAAATCTGAAAGCAAAACTTCCACCAGTTCCGGGTCGAACTGGATCCCGGAATTGTGCTTAAATTCATCGATAATTTCATCCCGGGAAAATACTTTTTTATAGGGGCGGCCACTTTTCATTACACTAAAAGCATCAGCAATGGTAGTTATCCTGGCAAGCAGAGGGATATCCCTGCCCTGCAACTCCTGGGGATAACCGGTCCCGTCCCACCATTCATGGTGGGCCAGGATGTCTTCTGCAACATGGGCAAATTCTTCGGCCGACCGGGCAATTCTAAAACCTATCTCCGGGTGTTTTTTTACTTTGTCCCACTCGTCTGCGCACAAAGGCCCCTTCCTGGTCAACATTTCTCCCGGCATACTTATATTGCCGATATCATGCAGGGCCACCACCAGGTCCAGGCGTTTTAACTCGGTTTCAGTAAGCCTGATTCTTTTAGCAATCAACCTGGCAATTTTTCGCATCTCCCGGATATGCTCTTCTGTCTCACAACTGCACTTTTGCAATTTTGCCATTAGAGTTTTTAAGATATATGTTTTTGCACGGCGACTTTCAGTCAGCTTACGCCTGTACATATTATCTTCTGCCTCTTTTAATATATCTTTCAGGGTTTTCGAAGGCAGCACCTTGCTTGCAACACCCAGGGCAATAGAAAGCGGGACATCTTTGACCCTGGTTTCCCGGCATAATCCGGTGATCCTTTCACAAACCGTCCAGGCATTACTGGCCGCAGTCCGGGGCAAAAGAACTATAAATTCATCCCCGCCCCAGCGGACAATAACATCTTCAGTCCGGCAGGATTTTTTCAAAACCTCGGCTGCGCTCTTGATAAACTCATCACCAATAGCATGACCGTAAGTATCGTTAACCAGCTGCAAGCCGTTAAGATCAGCAATTATCACGCTCAAGGGCAGCCTTTTTTCCCGGTCCAACTTTTCTACCATTTCCTCCAGGTAAGTCCGGTTATAAAGACCCGTCAACTGATCATGGTAGCTCAGGTAAGTAATCCTTTCTTCCGCTTTTTTCTTTTCAGTAATATCCCGCGCAATACCTCTGAAACCAATAGGCTTTCCGGTTTCATCCCTGCGCAGGGAAATAGAAAACTCCACAATAGCTTGTTCCCCACTTATGCTTGTGACTGGCCAGTCTTCCGCTTTTTTAGAAACCCCGCTGCGGTAGACCTCTGAAAAAGCCCTAAAAATTTCCCTGGTATTCGTGAAAAAATCCCGGTAACTTTTTCCGGTAAGTTCTTCACGTTCGTAGCCAAATAAACGGGCCATTGAACTGTTGACAAAAACAAACCTGCCCCGCAAATCCACTTCATAGTAACCTTCTTCAATAGTAGCAAGAATTTCACGGTACTTGTTCTCCGATTCCCGCAGGGCACTCTCAATCTGCTCATGTTCTTTTAAGAGGGCACTTAACTTGAGGTTATTAAAACTAAGAGAAGAGATCTGGTTGGCTACTTGCGTATAAAAATTCATGGCCTGTTTTACGGTATCCCTGTTATAGACCGGTACTTTTTCCAAAGCCTCGATATATTTTTTTTCATCAAAACCGTACTTGCGGGCCTGCTTGCGAAATATTTCATAGTCGATAGCTTCATCCCTGAAAAAAAATTGCCCCATTAAGATATTGCCTAAATGAACATTATCAACCACGATTGGCGTGGAAACATGCCAGATTTTGTTCTTGCACTTGTAAACCCTGTATTCTCCCTGGGGAACCCCGGAGGCAAGCTCCACATCACTATAGATACAGTGTTTTTTGGTTTCAGGATGGACTCTGTGGAAATCAGTGCATATTTCCTGCCAGCCTGTGCTAACTAGAACCTTCCCACTTGTATCAATAATCGAGATAGGCAGTCCGGTAATCCGGTTAAACTCATTCATTAATTCCTGGATTGAGACAGGATTGATTAATTCTTCCAACTTCATTTCACTGCAGTCAAGCCTGACCCTCTCTAGTTTCTCCGCAGTCAGGTGAACATATTCATGCTTATACTCCAAACGCAACCACCCCCGAAGTTATACCACCTGCGTTCATGCTGTTCTGAGAGAATTATAACTGGGTTTATGAGGCAGCATTTATTATTCTTGAAAAAATAAAAGCCCCTTTAAAAAGGGACCGACATAAAATAAATACCAGTTTCGGCAGCAAGGCTATCATAGTCCGCAGGTTACAGGACCGTAGACCCTTTGCTTTGCGTCCCCGCTTTTCAGCGGGTTTGCCTTTGTCGGCCTGGTTTTCGTTACAAAATTGATTCTTATTCTACATCAAAGTATAAAGGAAAATAGTTGTCAATGTCAATAAAAATCAAAAAACTGCAAGAATATTACTGTATACAGGTCTTTAAAGATCACTTTTACCCTTTGTAGTCATAAGCCTGCTGGAAAAAAGCAAGTTCGAGTTCCATGGCCTTCCGGTAATACACCTCGGCCTTTTCTGTCACACCTGTACCGACTGCATGTTGATCGTACAATTCTTCAAGTTTAGAAGCCAAATCAGCGAATTCCTCGGCAGAATAGGTTTCCACCCATTCCCGGTAATCGCTTTGCGGATTTAAACCGGGTAATAACGATTGCCCTAAGTAAGAATAAAGGCACATGCAGGGCATCAGGGCCGCCATGATACACTCCACCGGTTCACTCCAGGCTACCCGCAAAAGAAAATCGGTATAAGCCTGGGTGGCGGATGCAGGTTCCGGAGAAAGTTCAACATCCCATTTATCTGCATATTTACGGTGCAGGCGCAGTTCCTCTAATGCCCCCTGAAGCTGCTCCAGCAAAGCATATATGGCCGAACTGGAAGGAGCCTTGGCCAGCGCCAGCGCGTAAGCGCGGGCAAATGATTCTAAGAAAAAGGCATCCTGGCCGACATAAAACTTAAAACTATCCCGGGAAAGATCGCCGCTGGCAATCCCTTTGACAAAGGGATGTTCAAGACACGCTTCAGCCATATGACTGTTTGTTTCCCACAGCTCTTTTGCCGTTTTTACAGACATTTTGTCCCCTCCTGATTTGAGTTTAAGCATTAGCGCCACAACGAAAGATTATAATCTAAGCGGCGGCGGGGCCCCATGGGGACGGTTCGGGGGTGCATAAGCACAGCGCAGGCCGAAGGAAAAACGATGGAACTGCTCCCATGGCTAAGCGGACGCCAGTATACGACAAATGTTTCGCTGTAGCACTAGCTTGCTCATTTTCTATTATAACTTGATGTAACTTTAAACGCACCCTTGACATCATACCCCCTGGGGGTTATAATTATCACATGAATACCCCCATGGGGTATATAACTGGAAAAAGGTAATATTACTGAAACAGGAGGGAAAACTCAATGGTCGAAAAAGAAAACAAAACTGATACCAGTGGAACCTGTCCTCACCACCAGCTGCAATCCGGAAGCTACCAGGCCCATAAGAAAAGAATTCAAAACGGTCTGAACCGGGTGGAAGGCCAGGTCAGAGGGATCAATAAAATGGTCGAAGAAGAAAGAT
>CAYXQO010000035.1:0-19670 GCA_964467475.1 uncultured Syntrophomonadaceae bacterium
AGCAGCATCTATAAAGCGGTCAAAAAAGTTTCCCTTAATCCCTTGATCTCTGGAGATCCCAGGGATATTGCCAAAGCACAGGCAGTTATTTTTCCCGGGGTAGGCTCTTTCGCCCATGCCGCTTTTTTAATTAACGAAAAAAAAATAGCCCGGGCGCTGTTGGAGGTGATTGCCGCAGGAAAGCCTTTTTTGGGCATCTGCCTCGGTATGCAACTCTTATTTTCCAAAAGCGAAGAATCAAGCCTGGTCCGTACTGATCAACCGGCCAGGGGGTTAAATGTCATTCCCGGTGAAGTTAAGCGTTTTCCTGCCGGTCTCCCTGTGCCTCATGTGGGGTGGAACAAGGTTAAACCGGTTCAGAAAAACAATTCTCTTTTTGAAGGATTAAATAACGGGTCATACTTTTACTTCACCCACTCTTACTATGCCCTCCCCCGTGAAGATAACAATATTGCGGGACTTACCGAGTATGGATTTTCTTTCACCTCGGCAGTTCACTTCGGGAACCTTTACGGAGTGCAATTCCACCCGGAAAAGAGCGGTCCCGCAGGCTTGCGCCTGCTCGCTAATTTTGGTAATATTATAGCCGATCAACGGTAACCACAGGACAAACACACAGGAGATCATGACTATGCTGACAAAAAGAATAATACCCTGTTTAGACGTGCGGGACGGCCGGGTGGTCAAAGGTACCCGCTTTCTTAATTTAAAGGATGCCGGCGATCCCGTAGAAATGGCCGCCTTTTATAACAATGAAGGAGCCGATGAACTGGTATTTCTTGACATCACCGCTTCGGTTGAAAAAAGACGAGCTATAGTAGATGTGGTGGAAAAAACCGCTGATGCCGTTTTTATTCCTTTAACAGTAGGGGGCGGGATCGATAACGTAGAGTTCATGCAGGAATTGTTAAACGCGGGCGCGGACAAGATCTCACTCAATACAGCTGCTCTGAAAAATCCCGGTTTGATCAGGGAAGGTGCACAACAATTTGGGAGTCAGTGCATTGTGGTGGCCATAGATGCCCGGCGAAACAAACAAAAATCCGTACCTTCAGATGAGATACCGCAATGGGAAGTATACAGCTACGGTGGACGAACACCAACCGGGCGAGATGTGGTAGAATGGGCAATAGAAGCAGAGAGGTTGGGCGCAGGAGAAATACTGCTCACTTCCATGGATGCCGATGGAACCCTGGACGGGTACGATACTGAATTGCTTTCAGTAGTTACAGAAGCAGTCGAAATCCCTGTCATCGCTTCGGGAGGTGCAGGTAACTTAGATCATCTTTACGAAGCTCTGACCACCGGCAAAGCGCATGCAGTTCTAGCTGCCTCCATCCTGCATTACGGTACTTACAGGATTATGGATATCAAAGATTATTTGGCCTCGAAAGGACTTCCGATCAGGCCGGTTAAATAGCAATCATATGACAATGATCAGTTAGGGGGTTTTTAAATGAAAGAGCAAGGAACTTTCAGGGTAAAAAAAGGGATGGCTCAAATGCAAAAAGGCGGGGTGATCATGGATGTCACTACCGCAGAGCAGGCTAAAATTGCCGAAGATGCCGGCGCCGTAGCCGTTATGGCTTTAGAACGAGTGCCTGCAGACATCAGGGCAGCCGGGGGCGTAGCCCGCATGGCCGATCCGGTAATGGTCCAGAAAATCATGGAATCGGTAACTATCCCGGTGATGGCCAAGGTAAGAATCGGACATTTTACCGAGGCGCAGGTTATGGAAGAGCTTGGCGTGGATTATATTGACGAAAGTGAAGTTCTCACCCCGGCTGATGAACAATACCATATAAATAAGCACCTGTTCAATGTACCATTCGTCTGCGGAGCCAGGGATTTAGGTGAAGCCCTGAGGCGTATTTCTGAAGGCGCAGCTATGATCCGGACCAAGGGTGAACCTGGAACCGGCAACGTAGTTGAAGCGGTTCGCCATATGCGCAGAGTAATGGATCAAATCCGCCAGGTACTGGGCAAAGCCGATGATGAGCTGGTGGTGATGGCTAAAGAAATGGGCGTTTCCGTTGAAATGCTTGAAGAAGTAAAGAAAGAAGGGCGTTTGCCCGTGGTTAACTTTGCCGCCGGTGGAGTAGCATCCCCGGCTGATGCAGCGTTGATGATGCAACTCGGTTCAGACGGTGTATTTGTCGGTTCCGGTATTTT
Organism: uncultured Syntrophomonadaceae bacterium; assembly: GCA_964467475.1. GTDB lineage: Bacteria > Bacillota > Dethiobacteria > DTU022 > DTU022 > B1SED10-74M. The sequence continues at coordinate 2,173 of CAYXQO010000035.1, forward strand.
TAAGGCGGATAATCCGCAAAAAGTAGCCGAAGCAATCGTTAAAGCCACCATGCATTATAATGATCCTAAACTGCTGGCCGATGTTTCCAAGGGATTGGGACAAGCTATGCCCGGATTAGAGATGTCAACATTAACAGAATCAGATCGCATGCAGGAACGTGGAGCTTAACTTAGGAGAACCTAAACAATATGAAAATCGGTGTCCTTTCAGTGCAGGGTGCTGTTACCGAGCACTTGAAAATGCTCGGCCAATGCGGTGTCGAAGCACTTTCGGTAAGAGACAAAAGCAGTCTTTCCCAGGTAGCAGGATTGATCATCCCCGGCGGGGAAAGCACCACTATCGGCAAACTGATTGAAGAAGCAGGACTAACAGAGATTATAAAAAAACGCAGCAAAGAAGGAATTCTTGCCGTTTTTGGAACCTGCGCCGGGATGATCCTGATGGCCAAAAAAATAACGGACGGAAGTAACGGGCAGCCCAATCTGGGCTTAATGGATATTAAGGTGAAAAGAAACGCTTTCGGGCGCCAGCGGGAAAGCTTTGAAACTGAATTGCAATTTGATTCCTTTGAAAAACCCCTGACCGGAGTATTTATCCGAGCCCCAATCATAGAAGAAGCAGGTTCCGGTGTAACTGTGCTGGCAAAAGTAGAGGAAGGAATTGTCGGTGCCCGCCAGGCAAACTTGCTCACCACCTCTTTCCACCCGGAACTTACCGGTGATTTAAGAGTCCATGAGTATTTTATCGCAATCTGCAGGGAACTTTAATTTAACTATTCCGGTTTGACAACCTTATTTCGCTTAGAAGAGTTTACAAAAAGACTTGTAAACTCTTTTTAGTTCCCCCTTTATTCCCACTCAATAGTCCCGGGAGGCTTTGAAGTAATGTCATAAACCACCCTGGCCACATCGGGTATTTCACCGGTAATCCGGGCAGAAACTTTTTCCAACAGATCGTGGGGCAGGCGGGCCCAATCGGCAGTCATGGCATCTTCTGATACCACTGCCCTGAGGGCAACAACCGGTCCGTAATGGCGCCCGTCACCTTTAACCCCCACCACCTGCACATCAGTCAGAACAGCAAAAAACTGCCAGAGGTTATCTTTTAGACCACTCTTTTCTATTTCATCCCTGAAAATTGCATCTGCCTGCTTTAAAAGATCAAGCTTTTCCGCTGAAACAGCACCGATGATTCTTACCGCCAGTCCCGGCCCTGGAAAGGGTTGCCTTTTGAGGATGGCGTCCGGTAAACCCAGTTCTTTTCCGACTAAACGAACTTCATCTTTAAACAGCTCCCGCAGTGGCTCAATCAACTCAAAGCCCAGTTCTTCCGGTAAGCCCCCCACGTTATGGTGTGACTTGATCACTGCTGAACCGTAGGCTGAACCACTTTCAATCACATCCGGGTAGATGGTTCCCTGGGCCAGGTAGGCAATATCGCCCATGGAAAGGGCCTTTTCCTTAAAGACTTCGATAAATTCATTGCCAATTATCCGCCTTTTCTCTTCGGGATCGGCAACCCCTTCCAGGCGGGCTAAAAACCTGTCTTTGGCATCAATATGGATAAACTCTCCTTGAAGACCTTCCCGGTAAAGCCTGGCCACTTCTTCGGCTTCATCCAGGCGCAGAAGTCCATGATCGACAAATATAAATGCTGCCCGGTCTCCTAAAGCCTGGTCCAGCAAGAAAGCCACTACTGATGAATCCACTCCACCGCTCAAAGCACATACCACTTTTTCATTTTCCCCAACTACCCGGCGGATTTTAGCCACAGCATCCTCAATAAAGCTTTGGGGAGTCCAGGTATGGCTGCAGCCACATATCTCATAGAGGAAACTTTCAAGCACAGCAGTGCCCCCTGGTGTATGTAGTACCTCCGGGTGAAACTGCAGACCATATATATTTCGATCGTGGTCACCGATAGCCGCCATCGCACCATTTTCCGAACGGGCTAAAACTGCAAAACCCGGCGGTGGCTTAACCACTTCATCCTGGTGGCTCATCCAACCATAGCAATAACTTTCATCTGCAAATAAAGTATCCTTAAATAGCGGCTTAGCATGCTCAATGCTAAACGAAGTTCGCCCGAACTCAGAGCGGCTTCCCTTTTTTACCTCTCCGCCTAAATTGGCAGTTAAAACATGCATCCCGTAACAAATTCCAAGGATGGGGATTTTTCCATCAAAAATTACCGGATCGCACTGCGGGGCATTATCCTGATAAACACTGGCCGGACTGCCAGAAAGGATGATTCCTTTAGGATGGTGGCTGCGAATTACTTCCAAGGGGGTATCATAGGGGAGCATTTCACAGTAGACCCCCGCTTCCCTTATCCTGCGAGCAATCAACATGCTGTACTGTCCGCCAAAATCGAGCAAAACTACTTTTTCTTTTAAACTGCCGCTGCCATTTTCCAAGAAATGCTCCATCCTAACTCACCATTCCTCTCATCTTATTTTAAAGTCGGGTAATTACCGCTGAAGCAGGCATCACACAAATTGCCCTTATCCATTCCAGTTGCTGCATACAGATCTTCCAGTTCAGCAAAAGTCACTGAATCGGCACCAATAGCTTCAGTCAAACCTTTAATACCATATTCTGCAGCCAAATCACTGGCCAGGGGGATATCAATCCCATAATAACAGGGAAACCTGTAAGGCGGCGAAGCGATGCAAAAATGAACTTCCGAAGCACCGGCTGCCCGCAATAGGGAAACCAGAACCCGCGCTGTAGTACCCCTGACCATGGAATCATCAACAACAGCCACTTTTTTCCCTGCTACAAGCTCACTCACCGGATTAAGCTTTAGTCGTACCGCCATCTCCCTTCCTTCTTGAGTGGGTTCTATAAAAGTACGGCCAAGGTGGGGATTACGGTATAATGCCCATTCCAAAGGCAACTTCAATGAATCTGCCAAACCAATTGCTGCTGCCACCCCGGAATCTGGAGAAGGAATAACCAGCTCCAGTTCTGCTAAACAGCGATCGGCCAAAATTGCTCCCACCTTCTTCCGAGTTTGATAAACACTTTTTCCCTGCAATACACTGTCCGGCCGCGAAAAATAAATATATTCAAACATGCATAGTGACACTGCTTTGCTGAGTCCACGTTTCTCTATTTGTAAAGAATTTTTCTTTGAAATTAAACCTTCCGGACAGGCAGAAACCACCTCCCCCGGAGCCACCTCCCTGAGGAACCTGGCGCCAACTGCATCGAGGGCCACGGTTTCGGAAGCAAAAATATAAGCTTCTCCTAGCCTACCGATTACAAGCGGGCGAAAACCGTTAGGATCTCTAAAGGCAACAATCTGTCTTTCATCCAGGGATAGAGCAGCATAAGCACCTTCTATGATTTCCATCGTTTTATGAACTGCTCCTGACAGGCCTTCTTTTCTGAAACGGGATAAATAACTTAAAATGATTTCTGTATCCGAGGTGGAGTGAAAGATATGCCCTTCCTCAAGCAACTTGTTATGAAGGCGCCTGGTATTGGTCAGGTTACCGTTATGGGCTACGGCTATCGCCTTTCTATCTGCAGCGCGGGCCAATAGTGGTTGAGCATTAGCGACATAGCTTGAACCGGTGGTGGAGTATCGTACATGACCGATAACCGCCGGAGAATTGATTCTAGCAAGCACAGGTTGTGTAAAAACCCGGTCAACCAGGCCCATTCCCTTTACCGATTCAACTTCCCGGCCTGTGCTGTAGGCCATCCCTGCGCTTTCCTGCCCGCGGTGCTGCAAAGCAAGCAAGCCCAGGTATGTAATATAAGCGGCGCTTTCAGGTCCGTTATATCCGTACACGGCAAATATGCCGCATTTTTCTCGCGGTAAAAAATAATTTTTTGAATAACCGTATCCTAAATCAGCCCTGTTTTCCACAAGTTTAAATTCAACAGAACTTTTTCAATGTCCTTCAAGTAAAAGTTTACCAGGCTTAAATATATTGGAAAGGCCTGTTTAAAACAAAATAATGATATATGAGATGGTATTTAGTGTCAAAGTCCTTATCAGAAATTATTAAATATAGCGAATACAGCTTTTTTCTTGACAACCATATATTCCATAGTGTAAAATATGATTCCACATTATGATATAATAATCATTGACTGGAAAAAGCTCCGTGAGGAGGCGGGATAATATGTGCGGTATCGTTGGACTGATCAGTGCAAAAAAAGTTAAAGAAAATGGGGAGCGAATTAAGAAAGGCATACACCTGATGAATGATCGGGGTAACGGCCTGGGAGCAGGTTATGCCGCATACGGGATCTACCCGGAATTTGAAGAATGCTATGCCTTGCAGATCATGGGATCCTCAAAAGAGGCTTTAGATCAAGCTGCCGCCTACATAAAACATTGGTTTGAAATTGCTGAAACTCGGCCAATTCCTCTATGGAACCGGACTATTAAGGAACACCCTTACTTCCAGGTATTCTTTGTTACCCCTTCGCTACCGGTCGAAAAAAGGCTTCCAGGCGAAGAAAGTGACAATGATTACGTGGTCACCAGGTGCATGGAGTTAAATAAAACTATTGAGGGAGCCTATACTTGTTCCAGCGGAAAAAATATGGGAGTATTCAAAGGCGTGGGCAACCCGCTTGACATTTATGAATTTTTCCGTTTAGACGAATATTGCGGCTACAGCTGGTTGGCCCACAACCGCTTTCCCACAAATACACCTGGCTGGTGGGGCGGTGCCCATCCTTTTAATATGCTTGAATGGTCGATTGTCCATAACGGGGAAATTTCTTCTTACGGGATCAACCGGCGCTACCTGGAATCTTTCGGTTATTACTGTCTCCTGCAAACAGACAGTGAAGCTATTGCCTACTTGATTGACCTTCTAATCCGCAGGCACGGATTAAGCATCGAAGAAGCTACTACTGTCCTGGCCCCGCCATACTGGAGCACTATCGAGCGGATCGATGACCCGGATAAAAAAGAATTTTTAACCACCCTGCGGGCCACTTATGAGCAGGCTATGCTCAACGGTCCCTTCGCCGTCTTAATTGCTTTTGACGGAGGGATGTTCAGCCTTACAGACAACACCAAGTTAAGGCCGATGACTTCGGCAACTTCTGAAGGATATACTTATTTCGCCAGTGAAATCGCTTCGCTTTATGAAATGGATCATAACCTGCGGGAAGTGGTCACCCCCCGGGCCGGTGAACCAATCATCGCCCTGTTTGATCAAGAAACAGCGCAGTTAAGGCAATAAAATAAAAGGGGTTGGAATTCGCCAATGGAAAACCAAATCAACAAGCCCGGTCAACACGCTGTTTTTCAGCCGGCATTTGATCGCGAAATTTGTGACGGCTGCGGCGAATGCGCGGTCCAGTGCACTTTTAACGAAATAAGGATGGAACCACGGGGAGAGAAAAAGATCCCGGTAGCCAACCGCAAATCCTGCGGTGCCTGTCACCGCTGTGAAGTGACCTGCCCCCGCGATGCCATAGTAATTAAGGAAAAACCGCTTGCCCTGCGGCAGCACGGAGTTTGGGACACCAACGCCCTTAAAAGAGTCCACCAGCAGGCTTCATTTGGAGCGGTGACATTAACCGGTTTTGGTGCCGACACCGAGCTGCCGGTGTACTGGGACCGGATGGTTTTTAATGCCTGTCAGGTTACCAATCCATCGATAGATCCCCAGCGGGAACCGATGGAAACAATCACTACCCTGGGCCGCAAACCTGATTCATTGAAAAATTCACCCAAAAACGGCAGCAGCCTGATCAGGCTCAGCATGCCGCTTGTATTTGCCCCGATGTCTTATGGAAGCATTAGCCTTAATCTGCAGAAAGCACTGGCCCGGGTAGCATCAGAAAAGGGGTTGCTCTGGTATTCAGGTGAAGGTGGTTTGCATGAAGAGCTTTACCCTTATACAGACTATTCCATTCTGCAGGTAGCTTCCGGGCGCTTTGGGATTACCCCTTCTTACCTGCAAAAGGCCCGCGCCTACCAGATTAAAATTGGCCAGGGGGCGAAACCCGGTATCGGCGGGCATTTGCCCGGTGAAAAAGTCCTGCCCGGTATTTCTGAGACCAGGATGATTCCCGAAGGCAGTGACGCCATTTCTCCGGCCCCTCAGCATGATATCTATTCAATCGAAGATTTACGCCTTTTAATCTATGCGATCAAAGAAGCCAGCGGCTATAAACCGGTTTGCGTAAAAATTGCCGCTGTTCACAATGCTCCGGCAATTGCCAGCGGCATAGTTCGGGCCGGAGCGGATATGGTCTACCTTGACGGATTTCGGGGTGGATCCGGGGCCACCCCTTCAGTGGTCAGGGATAACGTAGGCTTACCCGCTGAGCTGGCCCTGGCCGCCGTAGATCAACGACTCCGGGATGAAGGAATCCGTCACCTGGCTTCCATTATCGCTGCCGGGGGCTTCCGCAGCAGCGCCGATATTATGAAGGCAATCGCCATTGGAGCCGATGCAGTTGCGATCGGCAGCGCTGCGCTCGTTGCCTGCGGCTGTCACGGCTGCCAGCGCTGCCACAGCGGAAAATGCCCCTGGGGCATCACTACCAACGACCCTGCTATAAGTCAAAGGCTTGATCCGGACTGGGCCTACCAAAGGTTAACCAACCTTATTGAGGGATGGCATCACGAAATGAAAGAAATTATGGGTTTAAACGGTATATACGATCTAGGATCATTCCGAGGCAACCGCCTGATTTTGCGCGGCGTGGGACTTTCGGAAAAAGAACTATCCGTCCTTGGAATAAAACATGCCGGAGAGTAAGGTGAGAATATGCCATATAAAATCAATGCCAAAGGGATTTATTACCGACAGTTAAATGAAATGATTCGGGAATGTGTTACAAGAGGGGAACGCCACATCCTTGTAACCAGTGTCCTGGGGCAGCGTTACCTGGGAGCGGGATTGACTGAACCAGGCTTGCTGCTTGAAATTGAAGGGGTGCCCGGTGACGATCTGGCCTTTTGTCTTGGCGGCCCGACGATTAAAGTCAAGGGCCACGGTCAAAATGCCGTAGCCAATACCATGGACAACGGGACTGTAATTATTCACGGGCTCGGAGGCGATGCCCTTGCCTACGGGATGCGTGGCGGCAGTCTTTTTATCCGCGATGATGTAGGTTACCGGGTGGGTATTCATATGAAAGAATACAAAAACATGAAGCCTGCCGTAGTCATCGGTGGCACCAGCGGTGATTTTCTTGGTGAGTACATGGCCGGCGGGACTGTAATAGTTCTAAACCGGCACAATCTTACGGAAAACGTTACCGGCCAGTCAGACAAAACCCTTGCCACGGGAATCCACGGTGGCGAAATCTTCCTGTTTAATTACGATTTGCCTTCTTATATGCCCGGTATCGGGGCCACACCTGCCAGTCCCACGGCCGAAGACTTAGATAAAATTAGGCCTTTGGTTGAAGAATTCTGCAATCATTTTAACCTTGAAGCAACCCCCCTCTTAGAGCGGGAAATAGTAAAAGTAGTTCCGGCAGGCAGCAGACCGTTCAGCAAGTTTTACACGCCGGCTTATCCAACTAACACAGGGCTCGTGCCCGAACAAAGGGAAATGGCCTCGCCTTGTGAAGCCGCCTGTCCGGTAGGCATCCCAACCGGCCGTTTTCTCGGACATATTCGGCACGACGAATATAAAGATGCCCTGGACTTAATTGATTCTTACACCCCGTTTCGTTACAGCAACTGCGGTTTTATCTGTGCTCATCTCTGCGTGGAATCTTGCAGCCGGGGCAAAATTGATTCACCGGTACGCACCGTCGAACTGGCCAGGGGTTTCCATGGCGGCCAAAAAGTACAAAAAACGGATAATCATACCGGAAATATCGCTATCATTGGAGCCGGGCCGGCCGGGCTTAGCAGTGCCTATTTTCTTGCCAGACAGGGCTACAGTGTAGAAGTCTATGAAGCAGGCGACCGGCCCGGTGGAAAGATGTACCAGGTTATTTCCCGCGAACGCCTCCCCCTGGAGGATCTTGATATGGATCTGCAAAACATTGCCGATCTGGGAATAAAATTTCACTTCGGGACAAAAGTGGACAATAAGCAGTTCGAGGAATTAATCAAAAAGTTTGATCATGTAATTGTAGCCGTTGGCGCCCACCGCCCTCTCCTGCCACCGGTCAAGGGCCAAGAAAAAATAAGGGCCGGCATTGATTTTCTTAAATCTTTTAATTTAGGAGAGGAAATTACCATTGGCTCTGATGTGGTCGTAATCGGCTGCGGCGATGCCGCACTAGATGGTATTGAAGCTTTAGTTGCTTTAGGAGTTAACCCGGGCCAGGTAACTGTTATCGATATCCAGCCTCCTTCAGCCAATCTCGGGGAGTTGAAAAAATGGATTGATGCCGGAATCAACCTGCTCTACCCTTATTTTCTTGAAGAAATCAGAGATGAAGGAGTAATTGTAAAGGACAGCACCGGCAGCGAAACTTATCTCCCCGGAGAAGCCCTGGCCTTTATTAACGAAGCGCCAAGCCTTGACTTTTTGCCCCCGGAATTAAACAGCCAGTTAAGCCGGCGGGGCTTTTTCGAAACCCTTGATGATACCGGTAAAACAGTTCACCCCAGGGTTTCTGTCATCGGAGACTCTACCGGCTTAGGCCTGGTAGCTAACAGCATCAAGAAAGGACGTGAATCTGCCGAAAGGATCCATGCTGATCTTCAGGGGCTCAATTATAACCCTGAAATAAAAGAGCCGATCAATTATGCCGATTTACATCTTCATACCAACCAACCGGTTAAAGACGAAGAGCTGTTGAGTATCAGGGAAGAATACCGGCGCTGCCTGCACTGCGGGGTATGTGTGCACTGCGATGAATGCGTGGAAGCCTGCCCGAGAAATGCAAGAGAAAGACATGACAAAAGCTTTACAATAAATTTAAGTAAATGCGGTGGTTGCGGTAGCTGCGCCGCTGCTTGCCGTGGCGGGGTTATCCAAATGGTTACTAGAACAAGTGGGAGCTAGCTATTGACAGCGATAAATTTAAATTGTATACTAATAAACGTTAAATATAAAGCTTGGGCAACGGCGCCCGCTCTAACAGCTTAACTAGCTGTAGGCGGGCGTTTTTTATTTTTTACCTTAATAAATTAATTTATAAGGAGCTGATCTAAATGAGTATGACAAAAGAAGATGTAATGGGAATGGTCAAAGAATCAGGGGTGAAGTTCATCCGCCTACAATTCACCGACCTATCAGGACAGTTGAAGAATGTAGCTATCACCACCGATCAACTGGAAAAAGCTTTGGATGGAGAATTGATGTTTGATGGTTCCTCGATTGAAGGTTTCGTCCGCATCGAGGAATCGGACATGTACCTGCGACCGGATGTTGATACATTTGCCATTTTTCCATTTAGGCCTAAAGAAGGTGGTGTTGCCAGGCTAATGTGCGATGTATATACTCCCGATGGCGAACCCTTCGCCGGCTGCCCGCGCAGTCAGCTTAAAAGAATGATCGCATTGGCCGAAAAAGAGGGTTATTCGATGAACTGCGGCCCTGAAGCTGAATTCTTTATGTTCCACACTGACGAAAACGGAGCCCCCACTTTGCACACCCACGACCAGGGAGGTTATTTTGACCTGGCCCCGACAGACCTTGGTGAAAACGCCCGCAGGGATATGGTTTTGAGTTTAGAGCAAATGGGCTTAGAAATCGAGGCCTCCCACCACGAAGTAGCTCCGGGACAGCATGAAATTGATTTTAAGTATAGTGACGCTTTGCGCACTGCTGACGATTTGGCCACTTTCCGCTTTGTTGTCCGCACTATCGCCCAGAGACACGGCCTTTATGCTACCTTTATGCCCAAACCGATTTCCGGGATCAACGGGTCAGGAATGCACACCCACCTTTCTTTCTTCAAAAATGGAAATAGCGCATTCCACGATCCCAATGCCCCTGACGAAATGAGCAAAGAAATGCTTTACTTCGTCGGAGGACTGCTTGACCACGCCAAAGGTTACACTGCGATAACCAATCCACTGATCAACTCTTACAAGCGGCTTGTCCCGGGTTACGAAGCGCCGGTTTACATCGCCTGGTCTCATCGTAACCGAAGCCCCCTGGTAAGGGTTCCGGCCAGGAGAGGTATCGGTACCCGGGTTGAACTACGCAGCCCCGATCCCTCCTGTAACCCATACCTGGCTTTTGCCACCATGCTGCGTGCCGGATTAGATGGTATTCACAAGCAAATTGAACCACCCAAACCGGTAAACCTAAATATCTATACGATGACGGATGAGCAAAAAGAAGAACACGAAATCGAGCAGCTTCCGGGAAACCTCCACCAGGCAATCATTGCCCTCGACGAAGATCCGGTGATCCAGGAGGCCTTGGGAGAACATATATACACCCGCTTCCGGGAAGGCCGTTTAAAAGAATGGTTCGACTACAAAATCGAAGTCCATCAATGGGAAGTGGATCAGTACTTAGCCCGCTTTTAAAGGCAACTAATTAGTGTCTGCTAGAGCCCGTGCTGCATTTTAAACTGTTGCCGGTTCCTCGCGGGCTTTGGGCGCTGTCTAAAACGCAGCACGGTTCTAGCTGAACGATATCATAAAAACAGAATTAAACTACAAGCCGGTTCTGCCAGGCAATATAAGCACAGCCCAGCTTTTTTAACCAGTTGTGCAGGAAGAGATGAAAAGATTGTATAATAATAAGTAAGCTGAAATACAATTTTTCAAACCTTAATTAAACCGGGTGGCAGGATGATAAAAAACGGTTATGACTTTTGCATTGGCTCAAACAAACCAAGCCTTAGAAAATCAGTAACGACAATATTGACCGGGGCAGGCTTTTCTTCTGCAGGTGAAAGAGATAACACTCCCAATTTCTTAAGACTGCTTCGTCAAGTCCAGCCCTGGTTGGCAGTGGTCGACACCGCGCTCCCCCCGGGTAATGTTGAACAGCTTGCCGACATTATTGAAAACGATGCCCTGGCGGCAGCAGTGTATATCAATACCAGTGGCGCAGACCTGACACTTCATGTCCAACTTCCATGGCCAGTTGAAACATCAGTATTAACAGCAGTAGCTGAAACCGTGTGCAATGAATTTGCCCATAAAAAAAAGCTCCACAAAGAAATTGAACAGCTTCAAAATAAGCTTTTTGAAAGAAAATTAATTGAGAAAGCCAAGGGAATACTCGCAAATTTGTACAATTTAAGTGAAAACGAAGCTTACCGGTTACTTCGGCAATCCAGCATGAAGAAGAGAATCTCTATGGCTGAAATGTCATCGAAAATTATTAACGACCCTGGATCTCTTTCTTCTTAATTGCCGCCTCAATAAAATCCCTAAATAGAGGATGAGGGCGAGTAGGTCGTGATTTAAATTCCGGGTGAAACTGAACAGCCAAAAACCAGGGGTGCTCTTTTAACTCCACCATTTCAACCAAACCATCTTCTTCATTGATACCACTAAAAACCATGCCCGCATTCTCCAGGATCAACTTATATTCATTATTAAATTCATAGCGGTGCCGATGCCTTTCCATTACAATTTTATTACCCAGGGCTTTTTCAGCCAGGGTACCGCTTTTAACTGTGCATGGATAAGCACCCAATCTAAGAGTCCCCCCAAGCCAGGTATTTTCATCCTGTCCGGGCAAGTAATTAATAACCGGACCCGGGGTCTCCGGGTTGAATTCCGTACTGTGAGCATTTTCGATACCGGCAACGTTACGGGCAAATTCAATCACCGCACATTGCATTCCCCAACAAAGGCCGAAAAATGGGATTTTTTCTTCCCTGGCCATTCGGATCGCTTCAATTTTTCCTTCCATGCCCCGTTCACCGAAACCACCGGGTACCAGGATGCCATCTGCGTTCATCAACTGCTTACGGGCTTCCCCAGATTCCAACTCTTCAGCAGGCACCAACATGGTTTTTATCGCTACATCGTGCTCTAAACCAGCATGAAAAAGAGCTTCATTTATGCTGATGTAAGCATCGGGCATAGAAACGTATTTTCCAACAAGCGCAATTGTCACTTCCTGGTTTAGTTTTTGTTGTCGATTGACCAGGTCCTGCCACTCACTCATATCTGCTGATTTACAGCTTATATTTAGTTTATCCAGAACCATTTGATCAAGATTTTGATTTTGCAGAAGAAGAGGTACTTCATAGACAGTTTCTGTGTCTAAGTTTTCAACAACTTCACCTGGCTGGATGTTACAAAATAGGGCAATTTTTTTCCGCAGGTCTTCTGGCAGGGTCTGCTCCGTTCGGCAAACAATAATATCAGGCTGAATACCGATACTGCGTAATTCTTTGACACTGTGCTGGGTCGGCTTGGTCTTCAGCTCCCCGGACATTGGCAGAAAAGGAACCAGTGTAACATGGATAAACAAAACGTTTTCCCAGCTGAGATCATAGCGTAGCTGGCGAATAGCTTCCATAAAGGGTAAGCTTTCAATGTCCCCGACAGTACCACCAATTTCAGTGATCACCAGGTCAAGATCGTGATCATTGTCGAGCTTGGTGATGCATTTCTTGATTTCATCAGTAACATGGGGAATTACCTGGACAGTATTGCCCTGGTAAACTCCTTCCCTCTCGCCCTGGATTACCGACCAATAAACCCTACCGGCAGTAACATTGTTATCCTTAGTGAGGGGTTCATCAATAAATCTTTCATAATGTCCTAAATCTAAGTCGGTTTCTGCACCGTCTTCAGTGACAAAAACTTCGCCATGTTGGTAAGGACTCATTGTTCCGGGATCATAATTAATGTAGGGGTCGAACTTTTGGATGGTCAATCTTAAGCCTCGTTTTTTGAGCAAACAGCCCAGAGAGGCAGCGGTTATTCCCTTACCTAAAGATGAAACCACTCCACCGGTCACAAAGATATATTTAGTCATATGCGCCCCCCTTGCTGCCCTGCTTATTCCTGATCATTATCCTGCCAACTGGTTTTGATTCACGGGCTCAGCAACTGCTGCAGCTGCTCTTACTTCACCCGCCGCACCCGGAGGAGGTTGCTCCGCCTCCGCTGGTTCCCTTACCGGTGCGGAAAGTAGAAAACACCCTGCCGGCATCCTTCCCGCAAGAAGGACAGCGAATGCTTTTAACCGTACTACTGCACAATTCTTCTGTTTTTTCCCGGCACCCGGAACAATAGAACTCATACAGGGGCAAAACAACGCCTCCTCTCTTTTTTGTTTAAGTAAGATCAAGAGAAACCTAAAAAGTAAAAATGCAGTTTACACTCAAAAAAATATGATTATACCGGGATTGCCCCTTGATTAGGTCCGGCCTTTCAATCTTTTTCTTTTCTTGGCCCGTCTTCTTTTCTTGCGTTGTCTTTTCAACTGCTTCCGTGTTTTTTCTTTCGCCATAGACTTTAACCTTTCCCTCCTTTGTCCTTTGTTTTACTTATCTATTCTAACACTCCCCAAAAAGCTTTAAAATCTATTGGTAATTATATCACTGCTTTCTACCTGAAAAAAGAGTTATTTTGCCAACCGGAAAAAGTATTTTTATTGTAAAAGGAAAAAAGAGATTGAAAAGAGAATGATACAATCACGGTTTTTATCCGGATACTCCAATCGAATCTTTTAAATTCTTTTAACCGTTATACCGGGGAGGTTTTTTGCAAATGGAATTAAGCCCTAACGCCAGGATTACTTATGAAAAAAGATACCTAATAAAAGACGAACAAGGCAATCCTCTTGAAACTCCAGAAGATTTACTTCGCAGAGTAGCTGCCAATATCGCAGCCGTAGAAAAAAGCTACGGGAAAGAAGATGAAGAAGTTAAATCAGTTGAGGATAACTTTTTCCAGCTCATGGCCGAAGCCAGGTTTATGCCCAATTCTCCGACCCTGATGAATGCCGGCCGTGAATTACAGCAGTTGAGCGCCTGCTTTGTTCTACCCTTAGAAGACAGTATGGAGGGTATTTTTACCGCCCTAAAAAATATGGCTTTAGTCCAAAAAACAGGTGGCGGCACAGGTTTTGCCTTTGACCGCCTCCGACCAAGCAACGATATTGTCCGCTCTACGAACGGGGTTGCCAGTGGACCAATTTCTTTCTTAAAAATTTTTGATGCCGCCACTGAAGCAGTAAAGCAGGGAGGTACCAGACGCGGTGCTAACATGGGTTCCCTGATCTACAACCACCCCGATATTTTAGAATTCATCACCTGCAAGGAAAAAGAAGAAGAAATAAATAATTTCAACCTCTCGGTCACTGTGTCCGATCAGTTTATGCGCAAAGCCACTGGTGAGGAATCTGATCCCTTGTACTACCTGCTCAACCCGCGCCTAAAAGAACCCTACCACAATCCGGAAACCGGGGAAGAAGCTATGCTTGACGCCTCGGAAGTGTTTGATCTGATCGTGCAAAAAGCCTGGGAAAAAGGCGACCCCGGAATTATTTTCATCGACCAGATGAATCGCTACAACCCCACCCCGCACGTCGGTAAATATGAAAGCACCAACCCCTGTGTACCAGGAGATACTTTTGTCTTGACTGAAGAAGGCCCGCGGCAGGTTAATGATTTGATCGGAAAGAAAACAACTTTGCTGGTGGATGGCAAACCCTGCCAAACTACAGAAAAAGGCTTTTTCTCAACAGGCCTTAAACCGCTTATTAAAATCACGACAAAAGAAGGATACACATGCAGGGCTACCGCTGACCATCCTGTCCTCAAGGTTAATAAGCAAACCAGGTATAAACTTGAAAAAAGATGGTCCCCGGCTGAAGAATTAAAGCCGGGAGACAAAATCATGTTACACGATCACCGGAGCTACCGGGAATGGGAAGGTCTCTACAACGAAAAAGAAGGATACCTGGTTGGCCTCCTTGTTGGAGATGGAACTTTAAAAAAAGATAAAGCCTTGCTTTCGGTCTGGAATAACCACGGTAGCACAGACGCCGTCATGGGTACAGCTTATGAGACTGCCTGTTCATTGCCGCACAGGGAAGACTTCAGAGGCTGGTGGAAAGTAAGCGGGAGAGATGAATACCGGATGAGTACAGCTGCTTTAAAAAAACTGGCTTTATCCCTGGGCATGAAACCTGGTGAAAAAACAATTACTCCCTATCTTGAAACCAGCACTTCTTCACATTTCATTAAAGGATTTTTAAGAGGGTTCTTCGATGCGGACAGCTCCGTCCAGGGAAGCCAGGAAAAAGGCGTTTCCATTCGGTTGGCCCAAAGCGACATCGACAGGCTGCAGGCCGTGCAAAGAATGCTTTCCCGTTTCGGCATTATTAGCACTATCTACAAAAATCGGCGTGAAAAAAAGTTAACTTCAATGTCTAACAGTAAAAACGAATCTGCTTTATATGAAACTCTTCCCCAGCATGAACTGGTTATTTCTAAAAACAATGCTGCACTTTTTAATGAAATAATTGGCTTTTGCGATGAAGAAAAACAAGCGCGCCTGGATAATGTCCTTTCTGCTTATAAAAGGCAGCTTAACCAGGAACGCTTTACAGCAACGGTTGAATCCATTACCCCCGCAGGCGAAGAAAAAGTATATGATGTTCAAGTCCCTGGAGTTAACGCTTTTGATGCCAACGGTATTGTTGTTCATAATTGCGGTGAACAGCCCCTGCTTCCTTTCGAAGCCTGCTGCCTTGGCTCAATCAACCTGGGCAAATTTGTGACCTCTAAGGGTAAAATTGACTGGAAAAGCCTCGCAGACTCAGTTAAAACAGCGGTCCACTTTCTTGACAATGTTATTGATGCCAGTAATTACGTAATTCCGGAAATTGCCGCCATGCATAAGGAAGGAAATCGTAAAATTGGCCTTGGGATTATGGGCTGGCATGATATGCTGGTTCAGCTGGGCATAAATTACGATAGCGAGGAAGCGGTTGAGACTGCTGAAAAAGTAATGGCATACATCAACTCGGAGGCTAAAAAAGAATCGGTAGCCCTGGCCGATGAAAGAGGTGTTTTCCCCAACTTCAAAGGAAGTATCTACGAAACCGGTAAAAAAGAAGACCGGGTTCGCAACGCCACCAGGACTACTATTGCCCCAACCGGAACAATATCGATCCTGGCTTCATCGAGCAGCGGCATCGAACCATATT
Source organism: uncultured Syntrophomonadaceae bacterium (assembly GCA_964467475.1). Lineage (GTDB taxonomy): Bacteria > Bacillota > Dethiobacteria > DTU022 > DTU022 > B1SED10-74M. The sequence continues at coordinate 18,213 of CAYXQO010000035.1, forward strand.
TTAGCATAGCCTTTATTCGTAAAAATATCCTTGACGGGCTTGATATGCCGGAAGTAAACCCACTTTTCCTCGATGTTGCCAAGAAAGAAGGCTTCTACAGCGAAGAACTAATTGAAGAAATTGCTCATACCGGAAAAATCCCTGAGGATTCTCCCGTACCGCAAAAGTACAAAGACCTGTTCAAGACAGCTATGGAAATCGACTACAACTGGCATATCCGCCATCAGGCCGCTTTTCAAAAATACACTGACAATGCGGTCAGCAAAACGATTAATTTAAAAGCGGATGCCACTGTGGAAGACGTTAAAAATGCTTACACCACAGCCTGGAAAGCCGGATGCAAAGGCATCACCGTTTACCGGGACACCTCTCGCTCTAAGCAAGTACTCAATGTTGGCGACGGCGTCCAGGAAGATTATTTAAAGCCGATTAAACGACCAAAAACTTTAAGCGGGCAAACCACCAGCGTCGGCACAGCCCTGGGAAATCTTTTTGTTACAGTAAATTCAGCCGACGGCAGGCCGTTTGAATTGTTTGCCCAGATTGGCAAGGCCGGCAGCGACGTAATCGCCTTTACAGAAGCTATTGCCCGACTCATTTCCCTGGCCCTACGCTGCGGGGTAAGCGTTGATGAAATCGTTACCCAGCTGGAAGGTATCGGGGGAGCCCGCTCAGTTGGTTTCGGGCCAAACCGGGTCAGAAGCGTCCCTGATGCCATTGGCCAGGCGTTGCGCAGCATTGCCCAATCCGAAGTAGACAGTGAACACCCCGATAAAGGCCATGCTCGCGAACTTTGTCCCGACTGCGGAACAGGAGCCCTGATCAGAGCCGAAGGGTGCCTGAAATGCGAAGCCTGCGGTTTCAGCGAATGTTAACCAAAGCTTTAGATGTTGATGTAGAGGTGCTTTTTGATTAAGGGGCAGACTCTTTTCCGGAGATTTTGGAAGGAAAAAGTCTTAGAAGAATCTTCACGTAAATAAGAAAGCTAGGTGGACCGCCAGAAACCATAAGTCCTGATGGACTTCCATTGCTTCTCTGTAGGGGCCAAATCCAGAATACCGCCCCTGAACAAAGTAAGCTTGACCTTAGACCATAAAAAAGCCGTCATCAGCGACGGCCGTAAGGTTAGAAAACCTATTAATCATGGTGCCGGAGACCGGACTTGAACCGGTACGGACAATTGATTGTCCGAGGGATTTTAAGTCCCTTGCGTCTGCCTGTTCCGCCACTCCGGCGATTATTGGAGGCGACACCCGGATTCGAACCGGGGATGGAGGATTTGCAGTCCTCTGCCTTACCACTTGGCTATGTCGCCATAAAAATGGAGCGGAAGACGGGATTCGAACCCGCGACCCCCGCCTTGGCAAGGCGATGCTCTACCACTGAGCTACTCCCGCTTACTGATGGTGCCGAGAGGCAGAATCGAACTGCCGACACGCGGATTTTCAGTCCGCTGCT
>CAYXQO010000036.1:0-19447 GCA_964467475.1 uncultured Syntrophomonadaceae bacterium
ATTACTTTTTCCAGGTTACTCCCCGCGATCAATTCTAACATCCTCCCTTACTGTGGTTCTAGGGCCCCCGTGGTGCGATGTCGACCAGTCCTTGGGAGGCTGAATTTCTTTCATATCATCCAGGCGGTCAAAACTGGAGAGCCGGTCATGGATTAATTGCCAGGCGCAATCAATTTCGTCGCCCAGTTCGCACTTGCCGTCCGCCGACCCCCCGCAGGGACCGTTGAGGATGCTCTTAGCACAGCGGGTAATTGGGCAGATGCCCATGGTTTTGTGAAGTACACAGTCCCCACAGCCCAGGCAGCGCTCTGCCCAGACCCCCTGTTCGGTCGGATAACCCATGGAGGTTGTATTCAGGCCGGGCACAACCCGGAGTGACTGCACATGCTCAATCATGGTCTGCACGCCGACACCGCAGGCAAGCGAGATGATCAGGTCATAACCTTTTAATCTTTCCAAAACCTCGTCGATAAATTCATACTCGCACTGCCTTTCGATTGAAAATACGTCAATTTCACCGCTTTTGTTTTCTTTTTTACGGTGGATGCGCAAAAGCGCCGCTGTTTCTTCCGCTTCTTTCTCGCCGCCGGCCATGCAAACACCCACACAGGTATTGCATCCGAGAACGCAGATGTTCTCGTACGGGGCCGCCATAGCCGCGATTTCTTCCAGCGGCTTTCTTTCAGCGATTATCATACACTCACCTTCCCTTCAGCAAACAAGATCTGCTTCTTTTTTTATAGCTTAACGATTGCGCTGTTTAAATACATCGACAAATGAGTCACAGTAAATATCCATGTCGAGTATAATGCGCGCAGCCGCTACTGCTGCCATTAATTCATCGTCGCTGGCATCGGCAATGGCGGAATCAAGGCCGTTGGCCATGGCCATTACTGCAAAGGTGCGGTTGATCAGCTCGCGGTTTTTGGTCCCTTGCGAAACGTTGCTTAACCCCACGGTAGTTTTCGGCGGTGGGTCTGAAATAACCTTGACTTCCCGCAAAGTCCTTAGCACTTCAGGACCGTGGGTCTGGGCCACGTTACAGGGCAAAACCAGTGGGTCGACATAAAGCATATCCGGGCTGATCCCGAAGGCATCAGCGGTGGCCACCAGTTCAGCAGCCAAGCCGACCCTGGCATCAGCATCCTTGGGGATACCCTCTTCGTTCATCGCCAGGCCGATCACTTCAGCGTTATGCTCGGCAGCCATGGCAAATACCCGCTCCATTTTGGGCATTTCCGCAGGTACCGAGTTAATCATCGCCGGTTGCTTACATATTTTCAAGCCTTCTTCGATAGCATCGTACTTGGTGGAGTCCAGGCACAGCGGCAAATCGCTTGCTTCCTGGGTTACTTCCACCAGCCATTTCATCGCTTCCACCGGTTCGGTGGAGCTGGGACCGACGTTTATGTCGAGGTAGTGCGCCCCGTTTTGTTCCTGTTTGCGGGCCCACTCCTGGACCGGTTCCGGGTTGCGGTCTTCAAGCGCCTTGGCAATATCTTTAAACATACCGTTAATGCGTTCGCCGATAATAATCATGAAAGTGCCTCCTTCACAGAAATTAATAGCTGTTATCTTTCATCAAGTCATCAATGTTATTTTTAATCACCTTCAGGGCCTCGGGGTGGCGCATAACCAAAAGGTCAATCCCCGACTGCAGGTAAGCCATGGCAGTGGTTGCCTCCCAAAGGATGCCCCGTTCTTCCTGTTCGCCCCAACCGGGCTGCTCATCTTCAGAAATATTCGCTTCCTTGATTCGCCATGATTCGAAACCGGCATTGCCGATCATCGGCATGGCAAGCATTTTGTCACCCTGCAGAGCGCCGTTGCGAGCCCTTTCCATGATCGAGTAGGAATACTCGATCCCGTAACCGAGCGCTGCCACCGTCGGATCGATTACAATCCGGGAGGACATTGCCGGGCTCATTTCGGAAATCAGGATGTTCAGCTGTTTACAGATGTTAATGTCAATCGGCGATTGGGCAATAACGTTGTGGTTATTGGCCATGCAGGCGCTGGTTACCGGCTTGTAATCTTCAAGCTCGGCTACGCCCATCAAAAGGTTTTCGCCTGCCGCCGCTTCGGCAATGGGCGTATAGATTTGCGCGTCTTTCTCCGACTTACCGCAACCTACAACGATAATCGGTACTTCCACTGCTTCGAGCACTTTCTTGACCGTGGCGGCGCAATCTTCCGGAGAAGCATCCCCTAAGTCGGGGTCGGCACCTTTTAAGCGAATCTGGATCAGATCCGCTCCGTATTCATCGACGCATTTTTTCGCCCATGCTGCCGGATCGTCGTAAACATCGCCGAAATACTGGTCGAAGCAAGGGTTCCATTCAGGCTTAATATCCCAGATTTCCAGCGCCACTACCGGGCGGTTGGGGATTTCCCCTTCAAAATGCAAAAAGGGCAGCGCCGCCTCCCCGCCGATGGTAATTGTATGACTGCGAGTACCGCCCTCGTCCTTAGTGGCACCGAGGACTACCTCGCCTACTTTACTCCTATATTTTTCTTTAAGAATTTCTACAGCCATTTAAATACTCCTTTCATTAAATGGTTAACCGGGTGTGTTTTTGCCGGTTATCGCCAGACTTGCTGTATCATTAAATAATCCCTTTTGTTCAGCTATTTCATTGCAACCCCGGGTTTAGCCAAAGTTTTCCTTGGCAAACTTGGTGATGCCGTTAGCTTCACGCGGGCCAACTATAACTTCCCAGCCCGACTCTTCTTCGAGCATACCCTTAAGCACGGCCACATGGCCCGGGATAACCAATTTGCGGTGCTTGACCTTGTCCTCTAAGCCCGATTTCTTGATCGCCTCAGCAATAGTCTCGGCATCGAACTTGTTATCCGCGTAAGCGGTGAGCACGGAAACTCCGCCGGTATCAACCGATAGGATGCGGCTGGGAATCCGGGAACTTTCCACTTCCCCTTCGACAATAAAATAGGTGAGAGAGAAGTTGGTGGTTATGTAGACAGGGGAGTTTTCATCGGGATCGCCGATTTCATACAGTCCCGCTTCAACCGCGATCGGCTTTTGCGGGTCGGTGTAGAGGTTTTGCCTCCAGCTCAACAGCGGTAATAGCTGCTGTTTTTCACAAGCCTTAAGAACCACCACATCGGCGTACTTGCTCACGTAAACCCCGGCTTGAACAATTTCCTCTTTAGGATCTTCCTTGCTTGTCAGGGCAATAGCCGGGTAACCGAAGGGACGGAACTTCTTACGCACCGCTAAGCGGCGGAACTGGGTCATGTCAGCCAACACCTGGCTGGTTTCACGAGCCCCACTATCAAGGACCAGTTCCTTGTGATCAAGACCGACTACTTTTTCAACCAGTTCGGCTAAATGATTGAGATCATTACCCCTGACTGCCAGCGGGCACCCCTTGCCCTTGGCCAGTTCGGTCATTTTTTCGTAGTTTTCCTCAGTAGCGGCGTAAACCAGGGGCTTCTTGTCGCCGACAACTTCTAAGGCTTGCTCGATAGCTGCCGGGTCATCAGACATTAAAACCATCGCCTTTTCAGTTTTACCGGCTACCGCTTCAACGGCTTCCTTAAACTTGCCGGCATCGCCGGAATCGCACTTAACGGCCACCATATCAGTAACATAATGCATCCCCACGCGGTCAAATTCAAGCCCGTCAAAGGCTTCCGCTTTGGCTGCGACGTCTTCTGTATCGCTGATCAAAACTGCAATCCCGGTGGGATGGAAAAAGCGCTTGTCGTGGCGGAATATTTCTGTCTCCTCACCGAGCTCCACAGCATTGTCGCCAACCCCGACGGTCACCAGCTTGATCGGCGGTGCCGCCGCTGAATCAAGGGCCTCCTTGGCCTCATCAGTTACGTACGGGCAGTCCTCGAGTTGGGCTTTGCCGCCGGCTAAAGCCATGGCAAAAGCCAAACAGGTCGGTGAACCGCATTCTTTACAGTTAGTCTTAGGTAAGTGTTTATATATTTCTAATCCGGTTAAACCCATTAATTCTCTACTCCTTTCTTTTCTTCGTAAGGTTAAACGGGAAAAAGGGGGCTTTGTGCTTTTATTAACGCGCCCCTTCGTATCATTGATACAGGAAAAGGCTCCGGCTTCATCGTCTGTCTCCACCGGAGCGCTTTTTCCTTGTAGATGTTACATCAGCGGCTCCATGGAAAGAGCCGGATGCTCTTTTTCTTCTAAGAAAGGCAGGATCTCGTCCACTGTAGTGCCGACACTTTCATCGGCAATTTTGTCGACAAATTCCTTGCCAAGCCCATCTTCTTCAGCACGCTGGTACAATTCATCACCGAGTGAGTCTTTTAGCTCTTTGGGCATCCAGACTACGCGGCCGAGGCCGCCGTCTGCGCTGATGAACTTGCGGCTGAGGACGTAGGCGCGACCGTGCCCCATAAAGCCGGGTGTCTGCACCCCGCCGCCAACTTGACCGGCCAGGGTGGAGAAGGTCATGCCTACGGGAGTGTCACCGCCGTATTCACGGGTAGTGATCATTACCCCGTTTGCCTCCGGCACGATTGCCATGATGCACTCAAAACAACCGCAAGAGGTCATCGGACGATCCATGAAGCTGTACATGGAGCACTCTTCGATAGAGCGATTAGTATTTAAATAAACGTACTCGTTAACCGATTCCCAGATGCCTTTTTCCTCGTCGATGAGGCCTTCTTTTTTAATCGGCCGGTTCGGGCCGGTGGGATCGATTTCATATGCCGCCTTGCCGTCCAGCCAGCTGACGGCCCCGCAGAGCCCGAGACGTTCCGGGGTGACCACGCAGCAGTGGTTGGGAGCAAAGGACTGGCAGAGAATGCAGGAATAGAATTCCTCGACCGATTCGTCGGTAAGGCCACGCAGGCGCTCATCACGAGCTTCGTAGAACTTTTGCGCCCGCTCGATCTCTTCTTCGACCTTTTCCTGATCGGTAAGCAGGGTTACCTGGACCCGGTCGACGATGGAGGGGAATTCGTCCTTGAACTTGGCAATTAAAAGCTCGCCAAAGTCCCTGATCTTAAAGCCCTTGGCCACGGCGTCCTTGCTGACCCGCATCCAGACCGTATCACGCTGGGCCATGTGCCACAGGCCTTCACCGTAGTTGATCAGGTAGTGAATCCGCCGTTCGAGCACACTTTCGAAGTCTTCCTGCATCTTACGGCCAAAAATCTTAACTCCGATACCGAGCGGCATGGCGCTGCCTTCTTCGACCTCGTCTAACTCGGGGCCGACCACATCGATCCGCCCGTCCTCGATTTCATCTTCTTCGACGGACTCCACCAGCTCGAAGGCGGTAGTCTTGGTGCCCCCGAACTCGACATGCATATCTCCTTTACGGATTACCTCGCCTTCGAAGGCGGGGCCGACTGTAATCGGCACAGGGATATCGACAATTTTCAGCTTGATACCCCTGATTTCCATGGCCACCTGGAGGAGATCCGAGTAATCGGTGTGTGAGACATACCAGTTGGGAACCTGCTCGTCTTCCGGCAGTTCCTGGTCGGTAATAACCGGGAAGCCGAGGAAGATGGCCGCAAAGTGAGCGGCAACCTGCACTTCGTCGATCTCGCCGAGCTGAAGCACAAATGCACGCACCCTCCGGCGCTGGTAATCACGGGTATTATCCCGCTCTCCCGGCGGGATCCCGCCAAAGGCAATACCGGCCCGCAGCGCATAGTTTACCGCGTGAATCACCTGGGTAAAGTTCCCGATCGGGAAGGCAATAAAGTCAACCCCGAGCTTGCAGCCGGCTTCAATGGCCTGCTCGACCACCTGGTTGCAGAGGAAAATCATGAACCCTTTGGCCTGCAGGTCCATCACCAGTTTGCCTACATCTTCTGAAGATTTGCCTTTCCCCATAATTACCGCCTGACCCGGGATAGTCCAGTCCACCAGCAAAATTCCGTAACGGCGGACAATCGGGTCACCTAAGAACCCGGTCCAGGGTTCCACGTGCGGCTGGGTCCCGTCTAAGTAGCGCAGAGCCTCGATGATTTCAGCCGAGTAAGCGGCTGCTTCCCCGCACAGGCGGGCATTGTGGAAGTTTAGATCCTCGTTGATCTGGTTGCGCATGCGGTTAAGGATCGGGGGCAGGTCGCCTAATTTCTCGACTGCCTCCCCGCTTAATGCCCGGATTACGGGCAGGTAATAGCCGGTATCGGGATAGCCGACCGGCTTGTCCGGACCATGGCGTTTAATCGCCTGGTTAAGTAGTATCTCAGCGTAGCTTGTGGCGATAACCGCACCGTCATATGCTTTTTCAAACAACTTTGTCGGTGGGTTGGATTCGTCCACTGCTCCCTCAAATATCTCATCAAATGATTCTTCCCATTCTTGGGAGAGAACACCTTCAGTCATTATGCTTGCCTCCTTTTAAGCAGTATCTTTACCATCCGGTGGATAGTTCAGTCTCGTATTTTTCTGCAGTTTCTTTATGCACTCTGAGTTTCCAGGTGCGCTCATCCAAAGCGGCAAGAATCCTGCCTACCGCTTTCTCCGGGTCTTCTTCCCACATGAAGTAACCGCCGTAAACGTCTTCGGCAATCTGCAGGGCAATACCGTCAACTAAAGCGCTGCCGGTAACTTCGGGTACAACCCCGACATGAGTCGGCACGCCTAAAGTTACACACCAGCTACCGATGGAAATGGCCTTTTCACTCATTGCTTCCGGTGCGGAGGCAACGAAAGGCACTTTCGGTACATCAACGCCCCACTGACGGGCCAGCGCGGTAGTTAAGTCGTAAGAACGGGAATTATCCACGCAGGAACCCATGTGGAAGACCAGGGGCAGCTCTTCATTCAGCTTGTCCTTGTTGGCATCGTTGAGGGTCTTGTAGAACGCTTTAAGCCCCTCGCCGGCGTACTTCTCAACCGCCTCGGCGTTCATCAGGCCCATCTTGGCGGCGGTCCCGGCAGCACAGCCGGTAGCGACGATGAGAACGTCATTTTTAGCCAGTTCCTTGATCAGGTGGTCGCCGCTTTTATCGTGCGGCACGCGCAGGTTGTTACAACCGGCAAAAAGGACTACTCCGCGGAGCTGTCCTGAATCGACAGCATCGGTGATTACCTTGATCGGCTCATCCGGGTTTACCGCTGAGAGCACTTCTTCCATCGATTCCATACTGAAACCGGCTGTCAGCTTGTGCTTGACATCGGGGATATCGACTTCTTTATCCTTGCGCTCTTTGAAAGCCTCGATGGCAAGGTTGACTACTTCGCGGGCTTTTTCAACCGCCCGGTCCTCGGTAAACTCTACGTGGTAGGCCCCGGGGATCTTGGAATGAGTCATGGTAGTCACAATCCGGGTATCGAAGCAGTCTGCCACGGTTTTTACGCCGGGCATAATACACTGCACGTCTACGACCATCAGGTCGAGGGCGCCGGTCATAATCGGCAGTTCCTGGGAAAGGAAGTTGGTAAGTACCGGCACACCCTGGCGCATGAGCACTTCGTTACCGGTACAGCAAATACCCATGCACTTAACCCCTTTAGCTCCGGCAGCTTCGGCTTCCGCGGTCATTTCCTTGGCCTGGCGGACGATCATTTCGCTGAGGAGCGGGTTGTGTCCGTGCACGGCAATGTTGACCATTTCAGGATCGATTACCCCCATGTTCGCTTCCGTGGTTACCGGCTTGGGGGTCCCGAAGAGGATATCTGAAAGGTCGGTTGCAATGTGCATCCCGATATAGTCGGCCAGGGCTGTTTTAAGTCCCTGGAAGATCAGGTTCACGGGGTCGTGGTCCACGCCCATATGGGTGGATCCCATGATCTCTGAAATTGAGGTGTGCACACTGCGGGGCTGGATATTGCACTTGTTAAAGACTTCCATTCTTTCCGGAACCACCGTGGTTTCCAGCCACTTGCAGGGCTCATCACTGAGCTTGGTAAAATCGGATTCAGCGGCCGCGAGAACTTCTTTTAACAGTTCCCGGTCGTCTTTCCCGTCAGCGCTGAGACCGAGTCTTTCGGCTACCCGGTGCAGCTTATCTGCATCTTCAATCGAGTAGTCCGGCGCTTTGTCTTCGAGCAGTTCATGAATGGTGTAGATCATGTGCCGGCTGTGGTCGGCGTGAGCGCCGCAGCCGCCGGCAATAGCCCGAATCAGGTTGCGGGCCACTATGGTATAGCCGTGGGCACCGCAAACACCCTTAGACGATTTCTTGGTTATCCGGCAGGGCCCCTGCAGGCAAATCCGGCAGCATACACCGGTGCGCCCGAAATTACACTGGGGCTGCATGTTTACGTAACGTTCGTAGGCAGTTTCAATTTGACCGTTAGCAGTATTTTTGTCGATAACGGACAAAGCTGCCGGATCAATCGTCCTTCTGTTGTCTACTTTTTTCTTTCCTTCGGACATTATCTGGTCTAACCTCCTTGTAGGGTTCTGAGATAAGAATGTTGCTTTTTAAGAAATTTACCTGTCCCCTTGATACACTTTTATTTTACTTATAGATCAATTGTAGTACAGCAGTTTATAAAGCGGGTTAAATCACCTCCTGCAAACCTGTTCATAAATTTTTTCTAAGCCGGGCAAAAGATCCCCTTGATCTTTAACCAGGGGTTCGCCGCGGCGGGCTCTTTCCAGAACCTGCTCTGAAAAGGCAATCATCCCGGCAAAGCGTTCCGGGGGGAGTGAAGATTCAAGGTACTCCCGGTCGGCTTCGTTCCGGATCTTGTTACCGACAAATAAAACCTGCTCTATTTCTAAGTCGCCGGCTAAGCGGTCGACGGCCAGGGCCGTAGTTAAACCGGCCCGGGTAGGCTCGACCACCACCAGCATCATCTTGATCCCCCGCGAGGTGCCGCGGGTAAGATGTTCAACACCGGCGCTCATATCCATAACTACCGCTTCCTGCCGCTCAAGCAGCATGGTAGTCAATACAGCGTTTAAAAATGAATTTTCTTTGCAGTAGCATGCGGACCCACCCTGCTTGATTGCCCCCATTTTAAGGAAACGGAGGTAATCCTCCTGCAGAGTGTAGTTTTCAAAAACATCATCCACATTTGGGTTGAGGTCAACCAACGCTCCGCCCCCAAAGTTTTTGGCTTCAATAACATCCTGCAGTTCAATCAGGGGGCGTAAGCGTTCCAATTTATCCGGGTCAAGGCCCAAAACCAGGCCCAGGTTAGCGTCCGGGTCGGCATCGACTGCAAAAACCGACATTTGCTGGAGGGTAAAACAGCGCACCAACTGGGCGGCCACCGTGGATTTACCGGCTCCGCCCTTGCCGGACACAGCAATTTTCAAATTTGACACTCCTTATTAGGGCAAAAAAATATACCCTCATCAAGTTTACATAGCACTATTCGACGAAACTGGGGAAAATTCCTTTATCAAACTCAAAGTTGGTACATTCATAATATTAACACAAAAAAGCAGGGGTTTAAGAACATTAAAAGGGGGGAGCAAAGCTTGTAATACTCCCCCTCTTCTCGTTTACTTTTTCTGAAAGGCAAAGCTTTCTTCATCGTCGACAACAACTTCGACAGTGTCGCCGGGTTCTATCTTGCCCTGCAGTAGCTCCTCGGAGATGCCGTCTTCAAGGCGGCGCTGAATTACCCGCTTAAGCGGCCTTGCTCCGAAAGTGGGGTCGTAACCTTCTTTAAGAAGCATCCCCTTCACTTGATCGGAGACCTCTACCTGCAAGTTATATTCTTCGATCCTGCGGTTTAGCTCATCAAGCATTAAATCGACAATCTGGCGGATGTGTTCTTCGCTTAAAGCATGGAAGACAATCTGGTCGTCAACCCGGTTTAAGAACTCGGGCCGGAAGGTTTTCTTCAATTCTTCCATGATCCGCTCTTTCATCTCTTCATAATCGTCTTCTTCACTTTGCGACCCGAAGCCGACTGTGGTTTTCTTCATAAAGGTAGCTCCCACGTTGGAGGTCATGATTACCACCGTGTTGCGGAAGTCGATGGTCCGTCCCTTACCGTCGGTCAGGCGCCCGTCTTCCAAAATCTGCAGGAGGATGTTAAATACATCCGGGTGGGCTTTTTCAATCTCGTCAAGCAAGATCACCGAGTAAGGGTTGCGGCGCACTTTTTCGGTCAGCTGACCGCCTTCTTCATAGCCCACGTATCCCGGCGGTGCCCCGATCAAGCGAGCTGCGGTATGTTTTTCCATGTACTCAGACATGTCGAGACGAATAATCGCATTTTCATCCCCGAACAAGGCTTCCGCTAATGCGCGGGCCAGTTCAGTTTTACCGACCCCGGTAGGCCCGAGGAAAATGAAGGAACCGATCGGCCGTTTGGGGTCTTTTAAGCCTGCCCGGCCTCGACGCACGGCGCGCGCAACTGAATTTACAGCTTCATCCTGCCCGATTACCCGCTTATGCAGGGTTTCTTCCAGCTTCATCAGGCGGGTTGATTCTTCCTCGGTCAGGCGTTTTACCGGCACGCCGGTCCAGCTGGAAATGATGTAGGCCACATCCTCTTCGTTGACCAGCGACATGTCGGAAGCGCCCACCTGTTTCTCCCACTCTTTTTTCTGCTCGTCAAGCTCTTCTTTCAGTTTGTGTTCGTCATCGCGAAGCTTGGCCGCCTTTTCAAACTCCTGGTTGCGCACCGAAGCCTCTTTTTCCGCACGAAGATCGTTAAGCTTATCCTCGACTTCTTTTAAGTCTGGCGGAGCCGTGTAATTGCGGATGCGAACCCTGGACGCGGCTTCGTCGATCAAATCGATTGCCTTATCCGGCAGATAGCGATCGGAGATGTAGCGATCGCCGAGCCGGACCGCCGCTTCTACCGCCTCATCGGTAATTTTCACCTTGTGGTGGGCCTCGTAACGATCGCGCAGGCCTTTTAAGATTTCAATGCTTTCTTCCCGGCTGGGTTCCCCGACATTGATCGGTTGGAACCTCCTTTCTAAGGCCGGGTCCTTTTCAATGTGCTTGCGGTATTCATCTAAGGTGGTGGCTCCGATGCACTGCAGCTCACCCCTGGCCAGAGCCGGTTTCAAGATGTTCGAAGCATCGATCGCTCCTTCCGCCGCCCCGGCGCCAATCAGGGTATGCAGTTCGTCAATGAATACCAGCACGTTACCCGCCTGACGCAGTTCGTTGACCAGCTTGCGCAGGCGCTCTTCGAATTCTCCGCGATACTTGGTGCCTGCAACCACGGCGGCAAGCTCTAAGGTTACCACTCGCTTGTCGCGAAGAATCTCCGGCACCTTGCCCTCAATGATGTGATAGGCCAACCCCTCGGCGATAGCCGTCTTGCCAACGCCCGGTTCGCCAATCAAACAGGGGTTGTTTTTGGTTCGCCGGCTTAAGATTTGGATTACCCGTTCAATTTCTTTTTCCCGGCCAACCACCGGGTCAAGCTTGCCGTCCTTGGCCAGCCTGGTCAAGTCCCGGCCGAAGGTATCAACTGTGGGTGTCTGCGGACCTCCCGAGGCTTTTTCGCCTTCAGGCATTTTACCGCTGGCATCTTCACCACCTAAGAGCTGGATTACTTCCTTGCGGGCTCTTTTTAAGTCAATTCCCATGTTGGAAAGGACCTGGGCGGCAATTCCTTCACCTTCCCGCACGAGGCCCAGCATCAGGTGCTCGGTGCCCACATAATTATGGCCCAGATTCTGGCTTTCTTCGATAGCCAGTTCGACAACCCGCTTAGCTCGCGGAGTATAGCTGATCCCCTGTTGGATGACCTTTTCACCTTTAGGGGTTATTCTTTCTACTTCCTGGCGTACACTGTTTAAGTCTACAGTCATGTTCTGCAGCGCCCGGGCAGCTATGCCGGAGCCTTCGCGAACCAGTCCTAAAAGCAGGTGCTCAGTTCCTATGAAGTTGTGATTCAACCTTTTGGCCTCTTCCTGGGCCAACACTAAAACCTGCTGTGCTCTCTCTGTAAACCTTCCAAACATGAACATATTAATTGTTCACCTCTTTTTTGCCTAATTTGCAACTCTTAATTCTAACTCCATCCTGTTTCCCTTTTAACCCGGAAACGGGGGAACCGTCAACCCTTGGGACTGCCGGTAATTTCTTAATAACACTTTCTTCGCCCGGTCAAGAAATTGGCAGCTCCCCCGTGTCCAGGTCCTGGCTTAATTGTCCTGCTCCCGGGAATGCTCTAAGGTTTTCTTAATATATACCGGGCGTTCCAGGTTTCTTTCATTATGTTCCAGTTCTCTCCCGGCTAAAAGCTGGAGACAGCCGGGACGAATCAAGACCAGCAGTTCATTTAAAAGCTTGTGGTTGACCCCATTAATCAAACCTAAATCATAACCAAGGCGTAAATCTGAAATTAACTGGATCGCTTCTTGTGAGCTAATCACCTGGGCATATTCCAAAGTGCCCAGGGCCCGCCAGGCTTTATCGGCCAGGTCCGCTCTTTTTTTGTCGAGCAAAGCTTGCCGGGCACCCTGTTCCTGTTCGATTACCTGGCCGATGACACCGGCCAAATTTCCGATAATCTCTTCCTCTTTCTGTCCCAGGGTAACCTGGTTAGAAACCTGGACTAAATTGCCGATGATCTCAGTTCCTTCTCCGTAAAGGCCGCGCACGGTCAAACCCACCTGGGAGAGCGCCCCTAAAATCCGGTTGATCTGCCGGGTCATGATCAACGCCGGCAGGTGCAGCATTACCGATGCCCGCAAACCGGTGCCTACATTTGTGGGGCAAGCAGTTAAATAACCGTAATTCTCATCGAAAACGTAGTCCAGTTCACTTTCTAAAATATCATCATAGCGCCCGGTTTCCGCCCAGGCCTCCTCGAGGCGCAAACCAGGCAAGATCGTCTGGATGCGAAGATGGTCTTCTTCGTTGATCATAATACTCACCGCTTCGTCCTCTAACATCATTAAAGCGCCACAGCTTGCCTCGTAAGCGAGGAAGGGACTAATCAGGTGCTTTTCCACCAAAGCCTGCTTTTCAAGCTCAGTAATATCCTTCATCATAAGGAAGCTGAAATCGGCAAACTCTTTTTTACCGGTTGTCCCCTGCCTGATTTTATCCAGGGCTTCTTCGTTCTCCTGTTCCGAGGCCAGGCAGGAAAAGGGGTGTCCCTCTAAATTCCTGGCCGCCCGAACCCGGGAACTGATCACTATTTCCGATTCCGGTCCGCCGCCTTCCATCCAGCGGCTCCTGTTGTATTCTACCTTGCTCAAGCCTGTATTCTCCTTTTAGCTGTTTTCATCCTCTTGATCTTGATCACGATTGTCGTTGTCATCGCTATCCTCGTCGGCGTCGCTTTGTTCGCTGCCCGGTTTTTTCTCATCCCTTTCATCTTCGAACCTTTCTTCTGTTTCTTCATCCGGTAATTCACCGGCAAGGCTTTTTTCCATAGCCCTGATTTTATCCCTTAAAACAGCCGCTTCTTCAAATTCCTCGTTTTGCACCTTCGACTGCAGCTGCTCCTTTAGTTCGTCGAGCTCTCGCATATATTTCACCCGGCGCCGGGCACGCGCGGGGATCTTTCCGTTGTGCTCAGAACTGGCGTGAATCCGCCGCAAAAGAGGCTTTAAGTTTTCATCAAAAGTGTTGAAACATTCCCTGCAACCGAGCCTGCCTACCTGGCTGAACTGGGCAAAAGAAAGGCCGCATTCGGGACACTGCGATCTCGAAGCAAGCATGGATTCCCGGCTGCCAAGCAAATCCTGGTTCAGCATGCTGGAAAAGAGCTTGTGCAGTGAAAATTGCGGCTCAAAGGAAAAATCAAGCTCTTCTTTTTCCTGGGCACACTGTTCGCACAAAAATTCTTCGGTTTGCTTGCCGTCTATATTTTTGATTATCTGGATATTTGCTTCATTTGTCCGGCATTCCTGACAAAGCATTGCTTGCACTCCCACTCGGTCAATAAAATTTAATAGCCTACTTTTAGCAGCTCTTCCAGGGCGGCACCAAGCAGCATCCGCTGCAATTTCCTGGCCTTTTCCCTGCCAATATCGCTTTGCTCATAAACCCGGTCCCTGATTACCGTTTCTAAGAGGCGGGCTTCTCGCATTGAAATCACTTTTTCGTCCCGCATCCGCTTCAGGGTTTCCCTGGCTTTAACCGGGTCAAACTCTTCCCTGCTGAGATTGGCAATCACTTCCCGCCAGGGACGGGCATGGGCGGGCTCAATACGGTATATGCGGATACAACCACCGCCGCCCCGCCTGCTTTCAACTAAGAACCCTCTTTCCATGGTGAAGCGCCGCTCTAAAACATAATTAATCTGCGAAGGGACACAATTAAACTTGCCGGCCAGTTCGCGGCGCTGCACTTCAATATACTGTTCTTGACTCAAAGACAACAGCTTTTTTAAATACTCTTCTATGTAGTCGGTTAAATTCGGCATCTCGCTTGGCCCTTCCCTGAATTTAGCAGTTGATCAAGCAGCCCGGTCAAGCAAAATGGGGTCGCGTATCTTGTCTGACCATCTCTGACCTTGGCTAAATGGTATCTCTTTTTAGGGATAAGGGCAAATGTCATAAGAGAGCTTTAGTCGGCTTTTGAGCTACTGGCGGTTATTTTTGCGCCATTTTCTCGTTCTTGCTGTTATTTGCTTATTTATTTGTAGTCATCTGATTTTGAGTCTTAGAAGCTTTATTTTATTCAAACTCGGGCATACAGTCTTTCCGGTTAATCACTTCGCCCTGCCACTGCACCTCGATGACGCCGTCGAGGCAGTAAAGCCGGTAAAAGAGGGTTTTTAAGTTTATTTCCAGCGGCGTTTCCACTAAAAACTCAATATCGATTACTTCAATGCCCGTGTCTGCTTCTTCTTCGGGTTCGCCAAGGTTGCTTTTGCGGATATTGACTGCCATCTCACCAAGCACATCAGCGATTCTTCCCAGTAAACCTGGCTGATCGACCGCCTTAACCAGTAAACTTTTAAGGCGCCGCCGGGAGAAAAACCTGTGTTCAAAGCGCCTCAGGGTCAACAGGCTGGCAAGGACAAAAACTGTGGTGGCCACCGCGCCCAAGTAAAAACCGATCCCTACAGCCAAACCAACCCCGGAGACCACCCAGATCGTGGCTGCGGTGGTTAGTCCCCTGATACTGCCTCTTTGCTGCAGGATCGTGCCGGCACCGATAAAACCAATGCCGGTAACCACCCCGGCGGCGATCCGGCTGGGATCAACATCAAAGCCTGCGCTGAGTTGTTCGGTAAAACCGTATGCCGAAAGCATCATGATCAAGGCAGAACCGGCGCAGACTAAAATATGGGTCCTGAAACCGGCCGGGCGATTATGGCTTTCTCTTTCAAACCCGATCATGCCACCTAAAATAATGGACAAAAGAAGCCTGACCAGGATATCTAAATAATCTATCATCTTTTATAAGTGCCCCCTCAGGCAAATAGTTTTTGGGCAACCGCGCTGGCGGCGATGGCGCCGTCCGATGCTGCGGTAATCACCTGGCGCAGGAATTTCTTGCGGATATCACCAGCCGCATAAACACCGGGCAGGGAAGTTTCCATTTTCTCAGATGTTTCAATAAAGCCGTTTTTGCTCGTCTCGATCGGCACCCCTTCTAAAAATGGCGCATTAGTCTGCCGCCCGGCATAGATAAACACTCCGCTTACCTCCAGGAACCGGTCTTCTCCCTCCTGTTTCAGGTGAAGGCCGCTGACCTTGTTTTCCCCTTCAATCTTGCTGACCGTGGTGTTCCAGAGAACCTCCACGTTGGGCAGCTCAAGCACCTTGTCCTGCAAACCTTTTACCCCGCGGAACTGGTCCCGGCGGTGAATCAGGTAAATTTTTGAGACAAACCGGTGGAGAAAAATAGTTTCTTCTAAAGCGGCATTTCCCCCGCCGACTACAGCCACCTCTTTACCCCTAAAAAAAGCAGCATCACAGGTGGCGCAGTAAGAAACGCCGCGCCCGACAAATTCCTGTTCTCCTTCTGCCCCGAGCAGGTTCGGCACGGTGCCTGTAGCAATTAAAACCGCTTTGCCGTTAAACTCTCCCGCAGAAGTGCTAATTTTTTTTAGTTCGCCTTCAAGCGAGACCTTTTCAACATCCGCGGTGTAAACGGGCACGCTCAGATTATCTAACTGCTGCTGTAAAAGCATCCCGAACTCGGCCCCGGAAATACCTTCCGGGAAAGCGGGAAAATTATCAAGACGGTCGGTGGAAACTATCTCACCGCCCAGGGTCATTTTCTCCAACACTACTACCGAAAGCCCGGCTCGCACGCCGTAGAGCGCTGCGGTAACTCCGGCCGGACCGCCGCCAAGGATGATCAAATCATGGGTTTGTTTTCCTGTCATCATGTTTTCCTCCCTTAAACTCTGTAACTTGCCTTGTTTGTGCCATATAAACATTATGATTGATTTACCCGGAGGTGTCAATTTAGCCAGAGGGATAATAACATCAGCTTGAGTTAGGCAGGACAGGTTGTGTTATAATATGTTTATAGCAATACGACCATTGCAGAATGGCAGATTTGCTGATATTTGGACTTTTAGAAGGTGAAGGAGGCATAAAAATGCAGGAACAGGTAGAAAAAGCTCTCGATAAGATCCGCCCGGCTTTGCAGCGGGACGGAGGCGATGTCGAACTGGTCGAAGTAGGCGACGATGGGGTCGTAAAAGTGCGGCTTACCGGAGCCTGCGGGGGCTGCCCGATGGCAACAGTTACCCTTAAGCAGGGGATTGAAAAAGTCTTGATGCAGGAAGTTGCAAACGTTAAAGAAGTAGTTGCCGTTTAAGTTGCCCTAAGCCTGTAAAAAACCCGGGGCAACCCGGGTTTTTTTATGGTTAGGAGGAATGATTAATTGCCTGAAATATATTTAGATAACAGCGCCACTACCCGCCCTTACCCCGAAGTGGTCGATTTTACCGGGAAAGTAGCAGGTCAGTCGTATGGAAACCCCTCCTCGATGCATGAAAAGGGCTTAGAGGCAGAGAGATTCTCTGAAGAGGCCAGGCGGCAGGTAGCCCTCTTCTTCGGCGGGAAAGAAAAGGAGATCATTTTTACCTCCGGGGGCACCGAGTCAAATAACCTGGCCATCAAAGGAGCGGCTCTGCGTAATCGCCGGCGGGGCAGCCACTTGATCACCAGTCAGGTGGAACATCCCTCGGTATTAAACTGCTTTCGCTTTTTGGAAGAAGAAGCGGGTTTTGCGGTAACCTACCTGCCGGTAAACGAACAGGGCTTAATCGACCCGGAAGAACTGAGAGAAGCGGCCGGCCCGGAGACAATTCTTGTCAGTATCATGCATGTGAACAATGAAATCGGCACCATCCAACCCCTGGAAAAAATCGGGCCTTTGCTCAAGAAGAATAATCCTAACCTGCTTTTCCACGTCGACGCCGTGCAGTCATTTGCCCGCCTGCCCATCAAAGTGAAAAACTGGCAGGCCGACATGGTTAGCTGCAGCTCCCACAAGGTGCACGGTCCCCGGGGAACCGGGAGCCTGTGGGTTAAAGAAGGAACCCTTTTACAGCCGCTTTTCCACGGTGGCGGCCAGGAATATGAAATGCGCCCTGGAACGGAGAATGTCTCTGCGATTGCCGGCTTTGGCATGGCTGCCCGTATAACCGGGGAAAACCAGGGGCAAAAAGCTGAAGCGCTTAAAAACACCAAGTTGCATTTTTATCGTAAACTTATGGAGAGCGGTATCGAAGCTTATGTCAACGGGCCGGAACCGGAAGAAAGCGCCTGTCACATAATTAACCTTTCCTTCCCGGGGCTGCCATCTGAAATGCTGCTTCACTCTCTTGAAGCAAAAGGGGTTTATGCTTCCGCCGGTTCCGCCTGCCACTCTCGCAAACCGGAACCGAGCCATATTCTGCAGGCCTTAGGCCTAAAAAAAGACCGCCTCGACAGCGCTTTACGCTTCAGTTTTTCATGTTATAATAACGAGCGGGATGCTGAAGAAGCAGCTCGAATCACCGCCGAAACAGTAAAAGAACTTCACAGGATTGTGAAATAATATTGTATTTTTTACCGCTCAGCCGCGGCTGAGCAAACAAGATTATTTATAATGATAACCTGGACATGAGCCTACAGGGGAGGTAGCAAATGCCGGTAAAATTTTTAGTCCGCTATGGTGAAATTGCTTTAAAAGGCAAAAACCGCTACCAGTTCGAACAAAAATTGCAGCACAACCTCGAGGCAGCGATTGAAGATTTGGGCGCGGAAGTTAAAAGAATGCGCGGACGTTTCATGGTCAGCGGAACCGAAGAAAACAGCGATTTGATCGCCGAGAGACTGAAAAACGTTTTCGGGGTAGTTTCTTTAAGCCCGGTGGAAGAAGCTGACCTGGACCTGGAACAGATCAAGGAACTGGCCCTGGAAATTGCCAGCAGAAGAGCGCCAGAAAAAACCAGGTTCAAAGTGGAAACCCGCAGGCCGAATAAGGGTTTCCCCCACACTTCCCCGGAAGTCAACCACCTTTTGGGCGCGCACCTGCAAGAACACTTGCCCCATCTGGAAGTCGATCTAAACAACCCTGAGTTTACCCTGGCGGTGGAAATCAGCCGTGATCGGGCTTACCTTTACTCTGAGACCTTTGCAGGCCCGGGCGGCCTACCCGTGGGCATCACCGGCCGTTCACTGCTTCTGCTCTCGGGAGGCATTGACAGCCCGGTAGCCGGGTGGCTGACTATGAAACGAGGTCTCGCTATAGAAGCGCTTCATTTCCACAGTTTTCCTTTTACCAGCCGACATTCCCAGGAAAAAGCAGTTGACCTGTGCCGCAAGCTGGCCGCCGGGTGTGATAAAGTAACCCTGCACATGATCAGCGTAGCAAATATTCAAAAGGAATTACGCGCCAGCTGCCCTGATGAACTGGGGATCATTTTGTTGCGGCGAATGATGATGCGCCTGGCCGAACGGTTAAGTATACAGCAGAACCTGCAAGCCCTGATCACCGGGGAAAGCCTGGGCCAGGTGGCCAGTCAGACCTTAGAGAGTATCTCTGTCGTCGAAAAAGCTACCGGCATGCTCACCTTAAGGCCATTGTTGGGGATGGATAAAAAAGAAATTGTCGATAAAAGCATCAATATCGATACTTACGATGTTTCAATCCGCCCTTACGAGGACTGTTGTACAGTCTTTCTCCCGGAAAGCCCGGTAACCAAACCTAAGCTTGAAACAATCGAAAATCACGAGGCAAAACTTGATCTAAACGGTCTGTTCGATGAAGCTTTTCAAACTTTAGAAACCAGAATCGTCAAAAGACAGGGAAAAGAATAGTTTCTGCTCAGCCATCACTAAAGAAGGGCTATAACTTTACTTCTGCTTAAGCTGCCTGGCCAACTCGTCCTGCATAGCCGCCTCTAAAAGCGCTTCCGGCCCGGGGAAACGCGCTTTCCCGTTGGTCAAACCGGAGAAATAAAGAGCGTCTGTTGGACACCAGTTCAGGCATCGCAGGCAGTACATGCAGTGGTAAAGGCGGGTAGGGTAATCTTCCTTGTCGAGCTCGATTAACCCCTGCGGGCACTGCTTTACACAGGTCATACACTGGATACACTTGTCCTTATGAATACCGAACCCGAAAAGGAAGTAATTGAGCAGAGAATCAA
>CAYXQO010000037.1:0-18852 GCA_964467475.1 uncultured Syntrophomonadaceae bacterium
TTATCCGCATTTCAGGTGCTTCCCTAAAAGAAAGCCATCCACACGGTGTCCAGATCACCAAGGAAGCGCCTAACTACAGCTTTTAAGATAGACTGGATTCTCAGCCGGTATCCCGGTGCGCCCGGGGCCTGTAAAATTATATTGCCCTTAACCACTATATTTTTACTGTCGCCTCTGCAGGTCTGTCCGCCGTTAGTCTTTCCTTTGTTACCTGTGAAAAGAGGTGTTTAATACGTACGGCCTTTTAATATCTTTTGAAGGAATCGACGGCTGCGGCAAGTCTACCCAGGCAGGTATGCTTAAAGATAAGCTTGCTCAAAGCCGGGTCCCTTCCACCCTTGTCCGGGAACCGGGATGCACCCCCGCCGGCGAGGATATCAGGCAAATCCTTCTTCAAAACAGTTATTCTTTAACCACAGGAGCCGAGCTGCTGCTTTATATGGCAGCCCGGGCTGAAGTAACCGAGGAAATCATTTTCCCCTCTCTTCGCGCAGGGGAAGTGGTTATTTGTGACCGGTTTACAGATTCTACCCTGGCCTACCAGGGATATGGCCGGGGAGTCGACCTTCACTGGATTGATCTGCTTAATTATCGGGCAACCGGCGGGCGCATGCCCGATATTACTTTTTTGCTCGATCTATCTATTGAAAACGCAGCTGCCAGAAGAGGCAATTTTATAGCCGATCGGATGGAAAAAAATGACTTCTACTATTATGAACGAGTGCGAAGAGGCTACCTGGAGCTTGCCGCCAGGGAGCCGCAAAGAGTAATTATCTTAGATGCCTCTGCCGATGCCGAAACCCAGGGAAGGATTATCTGGGATTATCTAAAGGAGTATTTGGGGCACTTGACTGAATTGGGGAATCAAGATGAGTTTTAACCTTTTGACCGGGCAGCATGAATTGCGCCGGGCTTTGGGCTACATGCTTTCAGAAAATAAATTAAGTCACGCCACCTTATTGACCGGGCCTTCGGGAAGCGGTAAAAAAAGCTGGGGTGAGGGCCTGGCCCAGGGGATTCTTTGTGATGAACCCGGCATTGAAGGAGCCTGTATGCAGTGTGCTTCTTGCCGCTTGTTTGTGAGTGGGAACCATCCTGAATATTATTTTATTCAGCCTACGGGGCGCAGTATAAAGATTGAACAAATCCGCTCCCTGAAAAAAAGTATTTACCTTGCCGGCGATAAAAAAGTTTGTTTGATCGAACAGGCTGAAACGATGACCGCCGAGGCTTGCTCATCGCTGCTTAAAATTTTAGAAGAACCGCCTGCGGGGTTGCACTTTATTTTACTGGCTGAACATCCCCGAATGCTATTTGATACTATTTTGTCGCGCTGTCAGGCATATACCCTTCAACCCTTAAAACAAGAAGAAATTGAAGGATTGCTCTCAAGCAAAAAAGGCTTAACGGGAGAAAAGGTCTCTTTTATAGCCAGGATTAGCGGCGGGCTTCCCGGTTATGCCCTTGAACTTACCGAAGATGAGCAGCTGGAAGAGCGTTTTGAAAAAGCCGGTGCTTTGGCTGATCAATTAAATGCCGGCAGCCTACCTGCAAACCGGATCCTTTCCTGGGCGGAAAACCTTTCTGAAAGGAATGATTTATTTCCCTTCCTGGAGCTGCTCTGCCTTTTTTACCGGGATAGTTTGATCTATAATTTATGTACAGAAGAAAAGTTCCTGATTTATCCGGGCCCGGTAGGAAAAGATATTGGGTATAAAGCTTCTGCCCAAACAGCGGAAGAAGTGATTATCCTGATTAATTCAGTAATACATGAACTAATTACAACCAATGTTAATCGCCGGCTGTTGTTGGAGAAAATGTTGATTTTGATGCAAAGGAGGCTAAAGCAATGCCCAGGGTAGTTGGAGTGCGCTTTAAACAGGCCGGAAAAACTTACTACTTTGAACCTGGATCAAATAGATTAGAAACCGGGGAACTGGTGATTGTTGAAACATCACGCGGAAAAGAACTTGGTGAAGTGGTGATAGGTGAACGAGAAGTGCCAGAAAAAGAACTGGTTACGCCTTTAAAAAAAGTGGTGCGCAAGGCAAATGAGGCGGATCAATCACGCGTCGAAGAAAACATTCAGAAAGAATTTGCCGCCTTTATCAAATGCCAGCAAAAAATTAAGCAACATGGCCTTGATATGAAGCTGGTCAAGGTAGAATACACCTTCGACAGGAGCAAAATCATCTTTTATTTCACTTCGGATGAGCGGGTAGACTTTAGGGAGCTGGTAAAAGACCTGGCTTCTATATTTAAAACCCGCATTGAACTGCGGCAAATTGGTGTGCGAGACGAAGCAAAACTAAAAGGCGGTATTGGCCCCTGCGGTCGCCCTTTTTGCTGCAGTACCTTTTTGGAAGAGTTCGAACCGGTTTCGATCAGGATGGCCAAGGGGCAGAATCTTTCCCTCAATCCAACCAAAATTTCCGGGGTTTGCGGGAGATTGATGTGCTGCCTCCGGTACGAAGCCAGCGCTTACGAAGATGCGCGAGACCAGATGCCGGATCTCGGAGAAAAGGTTTTAACCCCTGATGGCGAAGGAGAGGTTCAAGAGATTAACAAGGGCAAGCAAACGGTCCAGGTAAAAATCCAGGAATCCGGCTTTGTCAAAACCTTTCCTTTGGAAGAAGTGGATATGCTTTAGTGGTTTTAAGGAAAAATAGCTTCTTGACGCTGGGGGCACGATTTAAATCGTGCCCCCAGAAAAAACCTAGTTGATTACGGCTAGTTTAGGCCTCATCAGATAATTTATCTACACACTCCTGGCAGACTATGCGGTTACCAAAATGTTTTACATTGTCTGCATTTCCGCAAAACAGGCAGGCTGGTTCATATTTTTTCAGGATTATTCTTTCATTGTCAACGTAAATTTCAAGAGCGTCTTTTACCTCGATACCCAGGGTTCTTCTTAACTCTATGGGGATAACTACCCTGCCCAGTTCGTCTACCTTTCTAACAATCCCTGTTGACTTCACGAGCATTTCCTCCTTTTTACAAGATGGAGATTATTTGGTTCAATAAGTATACCAGTTATTGACATGGTAAGTCAATAGTTATTTTCCCAAAATAATCAAGTTTACAAGAATATTACAGGTTACATTTTTCCAGCGACAGTTCATCTTGACACTATCAATTGCTCTGATATAATAACCACATCTTGAATTCTGCGGAGGAGGCCCAACATTGGCAGAAAAGAAAACATTTTATATTACCACACCTATTTATTACCCGAGTAACAGGCTGCATGTGGGGAATTCTTATACTACTGTAGCTGCTGATGCTATGGCCCGCTTTAAAAGGCTGACCGGTTACCGGGTCTGGTTTTTGACCGGCACTGATGAACACGGCCAGAAGATCCAAAGGGAAGCAGAATCTGCCGGCAAGCCCCCTGCAGTGTTTGTGAATGAAATCGTAGATTGGATCAAGGAACTCTGGCATGACCTTGATATTTATTATGATGATTTTATCCGCACCTCTGAAGAAAGGCATAAAGACAGGGTATCCAAGATATTTATGCGCTTTTATGAGCAGGGCGATATTTATAAAGGTAAGTATGAGGGGCTTTACTGCACACCCTGTGAAGCTTACTGGACAGAACGCCAGCTTGATGATGGCAATTGCCCCGACTGCGGGCGCAAGGTGGAACTCATCGACGAAGAGGCTTACTTTTTCAGGATGTCCCGTTATGCCAAGCGCCTCCAGGATCATATCGAATCACATCCGGACTTTATTTTACCGCCCTCGCGGAAAAACGAGATGATCAACAACTTTATTCAACCCGGCCTGGAAGACCTGTGTGTATCCAGGACTTCATTTGACTGGGGCATTCCGGTACCTTTTGACCAGGATCACGTTATTTATGTCTGGCTCGATGCCTTGAGCAATTACATTACTGCCCTGGGGTACGGGGATGAAGACGACAGCCTTTACCGGGAGTTTTGGCCCGCAGATGTCCAGCTGATCGGTAAAGATATCCTCCGTTTTCATACAATTTATTGGCCCATCTTTTTAATGGCCCTGGGAGAACCCCTGCCGAAAACGGTCTTCGGGCACGGCTGGTTAATGCTCCAGGAAGGAAAAATGTCCAAGTCCAAGGGTAATGCCATCGACCCCCGCGTGCTGGCCGAGCGTTACAGCTCCGATGCCCTGCGCTATTTCCTTTTGCGGGAAATTCCTTTTGGCCAGGACGGGGTTTTTAGCCTGGAATCTTTTATCACCCGGATTAACAACGACTTAGCCAATGACCTTGGCAACCTGGTCAGCAGGACCCTGACCATGGCTGAGCGTTATTTTGACGGAGTTTTACCGGAACCTGTGGCCACAGAGGAAGAAACCGATCATAAGCTGAGCGCTGCGGCTATGAGGACACCCGGTGTCGTAGAAGCGGAAATGGATCAGATGAAAATCAGCGATGCCCTGATTGAACTCTGGGAATTGGTGAGAAGCAGCAATCGTTATATCGATGATAACATGCCCTGGAGCCTGGCCAAGGATCCTGAAAAACGGGATCGCCTGGGGACGGTAATCTATAACCTGCTTGAAAGCATTCGCTATATCGCGGTGATCCTGCAGCCCTTTATGCCCCGCACCCCGGAGAGCATTTTTGAACAGATTGGCCTGGCCGGTCGCCCTGAGCTGCAGAGCTGGGATAGCCTCAAAGAATGGGGCGGGATAAAGCCGGGCACCGTGGTAAAAAGAGGAGAAGATCTCTTCCCCCGCTTGAACATGCAGGCTGAATTAAGAGAAATGCGGGGAGACCAAACTGCGGAAAAAGAGCCCGAGGCACAACAGCAGGAAGCGCAGGAAGGGGTAATCGGCCTGGAAGATTTCCAAAAGGTAGAACTGCGAGTAGCAGAAATAGTTAAAGCCGAGAAAATCCCAAATTCCGATAAACTTTTAAAAGTGGAAGTAAATCTAGGGGAAGAAGAAACTCGCCAGGTGGTCGCCGGCATTGCCGAACACTACAGCCCGGAAGAGCTTGCCGGTAAAATGGTGCTATTTGTGGCCAATTTAAAACCGGTCAAGTTGCGTGGCGTATTATCCCAGGGCATGCTTTTGGCGGCAACCGATCCTGAAGGTGGGGTCACCCTGACTTCAGTGGAACAAAAAATACCCCCGGGAAGCAGGGTCAGTTAATTTGATGGCACTAATCGATACTCACGCGCATCTTGATTTTCCAAAGTTTAAAGGGGACTTAGATCAGGCCTTGCACCGGGCCCGCCAGGCCGGAGTGGAAGCGGTAGTCAATGCCGGTGCTGATGAGCGCAGCTCGCGAAGATCTGTAGAATTGAGCAAGAAGTATCCCCAGGTCAGCGCCTCGGTAGGCATTCACCCGCATAGCGCGGCTGAGGCGAGTAAAAACTGGGTGGAAATGTTGGAAAAGCTGGCCAGGGAAGATACGGTGCTGGCCATCGGGGAAATGGGGCTCGATTATTACCGCAACCTCTCCCCGAGGGAGGACCAGGATAAAGTATTCCGGGAACAGCTTCGCCTGGCCTGCCGGGTACAGAAACCTGTAATTATCCATAGCCGCGATGCGCATGAGGAAACCCTGCAGGTCCTAAAAGAAGAAACCCTGCCCGAAGAAGGCGGAGTAATGCACTGCTTTTCCGGAGATCGCCGCCTGGCTGAAGCTTTCCTGGACCTTGGGTTTTATATTTCACTGGCCGGACCGCTTACATATCCAAAGTCCCATGCCCTGCGCGATTTACTCCATTATATCCCGGAAAACCGCCTGCTTTTTGAAACCGATGCTCCCTACCTTTCCCCGCAGGCTTACCGCGGTAAGCGAAATGAACCTGCCTATGTCAAGCTGGTTTATGAGCGGGCTGCGGTGGCCTTGAACCGGGACTTAGAGGAACTGGCCGAGCAAGTTTACGTTAATGCAGTGCGGCTTTTTTCGGACCAGCTGGTTGATCGGTTATAAATCATTCTTTGCCTGCGATAAGCTCATTTTTATCGCAGCAGTCATTATCTCACCTGATTGTCCGGCAACTAGTATGGATCAGGCCGTAAGGGGCCTGCCTTCCTGGAAGCCAGGGGATGGGACAGTTCGAGCATGCATAAGTGCTGCTGATGGCTGAAGGTAAGACGACGGAACTTTCCCTCTGGTTTGCTATTACTGTGAAAAAAGCAGTGCTTCCGCTGTTGGTCGGGAAGCACTGCTTTTATAGTTTGAAGTCCTTTTCGATCCGGTTGGTTTAAGGTTTTAAGCCCGTTCAGCCTAGCTGAGCAGGTTCTGCAATTTCATGGCTAAAGACATATCGCCTTTTACCTTTAGTTTACCGGCCATGAATGCTGAGGTTGCGTTTAACTTGCCATCCAATAAATCGTTAAAATCATCTGCTGCCATGGTAATTGTAATGTTGGGGCTGTCGTGTTCGGATTCGACTACAGTTGGCTTGCCGTCATCGACTGTTACATGGAATGTCCCGCCGTTATCTCCGGAGAGCTCAAACTGGTAAACTGCGCTGACCCCTTTCATTTTTGAAGGATCCGCTTCTTCAATCTTCTTGTTAAGGTTGTCCATTATTTCTTTATAGTCTGCCATGGTAAGTAAGCCTCCTTAAAATATTTTCAGTTCACGCTAACAAAATTATGCCGGCTGTTATTCGGGTAAACTTTCCCCCCTTTCCCTGAACCTAGATGCTTAAACAGTTGAATTATTCCTGTTGTTAAATATATTATAAGGCATAACTATCATTTTGTCATTATATTTTTGCGACTGCCCGGAAATTGGCGTAATAAATTTGACTTAGCCCGGACTGGCATCTAAAATATAAGCGGTCAGAGCCGTGCCGCACCTAAATTATGCCGGTAACGGCCGGGGGTTCATAGCTATGCCTGATTTGCCAAATGTTACTTCACCAAAGGAACTGCTCGTCCTTTTTGAAGAATATGGTATTCAACCAAACAAGCAGCTGGGGCAGAATTTTTTGATTGATGCCAATATCGTCCGGAAGATAGAGGCGGCAGTAGAAGCTGTTCCCGGTGATAAAATAATCGAGGTTGGCGCGGGAGCGGGCGCTTTAACCCTGGCTTTGGCCCGGACGGGAATTGAACTGACGGTCCTGGAAATAGACAAAGGGCTGGTCAGGCTGCTTAAAGATATCCTGCCGCAGCGACCGGAAGTTAAAATTTCCCACAAAGATGTCCTGGAAGTAAACTGGCGGCAGTTCCTCGGCGAGGCTGCCCCGGGGGGAAAAAACAAACTTGTTTCTAACCTGCCTTACAATATATCCGGCCCGTTCATGTATAATTTATTTAAAGAAAGCTTCCCCTTTGAGAGAGCGGTTTTAATGTTTCAAAAAGAGGTGGCCATGCGCCTGCTGGCAAACCCGGGGGATAGCGATTACGGTTCTTTATCAGTGCTTTGCCGCTACTATACCGAAGGGCGAACTCTATTTAATGTTTCAAAGAATGTATTTTGGCCGCGTCCCAAGGTAGGCTCAGCTGTCATTTTACTGCGTCCCCGAAAGCGGACTTTGACTACCGGTGAAGAAGCGGTATTCTGGAAACTGGTGCAGGGGGTTTTCAGGCAGCGCCGCAAAACCATTTTAAACGGCCTGCTGAGCATCTATTCCTGCTCGAGAGATGAGGCGACTTTATTGCTTAATGAAGCAAATATAGACACCCTGTCAAGGCCTGAGGAGCTTTCTGTGGAGCAGTTTGCATTGCTTGCCCGAATCACTTATAATAAGCTTAGCAAAATCTAGCTGAAAGGTCGCAGGAGCGATGTATTTCACCAGTCCATCGAAAGGCCGCATATCTTTTCAGGATTTGTTTGATGAGTTGGTCAATTATACCAATGAATACCCGGAGGATTCCTATAAGCTAATTATTGGGACCGATTCTCATTCATTCCTGGATGACTGTGTAATATTCGTAACCGCCGTGGTAGTCCACCGGGTGGGCAAAGGCGGCAGGTTCTTCTATCATAAGCAAAAAACCCGCTACATGGAAAGCTTGCGTCAAAAAATCTATTATGAAACTTTCCTCAGCCTGGAAGTAGCCACCCGGCTCACGGAAAAACTGGCCGAGGACAGCGATATAAGCTTAAACGTAGAAATTCACCTTGATGTGGGCGAAAAAGGCGAAACCAGGGATATCATTAAAGAAGTTGTGGGCATGGTAATCGGCAGCGGTTACCAGGCATTTATCAAACCCTATTCTTATGGCGCGGCCACTGTAGCCGACCGTTTCACCCGGTAGTGCCAGGGGGACGGGGTTGTTGACACATTTTTAATCCTAATAATTACTATTTGATGGCAAAGTGTACTATTTGATGGAAGGGTGTTTTTTGCCAATAATAGTCCATCAAAAAGTAAAAGCGGATGAACTTTATCACTTTGCGATGCATCTGCCGTCAGTTAATTTTTTTCGAAGATAAAGCTTTCCACGGGTTTCTTCAACCCCTTAAACCAGATTTTTTCAACCCATTAAACAAGGCAAATAGAGAAGCTTGCGATCAAATTAACGCTGGTTGCTTTATGGACTAGCATATCTAACTTTTATGTGCAAGATGCTAACAAGACAGTTTGACCGGTTACAGTCAGCAAAAGAGGAATTATGCACGTTTCCTTAACATGTGCCCCCTTAATTAACCATTTTCCTTGTTCCTTCATCCCCTTGAACTTTGCAGGTTAAAAGGTTTTGACAGTAAGTTATACGGAAGCATCAGTATTTGTTGTCAACAACCCCGTCCCCTTGGCACTCGCCTGCTCGCACTTGTGTCAACAACCCCGTCCCCCTGGCACTTTTCCTTTGGGGTATGTTTTTGGCCCTTATTTTGGCTCTACAGGCGAAATTACAAGCAAACTGCTCAGTTTTCTTGACTTCTCGCTGGTTAATGTGGTAAAATTAGAACAGAATAATTATAAGGTGGTTTTAAATAGTGGCTAAGGACGTCCTGTTTGAAATCCGTAAGAAACTTGAATCGCATCTGGGTGAAAATATAAAACTAAGAGCCAATCGTGGTCGCCGAAAAACTTACGAAAAGGAAGGCGTATTGGAAAGTTTATACCCTTCTATTTTTATAGTTAGAGTAAATGAGAACAACTATTTTCAAAGAATTTCATTTAGCTATGCCGACATCTTAACTGAAACCGTAGAACTCAGCTTTGATGAAGGCAAACTGCGCCGTTCTGCAGGGTAATTATTAAGGTTTTCGCAGTTTGCTTGAGAATTGAATAGTTCGATTCCCTTTAGCTCTTTGGCTTTTACATTATTGTGCTGGCGATTCATTGACAGGGAAAACTATGAACCGGATTTTTATTCCGGTTTTTCTTTTTCTGAACATATATTACCCGGATCCAGGGTTTAGGCTGCCTTAAACTTAAGATAAATAAGCAGGATTAATATGCTTTTTGTAGAATAGCGAAATACACTGCCAATATTTGTTTCATGGGAGGGTTGTGCAATGAAAGCTTTGCTGGTAGTAGATATGATTAATGATTTTGTTGCCCCGAACGGCGCCTTATATATCGGCCCGGTTGCGGAACAGGTCGTCCCGGAAGTAAAAACGAGGTTGGAGCACCACCGGTCTGCAAATAACCCGGTGATTTTTGCTTGCGATCAGCATATTGATGAAGACCGTGAATTTGACCTTTTTCCGCCGCACAGTGTGCAGGGTTCCGGGGGGGATGAAGTCTTTTCAGAAGTGGCACCTCAGCCAGGTGAAAGAGTGATTGGGAAAAGACGGTTTAGCGCTTTTTTTGGCACCGACCTGGATTTAACCCTGCGAGAAAAAGGCATTGAAGAGCTTGAACTTGTCGGTGTAGTTTCAAACATTTGTATCTTATATACTGCAGCAGAAGCCAGGATGCTTGGATACCGGGTAACTGTTCCGCAGAAAGCTGTAGCCAGTTTTGATGAAGAAGCTCACCGTTTTGCCCTGCAGGAAATGGAAAAAACTCTTGGAGTTAATCTGATCTAAATCAAGCTGGAGGTACAGGATGAAGCCTAGAAAATTCATTACGCTAAAGGATATTGAAGATAGAGAAGTAGAACCGGATAACAGGTTTTTTTCAGCATCAGCTTCTGAAATTGAAGAAGGACTGACCAGCGATATTTATTTTGTTCGCAGTATGGATTTGCTTGATTCAATGGGCCTTGCGGATACCGAGGTGACTGCCGAAATTTTTTCTTCCGGTGAGGGGCTCATCGCAGGTGTCGATGAAGTTCTCTACCTGCTGCGAGACCGGGGGCTTGAGGTCTGGGCGCTTCCCGAGGGCGAGACAATGAGCCACCGCGAAGTAGTGATGCGGATTAAAGGGCCGTACCGCCAGTTCGGGATCTATGAAACCCCCCTGTTAGGAACACTCGCCAGTTCAAGTGGCTGGGCTACTGCAGCACACAGCTGCAAGGAAGCCGCGGGAGAGCGCATGGTTGTTTGTTATGGCTCCAGGCACCTGCACCCGGCAGTAGCGCCTGTGATGGAACGGGCGGCTGTTTTAGGCGGTGCTGACGCCTGCAGTTGCATCCTGGGGGCTTTGCTTTTAGGACGTACCCCGGTGGGGACAATTCCTCATGCCGCCTTCTTGATCTCCGGAGATACGGTGCGGTTGGCTAAAGCTTACGATCAATTCCTTCCGGAAGATGCGCCCCGGATCATCTTAGTCGATACTTTTAAAGACGAGCCCGAGGAAGCACTGAGGGTCGCCGAAGCCCTCGGCCGCCAGCTTAACGGGATCAGGCTTGATACACCGGGTGAGAGAGGCGGTGTTACTCCTGGACTGGTAAGAGAAAGCAGGGCCCGCCTGGACCACAATGGATATCACCATGTGCAAATTGTGGTTTCCGGGGGCCTGAAACCGGAACGCATTATGACTCTCAAAGAAGCGGGAGCAGACGCTTTTGGTGTGGGCAGCTATATTGCCCGGGCCCCGGCAATAGATATGACGCTTGACCTGAAAGAAGTGGAGGGCAAGCCGGTGGCTAAACGAGGTAGAGTGCCCGGGATTACGGAAAACGAGCGCCTGGTCAAAATGAGCTGAATATGAATTACACTTTTTGTTTAAAGGCTTATGCCAAGATAAACCTTGGGCTGAAAGTACTGCGCCAGCGTGCAGACGGCTATCATGACCTGGAATCGGTTATGCAGCAGGTTTCCCTGGCCGATACCCTGGTATTTGAACCGGCAGCAGGCAGGGGCTGTAATTTTTTTTGCACTGATCCGCGCTTATCCGGCCACGATAACCTGGTTAGCCGGGCGGCAGTATTATTGCAAAACAAACATGGCAAAAAACTGCCCGGGGTAAAGATAACCCTCTACAAAAATATACCTGTCGAAGCCGGCCTGGCAGGCGGCAGTGCTGATGCTGCGGCAGCCCTGCTTGGTTTAAACCGTTTTTGGCAGCTGGCTTTGCCTAAAAGTGAGTTACTGGAAGCGGGAGCTGAGCTGGGCTCCGATGTGCCTTTCTGTTTGCAGGGGGGAACGGCACTGGCCGGGGGCAGGGGCGAACGACTGCAGGAACTACCTCCCCTCCCCTTTTTTTGGGCTGTTATAGCGATCCCGGAAAATGAAGCAATGTCCACAGCTGCCGCCTACAATTCATTTGACAAAAGAAAAATGGGCGAGCCTCCCCTGGAACCTTTAGTAGAAGCGATCTCTAAACAGGACAAGCAAAAAATTACTGGCTGGCTGGCCCGTGGTTTTACGAATACCCTTGAAACTGCCATTGAGCCTCGCTCGAGCAAGCTAAAAGGGCTCAAGAAAAGGCTCGCCAATGCCGGATTTTCACCGGTGATCTCAGGCAGCGGGCCGGCAGTTTTTATTTTAACCGAGCAATGGCGTGATGCTCGTGATGCTGCCCGGGCTGCTGAACAAGAAGGCAGCAGGGCCTATCTTTGTTGGGTAACCAGCGGTAACAAGGAGTGGTGATAGGAGATGGTAGAAGCGGTAGTGCTGGCCGGCGGAGGCAAACAGGAACCCTTAACCGAGCAGGAAGGGGTCAAGAATAAAGCTTTTATAGAAATATATGGCCGGCCTTTGCTCGGGTATGTCTTGCAGGCCCTCAATGAAGCCCCGTCTGTTGGGAAAGTGGTGGTAGTGGGACCGGAACCGGAGCTGCAAAGTTTGCTCAACCGGGGCTATGAATTTACGATAATGCCTGAAAGAGGCAGTATGCTCGATAATCTTGCCGCCGGATTTGAAGCTGTGGACCGGGATCGTCTTGCTTTGGTGGTTACCGGCGATATCCCTTTACTTAAACCCGGGGTTGTCGAAGAATTCCTGGGTTTCTGCGGTAATCTGGAAAACGATTTTTATTACCCGGTTTTGCGAAAAGAAGCTTTTGCCAGGCTCTTCCCGGAAACAGAGCGCACCTATGTCCGCCTTAAGGAAGGCTTGGTTACCGGAGGAAACCTGGGCTTAATCCGTCCGGCCTGGTTCCTTGACAACCGGGCTCGTCTTGAAATGTTTATTTCCTACCGTAAAAAGCCGCTTAAACTAATCAAGATCTTACCTTTCATCTTGATCATCAAGTATGTGTGCAAAACTCTTTCAATTTCTGATCTGGAAGCCTTCCTTTCAAAACTATTGAAACTGGAAGCCAGGGCAGTAATATGTGAACTGGTGGAACTGGGAATTGATGTTGACAAAGTAAGTGACCTGGATCTGGTCAAGCAGGCTCTCGATAATCTCCCGGCTCGTCCGGGTTAGATATTGCTAGAGGCGTTTAAAAAATATTTCTCGGGCCAGCTGGAAATCCTGTAAACCTTGTTTTCATTTCGGTCAAGCAGGCTGGAAAAAACAGATTTTGTAGCATCGTCAGTAGGATTGTATAATAACAGGTACAGGTCTCCTTTTTTAGTATTGACAACGGTTTCTGTAGATAGATAAGACAAAAAACCAAAACGAGGGTGCTTATACTTGAAGTGTTCATAGGTCAACTCGTAGTGGCTTTCATAACGGTGGCTGGTATACCAGTCAATATTGAACTGTTTTTCTTTTAACAGGGTGTTCAAAATGTAGTTAAAGTAAGCGGTATGCCGGTAACGTAGAGTGGAACGGCGGAAAAGCAGGACTTCAATAGTGGCTACTTCTGACCATTTTGACCCAAATATTTCCCTACAGCCAAATTGAGGGGAATATATAAAGTGAAGCAGGTTGTAGCCAGCGGGTATTTCGCCAGCGTAACGGATAATATCAGGCGTTAAAAGGAATAAATTTAATGTGGCTGTATTTAATGCTACTATATCGGCATAAACATCGAGGACCATTGAAGGGATCTGGATATCTTTAATTTCATGTAAGAGTTCCTGCAGTTGAGCCTCCGGTTTTTCCCGGGCAAACAGCTGATCATCGGCCATCCCTGCAGCAGCGCAGAAGAATTCTTTCTTTTCAAGGCTGGTTAAATTAAAGGAGCGGGCTAACAGGTGCAGGGTGTGGTTGTCGAGATATTTCCTTTCTCCTCGTTCCAGCCTGCCCAGTTGATCTTCGGTTAGCTTTATTTCACGGCTCAAAGTTTCCCGGGTCCAGCGATTTCCCTTTGGATCGAGGCTGTTTTGGCGAAGTGTTTTTAACAGCTGCCCGAATTCTTCGTTTTTCATTTAATTCATTCCCGCTCTCTTGTTAAGTTGTCTTTTTCTTGTTGTTTGACTGCAAAGCAAAAACTTACGAATTTTCGCACGCTAGCTTCCGAAAAAACACCAAATAATAATATGGTAAAATTGAATCCCTCTCTTTATAATTATACATGTATCATAAAATACCTTGTTATAGTTTATACAAAAATGACATAATCCTCAGGCATAATACGCTTGTTGTTTACATGATAACCATTGAAGAAGTTGTTAAAAAAAATTATAGTTACTACCTTGTCGTACTGTGCCTTACTGTGTTTTGGGCATGTGACATTGCAGGTTAAGCGGTTGCAATGGTCATCGGGGCAAAGGTGGCGGGTGGTCTGGCTGCATGGAAAAGCCTTCCCGAGGACCCGGGTCTATTTTTGGGGGGGCTGCGGATGGAGCTTGCCAAAGGGCAGCCAAAGCGAAAGCCCGCAGCAGCTGTTGATCGCCGCCAGAGGCTCGCGATGAG
Organism: uncultured Syntrophomonadaceae bacterium; assembly: GCA_964467475.1. Lineage (GTDB taxonomy): Bacteria > Bacillota > Dethiobacteria > DTU022 > DTU022 > B1SED10-74M. The sequence continues at coordinate 14,045 of CAYXQO010000037.1, forward strand.
CCGGCACCACTTTGAAAATGCAGCTCGGCAGAGCAAATAAAAATTATATCAATAGCAAGTGAAATATTTCTCATAGTATTTATACCGGAACGCTATGATTTTTAAGTTTCAAGTTTTTATAGTCAATGGGTTTTTCTAATATAACTACTAAAAGCTATAGGGGGTAAAAGTGAAAATGGTTGTTACCGATGTCAGGATCAGGAGTATGAACCATGAAGGGAAAATGAAGGCGATTGTTTCAATCACACTCAACGACATGCTTGCCATTCACGACCTGCGTATTATTGATGGAAGAAACGGGCTATTTGTGGCCATGCCCAGCAAACGTAATCCCAGCGGTGAATTCAGGGATATCGCCCACCCAATCAATGCTGAAACCAGAAAAATGATCCAGGATGCAGTAATTGGCGCTTACTATGCAGCGCTGGAGGAAAATGCGGTTACGATCTAATTTTTACCTGTTACTTTTCAACCGTGCTGCATAGTAAGACTGGAAGTGTTGCTGGTTAAGCGGGTACAGTGGCCAGTGAGACAAAGGTTGCGGTTGGCCTGGTTGCATAGAAAGAGGTCACCCGAGAACCGGGTCTATGGCTGGTCTATAGGCGGCGCTTGCCAAAGGGCAGCCAAAGCGAAAGCCCGCAGCTATCGTCATCGCCAGTGCTTTTGGCTGATGAGCCGGCACCAGTTCAAAATGCAGCACGGGCTCTGGCAAGCACTTCTATTTTAATTTTGCCCCTCCGGGCTAACTGCAGTATAATAGCTTAAGTGATCTACTCTAATGTATTTATGACAGTTCGGGAGGGGCTTGGTATGAAAGATTTATGGGCTGTGGTGTTGGCAGCAGGTGAAGGCAAGCGGATGCGTTCGCGTTTGCCCAAGGTTTTGCATCCTATTTGCGGTAAACCAATGCTGCATTACATTGCAGAAAGCGCCGCTGCGTTGACGGACAATGTTTTGATCGTTGTGGGCCACGGCGCCTCAAAGGTTATGGACACCTTTGGGGATAAGTGGAAATATGTTATGCAAAAGAACCAGCTGGGGACAGGCCATGCGGTGATGGAGGCGCTCAGCGAACTGCCCGGTGACGGGGCCCTGCTGGTTCTTTGTGGGGATACACCGCTCATGGAAGCGGGGCACTTACAGAAACTGGTGGATTGTCTCGAAAGCGGGGCAGCAGGCGTGGCCACCACCGTCCTCAGTAATCCGGCGGGTTATGGCCGGGTAATCCGCGACAAGCAGGGCCTGGTAAAACAGGTTGTAGAAGACAAAGATGCCTCACCTGAAGAGAAGGAAATTAAGGAAGTAAACACCGGCACCTATTGTTTTGATATAAAGCTGCTTCGTCATTATCTCCCTCTTCTCAATACAGAAAATGTCCAGAAAGAGTACTACCTTCCTGACGTTCTTGCTATGATCTACAAGGACAACCTAACCGTAGGAGCCTACTGCATAGAGGACTGCCGGGTAGGACTTGGGATCAACAACCGTGCCCAGCTGGCAGAGGCCGCTTTCTTGATGCGAGATAGAATTAACCAGGATTTGATGCATGCAGGAGTCACATTAATTGATCCCGGCACCGCATACATTGAAACTGAGGTGGAAATTGGCCCGGATACTGTGATCGAGCCAAATTGCATCCTGGAAGGTAACACTATAATTGGTGAAGGATGCCGCATCGGGCCGGGTGCGCACCTGGTAGATGCAAAAATCGGTGACCGTGCAATCATCGAGCATTCGGTAGTTCGGGGTAGCTCTGTGGGAAAAAACTCCCGGTTAGGCCCCTTTGTTTGCCTTGAACAGGATAAATTTTAGCTTGCCCCTCTCCCGCAAACTTTCTGAAGGAAAAAATATAATGGGCAGGAAAAACAGAAAGACAGAGAGAAAGATATAAAGGGCATCCTGGAAACTAACACAATAAAAGCAACAAGAAAGCACGGGAGGGTTTAAGGTGATAGAGAACGGCAATGATCTGAAAATTTACTGCGGCAGCGCAAACCGGGAATTGGCTGAGGAAATAGCGGAGTACTTAAAAACACCCCTTGGTAACTGTGAAGTAACCAGGTTCAGTGACGGGGAAATATCGATCAGTATCAGGGAAAGTGTCCGGGGAACCAATTCATTCCTGATTCAACCTCTCTGCGACCCGATCAATGAAAGCATCCTCGAACTGTTAATTATAATTGACGCTCTCAGGCGGGCTTCGGCCAAATCAATCAATGCGGTAATCCCTTATTATGCCTATGCCCGGCAGGATCGCAAAACCAGGGCCCGTGATCCAATTACTGCCAAGTTGATTGCCGATTTGATCACGGCAGCCGGGGCGGACCGGGTTGTGGCAATGGATTTGCACGCCGGGCAAATCCAGGGGTTTTTCAACATACCCTTAGATCACTTAACCGCCCTGCCCATCCTGGCCAAATATTTTAAGGATAAGCAAATCGAAAATGGAGTAGTTGTTTCTCCGGACTTAGGCGGAGTGACCCGGGCCCGGGATTTGGCCAATCGATTGATGATGCCGCTTGCGATTATCGATAAGAAAAGACCTTCCCCGAACGAGGCGGAAGTTATGAACATTATTGGTGAAGTTAAGGGGAAAACTGCGATCTTTATCGATGACATGATTGATACTGCGGGGTCCCTGACAACAGGCGCGGAAGCGCTGGTAGATGCGGGGGTTAAAGATGTTTATGCCTGCTGCACCCACCCGGTGTTTTCCGGGAAAGCCATCGATCGTTTGAGTGCATCAAGTATTACCGAGGTGGTTTATGCCAACACCATCCCGATTGATAAAAGTTTAATCAAAGGTAAAAGAGATTGTTTTAAAGCCCTATCTGTCGCTCCTTTAATCGGGGAAGCGATTAACCGCATCCAGGAAAAACGTTCGGTCAGCGAACTTTTTGATTAACGTTGATTTTCGTTGCTTCCTGCAGTATACTATTGCAGAAGGAGGCTAGATTGTATGGAAAGAATGGAAATGGAAGTTCATACTCGTCCGCAATTAACCAAGGGAGAGCGCAAAAGTATGCGCCGGGAAGACAAGGTTCCGGCAGTCCTTTATGGCCGGGGCGCCGAAAACTTCCCCGTGGTTGTTGACGGGCGCACTTTAAGGCAGGTTTTAACCACGGGAGGCAGCAACGTCCTCCTCGATCTGAAAGTCAAATCCAAGGGTAAAAAGACCCGCCAGGAAACGGTAATGTTTAACGAAATCCAAAGAGATATTCTTTACCAGGACCGGATCCTGCATGTCGATTTTATCCGTATTTCGATGACTGACAGGATCGAGGTTTCCGTCCACCTGAACTTTATCGGTGAACCGGTGGGCGTGAATGAAGGCGGGGTCTTATCCCTGGCTACCAGGGAAGTGGATATCGAATGTCTGCCGGGCGATATTCCCGAGCAGCTTGATGTCGATATTTCTGACCTCAATATCGGCGACAGTATTACCGCCGAAAGCCTGAACATGGAAGGCGATATTGAATTAATTTCCCCGCCGGATACTATTTTGGCCCAGGTTCTGGCTCCCATGTCTGAAGAGGAGTTAGAGCCCGACCTGGAAGAAGAAGAGGTCGAAGAGGTCGAAGAAGGCGCCGAGGAAGAGGCTGCAGAGGAAGAATCCGCTGCCGAAGAAACAGAAGAAGAAAGCTAATTTATGTGATTGCCAATTTAAAACAAACCAGTTCAAATGCCCCTTATTTTAGGAGGGGCATTTATCTTATCAAGGTAATCATATCGCCGGAGGGGTTGGATGTACTTAATTGTCGGACTGGGAAACCCAAAAAAAGATTATTCCGGAAGCAGGCATAACCTGGGCTTCCAGGTCGTAGAGGCGGTTTCACATCGTTTGCAGGCGGGCAAGCCTGACCAGCGATATCGCTCCCTGGTTGCCGGTGCCAGGTATAAAGGCCGGGAAATTATCCTTGCCCAGCCGCTGACCTATATGAACCGCAGTGGCCTTGCCGTAAACGAGCTGTTGCGTAATTACCCTGTAGATTTAGAAGAGTTAATGGTTGTCTATGATGATCTCGACCTCCCGCCGGGAGTAATTCGCCTGCGAAAAAAGGGGAGCGGAGCAGGCCACCGCGGGGTGCAGTCCATTATCGACGCCCTGGGAACTTCAGCTTTTCCCCGCCTGCGCGTGGGTATCGGGAAGCCGCCACCCTGGATGAGTACCGCCGATTATGTATTACAACCGGTTGAACCACCGGACAGTGAACTGCTTGCCGGGGCAAAAGAGCAGGCGGTGGAAGCGATTCTTGCTTTTGTGGAAAGTGGCCTGGAAAATGCAATGAATAATTTTAATCAGGGGTTGCCTTCTTCGGAGTGATGTGGTAAACTACGTTTTAATTAATTGGCGCTAATCAAAAGCGCAACCAGAAAGGCAATGCAGAAGGAAAGTAAATCCGGTGCACCACCCGACCAGAGAGGCCGGGCCAAAGGCTGAAAGCCGGGCCGGGCAGGTCCCTGATTGAAGTTCCCTTCGAAGCTGTAACCTGAAAGCCCGCATACGGGCCAAGTAGGTGTTAACGGTTCTTCCCCGTTACAGGAAGAGGGTATCGGCGGCTTCAAAGCACGCCCGTACCTGCTTTAAGTGGATGCAATCATCAATTTGGGTGGTACCGCGGATATAAATTCCGTCCCTACAGGGACGGTTTTTTTATTTTCATTATTATTCTATTATTATTCTATTAAGAAAGGGGTTTTTAAGATGATTGTTGTAATGCAGCCGACAGCGGAAAAAGAACAGGTTGAAGGGGTTGAAAAAAGCCTGGAGAATATGGGGTTTTCACCGCACCGTATTCAGGGTGTAG
>CAYXQO010000038.1:0-17533 GCA_964467475.1 uncultured Syntrophomonadaceae bacterium
GATTGACAATCTCAATCCCTCTGACCACCTGGTTATGATTTAAGCCTTCAGTCCATAAATTTCAAGGTCCGGTCGTTTAACTGGGACAAGCTATTTCTGATCTGGTGGACTCTTTTTAGGTCTACGGTGCCTTTGACTATACAGGGTTCTTCATTGCTGCCCGCTTTGATTATTCCCTTGGGATCAACCACTGAGCTGTGGCCTAAAAAATAAACACCCTGATTCAGCCCGGCACAGTTGCATGATACCAGGTAACAGATATTTTCTAAGGCCCTGGCCTGGTTCAAGGTGAGCCAGTTAGCCCAGCGGGGGAAGGGCCAGGCTGCGGTTACAAGAAAGACTTCCGCACCCAAATCGAGCATATAACGATATAACTCAGGGAAGCGCAGGTCGTAACAGGTTGATAAGCCTAAGGCTCCAAGGTCTGTATTAGCCACCACTGCCGTTTCACCCGGGGTTAAAAGCTCTTTTTCTTTAGAGCCATAGCTGAAAAGGTGGATTTTGCGGTAAGTGCCGATGTTTTTGCCGTTGTTGTCCAGCAAGACGCTGGTGTTGTAGAGTTTGCCGGCGGCGTTTTCCACGAAACTGCCGGCAAAAACGTAAGCATTAATTTCCCGGGCTTTTTCAGCAATAGCAGTGATGGTCGGGCCGTCTAAAGGCTCACTTTCCCTTTCGTAGAGGTGAAAGTTAACGTACCCGATATTCCAAATCTCAGGCAGCAGGATTAAGTCTGCCTCCCTGGCTAAATCCATTTGCTCCAAGGCATAATCAATCCGGTCCTGCTTGGTCTGCTGATCGTTGATTTCTAACTGAAGCGAAGCTACCGTGAACACGCCATCTCTCCTTTCAATGTCATTTCTTTTAAGGGACTTATTGCTGCGCTAATTATAGCATATTGGCTTGATGAAGCTTCCTGAAGTAGGGGTGTTTAACCTGGAATATGAAAACCTGTGAAGTAGAGGGGTCACGGCGCAGTTACACATTTGTTGCCTGGCAAAGTTTGTAGATTTTACCGTACTTTGAAGCAGCCTTGATATCCCCCTGGCCCGGGAATAAGTATATGCCAGCCTTATATGGGGAGTATTTCAACATTATGCAAACCACCCTCGCCGAAACCCTCCGCTTACAGCCTTGTACCGCAGGGGTTAGAGGCTTGTTGTTAACTTATGGTTATTGCTAGAAAAATGGGGACTTCTTTGTCTGAAAATGGGGATCGAAAACGCGCTTTATGGGGAACTTTCCCATATACATAAAATATTATGGATATATAATAAAAATATAATACCAAAACCGGGGTGAAGACGGATGCTGCCTCTGCGCTTGCTGATAATTGACCCGCATGATCCTTTTCGAAAAGCGGCGAATAATTATGCTCTGCAGTGCCGTGATTTTAGAAGCGTAGAGGTTGCAGCAAGCTATGATGAATCGTTACTTTTGAAGGCGCAGCACTTTCCCGACCTGATATTGATCGACGTTGAAATTTTTTCCGCCAATCCCGGCATAATTAATACATTAGAAAAGCTAAAACACCTTAACCCGGAGTTAGATGTTTTAGCTTTGTTGCTTTTTAAGGATAAATGGATTAGCCGCTGCCTGTTTTTATCGCCACTGGTTAGCGGCATCATTTTTAAGGAGAACTTTACCGAGGGTCTGACAGATTATTTAGCTGCAAAAGACAATTATAAACGGAGGTTGCAGCAATAGACCTTTTAAGGGGTTGATCAATGAAGTTATGCCAAGCAAAGCAAACAAGAGCGGTTCATCGATAATAAGTAGGTGGAACTAAAGGAAATCTTAGATTTTGCAGGGATGCTAATGTTTTAATCTACAACCAAGGGAGGTTAGTGAAAATGAGTTTAAAGTTTAGAATGATTGCCCTTTTTTTACTGGTAGGAATTGTACCCCTGGCGGCAATCGCGGTGATCAGCTACACCCAGGCCAGCCAGAACATCGAAGACGAAGTATATAACGCCATTGACATGTTTGCCGATATTACCGAGGAGCAGTTTGATGATTTCTATGCTGAACGCGAAGGTGACGGGCAGGTGCTGGCCACCACCCGCGATGTTTACCAGAGTTTAAACATTTACCACGGCGAAGGCAGAGAAGAGGTCTCTTACGAAACTGAAGAAGGTGAGGAAGTGCTGGTCCAGGAAGCAGATGATTGGCAGGACCGCATCCCTATTTTAGACACCCTTATGCCTGTTGTAGCCGAAGAGTACGGTTTCTCGCAGCTATTTATCAGCAACCTGGAAGGAGAAGTGATTTACGATTCCCTGGGGCAAATGGAAGGCACCGATCTTTCCGGGCGCAGTTATCTGCAGGGTGCATTAGACGGGAGTGCCACCTGGTCGGAGATGTTTTATTCCGATGTGGTGGAGGATTATGTCATGGTTTTATCCACCCCCGTGCGCAGTGAAGGTGACAGCGGATCGGTGGTAGGCACGGTTAATATCATTTTTGATGGTGGAATCATCAATGATTTGACCCATGCCGGGGTGGAAAATCTGGGAGAGACTGCGGACTCGTACCTGATCGATGCAAACGGGATGCTTTTAACAGATACCATGCTCGGGGAATATTCCAGCGGGGCAGCTCATAACGTAAGCATTGATACCCAAGCGGTGGAATACTTATCCGGACCTATCCGCGAAGGAAACATGGACTTTGAGTACCAGGATGAGTTCCCCGATTACGACGGAGACATGGTTTTAAGCGCCGGTGAAGTGGTTATGCTTGGTGATCAACCGGCCGGCTTAGTGGTGGAAGTATATTCCGCGGAAGCCTTTGCCGGGGTTGATGCTCTGCGCAATATTATGTTAATTATCGGCCTGGTTGCCGCCGGCCTGGTTGCCGGGATCGGCTTTTTCATCGCCAGCGGGATTGCCAGACCGGTCCAGGAAGTAGCCCAGGTTGCCGGTAAGATTGCCGAAGGTGATTTTACCGTGGAAACCAATGTCAAGCGTAAAGACGAAATCGGGCAGCTGGCCATGGCCTTCAACAATATGAGTGAAAGCCTGCGCAACCTGATCAGCCAGGCCGTGGACGTTTCCGGCAGTGTCAATACGGGCAGTGAGCAGGTATCTTCTGCGTCAGAAGAAATGAGCTCTTCTTTGGAAGAAGTTTCAGCTTCTACCAACGAATTTGCCAGTAACGCCCAGAACTTAAGCACCAATTCGCAAACCATGGCCGAAGCCAATTCCAGGATTCTAGAGCAGGCAGAAGAAGGTAATCATGCTATTGAAGAAGCGGTCAACCAGATGCAGGTGATCAACAACCGGGTCAATGAACTGCAAGGAGTAATCACCGAGGTGGACCAGCGTTCCAACGATATCGGCAAGATCTTAGGCGTAATCACCGATATAGCCGACCAGACCAACTTGCTTGCCCTTAACGCGGCGATTGAAGCGGCCCGGGCCGGCGAGCAGGGCAGGGGTTTTGCCGTGGTGGCCGAAGAAGTACGCAAATTAGCTGAGCAGTCCGCCGGTGCAGCTAAAGAAATTGGCGATTTAATTACCGCCACCCAGGATGAAAGTAAAAAGGCCCTGGAAAGCATGACTGAAGGGGTTAAAGATGTGGAATCAGGCACCGAGGTGGTTTCTAAAACCGGGGCCACCTTCAATGAAATCTTAGAGGCGGTTAAAGGCATTTCCAAGCAGGTGGAAGAGACTGCTTCCGCAGCAGAGGAATTAAGTTCCGGCAGCGAAGAAATGGCCGCTTCCATTGAAGAGCAGTCCTCGACCATGGAAGAAATGGCCGCTACTGCAGAGGAGCTGCGGTCTTCAGCGGAGAACTTAAACCAGGAGTTGAACAAGTTCAAGTACCAGTAAAATAGATGGAGGCTCGCTCTCTTTAAAGGGGCGGGCCTCAAGTGGTTAACCGGAGAGTGTGGAAGCAAAAAGCTTCCAACCTCAAACATCCGGTAAGAAGGAGGCTATGAAATGGAAGAGCATACCAACGAAGGCGTAAGCCAACTGGTCGTGTTCATGATGGAAAACGAGGAATTCGCCTGCAGCATCAATAACGTGAAAGAAGTCGTAAAGATGGTCAGGGTAACCCCACTCCCCCGCTCGCTTGACTTTGTGGAAGGGGTTATTAACATGCGGGGAGAAGTAATCCCGGTAATTGATTTGCGTAAACGTTTTGCATTGGCTGAGGCCGAAAGAACTGACGAGAACAGGATTATCATCGTGGAAGTGCAAGAGCGCATGGTCGGTTTGATCGTCGACTCGGTCAGTGAAGTAACCAGGTTGCCTGTTGAGCAGATCCAGGAAGCGCCCAGCCAGGTGGCCGGGGGAAAAACTGACCTGATTACAGGGGTGGGTAAGATTGAAGAACGCATGCTGATCATCTTGAATTTAGACCGCATTCTTACCACCGAAGAGCAGGTGGCCCTGGACGATATCTCTCAGGCCGGCAAACAGCTGGCCGAAAACCAGTAGGGTGTGCCGCTAAAAAAAGAGGGCTTGCCCGGGTGGAATTAAAACCCGGGCCTGCCCCTTGATTGTTCATTTTATTAATTTGTGAACATTGCCCTTGCAAAGGAGGCTACCTGATGTCCCTTATTCGGGTCATTATTGTCGAAGACTCTGAAGATGATCTGCTATTGATCCTGCGGGCGCTGAAAAAAGGTGGCTTTGATGTTATCCACACCTGCGTGGAAACTGAAGAAGGTCTAAAAAACGCCTTGGAAGATGAAAGCTGGCAGCTGGTTATATCCGATCACGCCATGCCCCGTTTCAGTGCCACTGAAGCGCTGAGTGTGCTCAACCACAGCGGCCGCGACCTGCCTTTTATCATCGTCTCGGGCACCATCGGGGAAGAGTTTGCCGTCAAGGCGATGAAAGCAGGCGCGCATGACTACATCATGAAAGACAACCTGACCCGCCTGGCCCCGGCAGTGGAGCGCGAACTGCGCGAGGCCGCGCTGCGTGAAGAAAACAGGCATAACCGTGAGCAGCTTACCTATATGACCTTACACGATCAGTTAACCGGCCTTTATAACCGGATCTACTTCGATAACGAGCTGGAGCGGCTTAAAAGCGGCGCCGGTTATCCCCTGGCCGTTATTTCCGCTGATATCGACGGCCTGAAACTGATCAACGAAACCCTGGGCCAAAAAGCAGGCGACCGCTACCTGCAAATATGCGCTGACCGGTTCAAAACAGCACTGCGCCGCGGTGATCTTTTAGCCCGCATCGGCGGAGATGAATTTGCCGCAATCCTGCCGCAAATAAGCGAAAGCTCCGCGTGGGAGGTAGTAGAAAGAATCTACCAGGCCATTGATCATTTCAATAAAGAAAACGATGAGCTGCCGCTTTTAGTTTCTTTGGGCTGCGCTGTCAGCAGGGATAAAGAAGAAAACCCGGCCGTTACCTTGAAGCATGCGGAAAAACTAATGCGCCTCGAGAAGCAAAATCGCAGCGGCAGTAGCCGCGGCCAGGTAGTAAGCGCCCTTTTGGCTGCCCTTGCCGAGCGCGACTATATTACCGGTGGCCATGCTCAAAGGTTGCAGGAGTTATGCCAGAAAATGGGCCGGGCAGCCGGGCTTGATCGCAGCCGCCTGGCCGCCCTTGACCTGGTAGCCCAGGTGCATGACCTGGGCAAGATCGGCATCCCTGATGAGATTCTTTTTAAAACGAGCGGTTTAACTGAGGGTGAATGGGAGATTATGCGCCTGCACCCTGAAAAAGGCTACCGCATCGCCTGCGCTTCACCGGAGCTTGAAGGGATTGCCGATCTTATCCTGCGTCACCATGAAAAATATGACGGTACAGGTTACCCCCTGGGGCTGCAGGGCGAACAGATACCGCTAGAGTGCCGCATCTTAACCATTGCTGATGCATTTGATGCCATGACCAACGATCGCCCTTACCGCCGGGCTAAAACCACCCGAGAGGCGCTGGCAGAGATAAATAATTGCTCCGGCACCCAGTTTGACCCTCAACTGGTCGATATTTTTAAAGGGATTATTGAATAAAAAAGAACCGGTAAAAAGGTATTGTTTGCCGGGATTATCAAAAGGAGGCAGGATTAGATGAGTGAAGAAGCGGTAAAGCAGTTTATGGAGAAAATGAATGATGATGAAGCCTTTGCTGAAAAAATTGCGGCTGCTAAAGACAAAGATGAACGCCTGGCTATTGCCAAAGCTGAAGGGTTCGAGTTTACAGCAGATGAATTCAACCAAATGGCTGAAAATGGTGAAATCAATATCGACCGGACGCTCAGCTATATTGCTAAAACCTATGAAAGCCGGGGTATCAGGCTCTTTGTGCGTTCCGGCACGGGGCTGTTTGAGTAAAAGAAAGGCTCGTAGCGGGCGGCTTTGCCTATAAAAAAGCCGCCTGTTGTTTTTAAACCAGGCTTTGCACCTTTTTAGCAAAGGTTTCTGACCGGGTAACTTTGTCGTGTTTTTAGTTGAAATTTTATACAAATTTGCATACAAAAAAAGGATAAACGGCTGGCGGGTAGAAGTGATGTATAACTTTGCTAAAATTTGCTTGTTCATGCTAATATAGCCCCTGGATTATAATTTGCTTGATGGGAAGTGGCTGCTTGTGAACCGTGATTCAGATCAGTACCGCCAGCTGATTGAAAACCTGCCCGATGCATTTGCCTACCAACGCATCGTTACAGATGACAGGGGCAGGCCAGTGGATTGTATCTTCCAGGAAGTAAACCCTGCCTTTGAAGAGATGACCGGGTTAAAGCAAGAAGAGATTTCCGGTAAAAAAGTGAGCGCAGTTTTGCCCGAAATTATAAATAGTGATTTTGACTGGATCGGCACCTGTGGTAAGGTTGCTTCAAGCGGCGAGACAGTTCGCTTCGAACAGTTCATTGAGCCGCTCGGGCGCTGGTATGAAGTTTGCGCCTACAGCGACGAGTCGGGTTATTTTGCCGCCGTTTTTCGTGATCTCAGTGCAGAAAAAGAAAAAGCATTAAAGCTCAAGCGCAGTGAAAAAGGCTATAAACATATCGCCAACAATATCCCCGACATGGTGGTCCGCTTTGACACCGACCTCAAGCATGTCTATTTAAACCGGGCAGCAGAAAAGTTTATTGGTCCGCCTGCCGAATTTATCATGGGTAAAACCTTTCTCGATTTAGCTGAGATAAGCACGTCCGAGGAACAGCGCAAACAGTTTCAAAGGATGAATCAGATCCTCAAGAAATGTTTTGATAGCGGCAAAGAACAGCAGGACATTTACACTTTCATGCTGCCGGAAGGAGAAAAGCACCTTTTTACCCGCATCGTGCCGGAAAAAGAAAAAGGCGGCAAAATTGTTAGCCTGCTTGCCGTGACCACCGATATCACTGAGCGCAAGCAGGCGGAGGAAAAGCTAAAAGAAAATGAAAGCGGTTTTCAGCGAATGCTTAAAGTAATCCCTGATATGATATCTGTCCAAGATACCGATATGAACATAATTTACAGTAACTGGAGCGGCTTTGCTGCTGTACCACCAGAAAAGCAGGTTCTCAACACCAAATGCTATAAAACATACCGCGATTATGATCAGGTTTGCCCTGACTGCCGGGCTATCCAGGTTTTTGACAGTAAAGAGGTATTCCAAAAGGAAGTTGAGCTTTCAGAAGATTACTGGGTTGACTTAAGGGTCATCCCAATTTTTGATAACAGTGGTGAGGTGGAATATTTTATAGAATGGGTCAGAGATATCAGCAACTTAAAAGCCATAGAAGAAGAACTAAAGGAACTAAATATTAACCTGGAAAGAAAAGTAGAAGAACGCACTGCCCAGCTGGAGGCGGCCAACCGTGAACTTGACGCTTTTACCCACTCAGCTTCACATGACCTGCGCGGGCCGCTAAACCGCATCACCGGTTTCAGCAAGATCTTGCTCGAAGACTACACCGGTCAGCTCGACCAGCAAGGCCGGGATTACCTGCAGCGGATCAACAACTCCTGTGAGCATATGGGTGAACTAATCGAGGACCTGCTTAAACTTTCCCGGATCTCGCAGATGCAGATCAACCGCGAACCCGTAGAACTGAGCGCTCTGGTTAACGTTTGCTTAAAAAATCTGCAGGCCAGTAAGCCTGACCGGCCGGTGGAAGTAGTGATTACCCCTGGCCTGGTGGCAGATGGAGACACCGCCCTTTTACGTATCGCTTTAGATAACCTTTTAGGCAATGCCTGGAAGTTTACTGCTGGTGAGGATAAACCCCGGATAGAATTTGGCAGTACCGTTCAAGAGGGTCAAGAAGCCTATTACATAAAAGACAATGGCACCGGTTTCGACATGAATCATGCTGAAAAACTGTTTACCGCTTTTAAGCGCCTGCACGATGCTAAAATATATTCCGGCACCGGCGTCGGTTTAAGCATTGTTTACCGCATCATTTCCCGCCACGGCGGGGAAATCTGGGCTGAAGGGAAAGAGGGCAAAGGTGCCTGCTTCTACTTTACCCTGCCTTAGAGCGGCTTACTTTTCAAGGAAGTTTGGTTGCTATGAAAGAGTTAAACGTTATTGTTGTAGAAGACAGTGAAGACGACCTGATTATGATCCTGCGGGCCCTTAAAAAAGTCGGCTACAATCACAGCTGTATCCAGGTTGAAACCGCTGCCGGTCTTAAAGGTGCCCTAACAAACGAAAAGTGGCAGCTGGTGATCTCCGATCACAGCACGCCCGTTTTCAGCGCCCCAGAAGCCCTGAATGTCTTGCAGGAAAGCGGCCGCTCCCTGCCTTTTATAATCGTCTCCGGCAGGATTGACGAAAACTTTGCTGCGACCCTCATTGAAAAAGGTGCAGATGGTTATGTCGATAAGGGGGAGCTCTCGGATTTGGGGACAGAGCTGAAACGGGCACTCGGCAGCCAGCCGGGCTGTTTCAGGTTGGATTTGCAAAAAGTAGAAAAGCAGAAGCGAAAGTACGGCCAAAATTAAAAAATGCTCAGGTATCAAATTCGATTCGCAGGCGGTGGAGTCCTTCCTAACGATCCTGAAAGCGGATCAGTAACAATGACAGGGGGTTTGCCATTATGAGCGGTCACAACAGTAACAGTAATCGACCGATAAGCGGGGAAACGGCAGCATGGTACAGAGAATTTATCGATCAGGCCAGTGACCTTGTTCAGTGCGTTGACAGCGAGGGCAGGTTTACCTATGTCAATCAGGCCTGGCTTAAAACCCTTAAATACAGCTCTGAAGAGGTCACAGGCCTCACCCTCTGGGAGATCATCCACCCCGATTCCAGGGAACACTGCAGGACGGTTTTTGAGCAGGTTATCACCGGCAAAGCCGCAGGTGAAGTTGAAGCGTACTTTGTCACCAAAGACGGAGCCCTGGTTGCGGTAGAGGGTAATGTCAGCGTTAAACTTGATGAAGAGGGGCACTTCGTGCATACCCGCGGCATCTTTCGTAATGTGTCTACGCGAAAAGCCACCGAAAAAGCCCTGCGCGAGAGCGAAGAAAAGCTAAGCAGTATCTTAAACAACATGACAGATGTAGTGTGGTCCATATCCTGGCCTGATTTTAAGCACCTATACCTCAGCCCTGCCCTGGAAAAGATATATGGAAGACCGGCCCAGGAGTTTTACGCTAACCCGACTTTATTTAAAGAGGTCACCCACCCGGAAGACCGGCACCTCGTGGAAAAAGCCATAGAGCAATTGCAGGCAAATGGCGAAGCTGTGAGGGAGTGCCGTATAGTTAGACCCGATGGTAGTATAATCTGGATAAATGACCGGTCAAAGATGATATATGATGAAAACCAGCAGCCGGTAAGGGTGGACGGGGTGACCAGCGATATTACCGAGCGCAAGCGCTTAGAACAAGCGCTGTCCCGCAGTGAAGAGCGTTTTCAAAAGATGTTATCCCTGGTGCCCGACCTGGTCTCCATTCATGATTCAGAGATGAATATTGTTTACAGCAACTGGAACGGATTTGGGGCCGTGCCTGAGGAAAAGCGGATTTTAAATACCAAGTGCTACAAAACATACCGGGGATTAGATCAGATCTGCCCCGATTGCCAGGCCGTAACAGTTTTACAGACCGGAGAAGCTTTCCAGGAAGAAGTGGAGCTGCCCGACGGGATGTGGGTTGACCTGCGCATAATTCCCATTCTGGGAGAAGACCAGACGATAGAGTATTTTGTTGAGTGGGTCAGGGATATTACCGGCCGCAAAGAATCAGAAAAAGAGCTAACTGCCCAGCATAAGCTGCTGGAGGGGATTATGGATAATGTATCAGATGTTTTGTCCATCCAGTATCCCGACCATACGATAGAGCGCTACAACCGGGCCGGATATGAGCTGCTGGGTATGACTCCTGAAGAAGTGAGGGGTAAAAAATGCCACCAGCTGATCGGGCGAGAAAGGGAATGTGAAGAATGTGCCACCGCTAGAGCGCTGCAAAGTGGGAAGCTGGAACAGATTGAAAGGTACTTCCCGGAACTGGGCATTCATTTGAACTGCCGCACCAACCCCGTTTTCGAAGACGGCAAAGTAGGGTTGCTTGTACAACAATTAAGGGATGTTACCGAGCGCAAAGAGGTCGAGCAAGATTTATTTATGCAAAAAGAGCGCCTTTCTAATATTGTGGAAGGAGCTAATGTGGGAACCTGGGAGTGGAATGCTCAAACTGGTGAAACGAGGTTTAATGAAAGATGGGCTGAAATGGTTGGCTATACCCTCGAAGAGATATCTCCTGTTTCTATTGACACCTGGGTAAAGTTTGCCCACCCGGAAGACCTGAAAGAAAGTAACCGGGAATTGAAGAGGCATTTTAATGGAGAAATTGATTTTTATAACGTGGAATGTCGCATGAAACACAAAGACGGGCACTGGATCTGGGTAAATGATCGCGGTAAAGTGATAAGCTGGACCGAAGACGGCAAACCGCTGTGGGTTTTTGGTACTCATGTCGATATCACCGACCGCAAGGAAACAGAAGAGGCCTTAGCGCAGCAGGCCGCAGAGCGCGCTGCTGTCGATACCTTCACCTATTCGGTCTCAAATGACCTGCAGGCGCCTCTGCGCCGCATCGAAGGCTTTAGCGAGATGCTCATGGAAGAGTGTGCCGGGCAGTTAGACGAGCAGGCCCGCGATTACTTAACGCGCATCATCACCCAGATCGGTTCTATGAAAAAGATCACCGACGCCCTGCTTCAGCTCTCAAACGTAGTGAGCCGCGAAATTGACAGGGAAGAGGTTAACCTCAGCACTTTAGTGCGCTCCAACCTTGAAAAGCTGCAGCACGAAGAACCGGAGCGCCAGCTCGAGACGGTAGTAGCCCCGCAGCTTATCGCAGAAGGAGATGCCGACTTATTAAAGATCCTGCTTAAAAATTTGCTTGACAACGCCTGGAAGTTTACCTCCGGGCTAAAAAAGACGCGCATTGAATTTGGCAGCACTGAGCAAAACGGCCGCACCGTTTACTACCTGAAAGACAATGGCACAGGCTTTAACATGAGCCATGCAGATAAGCTTTTTATTCCTTTCCACAAGCTGCACAGCGAGGAAGAATACCCCGGGATAGGGATCGGCTTAAATTTAGTCTACCGGATTATTTCCCGCCACGGCGGGGAAATCTGGGCTGAAGGGAAAGAGGGCAAAGGTGCCTGCTTCTACTTTACCCTGCCCTGATAAAAGCTTCAGCTTACCCGGCAATGATAATACTTATGAGGTGTTAACATGGAAACTGACCACGACAATATTAACCAGGCCTTAGAAACTCTGCCCAATGGCTTTGCTCGCCACCAGGTAGTCTTAGACGATCAAAATAACCCTGCCGACTATATTTTCCTGGAAGTTAATGCTGCCTTTGAGGAAATGACCGGGTTAAAAAGAGAAAACATCCTGGGCAGGAAAGTGACCGAGGTTTTGCCCGGCATCGAAAAAGACGATTTCGATTGGATCGGCGTCTACGGCAAAGTAGCCACAGGGGGCAATAGTTTAAATTTCGAACAATATTCGGAGCCGCTGCAGCGCTGGTACGAGGTGCAGGCCTACAGCGACGAACCGGGCTTTTTCACCACCGTTTTTACCGAAATCACCGCGCGCAAGGAAGAGCTGGCCTCGATGAAGGGTTTGCTGGAACTAACAGAGGAGCTGTTTAACACCGACCTGGCCACCTTCGACTACCAGTCTGCGGCCGACAACCTGCTGAAACTCTCCGGGGCCAAATTTGCAGCAATCAACACCTACGAAGATGACCGCACCAAAACAGTGACCCGGGCAATTTCCGGGATTCCTTCCATGATTGAAAGCGCCTCTAAGCTGCTCGGATTTGAGATAGCCGGGCAGGCCTGGGAGATTATCCCCGAGCGGCTGCGCAAAATCGAAGGCGGCAAACTGGTCCGTTTCAGCAGTTTATATGAAACAGCAATGGGTGCGCTGAATAAAACCACTTCGACCGCGCTCCATAAACTTACCGGGATCGGCGATATTTACGTGCTTGAACTGGCCTACGGCGGGCGCGAAACCACGGGCGACATTATCTTTTTCATGCCAAAGGGAAAGGGTATACACAACCGGGAAGTGATTGAGCTTTACGCCGGGCAGTTAGGGGCAGTGCTGGGACGCTTGCGGGCAGAAGAAAAACTGCTAAAGAATGAAAAACGCCTGTCTATGGCCCAGGTCAACGCAAGGGCCGGTTACTGGGAATATGATCTCAAGAAAGAAAGGCTTTACTGGTCAAAGGAGTGCGAGGCGCTTTTCGGCCTGGACGAGGGTGAGTTTGAAGGAACTTTCGATGCCTTTTTAAAGCGGATCCACCCGGAAGATAAAGAGTACGTGCTGGCTATGAATCAGCCGATTACAGAAAGCAAAAAAGGTATTCCGCTTGAATACGAGCACCGCGTCATCAAAAAGGATGGAACTGTAATCTGGGTTAGAGAAACTGCGGACACGGTTTATGAAAAAACCGGTGAAGCTGCTTTTGTCACCGGATTTGTTATGGATTTCACTGAGCAAAAAAACCAGGCCGAACAGATTGCCCGGCTTGCCCGGGAACAGGATATTTTGCTAAACAACATCGATGCCCAGGTCTGGTACCTGACCGATGTTCAAACATATGGTGCTGTTAATGAAGCCCATGCCGCTTTTTTTGGGGTAGAGGTAAGCGATTTAGCCCATAAAACCCTGTGGGAAAGAATGCCCTCTGAAGAAGAAGTTAAAACCTGCATTGATGGAAACAAGCAAGTGTTTAGTGATAAAAAGTCAATTAAGACCGAAGAGTACGTGGCCAACGGCCAGGGTGAAAAACGCCTGCTGGCCATCACCAAGACGCCCATGCTGGATCAAGAAGATAAGGTAAAACATGTGGTTTGTTCTGCAGTTGATATTACCGAGCAAAAAGAAATGGAGCAAGAGCTGGCCCACAGCGAAGAGCGCTTCCAAAAAATGCTTTCCCTGGTGCCAGATATGATTTCCATCCACGATCCCGATATGAATATCGTTTACAGCAACTGGAACGGTTTCGGGGACGTGCCAGAGGAAAAAAGAATTTTAAATACCAAGTGCTACTATACATACCGGGGGTTAGATCAGGTCTGCCCTGACTGCCAGGCGGTAGAAGTATTAAAAACAAAAAAAGCCATTCAAAAAGAGGTAGAGCTGCCCGGTGGCACCTGGGTGGACCTCCGGGTTATGCCTGTTTTAGGAGAGCATGGCTCAGTAGAGCTATTTGTGGAGTGGGTCAGGGATATCACAGACCGCAAACAGGTGGAGCAGGAAATAATAGCCCAACAAAAATTGCTAGAAGGAGTCATGGATAACATATCAGATGTATTAGCTATCCAGGATCCTGACCACCGCATAGAACGTTACAACCGCAGCGGTTATGAATTGCTGGGTATGACAGTAGAAGAAGTAAAAGGTAAAAAGTGTTTTGAGTTAATCGGGCGGGACCGGGAATGTGAAGAATGTGCTACCAGAATAGCTATCCAAAGCGGCAAAATGGAACAGCTGGAAAAATACGTCCCGGAACTCGGTGTATACCTGGACTGCCGCAGTAACCCAATTATAGATGAAAACGGTAATGTAGTGAGGATTGTTGAACAGCTAAGGGATATTACCGGGCAGAAGGAAAAAGAAAAGCAGTTGCGGGAAAGCGAAGCGCGCCTTGATGCCTTGATTTCCCAAACGCCAGCGGTTATCTATTCTTATAAACTAACCGGTGAAATGCCCCAGATAACCTATGTGAATCAAAACGTGAAAACCCTGCTTGGTTTTGAGCCTGAAGAATTTATAGATAACTTTGAACTCTTTAAAGAGTGCATTCACCCGGAAGATGCCGAGGGGTTATTTAACTCCATACCGAAATTAGTAGAGAAGGGCAGGATTACCCTGGATGAGTACCGTTTTAAAGACAAGCAGGGTAACTACCACTGGCTGCATGATGAACAGCAATTAATAGTTCAGGATGATGGCAGTATGGAGGTAATCGGCGCCTGGTGGGATGTTACCGAGCGAAAAGAATCGGAAGAAGCCCTTTCTGAGCGCCTGGCTTTCGAAAAAATGGTATCGCAGATCTCCGCTATCTTTATCAACCAGCCCCCGGAAGAGATAGACAGGGGGCTTAACGAAGCGCTTAAAGTTGCCGGTCAATTTTTCGGTGCCGACCGCAGTTATTTATATGCATTCAGTGAAGATAGCAAGACCTATAGCATTACTCATATCTGGTGTGCCCCCGGGATCAAGTCTAATTATGAAAAAGATCAGAACCGGCAGGTAAGGCTCCAATCCTGCTGGGCAGGCGAACTGCTTAAAGGAAATACGGTGATTATCAATGATGTTGAATCCATGCCGCCCGGGCAAGAGGAAGACAAAAAGGACTTTTTATTAGAAGAGATTAAATCACTTTTGAGCATACCCCTGGCCGGAGGGGGAAAGGTGTTTGGTTGCTTCGGCCTGGACCACGTTAACCAAAAGCATCTCTGGGCCGAAGACCAGGTAAACCTTTTACAGGTAGTAGCCGAACTCTTCGCCGGCGCTCTGGCCAGACACAAGAATGAAGAGACTATCCGCCGCTTAAGCTTTCATGATCAGCTAACCGGTCTTTACAACCGCCGTTACTTTGAAAATGAACTCGAGCGTCTGGACAGCTCGCGCGAACACCCGGTAGCAGTAATATCGGCCGACTTAGACGGCCTGAAACTGGTAAACGATACCCTCGGCCACAGTGAAGGCGACCGCTATCTGCAGGCCGGGGCGGATCTTTTGAAGAGCACCCTGCGTGAATCTGACATATTAGCCAGGGTTGGCGGAGACGAATTTGCCCTGCTGCTGGCCCGTACAGGTAAGGCAGAGGCAGAGCAAGTCATGAACAGAATCCGCCGCCAGGTTGACAGCTATAACCAGGAACAAAAAAACCTGCCCTTAAGCATTTCACTCGGCCTGGCAGTAAGTGAAAACCCGGATTACTCCTTAGAAGAAATATTTAGAATGGCCGACAACAATATGTACACCGAAAAACTGGAGCAGAGCAAAAAAGCTCGTGCAGGGATTGTTTCCTCGCTATTGGCCTCACTTTTCAAGCGCGACAGCCTGGAGGAAGGCGAAAGGGTGCAGGTCCAGGAATTATCCATCCGCCTGGGCCTGGCCTTGAAACTTGAAGAAAGCCGCATGGCTGATTTGGAACTACTAACCCAGGTTTACGACCTGGGTAAAGTGGGCCTGCCGGATAATCTTTTACACCAAAGTATTTTAGAAAATACAGGGGAATTGACCGAGGCAGAGCGCGAAGCAATTTACCGCCATCCGGAGACCGGTTACCGGATTGCCCAGGCCTCGCCTGATTTAGCCGGTGTGGCTGAACTGATCTTGAGGCATCACGAAAATTACGACGGCAGCGGTTACCCCCTCGGCTTAAAAGGGGAAAAGGTTCCGGTTGAATGCCGTATTTTAGCTATTGCTATTGCCTACAGCGCCATGACCCATCCCCGGTCCTATGCAGAAATATTAAGCCATGAAGAGGCGCTGGCGGAATTACAACGCTGCGCCGGCAGCCAGTTCGACCCGGAGCTGGTGGAAGTTTTTACGGATATGATGTCGGGGGAGATGTAGCTTGGCTGTAGCTCAAAGAACACTTAGGAACGAGTTTTATAATTAATGGCCGGGTTTAAACCTGAATGTGATCAACAGCCACCGGTTGCCGCTAATATAATCAACAACAGAAGCAAAAGCGGCAGCAGGCAGCCGCATGAGTTGATGGAACAGCCGGAATGACGTATAGTGAAACCCTTGCGAAAATTTGCTTTGCCTGCTCTCCCAAAACCCCGGCCCCTGCAGTATTCACAAGTAGGGGCATCTTTGGGGATATAGGCGTTGCACTGCGGGCACTTTACTTCTAAAGTGACCCGCTCATCATCGGAGCTCTCCTCTGTGGAGTCATAGATTTGCGGAGCGGTTTCATCAACCAGAGCTGACCGGCAGTGTTTGCAGGTTCGGGCACTGCGTTCAATGGTTTGATCGCAGTAAGGGCAATTTTTATATTCTTTATAGGCCAAGCTGCCGGCCTCCTTTTGGGTTATTACAGTTATTTTGGTTTTGTTTGTGCTGGTTTTGCATGCTTTAATATTAGTTCTTCTGTTGCTGAATTAATCCTGCTTTGTAATGGTAGTCCAGTAGAATCTACAGTTGCGGCCATGATTGCATGGGTGCCGGTTATTCTTTTCTTTTAAATATATTTTCAAGAGGTTTATCACGTGTAGTCCGGTATATTTGAAAATCGCTGTCGATGGATATTATTGTTTTTAGTTGTTTCCTTTCGGCAATGGTCAGCAGGCTTGCATCTGCAAAATCGATTGGCCGATCGTGATATTTTTCTGTTAGCTCGGTTATTCTATCTATGTCTTCTTTAACCGGGCCCGCAAGCTCCAGTGCACCCCGGTCAATCCACCGGAGGAAATCGAGCTGAACCCGGTAATCAAAGTCGAGCATGTGCAGGGTTTCTGTGACAACGGCCCATGAAGTAATCAGGCGGCCCTTGAAGTTTTTCAAGAAATATTTTGCGTCGGTATGAAAGTGATCGTCTCGATCAAACAAAGCAATGCATGGCCCGGTGTCAATCAGGGTTTCTTTCATCTAGTTTCTCCTTAATCCGTTTTTTATATGTTGTCGAAAGATCACCTTGACCACTGCCATAGCGCCCAAATAGATCTTGACCGAGTTCATAGGGCTTTTCTTCTGTTTCCCGGGCTGTAAGGTATTCTGTTAGCGCTTCGCGGACTATTTCTGACTTGCTTGTATTTTCTTTTGCTGCAAAGGCCTCAATTTTTTTATCTAGTTGCTTATCAAGCCTGATACTAAACATAAAGCCACCTCCATTCCTGTAATACATATTGTATTACAGAGCGTTGATTTGGTCAACTAATAATTTCGGGAATAATTTCGGGACACGGAATAATTTCGGGACACAATGAAAATTTTTGTGGCAAGAACTGCTCATACACACAAAAGTTGACTGGTCCAAGGTGCGGTGGGATAATCAGTATATTAATTGAGTTAACCGGATAAATATGCCGGTTAAGAATCGGGGGATTTTTATAAATGTGTCAGTTCTGCCACCAGCACG
>CAYXQO010000039.1:0-14315 GCA_964467475.1 uncultured Syntrophomonadaceae bacterium
CGCGGGCCACTTTGTCAAAAGCTTCGCCGGCGGCATCATCACGGGTATGGCCGAGAGAAATATGGGTGCCTGATTGATCGACCAGGAGCAGCTCACTGTGGCCACCTGATACTATCAGGTTTACTGCCGGGTATTTGATTTCAAAACCTTCAAGGCGGTTAGCATAGAGATGGGCGGCCAAGTGGTTGACAGCGATAAGGGGCAGACCGGTGGCATAAGCCAGGGCCTTGGCAGTGGCTACACCTACAAGGAGTGCTCCGACCAGGCCGGGACCGTGAGAAACGCTGATCGCCTGCAAGTCGCTAAAGCTTATGTTCGCTTCTTTTAAAGAATCGTCGATCAAGGGGTTCAAGAGGGCTAGGTGTTGGCGGGAGGCAATTTCCGGCACTACACCCCCGTAGCGGGCATGCAATTCAACTTGAGAGGATACCAGGTTGCTCAAGATTTTCCGGCCGTTTTTCACTACTGCAGCAGCAGTTTCATCACAGGAAGTTTCAATCCCTAAGATTAAAACATCGCCTACATTTTCTAAGTCTATTTCTCCTTTTTCCGTATTGTTTGTTATTTTTTCCCTCATTATAAATATAGCCTTTCTCTAGATATATCCTTGCCTTACTCTAAATTAACTATCATTCATTTTATCTTCATTTTTCGTGCTTTCCCGCATAGCCCGGTTCATGATCTCTTTAAAGCTATGCCCCCGGTTCTGTTTCGCTCTCTCAACCAACTGCGGATCAACCAGTTTTTCAGGGTCGGGCAGTTTTCCCAGGATCATAATCAAAGCATCTTCATCGGGATAGTAATACCTACGGCGCCCCATGATTTTAAAACCCAGGCTTTCGTAGAAACGCCTTGCTGCTTGATTGCTGGGGCGCACTTCCAGGGTTATGTAGCTTGCACCAAGAGGCTTTACCCGCTTGATTAGTTCGGCAACTAAGTATTTAGCAATCCCGTTACGGCGGTAAGGCTCATCGACAGCCAGGGTGGTTATATGCACCTCTTCTGACATAATCCAGGCCCCGATGTAACCGGCTACTTCTTTTCCCAGGCGGACCACCAGGTAACAGGACATATGGCTCAGTTCCAGTTCTGCCAGGAAAGACTGATAGCACCAGGGATGTTTAAACGATTTCTGCTCGATCTTGTATACCTCGGGCAGATTCTGCTCACTCATCAGTTCAATGCTGATAGCCTGTTCCAATTATTTTACTCCTATGCTTTATAATGCTTTTCAGCAGCCTTTCTTTCCGCTTCGGGACGGCGCAGGTAGCTGGGTAAAAGCTCTAAGTAGGAAGCTTCCGGGTTAGCTGCTAGTAGAGCGCGACCACGCAAGGCCACCATGGCAGCGCGGCACAACCTGAAAGGCGCTGCAGGTAGAATGGCATGTTTGCCGAGGGCTTCCTTAAGCACCACTGAATAACTCTGCAAACCTTCACCGGTGAAAACCACCGGTTCCTCGTATGCTTTTAAGTTGGCAGTCAGCTCTGCGAGGGACATTGCTGCCGGTTCAACCAGGGAATTTAAGGAAAATGGTTCTTCCCACCCACGCCGATAAAGGGCGGTATATACCTGGCTGCGACGGGCATCAAGCAGGGGGCAAACCAGAGTACCGGGGGTAGGAACCGTTTCCGCCAAAGCTTGCAGGGTGCAAACGGGCACCGCAGGTATGCCGAGCCCCTGAGCCAGACCGCGAGCGGTGGCTACGCCGATGCGTAGACCGGTAAAAGAACCCGGTCCGGCGGAGACTGCTACACCGCCTAAATCCGCACGGCCGGTGCCACTTTCTGTAAGGAGAGTATCTACAAGGGGCATTAACCGCTCAGAATGAGTCTTTTTGATGTTAAGTGTCATATCAGCCAGCAAAGTTTCTTCTTGCAGCAGGGCCACGCTGCAGGATAGAGTGGTGGTGTCAATCCCCAGGATAATCAGGTGCTGTTCCCTCCAATTATTTAATCAATAAACGAAATGTGATCACTCGACAGGCTCGTGATCTTCCCATTTTCCTTCAATCGTTTCACCATCAGAGAAGGTAAACGTACCCTCACCATGGCGTTTACCTTCTTTCCATTCACCCTCGTAGATATCATCATCGGGATAGGTCATCTTTCCTTCCCCGTGAATTTGCCCGTCTTTCCACTCACCGGTGTACTTAGCCCCGTCGGGGTAGTGCATGGTGCCCTCCCCATGAAAGCGATCATCTTTAAACTCACCTTCGTATTCAATCCCCTCCGGTTCTTTATAGGTGCCCATGCCGTGGAATTGATTATCTTTAAACCCACCTTCGTATTCGGCACCATCAGGAGAAACATATCTACCCTGGCCATGAAAGCGATCCTCTTTGAATTCTCCAATATATTCCTCGCCGCTTGGATGGGTCCAGGTGCCTTCACCGTGGCGGAGACCGTCTTTAAACTCACCCTCGTAAATCGCGCCATCGGGGTATTCAAGGACACCTTCGCCGTGTTCCCGGCCTTCGACAAACTCGCCTTCGTAACGACCACCACCGGGATGGGTCATTACCCCGTATCCATGGACCATGTTCTCTTTGAACTCGCCCTCGTAGCGTAGCCCTTCTTCTGATACAGCTACTCCTTCACCGTGCATCATCCCCTCATACCAATCACCTTCATAACGGGCACCGCTTTCGTGTTCCCAAACTCCTTCACCGTGGGGCTCGTTCCAACGCAGTTCCCCGGTGTAGGAGCCTTCCATGTGGGATACTGTGCCAGTACGCTGGTAATAAAAGAAAAGGGCAGTGCCACCGATAATAAAAACAAGGAGCAGCAGGCCGAAAAAGTGTTTTTTTCGGAAAAATCTTTCACTAAAAGAAGGGTTTACACCGTCTTCGAAGCCCTGGTTTCCTGAACTATTTTCGCTTTTTCTCTGTGTGCCATCCTGATCATTACCAAGGTGTTCTTGCAGGAGGGTCTTTTTATCTTTATCCATAGTTATTTATTTTGCACTCCTTTATCTGTATTTAAACAGACCTTTCTCTTTCTTCTTGTTTATTGCAAATTATGTTTCAGGTTAGCCGGGCAGTTCCATGTGCAGACTGCCGTTAGTTTGCCAGGTAACTGCATCGAAAAAGTTCCCCACCAATTTTTCTGCGATATCACCGCGAGGGGCAAACCAGATCCGCCGCCTGTCATCTGCTTGTTCGCCGATGCGTTCAATCCTCACCTGCAAGTGCTCCGGAGGTAAAAGGTGAGGCAGACGCTCAGCCCACTCGATACAGGCAATCCCCTCACCAGGCAGATAATCCTCAAAGCCCAGTTCGATTGTTTCTTCATCTTCGCTTAAGCGGTAAAAATCGAAGTGGTAAAGAGGTAAGCGGCCGTTGTAGATTTTAAGCAGCACAAAAGTGGGGCTGGAAACCTGTTCTTCCACCCCTAGACCGCGGCCGATGCCACGGACAAATACCGTCTTGCCCGTCCCTAAGTCGCCCTGCAGGGCAATGACCAGGGGGAGAGACAAAAAGTGCCCCAGCAATTCGCCGATGTGGGCTGTCTCTTCTTCATTGCCAGTAGTTAAAAATGCTTCTGCCTGCTGCATAATCCTCCGTGTAAGTGTGCGTTTTTTACTAGCTTAATTATATATTCGGGGCGGCGGTTTTGCAAATAAGGTTGAGTAATTTAGAGTTCCCAGAACCTACTGTAACGGAGTGTCCCCCTGTCCTTTGTTCTGCGCTTTTTTCTCGATCAATTTCTTCACGTTAAGCATAGGCATCCTGACCGGGGGATTGATTCCGGACTGTGCGGTGACGCTTTGAATATAGGCTTGTGAAATATGGGAGAGAACAATCAAACCATTAACGATGAGCCTTTTCTTGAACTCATCCTCATTAAGGGTTTCACTCTTAAAAGCCCCCTCCATAACCAGGTCGATAGTAAAAAGAGCCTGTTCTTCTAAAGTCGCATTTACTTTAACCTGGAATTCAATGATGCCAAAATAGGTGTTTTCATGCTGCTGGGCACGCTTGACCCGGTAATCAAAATCGAATGATACATTGGCCGCTTGTTTGCTTCTCTCAACCTCGTATGTTGATAAGTTAAACATACTTACTTTATTGCCCAAAAAAATTAAATCAGAAGTAAATTCGCTCTCGTTCATTATTTCTCACCACCAGTTCAGCCGGATAGCTTGATTTTTCCAGCTTTTTTTAGGGTCATCACTGTCCATCACAACTCGACATTTCTTCAAGCCGGGCACTGATCTCTTCCCAGCGCTCCATCTGCCGGGTCAGGTTACTTCTTGCTTCGTCCAGGCGGGCACCCAGTTTGGCTAATTCATCATGGTTACCGTAGCGGGAAGGATCGGCCAGGGTTTCTTCCAGTCCTGCTATCTCGGTCTCGGTTTCGCTGATCTGCTCTTCAAGCTGTTGCTGTTCATTTTTCAGGCGACGCATATTTTTCTGTGCTTCCTGGCGGCGGCGCTGCGCTTCTCGTCGGCGTCTTTTTTCTTCTTCTTTACCGTCTTTATCTTTACGTTGGGTAGAGCGTTTATCTTCCTTGATGCTCATGTATTCTTCGAAGCTGCAGTCGTAGATGTTCAAGTTCTCGGTAGTCAATTCAAAAACTCTGTTGGCCAGCCCTTTTAAGAAATAACGGTCGTGCGAAACGATGATCAGGGTGCCGGGATAGCCGGCGAGAACGCTTTCGATCTCTTCTAAGGCCGGGAGATCTAAGTGGCTGGTCGGTTCGTCCATCAAAAGGCAGTTGCCACTACTTAAGGCAAGGCGGGCAAGCGCCAAGCGGTTTTTTTCACCCCCGCTTAAGTCTTCTACCTGCTTGAAAACATCGTCACCCCGGAAAAGGTAGCGCCCCAGGTGGTTGCGTGCTTCTTTTATATCAAACCCGGAAGCGCTTGTAATCGTGTCAAGGAGGGTTTGCTTTGGGTCGAGCTGTTCTTGTTCCTGGGAAAAATAAACCACGCTAACAGATGGGCCGAGGCGGATGGTCCCTGCTGAAGGGGTGTGATCTCCTAAGATTAATTTTAACAGGGTCGATTTACCGGCCCCGTTCGGGCCGACCAGGGCAATGCGGTCGCCCCAGCGGATTTCAAAGGAGAGATCTTCTAACACCGAGGTGCCGTTAAAGCGTTTGCTGACCCTATCGAAGATGACCACCTGATGGCCGCTGCGGCCGCTGTAGCCGAGACCGAGTTTGAATCGCTGCGCCTGTTCGGGACGCTCCACCTCGCCCAATTTCTCCAGGTGCTTCTGTCGGCTTTTGGCCTGACGCTGAGAACGCTCGTCCCCCTTGGCTTCCCGAACCAGGCGTTCTTCGCGGGCTTTGATCCTCTCGAGACGCAGGTGTTCGCGTTCCTTGCTCCTGCGCTCCATTTCAAGCTGCTGCTGGTAGGCGCTGTAGTTCCCGCTGTAGCTTTTCACCTTCTTATTATCGACAGCAAAAATGCGGCTGACTACCCTGTCTAAGAAAAAACGGTCATGGCTGACCACCAGGAGAGCACAAGAAAGGTCGCGCAGGTAGCGTTCGAGCCATTCCAAAGCATCGATATCGAGAAAGTTGGTCGGTTCGTCAAGCAGGAGCAGGTCAAGTTTTTTTAAGAGCAACCCGGCCAGGCGGGCCCTGGTTTTTTCCCCACCACTGAAAGAGGCAAGGTCGCGATCGAGATCTGCTTCACTAAACCCGAGGCCCTTGGTCACACCGACGAGATGGCTTTCCACCTGGTAGCCATCTTCTTCTTCAAAGCAGTTGGTTAAGTGGGCGTAGCGATCGAGCAGCTCCTGGGGCGGGCTGCCTTCTGTTTCTGAGCGCCGGGCGATTTCTTCTTCTAAAGAAGTCATTTCTTCTTTCATATCAAAGATATGACGCAGGGGGTATTTTAAATAGCTGTAAAGGGTGCCTTCTTCAAGTGACGGCGGCTCCTGTTGCAGATAGCCGATACGAGCACCGCGAGATAAGTGTAGTTCTCCTCCGTCGAGATCTAATTCGCCTGCAATAATTTTTAAAATGGTGGTTTTGCCCGAGCCGTTCGGACCGATCAAGCCGGCTTTCTCGCGTGGTTGCAGTTGCATTGTCACGCCGTCGATGATCACGTCGGCACCGTATAGTTTAGTTATTTCAGAAAGGCTTAAAAGTGGCATGGCTACCCCCAAGTGTTCCTGTTTCATCAAAAATTTTTCTTTCGCTCTCGCCTGATCCATTATAGCGGTTGCCAGGCGGGCGGTCAAAGGTGCTTTAATACATCTAAGAGCGAAGACCACCCTGGCGGGATAAAGGCAGAAGCAGATCCGTCCGGGCCGGCGGGATGTTGCCGCTGCTGGAAATATTTTCAGGGGGGTCGTACCCTTAAAGGGAGATTTTGGAATTAAACACAGGCAGGAGGATTGCTGTTGATGAAGAATAATTAATTATGTAAAGAAGGGAAAATATTTTCTCGAAAGCATTCCTGTTTTATGTTAAAATTAAAAGGTGTACTTGTGTGATTAGTTTGCTTTTTTAAAATATTTTTTTGGGAGGGCTTAAGATGAAAAAAACGCTGTTAGGTATGACCGCAGCCATAACCCTGGTGCTGGTTTTCAGTGTTGTTGTCTTTGCCGGGGGGAATGTGGACCCGCAGGGGATCAGTATTATCCCTGAGGGGCCGAGGGACCCGGTGGAAACTGACAGCCCTACTCCTTTCACCCTGCCTATGAAAACCGGTGAAGTGGCAACCTTAGAAGCGGTTATTACCCCAGAAGATGCCGCAGATAATGCGGAGATAAACTGGCAGATCCGGAAAGAAGATCGTGACCTGGTGGATGTCGAACAAAGCAGCGCAGTAACGGTTACCGCATTACAGGAAGGGGAAGCAATTATCAGGGCCCAGGTTGAGGGCAACAATGATATCGAAGACTCGATCACCATCCAGATTACCGATGTTGCCACACCACCGACGGCCGGTGGCGCTGTTTCGATGCTTCATGCGGCTGGTGCTCTGCTTGTACTAGCGGGAACAACCTCTGTGGTAGCCTATAAAACTAAAAGGAATGGCTAGCTGAATTCAAGCTGCGAACGTTTAGGTGCTGCCGCCTGAAAAGGCAAATTTATGCGAGGTTTAGAGTATGCCAAAGAAGAAAAAAAAGCGCCGGAAATCTTTTGGCAGGAGGAAAAGGTCGCCGGAAACAATTTTTTGGACGGTGCTTTTGACAGTTATGTCCCTGGGCGGGGCTGGATTGTTGTTTTATCATGCAGTTTTTGCCGGTGGTTTTCAACTGACCCGGGGGTTCGACTTAGCACTGCCCGTTTTCGGAGAAGAATCTTCCGTCCGGGAAGAGACAGAAGAAACAGCAACGAATGTAGCAAAGAGCGACAATCCCTCATGGGAACCGGCCGAGCCTGATGATTATATGAGTATTCTTCTTTTAGGGATCGATGACCACGGCATGTGCGACCTGGTAATGGTCCTTACTTATGACCTGTACACTTTCGATGCTTCTCTCATTTCAATTAAGCGCGACACTTACGTGGCTGAACAAACCTGGGCGGTAAAAGAGCTGGGGCAGGATCACCTGTCCTGGGCTAACTACCGGGGTATGGGCAGCGCGGAAGACTACCATGCCGGCGCCAAACTAACCGCTAAAACTGTAGAAGAAATGCTCGGGATCGAACTGCATGCTTACGGCAGTATCACCATGGAGGGTTTTACTGCGCTAATCGATCATATCGGTGGAGTACAAGTAAATGTGCCGGCAGGATTCGCTGAAAGAGAAGGACGGACTATACCCACCGGTTTGCAGAGGCTCGACGGCGAGCAGGCCCTCCTTTTTGCCCGGCACCGGCAAAACCCGCGTATCCCGGAGCCCGACTCGACCAGCGAGGATGGCGATCGCATCCGGCGCAACCACCAGCTCATCAAAGCCATGTTCGAACAGGCTGAACAGATGGAGTCTGAAGAACTGCTCGATACGGTTAATGCGCTCGACAACAAACTTTATACCAGCTTAGATGACTGGGACATCTTAGAAATGCTCAACCTGGTCTATCACGGCGACTTAGATGAGTTAGAAACAGCAGTGTTGCCAGGAGAAGGTAAGGAAACATACCAGGAAAGGCTCGAAGATTACACCTACTACTTTTACTTAGATCACGAGGAAACAGGGCGGATTTTAAGGGATTTCGGGCTTAAGTGAAAAACCTGTCAAACTGCAACTTCATGGGGCCGTTTCTACCTGCTTTCCTTCTGCCTTTGCTGGAAATATTTTCAGGGGGGTCGTACCCCCGGAGGGAGATACTGGAAAAAGGGTTAATTTGTAAGGTAATCATACAATTCATCCATGGTTACGGTTTCAATGTTTAGCTCATTTATGTAGTCGAGGAGTTCGGCGAAGTAGCGCGGGTGCGCGCCGTAGTCGCTGGGCTCTTCTTTGATGTCGTGGGTGTAAAGTATAAGGTTGGTTTCTTCTAAGGCTGCCTCCCGGACCTGAAGGGCTGTTTCATAGAGGCTTTCTTCACAGGTTAAATAGGCCTGGACCGCTTCTAAGCGGTACAGGTCGGAGCCTTCTTCTTGCGGGGGCACAGCGCCGGGAATGGCGCGAGCGGAGTTGCGATACTGCTTAACCACTTCAACTACTTCTGCATTGTAATCCCCGTAGGGGTAAGCGTGATGTTTAGGGGGATCAAATCCTTTATCGGTGAAAGAACGATCCACTTCCTCCATTTCTTCGCGGATTTCTTCCTTGGAAAGCTCGCTTAAGTGGGGATGGGTATGGCTGTGGCAGCCGATAGTCCAGCCGGTCTCCTCAAGCAGGTGGATTTGATCCCAGGTGAGGTAACCTTCCTCACCAACCAGTGATGTAGTAATGTAGGTAGTGCCGGGGATGCCGCGTTCCTGCATCAGGGGCAAGGCAACGGTAAAATCAGAGGCATTCCCGTCGTCAAATGTAATCGCCAGCAACGGCGGCTCCAGGGTTGCTGCGACCCGAGGGGTGTGTTCACCGGCAAGGGTGGTTTCTTCTTCCTCTTGCTCCGGTGTTTCTGGTGATTCAGGCGACTCCGGTAAGGCGGGTTCTTCCGGGGCACCGCCTGCGGGAGTTTCTTCAACGGCAAAATCGGGATCTACAGCTTCTTCTAGTTTAAGATCGGGTAACTCCGGTAATTCTATGTCCGGCTCACCGGCAGACGCAAAGTCATTTAAATTATCCCGGTCCTGGTCCGGTTCCTCTTGCGGCTGTTCAACTTCACCTTCCTGCGGCGCTTCAGCATTGGTGCTGCCGTTTTCACCGGTAGGTGCTTCCGGCACCCCAGGTTCTGACGGCTCTGCCGGTTCCTCGTCCTCTTTTAGCGAAAAAGTTTCCTCTTCGCCGGCAGCGGCTACTTCGTCATCTTCCAGACGCTGTTCAGGTGATTCGCAACCGGCAGCAGGGATTAACAGCAAGGCGATCGCTGCTGCTAAGGTAATCAGCAACGAAAGGTTAAGCCTGTTTTGGATTGCCTTTGTGTTGCTTTTGTTCATTTCCTGTGCACTCCTCTGGCCGGGCAACAAACTGATTCAGGCAATGAATATGTCTGAAGGAATTTTTTCGACGCTTAAATGAAAATACCTTTTCCGTATTGAAAGGGTTTACTGATAAAAGTTCAATGAAAAAACGGTAAGCGGGCGTAAAGTTTAAGTAGTTGCTTCAAATTAACTGCGCC
Source organism: uncultured Syntrophomonadaceae bacterium (assembly GCA_964467475.1). GTDB lineage: Bacteria > Bacillota > Dethiobacteria > DTU022 > DTU022 > B1SED10-74M. The sequence continues at coordinate 9,639 of CAYXQO010000039.1, forward strand.
ACCCGGCGGGCAATGGCGAGAGATGCGGTCAGACCAGGAGATTCAATGCCGATTAAGTTTACCAGGCCGGGCAGGCCTCTATCTGATTCTTCGTTAATCACAAAATCCCTGAACGGCTCGCCGGGGCCCGAAAGCTTGGGCCTGATCCCGGCCATTTCCGGTTCGAGGTCAGCTTCTGTTATAAAGGGCAGAAACTGCACCGCGGAACGGTAAAATTCAGCGCGGTAGGATTCATCTACGCTGTAATCTTCCTCTGATATGTACACTGCGTTGGGGCCGAGACGGAGGCGGCCGTCTAAAGTTTTGGTCGCATGGATCCCCAGGCCGGTTAGCTCCTCTAAAGGGGGCGGATAGATCAAGTGATCGATCAATTTTCCTTTGGCCGGGGGCAGGCTGAAATACTCGCCCTTGCAGAGATGAACCCGGTAACCACACCTTTCGGGGTCGATCCCGGTCAGGGCGGCAACTATAACTGCCTGCAGACCGGCGCTGTTAACTAAAATCTCGCAGTCCAAGGCGTCTTTGCTACCGTCAGGGTTGTGAAAGTGAACCCGGTAGCCGCCTGCATCAAGCTTATCGATGGCCATAACCCTGTGGCAGTAGGCCGGTAAAACTCCTGCCTGCAAGGCAACCTGTTCTAAAGTTTTCATCAGGGCATGGGAATCGATGACCCCTGTTGAAGGTGACAGGAGTGCGGTACGGGCGCTGACGTGCGGTTCTAAACGGGCAAGCTGTGAACTGCTTAGTTCTTCTAAGTCATCTACCCCGTTAGCATTGGCCTGGGCTTTTAAATTATCCAGGGAATTAATTTCTTCAGGGGTGTTTGCCGTAATTAGTTTGCCGCAGCGGTGATGCGGGACCTGCCATTTTTTGCAAAAATGATAAAGCAGATGCTTTCCTTCAACACAAAGGCTTGCCTTAAGCGTCCCCGCCGGGTAATAAATGCCGGCATGAATTACTTCGCTGTTGCGGCTGGAAGTTTCTAAGCCGAAACTTTCGTGGCGATCCATCAGCACCACCTGGCCGGCGCGGAAGCAAGAAGAAAGTTCTTTTGCCACGGCCAGGCCAACTACGCCAGCGCCGATTATTATTGTGCCTACTTTATCTTGAGCCATTATTTCCTTTCAAGCACCGCTTCCTTGAGTTTGCTTAAATTTTGCTCTGCTTCCTTAAAGGTGGGCGCGGGAACTGAAATATAAAATTTAACCTTCGGCTCGGTGCCGGAAGGGCGCACGGCAAACCAGGAACCGTCTTCTAAGGTGTAGTGCAGGACCATCGACTGGGGTAGGGTTAGAGTGAATTCCTCGCCAGTTTGATAGTTTACCCCCCGGCCAGCCTGGTAATCCTTTTTTTCGACTATTTTTTTACCGGCCAGTTCTTTGGGCAGGTCGTGGTAAGCAGCTACATGGCGGTCTGCTTCAGTTATATCTTTTAGCTCGACGGTGAAAAGATCTTCACAGTGGTAACCATGGCGTTTTTGCACTTCATCTAAAACTTCTAAAAGGTTTTTGCCCTGCTCCTTGTAATAGGCGGCCATCTCGGAGATCAGGTAAGAGGAAATGATGGCATCTTTGTCGCGGACAAAGGTGCCGAATAAGTAGCCTACGCTTTCTTCATAACCGAAGACGAAGTTTGGTTTACAGGAGCGTTCAAATTCTTTCATCTTATCACCGATAAACTTAAAGCCGGTCAGGGTTTCAATCACCTGCAGGCCGTAGGACTCAGCAATTTTGCTGCCCAGTTTGCCGGTAACAATGGTAGTAATCATCACCGGTTCTTCAGGCATCTTTCCGGTTTCAGTAAGTCGGTGGCAGATGTATTCAACTAAAAGTGCTCCCACCTGGTTGCCGCTTAAAATCTGGTAACGGCCGTAGCGATCACGCACTGCCGTGCCGACCCGGTCCCCATCGGGGTCGGTGGCTAAAACCAGGTCAGCTTCTAACCCCTTAGCTTGTTCTAAGGCCATATCTAAGGCGGCAGGGTCTTCGGGGTTGGGCCCCTTGACCGTACTAAAATTGGGATCGGGGTTGCTTTGTTCTTCGACGGGGTGAAGTTCGATGAAACTTGCTTCCGCCAGCAGGGCTGGGATGAAAACTTCACCGGTCCCGTGCAGGGGGGTGAAAACTGTTTTTAAGTTTTCCTGCGGTTCGCTTAATGAAAGGGAACGCACCTTTTCTAAGTAGCTGCGGTCAAGGGCCGGATCAACCTCTTCAAGCAAACCTTTTTTTTGTGCTTTCTCCTTAGATATTGTGTGCACATCATTGAATATGTCGACTTTCCCGATAGCCTCCATCAGGTGATCGACCAGCGGACTAACCGCCTGGCCGCCGTCAGGTCCGTAAACCTTGTAGCCGTTATACTCAGGCGGGTTATGACTGGCGGTGATTACGATACCTGCCGAGCAGCCCAGCTCACGGGTGGTAAAGGAGAGCATCGGCGTAGGCCGCACATCCGGAAAAAGGACGGCCTTGATCCCGTTGGCGGCCAGGACCAGGGCAGCTGCTTCGGCAAATTCGCCTGAATGGCGGCGGGTATCATATGCGATGGCCACTTTATGGGAATTACTTGCTTCTGTTACGCCTGGACGATTCAACGGCTTGTCAGGATCGCCCGGATCACTGCCCGAGGGTAAGCTGTTTAAGTAGTCAGCCAAACCCTGGGTGGCGCGGCGGACGATGTAGGTATTGAAACGGTTCAAACCGGGACCGATGACTCCGCGCATTCCGCCGGTGCCGAAGGTGAGTTCACTGCCGAAGTGGCTTTTGATTGCTTCCGGATCATCTTTCATCGCTTCTAAGGCTTTGCGCATGCCTGGTTCTAAGTACGGATGAGCCAACCATTCTTTAAAGCGCTTTTTTGCCTCCGAAGGCGCATCTTCCGCTACTGCCGGGATTGCAGCCTGAGCGGAAGCGCTTTCTTCCCCGCTGCGCCCGTAATCGTCTTCATAACGGATGATATCGTCTTCGCCGAGGTATTCACCACTTTGCACCTCGATAAAGATAAGGGGTTGTTCCCCTTTGTTTTCAATGCGGTGGCGTGCTCCGGCAGGAATGAAGGCCCTTTCTCCGGGGCAAACCATAAATTTTTGATCGTCTACAGTAACCAGGGCCTCCCCGCTGACTACAATCCAGTTTTCCGAGCGATGCCGATGACTCTGCAGGCTCAGGCGGGATCCAGGGTTAACATTAATCCTTTTTACCTGGTGTTTCTCGTCCCGTTCCAGGGAAGTATAGCTACCCCAGGGGCGGTAATCGGTGCGGTGTTCTCTTGCTTCGGTGGCATTTTCTGCGATGAGGTGATCCACTATTTGTTTAACTTCCTGGCTTTTAGCGCGGCTGCATACAAGGACGGCATCGGCTGTTTCTACCACCACCAGGTTTTTCAAGCCGGCGGTGCCAACCAGGCGAGAACCAGAAATTACCAGGCTATTTTCAGTTTCCACCGGTATCACCCGGCCCCTGGTATAGTTATTCTTTTCATCTTTGGGGGCGGCCTGGTAGTAGGCTTCCCAGCTGCCCAGGTCGCTCCAGCCAATATCTGCCGGGATTACGGTAACCTCGGGGGAACGTTCCAGGATCCCGTAGTCGATCGATATTTTTTCAACCCCTTTGTAAATCTCTTCCAGGTTAGTAAAACCGGTATAATCTATTCTTTCTAAAGCTTCACTCATTTGCGGCAAAAGAGTGCGGTACTGCTCCAGCAGGGAACTTACTTTAAAGACAAACATGCCGCTGTTCCAGAGGAAATTGCCGGCTTCCAGGTATCTTTTTGCCGTCTCATAGTCTGGCTTTTCCACGAATTTCTCGACTCTGCGGGCATTGTGCTGAAGCTCTTTGCCTGAGCAGATGTAACCGTAGCCGGTCTCGGGGTGTCCCGGCTCGATCCCGAAGGTAACCAGGCCGTATTCTTTGGCAGCTGCCTCGCTATTCTTTAACAGGCGGCTGAACTTATCCTGCTCCTTGATGAGGTGATCTGAAGGAAGTACGGCCATTACAGCGTCCGATTCGACTTGTTGCTGCAAAAAATTAGCGGCAAGCCCGATTGCCGGCGCGGTGTTTCTGGCTGCGGGTTCTTTGAGCACACGTACCGCGTTAAGGCCCGCTGAGTCGAGCTGGCGCCTTACTTCACCGGCCTGATCGCGGTGGGTTACTACCAGGATTTTTTCCGGGGGCACGCTAGTGGTTACCCGTTCGAAGGTAGCCTGGAAAAGTGATTTTTCCGCGGCCATCGGCATGGGCAGGTACTGCTTGGGAAACAGCTCACGGCTGAGCGGCCAGAGACGGGTACCGCTGCCACCCGCTAATATTACTGCATACACCTTAGATCACCCCTCCTGTGGTTTAAGCTTCTTTAAGTATATTTCGTGTCTTCTCAGCTGTGCTGCTTTTGGACCGGTGCTGGCTCACCTAAGGGCAATGGAGGCGACTAAAGCCTCAGGCTTTCGCTTTGGTTACACTTAAGCATTCGCCATCTAAGGCTTTAGGTCTCAGGCGGCCTGCTTCCATGCAGACAGGCCGGCTACAGCCTTTGCCTCAAAGGCCATTATTACCGCTCTATCGCAATGGCCCATGTGCAAAAGCAGCTTGGCCGAACAGTAAATATATTTCTACAAAACGCCGGGGTATGCCTTCATCTTTAAAATATTGTCAAAAGATGTGTCAATATGGGATCGTCACC
>CAYXQO010000039.1:14415-16772 GCA_964467475.1 uncultured Syntrophomonadaceae bacterium
TATGCCTTCATCTTTAAAATATTGTCAAAAGATGTGTCAATATGGGATCGTCACCTTTATTCGAATTGTTTAATCAACTGGTCCTGGAAGTAGCCCTGGTGGGCAACCAAATGGACACGCTGCAGGGCGAGCAGTAAAGAAACCAGCGATTCTGCGCCCTGGTTCTGGTTGACGCCGCCAGGCTGGATTCCATCAAAGCATCCGCCGCTTGAAAAATCATAGAGCGGCTGGTGGACATCGTTGCTGCCGAAGAACCAGTTAAAGGCCCATTCCATTGACCTGAGCCATTTCTCTTCCCTGGTCAGGACAAAGGCCTGGTAGCAAGCATCTACCAGCGCGGCTGTGTCTACGGGCTGCTGGTCAAAGCGCGCTTTTGTGCCGCCACGTTTGTACCAGCCGTCGTTACCGACTAAAGAAAGATGACCGTTTTCCTTGTGGGTCTGGATATCGATTAACCACTTCAGGCTTTTTAGCCCGGTATTGAACATTTCTTGATTTTCTAAATAGGCGCCGGTGACGAGCAGGGCCTGAGAGAAACGGGCGTTGTCGTAAGCGACAATGTCTTCGCACCAGTACCAGTCGTCTGACTGGTTTTTCTGGAAGAGGTGGAGCAGTTTTTCACCCATTTCGCTCATGATCTGGCGGACCCTGGTATCGCCGCCAAAACGGCGCAGGTAGTAGTTGGCTCCGAGCGTCGCAAAGGCCCAGGCCCGCGGGGAAGTAAATGATCGCGGCGTGTTAATGATTTCTTTGAACAGGCGGTTGGCCAGGCCAAGGGTTGAACTGCCGGGCGGGTGGGCAATGGTGTACCCGAGCGCCCAGAGGGTGCGGCCATGGCTGTCTTCTGATCCGGTTACCTCTACCCAGGTGCGGTCATAACCCATGAAGTTGCGCATCCGTCCTTGCGGCTCGTTAAAGGCGTGGTAAAGGAAACTTAAATAGGTTTTAACCAGTGGCTCAACCGACTCGTCCTTGAACAGGCGCCAATGCATCACCGCAGCAATCAAGCCCCGGGCATTGTCATCGGTGCAGTAACCGTGGTGCCGGTCGGGGACATTGTAGACAGCATGCTGCAAAAGGCCCGTGGTGTCGGTCATCGAGCGCAGGTGTTTTAGGTTGACTTCCGGCAAAATTGCTCTTTCGGTGACATCGGCGCTTTGCGCTGTCTGGGTAAACATGTCGCTGTATTTAAAACGGGCTGCTTCAAAAACCGATACATAGTTTCTGGCTACTTCATGCCAGACCATCTGCCGCCCGTACTGGTATGAATTCTTGCGCATACGGTTACGCAGGGCTTCATTGCTTAATAACCGGGTTATTTCTTCAGCCATAGCCCTGCTGTCTTTGAAGGGCACCAAAGAGCCGCGTCCGTCGGCCAGCAGTTCTTCTGCGTATATGTAGGGGGTGGAAACAACTGCTTTGCCGCAGGCGACAGCATAGGCCAGGGTGCCGGAGGTAATTTGTTCGCGGCTTAAATAAGGGGTGAGGTAAATATCGGTAGCCACCAGGAATTGGATCAACCGGTCTATAGAAACGTATTGATTGTAGAAGGTAACGTTTTGTTCTAAGTTCTTGTCCTGGACCATTTTTTCGAGCTTGTGGCGGTATGCTTCCCCGTGCAGGCGTTTTACCTCCGGGTGGGTAGAGCCTAAAATGATATAGAGCGCATCGGGGTGTTCCTTGACTACCTCTTCCATCGCCTCAATTGCGTATTCGAGCCCCTTGCTCGGGCTGAGCAGGCCGAAGGTGAGTAACACCTTGCGCCCCTCGGCCTGGAACTGGTCCTTGTAGTAGGAAGAGTCCAAGAAAGGAATATCCGGCGCTCCGTGGGGGATTAAATAGATTTTTTCTTCCGGAACATTGTAGACCCGGTTTAAAATATCGACGGCTGCCTGGGCCATCACCACCACGTAGACTGACTGTTCGCAAATGCGCATCAGGGTCTGTTTCTGCCCCGGGGTCGGCTCTTCGAGGACAGTATGCAGGGTGGTCACGGCTGGTTTGTTCAAGTTGCCGAGCAGGTAAGTGAGGTAGCTGCCGTCTTCTCCGCCGAAAATCCCAAACTCATGCTGGATCGAAACGGCATCGTCTGCGGAAAGGTTGATGAAGTCGGCGGCCCGCTGGTAGTCGTTGGGCTGCTGATCGCGGATGTGAAAGGCTACTTCTCTGCCGTACTGGTAATGCTCGTTGGCCCGGTTGAGGGCCACCACCTCAAACTTGCTGTAATCTAAACTATCAGTTTCGCCGTTGCCATAAAGCTGCTTCATGCTGCTCAGCAGGTCATAACAAAAGGTGGCAATCCCGCACTTACGCGGCGGGTAAGTGGACACAAATGATACATTGACCGGACAAATGTT
>CAYXQO010000040.1:0-16686 GCA_964467475.1 uncultured Syntrophomonadaceae bacterium
AGGTTGGGGGGAGACCGATTATCTGGCACATTATGAAGCACTATGCCCACTACGGTTTTGAAGAATTTATCGTTGCTCTGGGCTACAAGGGTGAAATGATCAAGCGCTACTTCTACGACTATTTCTGTATGAATGGCAGTGTTTCGATTTCACTGGCCGACGGGATGACCGAGGTGCATGATGAGGTCACCGAGGATTGGTTAGTGCACCTGGTGGAAACCGGACTTTACACCAACACCGGAGGACGTTTAAAAAAACTGGCTGACTGGTTGGATGATGATAGGTTTATGCTTACCTATGGCGACGGGGTTTGCAATGTAGATATAAATGAGCTGGTGCGGTTTCATCGTCGTAACGGCAAGCTGGTTACTGTTACCGCGGTCAGGCCACCGGCGCGTTTTGGCAGTCTGGAGTTCTCAGACGGAGACCTGATTACTGAATTTGTTGAAAAGCCCTTAACCGGGGAAGGCTGGATCAACGGTGGCTTTTTCGTGGTGGAAAAAAAGGCCCTGGAATATATTACGGGTGATGTGCCCTGGGAAAGCGAGCCTTTACGAAATATTGCTGCCGATGGGGAGCTGGTGGCCTACCGCCACGATGACTTCTGGCAGTGTATGGATACCTACCGCGAGCTGAAAATCTTGGAGAATTACTGGAAAAGCGGGGAAGCGCCCTGGAAAATCTGGTAGGTCGATTTAAAGTTAAAGCGGGCAGGAGTTGAATGCATATGGATAGGCAAAATTCATTCTGGCTCGACCGACCGGTGCTTGTTACCGGGGGCACCGGTTTTTTAGGAGGCTGGTTGGTCAAAAGTTTGCTTGATTACGGTGCTTCAGTGGTCTGTGTGGTGCGCGATTGGGTGCCACACTCGGTACTTTTACAGGAAGAACTGCACAATGAAGTTAATCTCGTCCGTGGCTGTGTGACTGACCAGTTTTTCTTAGAGCGAGTTTTAGGAGAATACGAGGTGGCCACTGTTTTTCATTTAGCTGCCCAGAGCATTGTGCCGATTGCCAACCGTAACCCGGTTTCTACTTTCGAAAGTAATATCAAAGGAACTTGGGCTTTGCTCGAGTCCTGCAGGCGTAGCCCGGGTATAGAGCAGGTAGTGCTTGCTTCTTCAGACAAGGCCTACGGCAGCCAGGAAGAATTGCCTTACCATGAAGATATGCCGTTAAAGGGGATCTATCCCTATGATGTGAGCAAGGCTTGTTGCGACCGGCTCGGGTTCAGTTATGCTTCCACGTACGCCTTGCCGGTGGCGATCACCAGGTGCGGTAATTTTTATGGTGGTGGGGATTTAAACTGGAACCGGATCGTGCCAGGCACAATCCGCGCACTTTTAAGAGGGCACCGGCCGATTATTCGCTCGAACGGTAACTATGTGCGTGATTATTTCTACATCGAAGACGGTGTGGCAGCCTACATGTTGCTGGCTGAAAAATTGGCCGAAAACCCTGAACTAAAAGGCGAGGCCTTTAACTTTTCCACCGAGAAAAGGTTGAATGTGCTTACGCTGGTTGAAAAAATTATAGATGTGATGGAAAGCGAACAGCTTCCGGATGTGCGCGGCGAGGCTGGGCATGAGATAAGGGAGCAGTACTTAAGCTCCGAGAAAGCGCGCAGATTGATCGGCTGGCAACCTTTATATAGCCTGGAAGAATCACTACAAAGGACGGTAGACTGGTATAGAAAGTACTTGCGCCATGAAGATTAATATTTTGATATCCACGATCGATGATGGCCTGGCGAAGGTGGAAGATATATTGCTTACGCCAAGTGAAGACGTGCGTTACATTGTTTCCCACCAGGTTACAGATGAAAGCTACCGGCAAGTGCCGGAGGGCCTTAAGCGCAGTGATGTAGTCTTAAGCCAGATCACGGGTAGGGGTTTATCACGCAACCGCAATAACGTGCTTAAGTACGTAAGTGAGGGGATTTGCCTTTTAGCAGACGATGATGTCCGTTACACCGAGGAGAACTTTCGGGCAATCAGAGAGGCTTTTACCGGTGACCCAGGGCTGGATGTGGCCTGCTTTAAGATTGCTACGCCACCGGGTGAAGGTGAGTACAAGGATTATGCCCCGGATCCGTACCTTCTGAATGAAAAAAACGGCCACTATATTTCCTCACTCGAAATTGCCTTCCGTCTAGAGGCGGTAAAAAGATGCGGGATCAAGTTTGATGAGCGCTTTGGGTTGGGTAGTGATTTGATCCACTATGGCGAAGAAGCGGTTTTTATCTACGATTGCATCAAAGCCGGGCTGAAGGTTAAATATATTCCTAGCTATGTGGTTGAACACTCGGTGATGAGCGCTACCAAAGCGATGGAAGATTACACCACTCCTAAAAATATTTTTAAGGGTGGTTATGATGCCAGGCGCTACGGTTGGCGGGCGCTTACAGCTGCCTTTTATGATACCGTTCGCCTGCGAGGTGAGCTGGCCCGCTACCGCAGGTCTCCACTGGTTTATTTAAAAGAGCGCCTCCAGGGGGCTTCCTATATTCTCCTAAGCCCGCGGGCAACCGGGCGTGATGGGGTGCGGCGCTTGCATTAATTAATTTTATGCGAAAACCACTAAATTTCCCTTTGACTTCCGGATTAAATTTTGTAATAATGCAGTCTGTGCGCAGGTAGAATAAACGAGAGGCAAAAAGAGCTTCTTCCATAATTATTGCGCCAAAATTGCGGGTGGCTTGTTTTACATGAAATCAGCTCACCCGGAAAGGTGCTGATAAGTTTGCAATCACAGGTCAGCGTTCTGCTGCCGGTTTACAACGGCGAAGCATATATAAAAAAAGCAATTGAAAGCGTCCTTGCTCAAGAATATCCCAACTTTGAATTTGTGATTTTAGATAATGCTTCTACTGATCAGACTCCTGAGATTATTGCCGAATATGCCGGGGATGAGCGTGTGCGAGTTGTGCGCAACTCTGAAACCCTGCCCCGCCTGGAAAATTTTAAGAAGGTTTTTGCCCTTGCGGACGAGGAAAGCCGCTGGTTGAAATTCATCGGTGACGACGATAAGCTTTTGCCCGGCTGCCTTGCTGAGATGGTGCGGGCAGGTGAAAAGGGCAAAAATGTGGGCCTGGTTTCTTCACGCTATTACGATGGTGAGCGCCTGGTCAACGGGATCCTTCCTTCCGGGCAGGAGTTAGAAACAGGGCCGGTTTTGCTCAAGCGCATGCTTTTAAAACCGGAAGCACGTAAGGCGATTTTTTCTCCGACTTCAATTATGATTGCACGCAAGGCTTATGAAGAGCTTGGGCCTTTCCGTACCGACTTACTCCATGCGGACAGCGAACTGTTCTACCGCGTCTTAAACCGCTATAATTATGCCTTCGTACATAAGCCCCTGACCGTAACCGGTTTCCACAGTGGTTCAGGCCAGGCCGGCAGTATTGTTAGCGGGCATACCTTTTTAGAGGCTTACTTAATCCGTTATTACAACCTGCAACAGTACGATAACCTGGTAATGACTCAGCTAGAGGTGGAAAGGATTAAAAACAACCTGGTGGGCGACTCGGTCGGTTTTATGCTCGGGCGCCTGGCGGAGCGCGACTTTAAGGCAGCCTTTACGCATCTGGCCAGGATCCCTGCCGCCTGTTCTTATCACCTGCCGGTCAGCCTCTTTTATTTTATTCGGCGGGGGCTCAGCAAGCTGCTCCGGGGAGAAAAGATCACCCTGCTTGCCAGGTAATCCTTTGGGGGAGGGTGCTGTTTGTGGCAAAGGACACAGAAAAAGAACCCGGCAGGCAGGAGACTGCAGCAAATGAAGAGTTAACCGGTAGCCCGGGTGGCTTCAGCTTTAAGAAACTTTTTTCAGACCTGGCCATCTACAGCTCGGGCAGCCTGTTGATCAAGGGCATGTCGATAATTTCTGCACCAATTTTTACCCGTATTTTCGATCCTTCCCAGTACGGCGCCTGGAGCTTTATCAACGTGATCGCCACCTTCTTGACCGGTATATTAATTTTAGGGGGCGACAATGCTTACACTCGCTTTTTTTTCCAGTGCGAAACAGAAGAAGAAAAACAAACTTTATCTGTAACCTGGTTTTCTTTTTTGGCCCTGTGGAGTATAGTGCTGGTGGCCCTGGTGCTTCCTTTCAGCGGGCCGCTTTCAGAGTGGCTGCTCGGCGAGGAGGGCTACCGGCTCGCGCTGACCGCAGGTTTTATTACAAGTCCTTTTTTGATGATGAACCTGATCCTTTCACAAGCCCTGCGCAACCGCTTCCAGGCCAAAGCTTTTACTTTCTTGAACGTTACCACTGCTCTTTTAACCCTTACTTTGTCGGTTAGTTATGTACTTGTCTTTGACTTAGGTGTGGCAGGCGCCCTTTTCGGGGCCGCTACCGCCGCACTTCTGATGATCCCGGTGCGGCTTTACTTGATCCGCGACCTTTTAACTTTTCGCTTTTCCTTACCTTTTTTGAAAAAGCTGCTTGCTTTCGGCTTGCCCCTGGTGCCGATGAACGTTGCTTTTTGGCTTTTTAGCAATGCCGACCGCTTGATGCTTGCAAGGCTTTCTACTTTAGAAGAGGTGGGGCTTTATTCAATCGCTGCAGCCATGGCTGCTGTGCTAATGCTTTTACAAACGGCGGTGGGCCAATCCTGGCTGCCGCATGCGGTCAAGGTTTTTGAAGAAAACCGGGAGCTGGCCATAGAGGTGTTCAAACGGACGATGGTTTATTTACTCGCTGTCTCCGGATTCGTGATCACCGGCTTTGTCGCCCTTGCCCAGGAGGTAATCTTTATCCTGGTCCCGCCTGTCTACTACGCTTCTTTTATCGCCCTGCCCTTTTTAGCGGCCGGCTTTCTCTTTTTTACCTCTGCACAAGTTTCTGCCGTGGGGATCATGGTCAAAAACAAGACCGTCTATATTATGCTTGCCTGCTGGCTGGTGGCGGTAGTGAACCTGGGGCTGAATACTCTTTTAATCCCTGCCTTCGGCATCGCCGGGGCGGGCAGCGCCACCGGGCTTTCCTATATTTTGTTTGCCGCTGCTTACTTTTTCATTTCCCGCCGGCTGTGGCCGGTAGATTATCCCTTAAAACCGGTCGCAGGCCTCCTGGCTGTACCGCTTACAGCTATCTTTTTGCTTGCTTTTATCGCCCTCTACGGTCCGGGCATTGGGGTCAACTTTGCCTTAAAAATGGTGGTGCTTTTAATCACCGGGGGCTTTTTGCTTTTAATCGTGGCCCGGACGGAAAACTTAAGCACAGCCGATCTGTTATCCATGGCTAAAGGTTTGCTCAAGAAATAGTTGCTCAAGCTAAGAGGAAATTCTTCACGCCTGCAGATAGACATGCTTGCTCCCGGTCTGTTAAATTATATTATCCCTTATACTTGTTAATAGTTGATAATAATTGTGTTATGTGGTATAGTCACTTTAAGAAGAGGTGGTTTAGATGGCGGGCAGCAGGGATTTAATTACCGCGCATGAACTGGCCGAGAAGCTGAACCTCTCGGTAGAAACGATCTGGCGCTACACCAGGGAGGGAAAAATCCCCTTTGTTACCCTGGGTAGAAAACAGTACCGCTACCGCCTTGATGATGTGATCAGCGCTCTAAACGGTGACCGGGTGAAAGAAGAAACCAACCTGTACGGGAGCGAACCGGAGAAGAAAAGCACCGAACGAGCAAGTGTTCCTGCAGACCGGGCTGAATACCCGGAGCCCGCGGATAGATTAGCAGTGAACTTTCAGTCAGAAGGTGTTTCCCACCAGTATGCTTCCAAAGAGCTGTTTGTATTGCTCTACAATTATTTCCTAAAAAGTGACCCGGAAGGGGAATTATTTTTCGGACCCTTGTGCGTAGAGTTAGGTGAAGAAATAGTTTTGCAGCCGGACCTCTTTTATATTTCCGGAGCCAGGAAAGAAATAATCAAAGAGACCCGGGTAGCCGGAGCGCCGGATCTGGTAGTGGAAGTGCTTTCACAAGAAAGTGCCAGGCAGGACAGACTCGAGAAAATGCAGCTTTACCAGGAAAAAGGGGTTAAGCACTGCTGGCTGCTTTCCCCGGAGGAAAAAACCCTGGAATGCTATTTGCTACAAGAGGATTACTACGCCCGCGTAACAGGCGGCATGGATGATGACCTGGTTGAAATCCCCGGGTTCTGTGGTTTGCAGGTTGCTTTAGAGAATTTGTGGTATAAAGAAGGGTGATTGGTTGAAAATAATCTTTGCCGAGCAGCATAACTTAGATCGCCCGGATCCCCTCGGTTCGCACCACTACATCCGCCAGTTCAAGCAGGCCGGATGGGAGTGCCTGTGGTTAGGCCCGGCGATCAGCCCTTTGCATATATTTAAACCAGATCCCCCGAACCGGCGCCGCTTTCAAATCTGGCGGCAAGGCTTAAAAGAAGTGCCTGAAATAGGAGGCATATCCTGGCTGGTTCCCTTCACTTTCCTTTTTTATTACAACCTCCCTTTTTTAAAAAGCCTTTATGCCGGGCGCAACCAGTACCGTTTTGCCAGGCCTAGCCTTGCCCGTAAAGTAAAAGAGGCAGGTTTCTCCCCGGTGGATTTGCTCTGGGCTGCCGGACCTGCCGCCTTGAGCTTGCTCGATATAATCCCGCACAAAATAAGCTGCTACCGGTTAGCGGACCGGTTGGATAAATTCAGCCGCGTGCCGCCTAATGTGGCTGAATTGCAAAAAGAAATGATCAGGCGGGTTGATTTTGTGCTCGCTACTTCCCGCTCCCTTCAGGAATGGGCTTACCGGTTTAGGCAGGAAGGGATCTATTACCTGCCCAACGCGGTGGCAGATCTATTTTTCAAGCCTGTTTCTGAAAAGCCTGCTGATTTCCCTGCTGATGGACGTCAGGTGGCTGTTTTTTCGGGCACCTTAGATAGCCGCTTTGACTTAGAAAGTCTGGCTAAGGCCGTTTTAGCGGTGAAAGAGCTTCATTTTTTGGTGATCGGTCCCGTAACCGACAAACGGTTGGAGCCGGGAATGAAGGTTTTAAAAGACGAAGAAAATTTCACCTGGCTGGGCCAAAAGGAGCAGCACCTTTTACCTGCTTACCTGCAACATAGCTCAGTGGGAATCATCCCTTATAAGCAAAACGAGTTAACCGAAGCGGTAAACCCGATCAAGTATTTTGAGTACCTGGCCTGCGGTTTACCGGTAGTGGCCCCGCCCCTGAGAGAGCTCGTTTCTATGGAAGGGCCACTTTTTGCCTATAACGGGGAAGAAGAATTTTTTTCTGCCCTGCGCAGTGCCTCCAGGGTTGAAGCAGCAGAGCGAGAAAAGCTGCGGCAGTATGCCGGCAGGCACACCTGGGAAGGACGCTTTGGCCAGGTAAATGAGGTCATAAAAGAGAAGCTAAAAGACCGGGGGCTGCACGAGAACAATTCCGTTGCAGTCACCCGGAGATAGATGCAAGGGCAGCTCAAAAGCTTGAGAAGGCACTGTAGATTCTTATTGCTGAAGTTATGCACTATTATAGCAAAACTTTTTAGTAATCCCAGAAGCACCGATGGATAATGAGTTTGGAAGTGATCATTTCCGGGATTTAAACTTTTATGGCACCGGACTTTTCCGGGTCTGGGTAAGGGTTAACAAATTTGACCGGCTAGTGGTGAATAGATGGAAAATGATTTAGAAAAAGAAAAGGTTAGTCAGAAAAACCAAGAAAAGAGGGCATTTGAGGAAAGTGTTTTTACCAGGCAGATAGCGGGAAAGCCCTGGCTTTCGGTGGTGGTAATCGGCCGCAATGAAGCAGCTAACCTGCCCCGCTTGTTCGCCTCTCTTCCCCAGGGCACAGGGGTGGAGTGGCTTTATGTTGATTCTTGCTCTGGTGATGGCAGTCCGGCTGTGGCCAGAGACTTTGGGGCTGCAGTCTTTCTGGTCGAGGAAACAAGTGTGTACGGCCCCGGGACAGGCCGCTATATCGGCACTAAAGAGGCAGCAGGCGACTGGGTTTTATATTTAGACGGCGATATGGTCTTAAAAGATGAGTTTTTATCTTTCTTAGAAAACCTGGCAAAAGTTTATTACGACCCCGAAAAAAACTTGCCTGAAAATACAGCCTGCTTTACCGGACACACTACTAACCTTTGCTTAGATGAAGCAGGTGAGGTTATAGAGCGAGTTGATTACGTGACCCTGCCGAGAAGAGAAACGGGGCCGCCTGAAAAGTGGGGCAGGCCCGCTTTTTACCACGGCGGAGCGGTGCTCTATAAAAAAGCGGCGGTGCTTGAGGCGGGCAACTGGAACCCGGCCCTTTACCAGCTCGAAGAGCTGGAGCTTTTCAGCCGGGTACGCGCTAAAGGCGGGGCTTTACGGGCCCTCGATCTGCCCATGGTCGATCATTATGCCCCTTACTTGAGCACACTAGAAAAAATAAAGCTCAATTTTTTGCCCCGCTACCGGGGTAAGGAGCTTATTGGTGCCGGGCAGGTGGTCACGGCCAGGCTTAAAGAGGGCGGGTTTTTTAGTTTACTTATTACTTATCCCTACCCTTTCGTGGTGGCAGCCGGCCTGGCGGCGGTGCCGTTAATGCTTTTGCTCTGGCCGCCGCTGGCCCTTTTATTAAACTTAAGCATTGCCGTTTGGGTGGGGGCGCTGAAAAAGTGGTACTATTACCTGGTTTATTTAGGCAACCTGGTGCAGATCCTGCGCGGGCTCGGGCGCTACCGCCCTTTTGTGCCCCGCTACGTGCGGTGGTAAAATAAGCCTACAAGGGCAGGAAAAAGTGCATTTCGTCAAGAATTTTAAGTAAAACCTTGTCCGCTCAACCGTACTACATTTTGGATTGGTGCTGCCTCATTGCTGGCAATGGAGACAACTTAGCTACAGGTTTTCATTTTGGTTATTTTTAGCATTTGTTATCCAGTTGTCATCTATGGCGTAGGCCTTGGCGGCCTGCTTCTATGCAGATCGAACAGCTATAATTTTTACCTCTCTAACCATTGCAACCGCTTTACCAGCAATGTCCCCAGTCCAAAATGGAGCACGGCCGATCAATAGCGTAACAATCTTAAATTAGTGGAGGAGAACAGATGACCTTTGGTTCGCAGGGGGGAAACACAAAACCGGCCGAAATACCAAAATGGTTGGTTGCACTGGTTGACCTGGCTCTCGTTAACTTAGGGCTCTATATCGCTTTTATTTTAGTCAGCGGCGAGGTGCAGGGTTTTCAGTTGGAACCTTTGTTTTTCCTGTTGCCCCTGGTTTCTGCGGCAACGGTATTTTTGTTCAGTTCTTTGGGACTTTATTCGCGTCAGCGCAGCGGCTTTACCCCGGTGGTGCGCTCACTTGTGACAGGAGTAATCGGCCTGACTCTTTTAAGTATACTCTTTGCTTTCTGGACTCGCGCTTTTTTATTTGAACGCCATATTTTTCTTTTTGCCCCACTGATCCAGTTTGTGCTTTTACTCGGCTGGCGGGTGTTGTATTACCGCATGGAACTGTGGATTCACGACCAGAAGAAGCTTCTCATCATCGGCAACCGGGATGAGGTTAATCAAGCTTTAGAAAAGCTGATGTGTTTGCCAAAAGGTATGTTTGAAGTGATTAAGGTGCTTGAGCCTGAAAAACTAAATGAGTTTAACAGCTGGCTTAGGCAAGTGGAAGCGGTGATGGTGGCCGGTTCTTTAGATATGGAGCAGAAAAGTCGGCTTGTCAGGGAATGCTTTGAAAACAGCCGTGAGGTTTTTATTGTCCCCGATCTTTATGAAATCATCCTCACCAGGGCTCAGATGACCCAGGTGCATGACACGCCGGTGATCGAATGCGAAGAGATGCAAATCACGCCAATACAGCTGTTTGTCAAGCGAGCCTTTGATCTGGTTCTTTTGCTAATTGCAGCTGTGCCCTCTCTGGTTATACTGGCTCTCGCTGTGCCAGCAGTGCGACTAACATCACCAGGGCCGGTGATTTTTGCACAAGAGAGGGTCGGCTTCCGGGGGAAAGTGTTTACCTTGTATAAGCTTCGCACGATGTTTGTCGATGCGGAAGGAAAAAGCGGCCCCGTGTTTAGCTCCGAAGAAGACGACCGGGTAACTGTGGTGGGGCGGATCTTAAGGGCAACCCGCTTGGACGAGCTGCCCCAGCTCTATAACGTGCTGAAAGGTGACTTAAGCATTGTCGGCCCCCGCCCGGAACGCCCCTATTTTGTGGAAAACTTCGAGCGGGAGCTGCCCGAATACAAATTAAGGCACCTGGTCAAGCCGGGGATTACCGGTTTGGCCCAGGTGGCCGGCTATTATGCGACCAATACCCGGGATAAACTGCGCTACGACCTTTACTACGTGACCGACTTTTCTTTGCTGATGGATTTCCGGATCCTGCTTTTAACGATCCCGACCCTTTTTAACAAAGAAGCGGCCCGGGGATTAAGCGAAGAAGCACTGGGGAGGTTGACATGGCCGAAGTCGTAATTTTAGGTGCAGGGGTGGCCGGGTTGTCCGCTGCCTTTCACTTAAAAGAAGCAGGGAAAGAAGCGGTTGTTTTTGAAAAAAATGAACGCTTCGGGGGGCTGTGCGATTATTTTACAATTAATGGTTTTTTGTTTGACAGCGGGGCTCATTTTGGCTTCAGCAATAACGAGCCCTACAGCAAAATTTTAGGGTTGACTGATAAAATCACCCACCGGCCGGATCCTTTTAATTACGAACAGGGGCGCTGGTTGAAACACCCGGTGCAGAACAACCTCTACCCCCTGCCGGCACAAGAAAAAGTGGAGGCGATAAAAAGTTTTGTCGAGCGCCCGGAAATGAGCGAGACTGGAGATTACGGCCGGTGGCTGATTGAGAAGTTCGGTGAGGTGATCGCCCGGCGCTATCCGGCCCGCTATACAAAAAAGTACTGGACCGTGCCGCCTGAAAATTTAAGTACCGCATGGGTGGGAAACCGTCTCTACCGGCCCTCTTTAGAAGAGGTCCTTTACGGGGCGATGAGCGATACTACCCCGCAGACCTACTATTTCCGGGAGATGTTCTACCCGCGCCGCGGGGGTTACCGTACCTTTATCGAACCTCTAGCTGAAGGGATCGACCTGCGCTTCGGCAAAGAAGCGGTCCTGGTTGATACGGGGAATAAATATGTTGAATTTAGTGATGGTAGCAGGGAATATTACGACTACCTGGTAAGCAGCCTGCCTTTGCCGGAGCTTATCGCGATGTTAGAAGATGTTCCCAAAGAGGTGGAAGAGGCGGCCGGCAGTTTATGGGCCACCTCTACCGCCTTAGTTTCTTTAGGCTTGAAGGTGCCTGAGGTAATTGAGCACCTCTGGTTTTATATTTATGATGAGGACATCTTGCCGGCGAGGGTGCATTCGCCTTCTTTGAAAGCACATGCGAACGCACCTGAGGGGTACAGCTCCCTGCAGTTTGAGACTTACTTTTCTAAATATAAGCCGCTGGAACTCTCACCAGAAAACCTGACCGAGCACGTGGTAGGGGCGCTGGAAAAGATGAAACTGGCCACAGCGGAAGACGTGGTAGCAAGCGACTGCCGCATCCTGCCTTATGCCAATGTGGTTTTCGATCACGGCATGATCAAAAGGCGGGATTTTGTGCTGGAGCATATTAAATCTTGCGGGATTATTCCGGTAGGCCGTTTCGGGGAGTGGGACTACCTCTGGACGGATCAGAGTTTTTTAAGCGGCAGAAAGGCACTTGATATCTGCGGTATGTTATAATTTTTATAGATGTAAACCGAAATAAAGCGCAAGATAAAGGTGGGGGTGCTGCCATGCACAGTGATCGCGACCGGGATAAGGAAAAAGAAAACCGGAAAAATAGCCCGCCCGAGGAAGAACACCGTCCGGGAGAAGGCCAGGAGAAAGGTTTGCCTGCTGAAAGAAAGGAAGCGCCGGGCGAGGAAGCCTCTGAAAAAGATAGCGGCTCAAAGGATATGCAGCCTGCCGAAGACCCCCCTGAGGGAGAAGGGACAGAAATTGAAGGCTTGGCTGCCGGTAAAGAAGAACCAGGCAGAGAAGGTACAGCAAGTGAGGCCGGCGGTAAGCCGGACTGGACCAGAGAACTTGCCGGGGTGTACGAACCGCGGAGATCAAGGGTCCGGAAAAAAATGAGTCCGCTTAAAAAAGGGCTGCTGGCGGCAGTCGGGATTGTTGTTTTAAGCCTGATCGGCGCGGGCGCTTACGTAATGGCTTTTTACGAAGATGTAAGGGAGCCTGAGCGGGTCCTCCTTGGGGATGTAGGGTTCGAGCAGGAGTACGACCCTGATGTGGAAGCGGCATTTTCCGAGCACGCCGTTAATATCGCTTTGCTCGGGTTTGACCGCGGCTGGAGCCGGGAGAAAATGGGCGAGGAGTTGTTCCGGCCCGACTGGCTGGCCGTTTTTTCGGTTGATCTAAAGACAGAAGAAGTTTCCATGGTCCGTGTCCCCCGTGATGCTTATGTGCCTATCCATGGCTTAGGCGGCAAACATGATAAGATCAACCACTCCTACTTTTACGGCTACCATTACGGCGGCGGAGAAGACAGCCACGAGGACGGGCTAAGTTATACCCTGCAAACGCTGAGCGAAGTTTTGGGGGGCGTCCCCGTCCATTACTATATTTCGGTGGACATGTACTCGGTCATTGAGTTGGTCGATGCTGTCGGCGGGATCTATTATGAAGTGGAAGAAACCATATATGACGAGCACTGGGAGCCCGGACGGGTGCTGGTGCCGGAAGGCCCGCAGATCATGGACGGCAAGACTTACCTGCGTTACCTGCAATACCGGGGCGAGACCGGCGACAAGGGCCGTATCGAAAGACAGCTCGATCTACTCGAGCAAACTTTCGTCTACCTGCGGGAAGAAGGAAAAATTAGCGACCTGCCGGCTACTTACCGGGTTTACCGGGATTACGTGGAAACCGACCTCAACTACACCCAGATTGCCGCCCTTGCCTACTTTGCTAAGGACTTAGAAGTAGAAAAGGACATTCACTTCCACACCCTTACCGGGAGAAGCCAGACCAGAGACGGGATTTGGTACGAGGTGCTCAATCAAAGTGAGCGGGTGGATGTAATCGAGGAAGTTTTCGGGATTGAAGACGACCCCTGGCCGCCGATAGTGCTGGAGGACAGTGAAGAGTACTTAGAAGAGCAGGAACGCTTAAGAAGGGAAGAAGAAAGAGAAAGGGACGATGACTGGCCCTTCAGCGACCGTAACGATTCCGAGGAAGAAGAACCGGCGCTTACCGTGCCCCAGGTGCGGGGCAAGACGGCGCGGGAAGCGGCGGAAATTTTAGAAGATAGAGGGTTGCAAATAGGTTCGATCAACGAGCGCTACGATGACGAGGTGGCAGAAGGCCTGGTCATTTATTCTCAACCTCTTGCTGGCGAGGAGGCATCGCCGGGGGCGATAGTCAACCTGATTGTTTCCCGGGGGGCGGAACCGGAGGAGCAAATAGGGGAACCAGAAGTAGATGAAAATGAAGGGTTGGAGAATTACGAGGAAGAAACTGAAGGAACAGGGGAAGACGGGCTGTAAACAGCCAGATGAGGTGTAAAGAAGATGGACAAATTGTCCAGGAAAGCAAGGCTATATATTTCCCTCGGGGTGATCGGGGTAATTATCATCGCTTCTATTTCGGTGATTTTTTACGGGGTCTACCAGGTTTACTACGACCCGGCTTCGCTGTTCCGCAATGATTTTGGGACAGCAGATGATGTGGAAGAGCATTTTGAAGAGCGGATCATCAACGTAGCGGTGCTCGGGCTCCATAACCGGCTGCCGGACAACACTTTCGGCGATATTTACTTTGTTGATACTATTCTGATAGCTTCGGTTAACTTCGACCGCGATTCCTTAAGCCTGCTGGCGGTGCCGCGCGATGCTTACTTAGAGATTGCAGGTACCGGGGAAAAGGACCGGCTCCGCCAGGCCTACGAATACGGCTACAAACGGGCGGAAAATGAAGATCCCCACCGGGAGGGGATGCGCTGTGCCTTACAAACAATCGATAATTTCTTAGGCGAGGTCGTTTTAGACTACTATATTGCCATGGATATCTGGGGCTTGAAGCAGTTGATTGATTCCATGGGCGGGGTTTACTACACCGTGGAAGAAGAAATGGTCGGCTTTACCCCGGAAGAATCCCTGGAGGCAGGACCGCAGATATTAGACGGCCGGGCCTATATGACCTACCTGACCTACCGTGAGAGTGATGCCCGGGATGATTTGAACCGCATGGAGCGCCAAAAGTCGCTCCT
The DNA here is from genome assembly GCA_964467475.1 of uncultured Syntrophomonadaceae bacterium. GTDB lineage: Bacteria > Bacillota > Dethiobacteria > DTU022 > DTU022 > B1SED10-74M. Next base: position 14,178 of record CAYXQO010000040.1, read on the forward strand.
TTTAGCCACTTTTGACTATTTCCAGGAAATGGGCCTTTTCCGCTACGTGATCCCCACTTATTCCGCTTACCGGGAGCATGTGCGCACCGATTTAAATTTCAACCAGGTAGCCGCCCTGAGTTTATTTGCCGGCGAGCGCCTGGAAAAAGACGCTATCGAAAGTTATTCCCTGCAGGGTGAATATTACCCGACCGAGAGGGAAGATATTTATTACCTGGAAATCGACGAGGAAAACAAGGCAGAAATGATCTATGCATTGACTGGGGGACAGGGAATTGAACAATAACAAGAATCGGGCCGGCGGTAAAAAGTGCCTGATTACCGGCGCCGCCGGTTTTGTCGGCTCACACCTCTGCAGAAAACTTTTGGAACAGGGGGCTTTTGTCACCGGGATTGACTGCTTTACCGACTACTATAGCCCGGCAATCAAGGAAAATAATGTGGCTGATTTACACTTGTATCCTGAGTTTGACCTAATCAGAGAAGACCTCAGCCGGATTGAAGAGGACTGGTTTGAAGAGATAGATTGGGTTTTTCACCAGGCGGCCCAGGCCGGGGTCAGGGCCAGCTGGGGAAGGGAGTTTTCCCACTATACCGGGCACAACGTACTGGCCACCCAGCGCCTGTTGGAGTGGGCCCGGGTGAATACACCAGAGCGTTTTGTCTATGCTTCGTCGTCTTCTGTATACGGCGATGCAGTTAAGCTGCCCATGCACGAAGAAGACCTGCCCAGGCCGCTTTCGCCGTACGGGGTCAGCAAACTGGCCGCAGAGCACCTCTGTAACCTTTATTACCAGAATTTCGGGGTGCCTGCTGTCAGCCTGCGCTACTTTACTGTTTACGGTCCGGCGCAGCGCCCCGACATGGCTTTTCACCGCTTTATCAGGGCTATTTTAGAAGGTGAAGAACTGGTTATATACGGGACCGGCGAGCAGACCAGAGATTTTACCTTCATCGATGATATCGTCGAGGCTAATTTGCAGGCAGCCACCGCAAAAGACGCAGCCGGGCGGGTTTACAATTTAGGCGGCGGCAGCCGTATCTCGGTAAACGAAGTTTTAGAGCTCTTAAAAGAAATTTCCGGCCTGCCGCTCAAGGTGCGCTATGAAAAGCACCAGGCGGGCGATCCGCCGCATACTTTTGCTGATACAAATAGAGCGCGGGAGGACCTGGGGTTTAACCCGCAGACAAACCTTGAAACAGGCCTCAGGATGATGTTTGAGTCTTTCCGGTAAAAGTGAATGTTACAGGGATTGAGGCTTTAAAAGTTTTCCCGGTGGCGGGTGAAATAAAGCACCACCGCAATGCCCAGAGCTGCGAAGATGAAAAAAACAGCGCTGAACTGTTCCGGCAAGAGAGCCCGGGTGGAGCCGGCAATCAGGCCGGCGAGGAGAAATGAGACTTTTACCCGGTAGCGCCGGTAGATGGCAGAAAGCAGGCGGGCCAAGCCGAAGAGGCCGATTAAAAAGCCTGCCGAGAAAAAGATCAGTCTAAGCCACTGCCAGTTGCTTAAAGCATAAATGACTTCGTCGTAGATGCTGATAATAACCAGTACTGCGCCGCCGGAGAGCCCGGGTAAGAGCATGGTGGCGCTAGATAAGGTTCCGCCGAGGAGAAAGTGTAAAAGTCCTCCTTCCGGCAGGGCGGTAAAGGCGCGGGCGGGGTCGGCGATGAAAAACCAGGTCAGGACAAAGCCGGCCAGGGCGAAAAGTAACGCCCCGGGCAGCAAGCGTTTTGACTCAGGTTTGGCGATTACCGCAGGTACCGAGCCCAGCAGCATGCCGTAAAGAAAACTCATGATTATGATCCCGTAATGCTCGAGGAGGAAATTGATCGTCAAAGCGCCCAGAAATATCCCGGCTCCCGCCCCTGCGAAAATGGGCAGGTAGGGTTTGAGCTTTACCGCGGCCAGGTCATCGATAAAGCGGCGGTAAAAGCCCAGGATCAAGATTACCGTCCCTGCGCTTAGGCCAGGGAGGACCATGGAGACTCCAATGAATGCGCCCTGTAGCAGTTTTTTAATCACGACAGGCTCCTTAAAGATTATCATTGCTTTATTAGCCCAGCACGGCCGGGTAACAACTAATAGTTTTCGCCAGGCAGGGCGCCGGTTCCTTGTTAAGAAAAAAGTTTAGTTACCGTAAACGCCGAAGATGAAGGGTGATGAAAACGTTTATGCTCAGCCGTGCCGCCTTTGGACTGAAGACATTGCGATAGAGTGGTTGCAATGGCCGACGAAGCAAAGGTTGTAGCCGGTCGGCCTGCATGGAAGCAGGCCGCCTGAGGCCTAAAGCCTTAGATGGCGAATGCTAAAGCGTAACCAAAGCGAAAACCTGTAGCTGAGTCGCTGCCATTACCCACGATGAGCCGTCGACAGTCCAAATGTGGCACGGCTGAACAGTTGCGTTAAAACAAATTTATAGCAGCGTGGTGATAAAATGGAAAAAGTTAAAGTGATCCAGTACGACCGGGAAATAAAAGAGATCGGGGTTATTGCCGATACTCATAT
>CAYXQO010000041.1:0-16515 GCA_964467475.1 uncultured Syntrophomonadaceae bacterium
TAGGTGATTTTTGAAAGCCGATCAATTAAGTCATAATCCCTCATAATAAGGCTGGATTTGGTTGAAATAATTGCCGGGGTTTTGTACTTGATCAGCAGCTCTAATACCTGCGGCATCAGCCGGTAATGTTCTTCCGCCGGTTGATAGCTATCCGTAACTCCGCCGATATTGATTACCTCGCGGTTCCAGCCGGGCGAAGCGAGCTCACTTTCCAGGACATCTGCCAGGTTGGTTTTAACAAATATTTCTCCGGAAAAATCGGAGCAGTTTAAATACTGATGGGAAGAAACCGCATAACAGTATACGCAGTTGTGGGAGCAGCCCCTGTAAAGATTGAGATCCCAGCCGTAAGGAATCTTTCTTTTTAACTTGTGCAGGGCGCTTTTAACCTGGATTTCATGATTAACCGGTTTTGCAGTCATGGCTGTATTATCCTCAAACTTTAATTGATTATAGTTAGCAAATACATGCTGTTGAACTTCTTAAAGAAATATACACTCATTCAAAGTGGCGCGCTTCTATTATAACCCGCCCGCAAACATTTACAAAAAATTTACCACCACCGCCCTTGCTATATAACCTGAAAACTGTTACCATGGCGACCAATTTAATATGAGTACTTATGTCTTTAACAATTTCGTTGGTTGATAATAAGGAAGAAATTGGAGGGGAAAAATTTTTATGTTAAACAAGAAGGTCCTGATTATCATAGCTGCAGTTTTAGTTGTTGGATTTGCAATCGGAACTGTGTTTGGTGGCTTCACCGATATAGCCGGTAACGGCGATCCTGTGGAAGAAGACCCTGCAGATGTCATCGGTGAACCGGATGATGAAAACGGTTTCGAAGAAGCAAAACCCCAGCTGGAACAACAGTTGATCCAGGAAAAAGAACGGGAAGTAATTATGGAGCATATGGATGAATTGAGAGAGGAAGCCACTGTTGAAACAAACCTTGACGTTATTGGTGAAGGCGACGAAGATGCAACAGTAGCAACAGTTAACGGCGAAGAAATCACCAAGGAAGAACTGCTGGAAATGGAAGAACAGGAAAAACAGCAGATGGCAATGATGGGCATGGATCCTGAAGGTGCGGAAGCGGAACAAATGATGGAAGAAATGAGACCCGAGATCCTTGAAAACCTGGTACTAATGTCTCTTCTGGAACAAAAAGCAGAAGAAGAAGGGATAACTGTGGACGAAGAAGATGTTGAAGAATATTACCAGCAATTTGTCGAACAAGCAGGCGGAGAAGAAATGCTGGAACAGCAGCTGGAACAAGCAGGCATGACAGAAGATGAACTTAAAGAAGACATCGCCGATCAGCTTCCCACAGAACTGTACCTGGAAGAATACCTTGATGAACACATTGATGAAGAAGAACTTGAGTTTACAGAAGAAGAGCTAAAAGAGCTTTACGAAGCACAGCAGCAGCAAATGGAACAACAGCAGCAAATGGACATGGAAGAACTGGAAGAAATGGAAGAAATGGAGGAAATGGAGATTGAAGAAGATAATTAATCCATTTTCATAATATAAAACCATTAAGCTTGACAAGAAAGGGCAGAGAATCAACTTCTCTGCCCTTTCTTTTTCTTAAAGCAACACCCCGGCAATTAATACTATTAACCAGGTAAAAAAATTAAATTCCTCTTTTAAAATAACACTGAATATGATAGTATTTATATAAACTTTATAGTAATTTTAGCGAAAAAATTGCGTCCACCAATAATGAGCTGTTTTGGATCTGGCTGCTTAAATATATTCCAGAACTACAGCGCGATATCAAGAAATGGTTAGTTAACGATTTCAAAAAGGACCATATTAAGCCAAACCAACAGCTGATCAAGAACAAATACAGGAGGGTTTAAGATGGATCAATACAATAATACCAATAACGTTTACTGCTTTAACGAGGAAGAAGTGTTGAACAGGTACCGGGAAAAGCTCCCCCGAGTTATCGATAAGATTATCAACAACTGTAACGAGGAAAAATGTAACCGCCATGTGGACTACGAACCGATTCCCTCAAAAGAATCGATGGTGCAGATTATCAACACGTTTTTTGAAATTCTTTATCCCGGCTATTTTAACTCAGAAAAGTTAGACCCTGTAAACTTAAATTACCACTTAGGGCAATCTGCCACCCGGCTGTTTAGCTTATTGTCGGAACAGGTGATCAGCAGTATCCGCCATGACTGCTTCCGCTATAACTTGAGTTGCCGGGAATGCAGCGAACAAGGATATGAGATTACATTGGAAGTCTTGGAAGAAATACCTGCGCTTAGAAATATGCTGGATAAAGATGTCCAGGCCGCTTACGACGGGGATCCCGCAGCAAAAAGTTACGATGAAATTATTTTCAGCTACCCGGGTATTCTTGCCATCACTGTATACCGGATAGCCCACATCCTTTATAACCATAATGTTCCCCTGCTTCCCCGGATTATGACTGAATATGCCCACAGTGAAACTGGAATTGATATTCATCCCGGAGCCCAGGTTGGGGAACGCTTTGCCATAGATCACGGAACCGGTGTAGTTATCGGGGAAACTACAACCATCGGAAATGATGTGCGCCTTTACCAGGGAGTTACCTTAGGAGCACTCTCTTTGCCCAAAGATGCCGGAAACAAATACAGACACAAAAAAAGGCACCCGGATATCGAGGATGAGGTAATCATTTATTCCGGGGCGACCATATTAGGTGGAGAAACTGTTATTGGCGCTCGATCGGTAATCGGAGGCAATGTCTGGCTCACGGAATCTGTGCCGCCCGACACACAGGTAATTATGGAGACTCCTCGTCTTATCTATAAAAATGGATCCGACAACAAACAGGTTTCTTCCAGGAGCAATTCTGCCCGGTAATCCGGCGAAGAACTCACTTAACTGATTTTAGATAGGTGACTTGCTTTTTTGCCTCTTCATAGCCTATCGCCTTATAAAACATGTGGCTTTCTACTCTCTTAACATTGGATCTGATCCTAACAGTTGTGGTTTGCTTTGATTTAGCCCATTGCTCGGCCTGTTGAATAAGCATTCTACCAATACCATGTTCTCTGTCGGCCTCATTTATGACCAACCCACCTACTTCTGTTATCAAATCAGTATATGGTGTGATGGTTAAAAATACATGAACCCACCCGACAATTAAACCCTCCGCGCTCTCTACTACAAACATGTCATGATCATCATTGTTCCCTATATATTCTAATCTTTTCAAGGCTACATCATTAGTTGTTGGAAAGCCCAGTTGTTCACAGAGTTTTGCAATTTCCTTGAAATCTTCTATAGTTCCTTTTCTTATGCGATACTGGTTACTGGGCTCCATCAAAAATTTCCCTCCAACAAAGTTTACATCGCTTATTATTTCCGGAGAGCTGAGAGCGGGAGGAAGCAGAACCCCCGTCCCCCCGCTTCTACCAGGCAGCAACTGTGCCGTCGGCCCTGGGTTCGGTTGCGCCGCACAGGATGCCGCTATCCGGGTTCCTCAGGATAATCTGACCCCTGCCAAAACCGGAAAGGTCATGGGAGTAAACTATTTCATGGCCGCGCCCGGTCAATTTGCGGGCCAGGTGCAGGGGAAATCCGTACTCCACTTCTACCTGGTTACCCTCTACCCATTTCCACCTGGGAGCATCCAGGGCTGCCTGGGGGTTTAACCGATCATCCAGGAGCCTCATAACTACCTGGACATGCCCCTGGGGTTGCATGTAGCCACCCATTACTCCAAAAGGACCAATCGCTTTTCCTCCCCTGGTAAGAAAGCCGGGGATTATGGTGTGGTAAGTTCGCTTGCCCGGTTTCAGGTAATTGGCGTGACCGGGATCCAAAGAAAACTCTTTGCCGCGGTTCTGCAGGGCAATGCCTGTCCCGGGCACCACCAGGCCCGAACCGAAACCTTCGTAGTTACTCTGGATGAAAGAAACCATGTTACCCTCATCATCAGCAGTGGCAAGATAGACCGTCCCGCCGCCGCTGCCGGGATACTGCCCGGTAAGAGCGGCACATTCGCCGATTAGAGCGCTTCTTTGCCTTGCCCGGTCTATACTTAAGAGTTCCTCGAGCTTAACCCTCATTTTTTGCGGGTCGGTGATGTATTTGAATCCGTCGGCAAAAGCCAGTTTCATAGCCTCAATCTGCAGGTGGTACTGCTCTTCTTTGCCTTTTTCACCGACCTGTAAATCCTGCAAAGTATTTAGCGCCATTAAAGCTACCAACCCCTGGCCGTTCGGCGGAATTTCCCATATCTGGCAATCCCGGTAGTCAGTGCTAACCGGGTCCACCCAGAGCGGCCGGTACCTTTCCAGGTCTTCTCCCCGCAAAAAGCCACCGGTTTTTCTGGAAAAAGCATCGATCTTTTCAGCTAGTTCACCTTTGTAAAACGATTCTGCTTTACTTTCAGCAATAGATAATAGAGTAGAAGCGTGGTCGGGAAAACAGGCCACTTCTCCCGCCTTCGGAGTCCTGCCTCCCGGAGAAAAAGTTCTAAACCATTCCTGGAGCAACTCTACCGGCTTTTCGCTTCCCTGCAAACGAGCCTCTCTGCCCACCGCTTCATATTTCAGCGCTACCTTGTTCCATACCTCTGCAGTTACAGGCGATAGAGGAAACCCTTCCTTGGCATATTCAATTGCGGGGGTGAGATTTTCTTTAAGGGATAAATTGCCCCATCTCCCGGAAAGCTCCGCCCAGGCTGCCGGAGCCCCCGGTACCGTTACCGGCAGCCATCCGAGGGAAGGCATTTCCGTATGCCCTGCTTCTTTAATTTTATCTGCAGAAATTAGGGCAGGAGCAGGGCCGCTGGCATTTAAGCCATAAAGTTGCCTGCCTGTCCAAACCAGGGCAAAAGCATCGCCGCCGATGCCGTTTGAAGTAGGTTCGGTCACAGTTAGAGAGGCTGCCGCCGCCACCGCAGCATCGATCGCATTGCCGCCCTTTCTCATTACATCCAGGCCGGCCTGCGCCGCCAGAGGTTGGGAAGTGGCTACCATCCCCTTCCCGGCGTAAACCAGGGAGCGACGGGAACTAGAAGGATAGTGGGCCGGGTCATTGTCGAAAGGCATATCAGCTCACCCTTTTTAAGCTTTAAAACATAAAAGCTTGATATTATTAAAGCAATGGAAGTGGTGCCTGGGGGTTATTTTAAAGGAAGCAGAACCCCCGTCCCCCTGCTTCCTGCTTCTTAAATGACTTCGAGTTCCTTGCCTACTTTAATAAATGCTTCTATTGCCTTGTCGATATGCTCTTTTTCATGGGCGGCGGAAAGCTGGACCCTGATGCGGGCCTGGCCTTTGGGCACCACGGGATAGACGAAACCGATCACGTAGATGCCTTCTTTGAGCATGCGCTCGGCCATTTCCATGGCCCTGGGCTCATCATAAAGCATTACCGGGATTATCGCTGTTTCGCCGGGCACGAGGGTGAAGCCCGCCTCGTGCATTTTCTCCCGGAAATAATTAGCGTTTTCCATCACCTTCTCCTGCAGGTGGGTCGATTCGGTAAGTAAATCGAGCGCCTTCAATGTTCCGCCGACAATAGCCGGGGCCAGTGAATTGGAAAACAGGTAGGGTCGCGAGGCTTGCCGCAGCATTTCGATGATTTCACCGCGGCCGGCTGTGCAGCCACCCATGGCCCCGCCAAGTGCTTTGCCAAAGGTGGTAGTAATTATATCAATCTCACCTTCCAGGCCGAAATATTCAGGGGTGCCTCTGCCGGTTTTCCCAATGTAACCGGTAGCGTGGCTGTCATCGACCAGGGTCAGTGCGTCGTACTTTTTGGCCAGTTCACAGATTTCGGGCAGTTTGGCCATATCCCCATCCATGGAAAAAACTCCATCGGTAGCAATGATCCGGTATTTTGCCGATTGACTTTCCTGCAGGCATTTTTCAAGTTCCTCCATGTCGGAATGGGCATAGCGAAAACGCTTGGCCTTGCACAACCTGACTCCGTCTATGACCGAAGCGTGGTTTAACTGATCTGAAATAATCGCGCTATCCTCTCCGAGCAGAGGTTCAAAAACCCCGCTGTTGGCATCAAAACAGGCTGCATAAAGCAGGGTGTCATCGACCTTCAAGAACTCGGAAATTTTTTGTTCAAGCTCCTTATGGATTTGCAGGGTGCCGCAGATGAACCGCACCGAGGAAAGGCCGTAGCCCCAGCGATCCATTGTTTTCCTGGCTGCTTCGATGATTTCGGGGTGGTTTGACAAACCCAAATAATTGTTGGCACAGAAGTTCAGCACTCTTTCTCCCGAGGAGATTTCTATCTCCGCCTGCTGCGGGCTGACAATCACCCTTTCATTTTTATAGAGCCCCCTGGTTTTGTTTTCATCAAGCTGGTTACGGATATCTTCGATAATCTTTTTAGACATTGAAATATCCCCCCATCAAAGTATTTTCTCCACCGTTCTTAATTACCTGCTTTTACCCTCGTGCTGTCAGAAAATATGATCTAGCAAACTTTAACCGGCACCATTTACCCTCTCGCCGAGTACTTTGAGCATCTCTTCGGTCATCTCGGCCAGCTTATACTGCGGGTCCCAGCCCCATTCAGCCCGGGCGGCAGAATCATCAAGTGAGTTGGGCCAGCTATCTGCGATTGCCTGCCTGGCAGGATCGACTGCATATTCCATGGTAAAGCCCGGGATATGCTTCTTGATTTCTTTTTCCAATTCACCGGGGGTAATACTCATAGCCGATACATTAAAGGCATTACGGTGCTTCAGTTTATTCGCATCAGCTTCCATTAATTTAACCGCCCCTTCCAGGGCATCTGGCATATAGATAAAGTCTAACCTGGTGTCTTCTTTGAGAAAACAGGTATACTTGCCGTACTTTAGCGCATCATAAAAAATATGTACTGCATAGTCGGTGGTCCCGCCGCCCGGCATGGCCATGTTCGATATCACCCCCGGGTAGCGCAACCCCCTGATATCAAGGCCGTATTTTAAGTGATAGTAGTCGCAGAGCATTTCCCCGGTTACCTTGGAAATGCCGTAGATTGTAGTGGGCCTGGTAATTGCGTCCTGGGGAGTATTGTCTTTCGGGGACTCAGGCCCAAAAACTGCGATTGAACTGGGAAAAAATACAGCACATCCTTGCTCTTTTGCAGCATCCAGGATATTTTTTAACCCGTTCATATTGATTTCCCATAAAGCCTGGGGATCTTTTTCCCCGGTTGCCGAAAGCAACGAAGCAAGGTGATAGATTACATCAATATTGTTGTTGCGGATTATTTCCCCGGCCCGTCTCCGGTCTGTAACATCAAGTATCTCGTAAGGTCCTTCCTCTACGACACTGCTCCCCTCTTTAACCTTTCTGCCGGAAGCGATCACATTTGAAGCTCCGTAAATTTCTCTGAGGTAAGCGACCAGCTCCGTCCCGATCTGCCCCGTCGAACCGGTAACTAAAATTCTTTTCACTTGATAGCACCCTCCAATCAATGGATTAGCTTAAAACTGCTCTTCCCTGCCGGCCTGTTTTTTTACCAATCGTAAGCCGGAAAATCCCGGCACAACTCGTCAACCTGCCGTTTTATTTTCTCTTTTATCCCGGAAGAATCTTTTTCTTTAAGCGCTTCATCGATTAGGGAAGCAATAGTTTTCATTTGTTCCGGTTTCATGCCTCTTGAAGTAATGGTGGGAGTACCCAGGCGAATACCGCTGGGATCGTTAGCACCCCGTTGATCATAGGGGATCGTGTTCTTGTTCACCGATATACCGACCTGGTCGAGCACCGTTTCCGCTTCCCGGCCATAAACTCCTTTACTGCGCAGATCAATCAAAACCTGGTGGGAATCGGTGCCACCGGTAACAAGCTCAAAACCCTTTTCTTTTAAAGCTTCTGCCAGGGCTATAGCATTATCTAGGACTGCCTGCTGGTATTCTTTATACTCCGGCCGTGCTGCTTCCTTGAAAGCAACTGCTTTGCCGGCAATGGTATGCATCAGGGGACCGCCTTGCATGCCGGGGAATACAGCCTTATCAATTAAAGAAGTGTATTTTTTGCGGCATAAAATAAGCCCGCCTCTCGGGCCGCGCAGGGTTTTGTGAGTAGTAGCGGTTACAATGTCAGCTGAATGGACAGGATTAGGATGGAGACCTGCGGCAACTAAGCCCGCAGTGTGAGCCATGTCGACCAGGAGGTAAGCCCCTGTTTCTTCGGCAACCTCCTTGAACCCGGCAAAATCAATAAGGCGTGGATAGGAACTGGCCCCGGCTATGATCAGTTTTGGTTTTACTTCCCGGGCAGTTTTTTTTACCTGGTTGAGATCGATCAAAAAGCTGTCCTGATCCACCCCGTAACTATATGCCCGGTAATACTGCCCCGAAATATTTACCCGGTGCCCATGGGTCAAATGCCCTCCCTGGTTCAAATCCATCCCTAAAATGCTGTCCCCTGGTTCAAGCAGGGCAAAAAAAACAGCCATGTTGGCTGAAGCACCGGAATGAGGCTGGACATTTGCATGACCGGCCTGAAAAAGCTGCTTCGCCCTTTCACGGGCCAGTTCTTCGGCCTGATCAACCTGGTAGCATCCCCCGTAGTAGCGGGCTCCCGGGTAACCTTCGGCGTACTTGTTGGTCAACACGGACCCCTGGGCTTCCAAAACCGCCCTGCTGACCAGGTTCTCTGATGCAATCAAGTTTAGTGATTCCTGCTGCCTCTCTTTTTCTCCATTAATAATTGAGGCGATTTCGGGATCTGCTTCAGGCAAAGCCGACATGCCTGTTACACCGAACTTTTCCCGCATTGGCGTTTTTGCCTCCCAGTACACTTAAAAATACCTTGTTTAAAGGCTTTATATTTTACTTTGCATAAAAATTGTATCATATAAATTGAGATTATACCAAATACTCTGCTACAGCCAGCTAAAAAAGCAGGGCAAAACGGCCCACAAACACCCAAATATTTTTTCCAGTATCATTCACCATTATCTTTTCCTACTTTATTTTTTGCCTGAATTTGGTATAATCAAAAAAAGAACCCGGTAAACCCGGTTCGATCACGCTGAAGGGGTGATAATTTTGGCCGAAGTAAAGTGCAGTTCTTGCGGACATATTGAAGAAGCAAGTGATCAGTGGGTGAAGTGCCCGGAGTGCGGTTATACCATGTGCCACAAATGCGGAAACCAGGAAAGAAAGGAAAAGAAAGACCTGGAAAAACTGCGCAGGGGCGGGGCAGAAGAACGCATCAGCGTAACCTGTCCCAGTTGCAACTACGATATGTTTCCCCTGTAACCCTTATAAAGGGGCTGGAAATAAAGAAGATCCGGGTATTTCAATCATTTAACTAACCGGATTGTTCCTGCTCAACCTTGCTGCATTTTGGACTGGAGACTTTGTTGGCAGAGCGGTTGCAATGGCCTTTGAGACAAAGGTTGAAACCGATCGCCGGCAAGGATGTAGGCAAGGATGTAGGCCACCTAAGGCTTAAAGGCTTAGGTGGGTAATATTATAGTGTAACCAAAGCGAACACCTGAGGCTAAATCGAATCAATTATCCACGATGAGCCGGCACCAATCTAAAATGCAGCAGGGCTGAGCAGACACACCTGATAAAACTAATAATTTCTGCCGCCCTAATTATTCGGCAGAAATTATTTTTTATCTGACTTGATATACTCTTCGAATAAACGGCATTAACCAGCAAATCTGAAATAATACTTCAGGGTAACAAAATTTTTTAGGTTAAAAATTGATACAACAACCTCGTTAACCCTGTGTGGTTACCAACACTTAATAAATGTGCGCCTTATTGAGGATAGCCAGCATTTCCTCTACTAAACAGGGATCAAACTGCTTCCCCGCGCACCGCTTGATCTCACCTGCTATTTGCTCTTGTCCAAGCGCCTCTTTATAAGGCCGGCCGCTGCTCATAACTTCACAGGCATCCACCAGGGCCATAATTCTTGATAGATAAGGGATCTCTTCTCCTTTCAAGCCACGGGGATACCCAGATCCGTCCCAGTTTTCATGATGGGTCCATATTTCTTCAGCCAGGTGCGAGAACTCCTCGGTGGCCCTGGCTATACGGTAACCGTTTTCCGGGTGTGACTTTACCAGCTTCCACTCTTCGGCCGTCAAGGGTTCTTTCTTAGTCAAAACCTCTTCCGGAATATTAATTTTCCCAATATCATGCAGCTTGATTAAGAGCATTAACCTGTTTTCATCAGAATCGGATAGTTTTAACCTTTCTACAAGTAACGAAGCCATCTCCTGCATGCGAGCAATGTGGTCCGCAGTTTCAAAACTTTTACCACCCAGCGCATTTAACAAAGTATCGATTACCGCGCTTTTTTCACTCCTGCTCTCGGCCAGTTTTTTTCTGTACATATCTTTTTCAGCTTCATTTAAGACATAGGCCAGCTCTTTACCCGGCACATCCTTTTCCCCCACCCCCAGGGCCATGGAAACAGGCATGTTCTTGATATACGCCTGCCCGGAAGCTTCCTTGATCCGCCGGCAAATAATACGTGCTTCTTCTTCCCCGGTTTGCGGCAGTAAAATTAAAAATTCGTCACCTCCCCAACGGGCAATGATGTCCTCACTACGACAAGAAAACCGTAATATTTCTGCTGCATTTTTTAGCATTTTGTCACCCAGATCATGCCCGTAGGTATCATTGATCAGTTTAAGCCCGTTTAAGTCGGCCATGATTACGCTTACCGGCAGCTGCCTGGCAGTATCTAACCTTTTCATTTCTTCTTCCATGTAAAGGCGGTTGTGGAGACCGGTAAGGTTATCATAAAAGCTTAAATAGCGGATCTTTTCTTCAGCCTGTTTGCGCTCCGTCACGTCCCTGACAAAAGCCAAAAACCGGTTATTAGATAGCTTTACCGCACTGACACCCCACATCTTATGTTCCCCGTCTTTATGCAGAAACGGCATTTCCCCGTAAGCCCATCCTTGCTGCTGAACCAGGTAAAAATGCTCCAACGCCTGCTCGTGGTAAGCTTCTGGAATCAGCTCATGAATATATTTCCCGGTTAATTCGTCCTCTGTGTAACCGGTAATCCGCGAAGCCATCTCATTTGCTTCCAAGTATCTCCCTTTTGCATCAGCAACAAATATCCCGTCCGGAGCATTGTCCACGTAGCTCCTAAACTTTTGTTCACTGTAGCGCAGCTCCTTTTCCACTGCTTTCAGTTCCGAGACGTCTACCGCAATGCCCAGGGTTCCGGTTAGTTCACCGCCATAATCAAAAATGGGCTGCAGGGTAAACAGGGCCGGGAAAGATTCACCGGACTTTTTAACCAGCCTGGTCTCTATGGTGAAACCATTTCGTTCCGTACGCAGCCGGTCGATATATTCACCAAATTTCTTTACTTCGGAAGGATGGTGCAACGGAGCTACATGCCTGCCGATAATTTCTTCTTTTTTATAGCCGAAGATCTCTTCTGCCCCGGGACTGAACTCTTCGACAAAGGAATCCAGGTCGGTAACCACCAGGGATACTGTCCTGGCAGCCTCCACGATGGAACGAAATTTTTGTTCGCTTTCCTGGAGCGCTTCAACTACCTTGTTTCTCTCGGTGACATCTTCACTGGAGCCTACAATATGAGTAATTTTACCCTTGTTGTCGAAAATAGGGGTTAGTGTTGTGTGCCAATCTCTTTCGATTCCCGAAAGAGCCAGGGTTTCCTGGTAAGAAACCGGTTCTCCTGCATCCAGGCAGCGCCGGTAATTTAACAATACCTTGCAACCCAATTCATCCCCCAACACTTCCCGGGGACTTTTATTCCTGATTACTTCTGCCTTAAGCCCGGTAGTTTCCTGGTGAACCCGGTTATTCCTGACAAAGTAAAAGTTGCCGCCATCAACCACTTTTACCAGAAACATGGCAGATTGAGTGCCGTGAAAAACAGTTTCATATTCCTGGCTCATTTTGTCTAAGTCTTCTTTGGCTAAAACAAGGGCGGTAATATCCTGGGTAACAGCCAGCAATGATTCGACGTTACCCGCAGTACCTTTTTCGGGCACAATCCGGGTAAAAAAGTCCCGGTAACCCGAAGCAAGTTGCAAAGAATGCTGGGTTTGTTGAGGCTCCCCCGTTTGCAGGCTTTTTTCGAGCACTTCCTGCATAGGTAAAAGCGATTTCTCCAGGTTTTCCGGATCGGGGCTAAGATCTTTAAAGCTTTTGCCGATAAAAAATTCCTTTGGTTTTTCAAAATAGTGAGTAACAGCGTCATTGCAATATATATGCTGGAGTTTCGTATTAAACCTTACAATCATATCCGGGGCGTTTTCCACCAGGTTAACCATGTTCTTCTCGGCATGCTTGCGATCGGTTATATCCCTGGTGACCGTTATGATTTTTTCCACCGAACCATCCTGCCCAAATACGGGTGACTTCGTGGTTTCCGTGTAATATTTTTCCCCATGCAAATCGGTAGACTCTTCGGTTGACAGGGGCTCGCCCGAATCGAATACCCGGCGGTACTCCTCGTAAATATGCCCCGGAAGAAAAGGCATAGCTTCTGCAAGCGGTTTATTAACAATCGAACCGTTAAACCCGAAAGATTCCAGCCATTCGACGACTTTTTTGTTCACAAAGACTATATTATATGAACGATCGATTACATGAAGCGGGTCGTGGGTGGAGTTGAGCAGACTCTCAAAGTATTTTTTATCCGCTTGCAGGGCAGATTGGTACCTGCTGGTTATAGCCAGTCCCTTGCCTAAAACAAGAGCAATCACAAAATAAACCAGGATGCTAACCACCACATTAAAAGTAACTCCTCCAGTATATACATAGGCCAGGCTTACAATTCCACCGGCCCAAAAAGAAGCCAGTAAGCCCCCTTTAATTTGACCCTTTATGGTAACAATGATCACGAACAATAATCCCAGCAGGCCAACCAGAAAAGGAGGAAGAACCCAGGAGCTTACCAGGAGCAGCAAAGTAAAAGCGGCCAGCAATACTACTTTAATTCTTTCACCGAAGGCTACTTTTCTCATTCCATCTTTTAATATCTCCATCTGTAAATTACCTGCCTGAAAAGCTTAGCCGGTAGTGCATTCCCTCCAGAACTACTACTTTCTTATTATATAACAATTACTAAAGAGATCAAAACCTATTGTAACTGGTCAGCCTATTTTATTTTTTTCAAGGGCCGGTTGATCTCGGCATAATTACACGATATGATCAGGCCATTAACCGGAACCTTTTTCGCTTATAATCAGCAGGCTAAGCCGATTTCTCGAAGAAGCTGTTCCTGCCGGGTTTGTAACCCTGTGAAAGGAGTTTTTGCAAAAATGCGCTGGAACCTCACCAGGTTATACCCGAATTTTGCAGACAAATCTTTTAGAAAAGACAGGGAAAAACTATCTAAAACCCTCGATTCCCTGGAAAGCTGGGAGCCGGTTACTCCCGCAGGGGAAATAGGCCTGGCAGAAAACTTTATTAAATACTTGGTTGAATATTATAACCTTTACACAAAACTGCTTTCGTTCGCCCACTTAACCGTAAGTGTCGATGCCCGCAATGAAGAAGCCTTAAAAATAATCGAAGAAATTGAAAAAGAAGGCACCCGTTTAACCGGACCGCAGGTAAGATTTCAGAAGTGGCTGGGCACCCGGGATAACCTGGCAGGCTTAATTGATCAATCTGAACTGCTTCAAGAACACCGTTTTTTCCTGGAAGAATTAGTAGAGAACAATAAATACTTACTACCGGAAAACGAAGAATCGATGATTGCCAACCTCGCCCGGACCGGTTCATCTGCCTGGACCAAGCTCCAACAAAAGCTAACCTCCACTTTGATGGTTGATGTGGAAATAGAGGGTGAAACAAAAACAATGCCCCTTCCCGAGGTCAGGAATTTAGCCTTTAAAAAGGAGCCTGTGCTTCGTCGTAACGGCTACAACGCTGAGATGAAAGCTTACGAGCGCATCGAGGAGCCGGTAGCGGCGGCGCTAAACGGAATCAAGGGAGAAGTCCTCACCGTTACCAAAAGACGTGGCTTCGGACACCCCCTGGAAGCAACCCTTCAAAAATCTCGCATGGATAAGAAAACCCTGGAAATAATGCTACAAGCCATGGAAGATTTTCTTCCCCTGTTCCGAAAATATTACAAAACCAAGGCCCGGCTTTTAAACCAGGGGGAAAGCCTTCCCTTCTACGATATATTTGCTCCTCTCGGCAAAGTGGAAATGGAATTTACCCTGGAGGAAGCACAGGACTTTATCGTTGATAACATCAATAAAGTCAGCCCGGAAATGGCCGATCTATACCGGAAAGCATTTACCGAAAACTGGATTGATGCCGAGCCACGCGAGGGTAAAAGAGGCGGCGCATTTTGTGCCAATATTAGCCCCATCGGTGAAAGCCGGATTTTAAGCAATTATACCGGCAGTTTTAATGATATGACCACCCTGGCCCACGAGCTTGGACATGCTTACCACGGATACTGCCTGAATGAAGAAAGCATCTTGAACTCAAAATACCCCATGCCACTGGCAGAAACTGCCTCTATTTTAAGCGAAACCATTGTTACCAACGCTGCCATTGAAGAAGCGGATTCCGAGCAGGCCTTTGCGATCTTAGAAAACAGGATCAGCCAGGCCGGTCAAGTAATTGTCGATATTTACAGCCGTTACCTGTTCGAAACTAAGCTCTTTGAACACAGGGAAAAAGCTTCACTTAGCGTGGAAGAATTAAAAAACTTGATGCAGGAAGCCCAAAAAGAAGCTTATGGGGATGCCTTAAACCACGATTACCTGCACCCTTATGCCTGGCTCAACAAGCCGCATTATTACATGGCAGGCAATAACTATTACAACTTTCCTTACGCCTTCGGACTATTATTCGGCCTGGGAATATACGCCCTTTACCTGGAGCGCGGTACGGACTTTTTAAAAGACTACAACCGACTGTTAAAAGCTACCGGTCAAAACAAAATTGCCGAAGTGGCCAAAATGGTAGGGATCGACCTTAATTCCCGGGAATTCTGGGACAATTCGCTTGCAGTAATCAAAAATGATATTGAGCGCTTCACGGAGCTGGCAGAAGAGCGGTTGAGTTAAGCGGGGCAAAATAAGAGAATTCGCTCTTACGATTACCTTATTTTCCCAGGAAGAAGCAATCTTTAGCGGAGTATGCCCATCGGGGTTTGCTGGGTTCCCTGCCCAAGCGGATTGTCGTGGCGCATAAAATCCTCAATTTCAGTAACAGGCAGGTCATCATGGGACTGCCCAATTACCATGCTCCCGCCCAGGTCATTGACGTCCATAATTACCACCGGAGAACCATCCAGGGCTTCACTGAGCTTTTGGGCAGCCTGGTCAGGTTTTTCCGGAGGAGGGATTATGTACCGGCGCAATTCCTTAAAACGATGCTCGACCACACCGTCGATCATCGAGACTTCCATCCCGGCAATCCGGTAAAAATCTCCGGAACGGCCAATTAACTTGCCCAACCCGCCGATTATCGCCGCCACCGTTATCCGAAAAGGTCCGGCCATGTTGATGGCCACCTGCATGGTCCGGGGATCGCGCATACCGATCCCATACGGGCTGTTCATCACAAAGCGTGCGAGGGCCCTGGCCAACAAACCAGCTGAAACTTCATTTTCGGCGATCACCCGGCCCTGGCTAAAAGCGACCGCTTTTTCGCTGCAAACTACAATATCCCCGTTTTTAAGGTGAGGTTTAACATATTTCTCGGCAGTTTTAACAATCGAATCGTTGGGCCGAATTAATTCCGTTTTTACAGGGATACACTCTTTAATCTTTTTTTTGGTTCTATCCTTTAATGAGTTGCTGCTTTTTTCTTCCATTTTAACAAGTTTCCTCCAGGCATTATTGCCGGCAGCGCAGTTCTATTTTTCTACCGGCAGATGCCCCCTCTTTACCGCATCCATAGATAAAGCATAAAGCATGATAACAGAGTTAAAATTCTACACGATCATAAAATAGCCTTTTATTTTGAACCCTATAAAATGTAAAATTTTTGTCAACATTAGTCTTCATCCTGCTCAGGCAGCTCATAAACCTCCTCTAACTCCGCCCTGATCATTAACCTTTCCGGGTGATCGAACCCTTCATAATCCTTGGGGTGACATGTTTGCAGAGTTAACGCCGGATAATCAGTATCATACAGCGGAGTCCAGTCGTATTGATCCACTACTTTATCCCACTTAAATTGATAAACAAAAAGGTATTCATTGGCTTCAATGAATACTTCATCGCCACTTTCCAGTTGGTCCAGGTCATAAAAATGATACCAGGGAGCGGGGCTATGACCTGCTATCGCCACATTGCCTTCAGTTGTCCCCGGCAAAGAGCTAAACTGGTAGTGCACCGGGCTCTCACTTAATAAAGGCATCAACCCCTCAAGCCACTGCTCATACTCTTCGGTAGAAAACTCCCAGGGGTCTTTGCTAATCTCCTCCTGTTCATAAGTATCCCGGTCACTGGCAATTTCCAGATTTAACTCAATAGACGGGATGATCAAGCGCAATGGTTGCCACTGCTCTAGCACTATCTCACCGTCCGCAGGCTCTAAATCTTCAGGAT
>CAYXQO010000042.1:0-16233 GCA_964467475.1 uncultured Syntrophomonadaceae bacterium
ATGAAATATACTGGTTTATCAAAAGAAGAAATAGAAGAACTGAAGTAGTTACTAATTTCGCCTTCAAAAATTCCATCTGCGCCAATACAACTTACTCTATATCCAACTAATGTATAATAATGGATAATTATTTACGAAAATTAACTGAAAAAGTTGGTGCAAGGCAGTTAATTCTGCATTGGCTAAAGCATCAAACAAAATTATTTGACAAAAAAGTACATAAAAAGACATACCTTCCCGCAGGGAGCAATAGAGGGAATAATTAATAAAGTGAGTGAAGCTCAAGCAGCCTTGTTGTAAGTGTGGTAAAGGCCGCCCAGTACAGGTGTTGACTTGAGCTTTGTTTCTGCGCAGGTAGTAGGCTTATATATGGGCGAAGGAACTGGAGTATCGCCGTTAATTCCTTGATGGGTGCGGTGCTGGTTGTAGTATTCCACGTACTCTTTAAGCAGACTATGTAAATGCTTTTCGTTGAAAGGAATAATGAAATTTATAAGCTCCTGCCTCATAATGCCGATTACCCTTTCTGCATAAGGGTTCTGCCAGGGTGATTTTCTGCCCGGTCGGAATCTTTAAGCCCTGAGCTGGCTTCCGATTCCTCTCTTTAGGGTTCAGACCGTGCGCCAGGCTAAGGGTGCACCATCTAGTGGGTGGGTAGCCCACTGAGTAAGGCCCTGGCCAGCCGACTCATAGCAAACCTTGAAGGTTTAATTGGAGGTGACTCATGGACTTAAAAGGAGACAGCAAGTTAGCGGGCCGGAAGCGTAAACTGAAGTGATTTGAGCCCCGAGATCCTTTAACGGGAATGCCGATATATTGGTACGTATAGAAGGCAACTCCGGTCCATTCGTTGGACGGGGTATTGAGGCTGTAAATTTTACCAATTAAAAAAAGACCCTGCAGGACAAATCTGCGGGGCCTTTCTTAGTTGTTTGCAAGAACAGAACTTCTTATTTCCTCCATAGCTATAATACTTTTTTTGTGGCGATAAGCTATGAAAACCCTAAGGGGTTTGCCTGATCTAAGGGCTTTTTATTCTATATAATAATATTTTTGCGCTTCTGAACTATCCATGACTCGGAAAATGAAGAAGTAAGCACGCATATAATCAGGCAGACCAGTTATTTTAAATGTCACAGCTCCCGTATCAGGGTTCCTTTCAGAAACTATACAAGACTGCGGTCTTCCATCTAATCCATGAGCAGCTCCAAAGCGATATTGATAACCTTTTGGCATAGGCCAACCTCTATCAGTGAAGTATTCCATTAATGTATAATCTTCAAAACATACATCACGAATACCAGGCATTAATCCTTCCATATCATTGATGTTTTCTAAATATCGCCAATCGTCGTAACCTAAATGTTTTGATTCATTGAGGTCCTGTACAATTTCATCAATATGTCCATGATAACCCCCAACATAGCTCGGCGGCATTAAATACTTATAACCACCAAATAAGATGTCGGGTTTGACGTAAAACATTATATCATTTTTAGTGCCAAAGATTATATTTTCCGGGATTGCTTTCTTGAGCAATTTTTCCTGTGCTTTGATACGCTCGAAATGCCTCTCTATGCGCCTTTCGACACTTTCGTCCCCTTCTCCAAGCATATAATGGTAATATTCGACCTGGAGAAGCAAAAATATCTCCTGCAACTGGTGATAATATTCAAAATGAGCCTCTATTGCCTCATAATCTTTCGGGGTGATATATTTGTTTTCATAGGTTATTTTACCCCATAATCCAAGAGTTTCCATCAGGTTGCTGTGAAGCACCGTATCGTTTCCTATTATGTTATCTTGAATCCTTTCCAGGAGTGCTTCCCGGTTATCTTCCAGGTTTTTGGGTGGGTTGACAATAAAATTTATCAGATCTGTGTTGATTTCGTTTATTTGACTTTCCAGTTTAGATGTTTGCCCTCTCAGTATCTTGTATCTGGACCGTAACTCCTGCCTCCTCATTTCTTCGAGTCTGTCTATTATTGCATCTAGTTTTTGGTCCATTCTATCCAGGCGCCCCTCTATCTCTGACAGTTGCCCCTGCATCTCATGCATGCCATCCATTATCTTTGCTAACTGTTCTTGTGTATAATCTTCTTCCCCAAAGCTGACCCCGACTTTACTAAGGCCCCAGCCCATAAGTTCCCCGCCGACATAACTAACGGCTCCCTTAGCCAGATTCGAAGCTATGAACCCTGTCACTGACTTCAAAGGAGGTTCGTCAGGGCGGAAATGACGGGTATCAGGCATTTTTGCCAGCAGTTGATCAATGTACTGATTGACCCCGCCATTTTGTTCTGCTTCACTCATAAACAGCTCGTAGCTGAAGTATTCTCCTGATCTTTGCAGCCCTCCGCCTATACTAAGCCACTCCGGTATTTCCAGAAATTTTTTTACGGCTGCGGTGCCTTCATCTAAAGTTGTGCCCGGATTAGCGTCAAGGTACGCACTAACCATGGTGGTTGCTGCATTTACATAGACGTTATCCCTGGCAGGGTCAAAGTCCCGGTAGTCGGCCATAAGTTTATCCGCAAAGTTTTCGCCCCGGTATTTCCCGCCTTTAACCACAATTCTAAAATCAGAGGGGAGATCTTTAACATCAATTCGGAAAGAACCAAATTCACCGGTGGCCGCTTTTTCCGACTGATATACTAAGTTTCCTTCGAGGTCATAGATAGCCACTTCTGCATCTATAATCGGCAATACCCGGCCCAATACCTGAGCTTTACCCTGCAGCAAAAGTGTATTAGAAATATCTGCCTGCAATACCTGGCTCAAAGCCTCGCTGCCTCCCAAAATATAGGCGCTGGTGCTTTCTGTCATGATACTCTTAAGATGCTCATTCACCACGGATGGTAAATGCTCCTTGTAGCTGTAAAGGATTGGGGCGTTCAACTTGGCCCCCAGGTAGCTGCCTGCCAACGCATCGACAATATTATTGTTATTACCGCTGGCAATTATTACTTTGCCCGGCTCATTAAAGTATGCTTTTGCAACTTCAATGCTGGTTTCATAACGGTCAGCGCCATAAATGCGTTCAGCGTTTAAATCATTTTTTATGTTCTCGCCCACAGCAGCAGGGCCGCCGATAACAGTTATTTTATCGATACCCAGCTTATCTAGTGCTGCAGCAGTCCCTTCGGGAATATAATCTTTTTGAGCCAGCAAAATAGGCTTCCCGTTGGCTGCTGCATAGGGGCCGACAACCATGGCATCGGGGACATCACTTCCGCTGACAATAAAGGCTTGATTGCCAAAGCTGGGACCAAGTTTTTTCTCAACCTGCTTTGCGACAGCCGCCGCAGTTTCATAACGATTTGATCCTTTTATTCTCGTAACTTCTACTTTTTGGTTAGCTAACTCCTCAGCTACCACTGGCGAAACAGCAGCATCTCCTCCCAGGATTACTATCTCCTGTGCCCCCAGATCAGTTATAACCTCGGAGGTTTTTTCGTGAAGCTCATCAGGCATAGTCAGTAAAATCGGTGCGTCCAGTACTCCTGCCAATACACTTCCTGCCAAAGCGTCAAATAGCTTATCCCCCCTGGCAAGAATCACCCTGTCAACCTGCTCGTAGGCTTCTAAGGCGCTAACTGCAGCAGTCTCGTAGCGGTCCTGGCCATAAAGGCGATGAGTTAACTGTTTGTTTTCTACAAGTTCTTCAGCTTTAGCAAGGGAGGCCCCGGCAAATAGTAAAATGAGGATACCCAGGATAGCTAAATTTATTAATTTTCTTAGTCTTCCGATCATTTTTTTTACTCCTTTCATAGCATCAAGATTTTGATTAAAGCATAAACAGGAATAGTAAAACAATTATAGCAACTCCTAAAAAAAATAACCCTGTCTGAATAGACAGGGTTAAAGAATATTTGGCAATATATTTCAAGTCTCTATTCCAACAAACCCGCTTTGGAGGCATAGTTAATGAGCTGCTGCCGATTTTGCAGCTGTAATTTGTCTACCGCACTTTGGATGTGGTATTTAACAGTCCTTTCGCTTATACCGAGCTGGTCAGAGGCCTTCCGGTAAGTATCACCCTGAGCGACCAGGGCAAGCACTTCCCGTTGGCGCTCCGTCAGCTGCTGTTTTTCCCGACTTCTTCCTTCCTGGTGCTCACTCAGTTCTGCCAGGATCTTCCCGGCCAGTCCCGGCGACACCGGGGTTTCATTTCTTCTCAAGGCTTCTAGAAGTTCAAATAGCTTCTCACTGCTGAAGCTTTTAATAAAATAACCGCAAGCTCCGTATTTGATGGCGTTAAACACATCCTGCTCGTTTTCCGAAGATGTCAGCATGACAATTTTTATTTCCGGACAGGTTGCGCTAATAAGCATGGTAGCTTCAAGGCCGTCGCAGCGGGGCATGATAATGTCGATCAGCATCACCTCCGGCTGCAGCTTTTTGGCAAGGTTTAATGCTTCTAAACCGTCCTTCGCCATACCTATAACCTGGTATCCCCTCGACAGAAGAAGATTTTTAAGCCCGTCCATGAATAAGGCATGATCATCGGCAATCACGATCTGCATTAACATCACCATCCCTGATCAGTAAAATGATCCTCGTCCCTTTACCTATTTGCGAATTTATTTCCATAGATGCTCCAATTTCTGCTGCTCTTTCTCGCATAATCGATAGTCCATAACTATCTTTACCGTCATAGCCTAAAGGATCAAAGCCGGCACCGTTGTCAGATATACTTAATTCGGTAAAACCCTTTTTCTTGTTAAAAGATATTTTAACGCTGCACGTGCCCGCATGTTTCTGGACATTTTTTAAGGCTTCCTGAATAATTTTAATCAGCTCTACCCCGGCGGCATCATGGGGAAAATTAACTGGAATTTGCTTATCAAAATTGATCTCCACCGGAATACTGTACTTTTCTACAAAACCGGCGGCATACTGCTTGAGTGCTGCAGAAAAACTTTTGTTTTCCACGGAAACTCCCCTGATCTCGGAGATATGTTCTCGAACATTATGGTGATGTTCGCGGGAAACAGCAATTAGATCTGACAGATGCTGTAATGCTTTCTCCTTTTCCCCCTGGAGCATATATTCCCGTACCGCCTGGCCCTGGGTGTTAAAATATCCAAACATCTGCCCCAATCCGTCATGTAATGTCCTGCCGAACTTTTCCCGCTCCCGCATAACCGATAGCGTCTTTTCTTGCTGGACAATCATGGCTGTATTCCGCTGCCGTTCCGTGATATCGTCGATTACCCACAGGGTGCCCGCCTTTCTACCTTTATTATCTTCCAGGGGATGCCGTTTGATCTCGTAGAAGCATTCTTTCTCGGCACTGGAATAGGTGATGGGAATGGGTTTACCGGATTCACCGGCGGGCAGGTTAAGGGCAAGGGATGGAAGATTGCTGACTTTATGGCCAACCACCTCTGCTTTTTGTAGTTCAAGCATCTGTAGCGCCGCACCGTTAATGTCTACCAGAACATCGTTGCTGTCGACAACGATGATCCCGCTTCTGATCCGCTCCACCAGCATATCACGGGCAATAGGCATAACATTTAACAATTTATGTCCAAAAATGCCCCAGCTAATTATCAAAGCGGAAAACCAAAATAAGGCCGGGGTAATCTCAAAACGGTTTACGGGAGATAAACCCAGGATATAGGCCAAATTGGAGATGGCCGTAATGCTTACCCCGGTTAGAAGGGCGGCGGCTTGCTTTCTATACATAAAATCCCTTTTAATTACCATGACAAATAATATAATGATGGTAGTAAAATTCAAGCTATAGGTAAACAACATGTACAGAGGAAAGAGCATCCCGTAATCCTTCTCTATGATAAAAGGAACGGCCGAGGTGTCCAGGGAAAAGTTAGTTCGCATCAGGCCGTGATAGCTATCGGTAAAGAACAGGAAGAAAAACAAAGCGTAAATAAATAAAACAACCGTGATGTTCCTTTTTGTTAACAGCTTATCATACCCGGTGTGTCGCAGGGTCAGCATCAGATAAGCCAAAGCTGTTAGGCCCGCACCTATATACAGCAGGTTGGCCCAGAATAACTTTACCGGCAGAGTAAGCGCCATAAGTTCAAAGGCCTGGCAAAAGGTCCACCACGCTCCCGCCAGTGCAGTGAATATAAATTCGTTGACGACAACTAAATTATGTCGATTTAAAAAAGCATAAACAGCCAAAAACAAGAGCATAAAAAAAGATATGATTGAAAATATGATATATGGAAAGAATTGATACATCTATCCACCCGCTTTGCAGCATTCACTGGACCTGTAACAGGGTGTGAAAATTATCAGATAAAAAGTGAAATCTTCACGGGGCCTAAGTCCCATGGCTTCCCGCCAGGTATTTCTAAACCAATATTAACATACTTTTTAAAAGCAATAACTAGCTAAAATTACACTTTACTTTTGTTTTTAGTACAGCGTCCCATAAATTCGTTCCTGTCGACCCCTTTATTCCTTAAATATTGCAAAAATAAAAGTGCTGCTAGGGGTACGCCCTCCTGAAATTAATACCGGGTATTAGCTAAAGAGACAATGATAAAAACAGGATGAGTGCATTGGTGTGGTTGGGTCTCTGTTTCAACAGGCGAAAGCTGCAGGTTTATGCCGCTTTCCTGGTAGCATAATTTAGCGGGGGAGGTGACGGGATAAGTGCCGAGAAAAGCACGAAAGAGAAGCGATAGCAGTATCTACAACGCGAAACGCGGGGACGTAAACGCAGGGAAACGCAGGGCTGAAACGCAGGGACGGTTCCGCGTTTCAGCAGGAAGAAGTTGTTATGGTATTCTCTTTGTTAGGATGAATAATAGTCTGCCATGAAACGCGGAACCGTCCCTGCGTTTCTATTCCTGGAAGCAAGCAGCAAGAGCCCCTGATCTTACTTAATCATATCGATGTGGTTTTGGCTGCCCGGTCGGGTTCCGGTCGGAATTTCCAGCCCTTGAAGGCTTTCAATTCCTCCCTCAAGGGGAACGCCCCCTTCCTACCCTTGTTTAAGTATTCCCTGGATTATTCATTCAACTGCTTTGTAAAAGCAGTTGCAGGGTTTTATAATTGAACCAAACTAAAACTGCTACTCTTTTAGGGCAGGTTTTAACCTCGAATAAGCAAACTGCAATAAAAAGATTACCTAGCACTACAGCGCAACATTAAAAAAATAAAATCTAAGTAACACCGGCTTTAAGCTGTTAAATAGGGAAATAGATTGCGTTAATAGCTAGTTATGGCAATTTATGGTATAGTGTTGTTGTACTTATTTAACAAATGACAAAATAAATTAACCTAACGGGTTATAAAAAATTGACATTAGGGGCATGGTAATATATAATGAAGCTGCACTTCAAGTCAAGAAAGCTGAAAAGACAGTGTGAAAACCCAAGGGAAGCTCAAAAAAAATATGGACCAAAGATAGGCACTAAACTTACACAAAGGGTCGGAGAATTAGAGAGTGCCCCTAGCTTGGCTGATATTGAAAAAATTCCAGCAGCGAGATTGCACAGACTAAAGGGACAACGATCTAACGAGTTAGCAGTTGATTTGGTTCATCCCTTTAGACTTGTTTTAAAACCGATCTTAGAAGGAGATGCAGACATTAATAATCTGGAAAGCATTACCATCGTGAGGATTGAGGGGGTAACTGATTATCATGGAAAACAAAAAAGATAATGGCTTTATGCCTGTTACAGCTATTCCACCAGGAGAAACCATCAGGGAAAATATGGATTATTTGGGTATGACTCAAGAAGAAGTGGCAATCAGGTTAGACATAACGCCCAAGCACCTTTGTAATATTCTTAATGGTAATGCACCTATAACATATGAGACTGCCCTGAAATTAGAATCTGTAATCGGACCGAGTGCTGAATTTTGGATGGAGCTAGAAACAAAATATCAGCTGGATAAAACCAGGTTAGAAGATCAGGAGGAGCTTAAAAAGGATTTAGAGATTTTAAAAGAAATACCTTATAAAACAATGAGTGATTTTGG
Source organism: uncultured Syntrophomonadaceae bacterium (assembly GCA_964467475.1). Classification (GTDB taxonomy): domain Bacteria; phylum Bacillota; class Dethiobacteria; order DTU022; family DTU022; genus B1SED10-74M. The sequence goes on from CAYXQO010000042.1 coordinate 7,966, forward strand.
TTGGCTTGAAAAGACAAGTGATAGAAAACAGCGAGTCAAAAATTTAAGAGATTTTTTTAGAGTTGCCCGGTTGTCTTTAATCCAAGAATCATATGCTGCTGTTTTTAGAAAGCATAAACAGATAGGCGAGATATCTAATTATAGTGTATTAGCCTGGCTTAGAAAAGCAGAGTTAGAGGGGCGTTCCATTGAAGTGCAGAAAGTAAGTAGGCGCAAATTAAAGAGCTTAATTCCCAGGTTTAGAGGGTTAACAAGGGAGGAGCCATCTGTTTTTTTTCCAGAAATGCAAAACCTGTGCGCCCAGTGTGGAGTAGCTTTAGTTTTAGTTGAGTGTCTTCCGCAAACGTATATATGTGGTGCTACCATGTGGCGAAAGGATAAAGCAATACTTGCCTTAAGTGTTAGAGGGAAACGCTCAGACATTTTCTGGTTTACTTTTTTTCACGAATTAGCCCATTTAATTAACCAAAAGAAGAAAAAGTTTCATATCAGCTATGAAAACCATGAAGATGAGGCAGATCAGATTGCTAGAAACTATCTTATTCCAGATAAGCTTTATAAGAAATTTATAGAAGAATATCCGTATCAAGATAAAAAAACCATTATTGATTATGCGCACAAAATTGGTATAGCACCTTGTATTTTAGTGGGGAGGCTTATGCACGACAAGTTGGTTAATTACCAGTATTACAGTGATTTAAGACCTTCCTTCGAAATTGTAAACAAAAAAGCTGTTACAGGTTAGTTTTACTGGCGTCTGCAAAATTTCTGTCTTGAATTGTGCGGCGATTCTTTACCACTCTGTCTTGAAAAAGTTGGCTTCATCCTGGTAGGGCATGACCAGCTGTTCTAAGCGCTCGAGCTCTTCTGCAGGCAGGGGCTTGAAATTTTCTGCCAGGCGGATGTTTTCTTCCAGCTCTGAGAGGGTGGTAGTGCCGATGATGGTGGTGCTTACCGGGAAGCTTAAGGTATAGCCGAGGGCTTCCTGCATGGTGCTGATCCCGCCTTTGCGGAAGATGCGCCCGTAGGCGGCAGATTTCATGGCAATAAGCCCTAAGCTTTTCGCCTGTGCGGCGGGGAGGAATTCTTTCTGGAAAGACTGGTAGTAGGGGTCGGCTGCGTTTAAAGGAAACAGGGCTGAGTCAAAGTCGAAACGCTCTAAGGCTTCCATGAGTACCCGGGGGTTTTTGTGGCTGGTGATGCCAATGTGGCGTACCGCTTTCTCGTCTTTTAATTTTTTGATAGCTTCCAGGGCTCCGTCCGGGGCAAAGACGGCTTCCAGTTCGTCTGAAGTGTGGATGCCGTGGAGCTGCAGCAAATCGAGGCGGTCTGTTTTTAAGCGCTCCAGGCTTTGCTCGAAGATTTGCATGGTCCCATCATAGCTGCGCTCTCTCGTTTTGCCGGCTAAGAATACTTCTTTGCGCCTGCGTTCCATTACCCGGCCGAGGTTGGCCTCACTGTGGCCGTAGGTGGGGGCGGTGTCGAGGTAGTTGATCCCTGCATCAATGGCCCGCTCGATAATCTTTTCTGCTTCTTCTGCCTTGTTTCCATCGGCCAGGGTAAAAGAGCCGCCTAAGCCGATCAGGCTGATCTGTTCACCGGTTAGTCCCAGCTGCCGCCGCGGAATCCGGTAGGCACTCTCATCCTTGGTGCTGCTTTTAACCCCGAGATCAGTTTTGTCAGCTTCGTCGTTTAAGTCTAAGAAGTGGCCGATCCCGAAAAGACCGAGCGCTGCTGCGGCGTAAAAGCCCAGTCTTAAAAAGCGTCGCCTGTCGAAATGTTCTTCGTTTTGCATGTAAGTTTCTCTCCCTTTCGGTTGGCCTTTGAATGATCACCTGTAAGCATTGTTACTGCCCGGTTAAATCGCGCAGGTTGTGGTGCTGTTTTTCAGAAACGGCAGCCGGGCCGCCGAAGATATAAAGCTTGCTAAATTTTTGCTTGTCTAGAAAAGCAAAGGTCTCTGCCGGCAGTGCGCTTTGACTGCCGGGGATGAGCAGAATGCCGCTTTGATGGTTTGCGGCTAAAACCCCGCCCGCTAAAGCATCGGGAAAGTCTTCACCGGTGGCGATGAAGCAGGTCTCTGTGCCCGGGGACAGGTACGCTTTGGCTAGTTCTAAGGCGGTCAGGTAACGATTCGCACCGGCCAGGCGGGTGGCCTCAATCTCTTTTTCCTGCAGCTCTGTCTCAAGGTTACCGGCAATTACTTCTGTGCCCCCGGCAATGATCGCCTTTTGGGGTTTAAGGGTTGCCAGTGCCTCTTTGGTTGGTGAGGGGAGCTTTTCTGTTTCGGTTAAAAGGATCGGGGCGCCTTTTGTAGCGCTGAAAGCGGCTGCGGCCAGGGCGTCGGGGAAATTGTGGCCGGCGGCTATAAAGACCGTGTCTATTTCTTGATCGCTTGCCTGGTTAAAAGCAAGGGCCAGCTCTTTTGCTGTTTCGTAGCGGTTAAGACCGCTCAGGCGGCTTGTCGCAAGTCCCATGGCAAAAAGCTCCTCTTTGACCTCTGTTGAAACTGCTTCTTTGCCGCCAAGGATTATCGCTTCTTGGGTCCCGAGGCGTGTGATTTCCTGCCTGGTGGCCTGGTGGAGACTGCCTGAGCCTGTAAGCAGGACCGGGGCCTTGAGGGCGTGGGCTAAGGCTGCGCCGGCGAGGCTGTCCGGGTAGTCGTCGCTTCTTGCCACCAGCACAGTGTCTGTTCCTTCAGGATAAGCGGCTTTGCTTACCGCGGCGGCTGTTTGGTAGCGGTTTTCGCCGTAAATGCGCTTTACCTTTTCACCGGGCAGGGGGCTGGAAAGGATCGTGCCGCTTCCCCCGAAGGCGAAAAGTTCTGTTTCGGTGGTTGCGAGGGCCTGCAACCAGTGAGCGGTGGCGGGCTTTGCTTCTTTTCTGGTCCAGTTTTTTGCATCGGGCGAGGAAAGCAGCAGGCCGTTTTCTCCGGCGGCCAGGTAAGAAGCGCCGGTCCAGTAGGTTGCATTGATTTGCCCGTCTGTGCCCGAGGGGTGCTTTTCCCAGGCTTTGGCGCAGGGTGAAGTGATAATGGTGCCTTCTATCCCGGCGGCGACAAATTGGTCTTCACCCCAGGTAATCCCGTGCAGGAGCCCTTCAGTGCCGGTGTGGTGCAGCTGCCAGTCTTTACCGCACGGGGAAGTGAGCACTATTCCTGCAGTAAAGCAGGCGCCGTTTTCACTTTTTGCGCCTACGGCTGCAAATTTTTCCCCGTTCCAGGTGATCTCTGAAAGCCAGATCTTATCGTTTTCATGTTGCAAGCTCCATTCTTCCCCGCAGGAGGAAGTAAGAATGGTTCCTTTTGCTCCGGCAGCGGCGAAAAGTTCTCCGTTATGAGTCACTGCGTTTAGCCAGTTAGTGGTGCCTGTTTTTTGCGGGGTCCAGTCATCGCCGCCAGAAGAAGTGAAGATGGTTCCTTTTTCGCCGGTAGCGACCACCAGGTTATCGCCAGTGGTAATCCCGTTTAGCCACTTATCTGTACCGGTTTCTTTTTCAGTCCAGGTGTTTTCGTCTGAAGAGATCAGCACGGTTCCTTTCCTGCCGGCTGCGATCAATCGTCCCTCGTGGTAGACGGCATCGTTAAGCCAGGCGGTGCTGCCGGTAAGCTCATTTTCCCAGGTTTCGCCGCCGGGAGAGGTTAAAATGACTCCCCTGCTGCCGGCGGCGATGAAGCCTTTTTCAGTTGCGGTAACGCTTTTTAGCCAGTTAGTAGTTGCTTTATCTTGGCTTTGCCAGTTTTCGCCGTCGGTTGAAGTAAGGAGGGTTCCATTTTCACCGGCTGCGATCAGGCTGTCGCTGTTGGTGGCGATGCTTTCCAGCCAGCTGCCGGTCGGTGTGTTTTGCCTGGTCCAGGTTTTACCATCATCTGATGAGATTACGGTGCCGTTTGCGCCGGCGGCGATGAAGCGGTTATTAAAGGTGGTTACTGCTTCCAGGGAGTTTAGCGTCCCCGAGGGTTGTTCGGTCCACTTTATAGCATCAGGGGAGGTGAGGATTTCTCCTTTGTCGCCGGCGGCGGTGAAGAGTCCGTCCTTCCAGGTGAGGCAGTTTAAGTTGTTCTGAGTGTCAGTGGGGCGACCCTGCCAGGTTTTACCGTCCGGGGAAGTTAAGATGGTCCCTTTTTCACCGGCAGCGACAAAAATGCCGTCGCGATAAAAGACCTTATTTAAGCGGTAACCGGTGCCGGCGTGGTGTTCGCTCCATTCTGTGGCGCAGGTTGAAGTGAGCACGGTGCCCTTATCTCCTACGGCAATATACAGGTCGCTGCTTGTGGTGATGCTTTTAAGATCGGCCTCGGTGCCGGAATCTATGGTGTTCCAGGTGTTATTGGTGGTGGAGGAGGTTAAAATGGTGCCCTTTTCGCCTACGGCTACCAGCAGGTCGTTTTGGCAGGTGAGATCGTTTATCCGGTTACCCTGGGGCAGGGGGTTTTGCCATTGCCACTGTTGGTTTGCTTGTGTTTCCTGGTTGCCGGTGGGAGTTGTTTGCCGGGTAAGATCAGCTGCTTCCGGGAAAACCGGGTTAAGGACAGCACCGGTAAAAAGGATAAGCGAGGTCAGGGCAAGCAGGATTTTCTTATATATTACGCTTTGTAGTGGCAAGGGGCTCACCCCGTTTAAGCTCTGTTAGAATAGTTGATCATTATTATATCATAGCCGTTCAGCTGTTTGCTCAAAAGTGTGAGCCAGCTTCCAGGGGAATTTACGGTGGAATTTAAGGCGTGGAGCACACGAGCACAGAGCGGGAGCACAGAGCACACAGAGCACAGAAGAGCAAGAGCACAGAGGGACGGTTCTGAGAGCACAGAGGGACGGTTCTATTGTGTGCTAATTATTCGCTGTCCGTTGCCCGGTCGGTATTTCCAGCCCTGGCGGGCTTCCAATTCCTCCCTTTAGGGGTCAGTCCCCCCTGAATCTTTAAAAAGTAATTTCAAGAAAAAAACCGGTATTGTTAATGCGCATTTTTCCTTAGAACATTGCCAGCATTGCCCATTAAAAGATAGGTGTCCGGTTAAAATACAGAAGAAAAGCGCGGTTTTGCGCATCAACCAGAAGGCTGTCCTGGCGGCCCGCGCCAGAAACCGCACCTTTTCTGAGCCCCTGCGCCGGGAGGCAACCAGCAAACGCGCCGCTTCTGAAGGATCCATCTCGGCCATCAAGCGCTCCCAGGGTGCAGATAAGTTAAGAGTACGCACCCAGCCCAAAGCGCAGGTGGTTATGGGGTTTAAAATGATCGGCCGCAATATTCGCCAGGTTATCCGCTGTTTCCAGGGCAAAGAACGGAAACGTGCAGCCGCGGTACAAGCCCCTGCCACCAGTGTTTATCCCTGTCAAGTTGCTGTAGGCATGCCACCTCCAGCAGGGGGCGTGTGTACTTTTTGAAAATAATCAAAGGAGATAAGGGAAAATGAGCGAAAATCAGGGATAGATTCCTAACCCGGACAAGCCGGTACCATAAAAGTTGGATTTCAAAATGACCCCTCATAAACATAGTGTACATCGGTGTTTGCGGGATTGCTCAAAAAAGTCTTGCCAAAAATGTGCAGCACTTCAAGATTAAGGGCCTAAATGCTGCTGCGTTTGCCAGCAAGAAACAATGATATTTTTGGTAATACTGTAACTTTGCAGGCAGTATCAGGGAGTAAAGTGAGTCTAAAATGCTTGTTTATGCAGTGGAATCATATTATTCTTCTATATTCCTTCTTTCTACATATCATTTTTTAAACTGAGATAATTCTTTTCATGCTACCATTAGCGGGGGCGATGCCAGTCCTATCGCCCCCGCTTCAAGCTACTTAAAATCCAATACTACTACTTAATTAGGTTATTTGCTTCGACCATAACGCTATCATTCACAGCAGCGGTTCCACCGTAAACAATAATCTCATCTAAACTGCCGCCCTTACTTGTTAAGTACTGCCTTATTGCCGGTGGGATAATATCCCTGTTAACCAGTAAGATCGGGGCTTCCTGCATGGCAGCGTTCACCCCTCCGGCCAATGCATCAGGAAAATCAAAACCGAAAGCCAGTGCTGCTTTAGTCGGTGCGGGGAAAAATCTATTGGCAATATTACTGGCTGTCTCATACCTGTCATTACCACCAAGTCTTTCTACATTGCCCGTGCCAACTATGGCTTCAATTTGCAAGAATACCATATTTGATATAACCTCGGTCCCGCCGACCACGTAAACCTCATCAACATTGTAGTCAGTGAGGAATTTGGCAGCATCAGCACTTAAAGATCCGGCAGCGCTGGTCAGGATCGGTATACCTTCCATGGCTGCATAGGATGATATAGCTAAAGCATCAGGAAAACTGCGCGAATTGGCAATTATAGCTTTCCCTGAAGAGTTACCCACTTCTTCGGCAATCTTGAAGGCTGTTTCTTCACGGGCACCACCTGCTATGCGCTGAACGGTATAACCCATATTCCGCAGCTGGGTTTCCGTGGCTGGTGATATTGCTAAAGTACCGCCTAAGATGTAGATAGTGCCGTCATCACTAAGAACCCGGTCAATTTCTGCCTGTACTTCAGCATTTAATGCTTGAGTACCGGTCAAAAGCAGGGGACCATTTTCCTTGTTTGCCAGCACTCCACCGGGCAGGGCATCGGCAAAATCATGGCTGCGGGCTATAACTACCGCACCTGCGCTTTTTGCTTCCGGATAGCTGTCCTTTGAAATAGTTATGGCGGTCTGGAAACGGTCATCGCCGGCAAGTCTTCCGTCTATAACAGGATCAGGGTCCGGATCTGAAACCTGGATGGTAAAACAAAAACTGTCAGAAAAATCGCTCCAACCTGTGTCATTACCTGCCCGAACCTGCCAGCAGTATACTTCGTTATCAGAGAATCCAGTGATAGTGTTGCTGGTTGTATTACCAACTTGTTGGTTATAAAAAACCGTACCATCACTTTGCTTAATAATTCTTAGTTGATAATTCTCAGCACGTTCTGCAGCATTCCAGGTGAAAGTAACTAAGGTGCCTGCGACAAAAGATCCATCAGCAGGAGACTGCAGTGTAGGTGTTGGTGGGAGCAAAACCGGATCTGGATCTGGATCTACTCCTGCGCCTGGTTTATAGAGGCCGAAATTGTTAAGCGCTAAGCCACTGCCGGTAATATTAGAATAAACATGTAGTTCACCTGCGGCATTAAGAAGCCTTAGCGTCACAAACTGTGCATTCCATGCATCATGATTCCAGGTTATTCCCCCGTTCTCACTGGTTACCACGTGATTAGAGGTTCTGCCGTTTACAGTAATCCTGCCAACCCCAAAGAGTTTGCCTCCATGGGCAATCAAGCTTCTTCCATCCCTCGGGAAAATAATCTCAAGATCGTTTCTAAGAGCACTGCTTATTTCCATCCAGCTCTGGCCGCCGTTATCTGTTCTGTGAAGTCTAAGCATCCTATCGTCTGGATTTATATCCTCTATTAAGGCCCAGCCACGGCTGGTGTTTTCAAAGTAAAGATCTTTTAATTCAAACCCTGAGTCGTGGTCCCATGGTGCGGGAATAGTCGTCCATGTATCACTATCTGCACTGAGGAATTGAAAGTCACTATGGCTGGCAATATAAGTGCGCCCATCAACAACATCCAGGCTCCAGCCATAATAATCTTGATTTCCTTCAACAAGGTACCACGATTCACCACCATTATTAGAACCGTACAAGGCATCGGAAGTTACAGTAAATACCCTATCTTTATCGGGCGCAGCCACGTTCCAGAGGACTTGATAAACACTGGGATTAAATAAAACAACAAGATTTTCATGCAAGTCAGTCCAGGTTTCGCCGCCATCTTCTGTTTTTCCTAAGTACATGCTAACACCAAGGCCTGATCTTCCACCGGCGGCGTAACCAATATTTTCTTCTGGAAAACTAAAAGTGCCGCGTATAGGTGCGGCACCATATCTGGCTAGTTCAAAGTTTTTACCCCCGTCGCTGGAGTGATATATATCTCCTCCATCATTAAACTGGTAAAGATTTTTTACAGCTACAACATTTTCCGGGCTGGAAAAGTGTACCACATGAAAGGTATTGATGGGTGAAACTTCTTGAGTTATCCTGACAAAGTCACTTCCGGGAACAACCTCGTATTCAGAAGCCTCTGCTCTAGAAACAAGCGGATTGTTGGTTTCTCCCACCTGCCATATTATACCCATCCCAATAAATATGGCAAGCAGAGCGATACAGCCTAGCACAAAAATTCTCTATGAGTAAAATGTTAGCGGGTGAATTAGAAGAAAATTGAAGGTGAAGCAGGAA
>CAYXQO010000043.1:0-13855 GCA_964467475.1 uncultured Syntrophomonadaceae bacterium
ATAAAGGAATTAACAATACCAAAATAGTGTCAACAACCCCGTCCCCTTGACATGCGTCCCCTTGACATGAGTGTCAACAACCCCGTCCCCCTGGCACTATTTGATTAGGCGGCGGTGCATTAGCATCTGGGGCAAGGGGAAAATTGCGGTGATGAATACCAGCAGCCACAGCAGGTGGATAATTAATTCAGGGCCGACTGTTCCCAGGGTGAGGGAGCGTAATAGCACGACAATGTGGTAGAGGGGCAGCAGCCAGGCTAAGGTTTGCACGATTTCAGGCAGCACGTCCATGGGGAAGAAGACTCCGGAAAAAAGAAACATGGGAGTGACAACCAGGGTGAAAAAGTAAGCGAAGTTATCTATTTTCGGGACTATTCCTGTCCAGATCATGGCCACCTGGGCAAAAACGAGACCGTTTAAAACCAGGACAAAGGGGACCAGCAGGGCCCAGGGGGAAAGGACCAGCCCGAGTGCGGCTATAACCATTAAAATGACTGTGCCGGAAAGGACGCTTTTGAAGGTGCCGTAAAGCAGTTCGCCGACCACCACTTCCTGCAGGTTAATCGGGGTGGCCACGATGGCATGGTAAATTTTTTGGAAGTGCATCCGCACAAAGGAGTCATAGGAGCACTCCGCCGCCGAGGCCCACATGGCCGAAGTGGCGACAATACCCGGGGCAATGAACTGGGTATAGGTCATGCCCTCGAAATCCTCGATCATTACCCCAAGGCCGATGCCTAAGGCAGCCAGGTATAATAGAGGTTCGACAATATTAAAAGCAATGCTGGTGGGCCAGGTTTTCTTAAAAACCACCAAATTGCGGTTGAGCACCTTCAGGGCCCACCGGTTCAGTGGTTTATAGTACCTGGTTAGAGATTTCATTGTCGGGGTAAAGCCCGGTTTCATTGCCTGAGCCTTCTTCATAGATTAATCCTCTTCCAGTGAGTTTTAAGAATACATCTTCTAAATTGGAAGGACGGACCTGGTAAGTCTGCACGCTGCTGTGCGCATTGAGGCGTTCTAAAGCCCCGGTTTCGTCCTCGGAGATAAACAGGTAAACAGTGTTCCCGGCTACCTGGTAACCGCGGATTTCTTTTTTGAGGCTTTGCAGCAGTAATTGACGCTGTCCCGGGTTTATTTCTACTTCGATTACCTTGGCGCCCACGTGGCGGCTGATCAGCTCTAATGGCCGCCCCTGCTCTAAAATATTTCCTTTGTCCATGATAATCAGGTCGTCGCAAAGCTGGCTCGCTTCTTCCAGGTAGTGGGTGGTAAGGACCAGGGTCAGTCCCTTTCTTTTAAGCCGGCGTAAGTGTTCCCAGATCAGGCGCCTGCTCTGGGGATCGAGGCCCGTGGTCGGTTCGTCTAAGATCAGGATCTCCGGGTCATGGATCAGGCCGCGGGCAATGGTCAGCCTCCGCTTCATCCCGCCTGAGATTTGTTCAACCTCCTGGCCTGCTTTGGCCGAGAGGTCAAAGAAGTAGAGCAGTTCATCGGCCCTTTTTGCGGCGGTTTCCCGGTTGATGCCAAAGTAACCGGCGTACACCAGCAGGTTCTCCCGCACGGTCAGCTCCTGGTCCAGGTTGTTTTCCTGGGGGACTACCCCCAGCCGGGTTTTGATTGCCCGGGGATTTTCGCTTACCTCGTGTCCAAGGACATTTAAAATGCCACTTGTAACCGGGTGGAAGCAGTAAATCATGGCCACCACGGTGGTTTTGCCCGCGCCGTTGGGGCCGAGGATGCCGAAACATTGCCCCCGGCAAATGGTGAAATCGATTCCTGCTACCGCGGTAAAGCCGTTATAGTTCTTGGTCAGGTTTTGTGCTTCCACAACTACGCTCAAAGCCGTTTCCTCCCATATCTTTTGTTTTACGGGGCAGCAAGACCATTTTATATTAAACAAGTGCTTTTCGGCAAGTTGATAGAAGCCGAAATTTCGGTAGGCTCCGGAACCAGTCTTTTTTGAGATCAGGCTATTAAACAGCCGGGCGGGTTGTGGTATAATTTACAGCATTCCGGGAGTATGTGAGACGAGCGCCTGGCAAACTTCGGTTTAGATAGAGGTGGCCAGATAATGAATTGCAGCCGGGAGGGCCTTGATGAAGAAAAACAGTGAAATAAAAGTCAAAAGGAACTGCCTGCAGTGTGCCCATTACTACGTAACCTGGGATAAGAACTTTCCCCGGGGCTGCCGCGCCCTGGGATTTAAAACCAGGTACTCCCCGGCTGGTTCGGTGTTTAATGCTTCCGGAATGGAGTGCCTCTATTTTAAGCCCAGAAGAAAAAAAGCAAGCCGAAGTAAGCCAGGTCAGTAAACTCTGCCTGGTTGCCAGTCGTTTTGGTCATAATGAAGGCAACTCTCTTTTGGAGGGCTGTCTTTTTTTGAGGACTGCCCGATAAAGGAATTACAGAATATATAGAGAATTCTAATGTCAGATGTTACTCTTTGGCAAGGAGGAAAGGTTATGTCAGCATCTGGCAAAGAAAAGGGTGGTGCAAAGCCCTGGTTTAAGTATTACGATCCGGGAGTGCCTACCCGGATCGACCCGGCAGATAAAACCTTGCAAGGCTATTTCCGGGAAACAGCAAACCGCTACCCGGATCATTATGCCCTTTCTTTTATGGGCGCTAAAATTACCTACAGGGAACTGCTCGCCATGGTTAACCGTTTTTCCAGGGCCCTGCGAGATTCCGGCCTGCTTCCCGGAAGTAAACTTGCGATCCACCTGCCCAACTGCCCCCAGTTCGTGATTGCTTACTGCGGCGCCCTGCAGGCGGGCTATACGGTGGTGCCCTGCAATCCTCTTTACGTGGAAAGGGAAATGGAATATCAGCTCAATGATTCAGAGGCAGAAGCAATTGTTACCCTGAGCCGTTTTTATCCCATGATTAAAAACATAGAACAAAAAACGGGGCTTAAGAAAATAATCGCCGCCCGGATCAAAGATTATTTCCCCGGTTTCCTGCGCTTTCTTTACACGCTGACCAGGGAGAAAAAAGAAGGAGAGCGGGTCAGCCTCCAGCCCGGGGATGCCTGGTTCGAAGACTTTTTGAAGGGTTACCCGGACAGTTTCGCTGAAGATTATGGCAAGCCTGATGACCCGGCCTGTCTTCTTTATACCGGGGGGACCACGGGAACATCCAAGGGGGCGGTGCTTACCCACCGCAACCTGGCGACGAATGCCATTCAAACGGCAAGTTTTCTTCCCGACCTGAAAGAAGGCGAAGAAAAAGGCATTGCCGTGTTGCCCTTTTTCCACAGTTACGGGTTGACCACCTGCTTAAACCTGGCCTTGATTAAAGGCGGCACCCTGGTTTTGGTGCCCCGATTTGATGTTAAGATGATCTTGAAACTGATCGATAAAGAAAAGCCCACCCTCTTTCCGGGTGTTCCCACCCTTTACGTGGCCCTGATCAATTCCCCGGAGATAAAAAAATATGACCTGAGCTCGATCCGGGTCTGCAACAGCGGGGCCGCTCCCCTGCCGGTGGAAGTCCAGGCCAGGTTTGAGGAAATAACGGGCGGCCGCCTGATTGAAGGTTATGGGCTGACTGAAACTTCTCCAGTTACTCATAGCAACCCAGTTTACGGGACCAGGAAGGCGGGCAGCATCGGGGTGCCCCTGCCGGGCACAGATGCAAAAGTGGTTGACCTGGACAACCCGGGCCGGGAAGTGCCGGCAGGGGAGAGCGGCGAGCTGGTGGTCAGCGGGCCGCAGATTATGCAGGGTTACTACAAGAAACCGGAAGAAACTGCAGAAACCCTTCGCAACGGCTGGCTTCACACTGGTGACATTGCCAAAATGGACGAAGACGGCTTCTTTTACATCGTCGATCGCAAAAAAGATATAGTTATTGCCGGCGGTTACAATATTGTACCCCGGGAAATAGAAGAAGTGCTCTACAGTCACCCTAAAGTCCAAGAAGCTGTGGCTGTGGGAGTGCCCGATGAGTACCGTGGAGAAACAATCAAAGCGTTCATCGTCTTGAAAGAAGATAAATCCATGGCTGAAGAAGAGGTGATCGATTTTTGCAAGCAACACCTGGCTTCCTACAAAGTTCCCAGGAAAGTAGAATTCAGAGAAGAGCTGCCCAAGACCATGGTCGGTAAAATATTGCGGAGGGTGCTGGCAGAAGAAGAGCGGGCTAAGTTTAGTTAACCGTTTAAAATGTAAAAAAACCGGTAACGTTTTATGTTGCTTGCCAGTGCGAAGACCTGGTTAAAGATTACCTCTTTATTGAAAAAGCCGGTAAAATAGCAGAAATGAGAAAAAATGTATGCACAACAAAGAAAATAATTGTTCAATGACAGGTCAATTATTGATTCACTTAGCATAAGCTATTCACCTAACCCGGACAAGCCGGTACCATAAAAGTTTGATTTCAAAATGACCCCTTATAAGCATAGTGTACATCGGCGTTTGCGGGATCGCTCAAAATAGCCTTGCCAAAAATGTGCAGTACTTCAGGATTATGGGCCTAAATAGTGGCCTTGCCTCCATTTTCCTTCTGCAGTTCTGCCGTCCTTGTAGACCAGGGTGCCCTGGCCGTGCTGGCAGCCTTCTTCCCATTCGCCTTCATAGTATAGCTTTGGATCATTTGCTGGCCAGGTGAATTTGCCAAAACCATGATACTTGCCCTCGAACCAAGAGCCTTCATACCGGCCGCCCATGTTGCTGTCCCAGATGCCTTCCCCGTGGGGTAGGCCGTTTCTGGTTTCACCGGTATATTCCCCGGGAATTCAGCCTGGCATTTCGAAGATGAACGAACTTTCTTCCGGCTCATGGGGGCCGCAGCTGATGCTAATAAAAGATAACAGTATAAACAGGGTGGCGATGCCTAAATATTTCAATGCGAACACACTCCATTCCAAGTCATAAACTATATTTATCCTACCGTAATTATAACATAAATGCAGGAGGGGGTTATTGTAGTAATTCTTACCCATGAAACAATATTAGAGGAAAGGTAGTTAATTCTGTTGAATTATAGAATTAGAACAATGATCCAGAATACTGTCTTGCCTTCCAGGGGGTCTTCATGCAGCCGGAGCAGTTAACCGTTTTCATAACCCTGTTTGTAGTCCTCGTTCTATTCATCTGGGGACGCTGGCGTTACGACCTGGTAGCCCTTTTTGCCCTGCTTGTGGTAACTATTGCCGGCATTGTTCCTGCAGATGAAGCTTTTGCCGGGTTCGGCCATCCGGCGGTGATCACCGTAGCCGCTGTTTTGGTGGTAAGCCGGGCCCTTTTTAATTCCGGGATGGTCGATTACATCGCTGGTTTGATGACCAGGGTAGGCAGCAACCCCAATCTTCAGATTGCCGCGCTGGTGATAGTGGTAACGATATTTTCCGGGTTCATGAACAATATCGGGGCCCTGGCACTGTTCATGCCGGTGGCTATCCGCATGGCCCGCAAAAACGAGGTTTCTCCTTCGCTTTACCTGATGCCGCTCGCTTTCGGTTCTCTTTTAGGTGGGCTTTATACCCAGGTGGGAACACCGCCGAATATCATCATTTCAGTATTCAGAGAGGACACGGCGGCGGCCACGCCGTTTCGTATGTTCGATTTTGCCCCGGTCGGCGCGGCAGTAGCCCTGGTTGGTGTCATTTTTATTATCTTTATCGGCTGGCGGCTCATTCCCAGGCGTAAAGGCGGGCTCTCGCGAGAAGATCTGTTTCATATTGAAGACTATATTACAGAAGTACAGGTAACCGATAAATCAAGCTTAGCTGGCAAACGTATCCGCGACCTTGAAGAAGCTACCGAAGGTGAGGTGGTGGTTGTTGCTCATGAAAGAAATGGGCAGAAATACCCGGCTCCTTCGCCCTACCGGGTTTTTAAGGAAGGCGACAGCCTGGTGATCAAGGCTAATGCCGAGGATTTGCAGGAGTTTTTGGATGCTACCGGCCTGGAACTTGCCGATACTGATGCAGAAAAACCGGGGGAAGACGCCTTAAAATCAGAAGAAATAACCGTAATCGAGGTAACGGTTACCACCAACTCCGTTCTTGAAGGGCGCTCGGTCAGGGGTTTTAAGCTACGCTCCCGTTACGGGATCAACCTCCTGGGGCTTGCAAGGCACGGCGGCCGCCTGCGCAGCAGCCCGGACAGCGTCCCCTTGAAAACGGGTGATGTTCTTTTGTTGCAGGGACCGGCCGAAACGATGCAGGAAGTTTTGCCCAACCTTGGCCTGCTGCCCCTAATTGAACGGGGATTACGGGTGGGCCAACCCCGGCGAATTGTCCTCGGAGTAGCTATATTTGCCACCGCGATCGTCTTAGCGGCCCTGGGGGTTCTGCCGATCCAGATTGCTTTTGCCGGCACAGCGCTGGTAATGGTTCTTTTTGGATTTATCTCGGTGCGGGAAATCTATGATCATATTGATTGGCCGGTGATTGTCCTTTTAGGGGCAATGATTCCGGTCAGCGGTGCCCTGGAAACCACCGGCGGGGCGGAGTTGATCGCCGGTGGCATTTTAAGCCTTGGGGAAAACTTCGCGCCTTGGGTGACCTTGACCGTGGTGATGGCCGGCACCCTGCTTTTATCAAATATTATCAATAATGCTGCAGCTGCGGTTCTAATGGCCCCGATAGCCATCAGCATTGCCGGCGGGCTTGGCGCAAGTGTGGATCCTTTCCTGATGAGCGTGGCGATCGGTGCTTCCTGTGCTTTTCTTACTCCCATCGGGCACCAGTCGAATACCCTGGTGATGGGCCCCGGGGGTTACAAGTTCGGTGATTACTGGTTCATGGGGCTGCCTCTAAGCATCATTGTTATCCTGGTGGGTGTGCCCATGGTCCTGGTGGTTTGGCCGCTCTAGGCCTGAGTTATAGCGGGTTATAACCTGTAGTGATAGTGGTAAGA
Organism: uncultured Syntrophomonadaceae bacterium; assembly: GCA_964467475.1. GTDB lineage: Bacteria > Bacillota > Dethiobacteria > DTU022 > DTU022 > B1SED10-74M. Next base: position 6,870 of record CAYXQO010000043.1, read on the forward strand.
TTAGCATGATGAGTAATGTGCTTTATGCCAGACAGGGTAAATATAAATTTACTTGATCCCCAACTTTTTAATCTTGTAATCAAGGCTCTGCCGGTTCAAGCCGAGCATACTTGCTGCCGCGCTAATATTTCCGCCGGTTTTTTCGAGGCATTGAGAGATAATTTCTTTTTCAATGCTGTCCATCCTGTCTTTCAAAGTGCCGCTTTGGCTCATTTCTTTATGGATTGCCGGGTCTTCAATTTGATTATCCATGCAAGAATCTTTTAGAATTTGATTTAAAATAAAAGCGGATAGGTGTTCTTTTTTGATGATCTCCTCGCTGCCCACTAAATTCAATGCACTTTCGATGGTGTGTTCAAGCTCGCGCACGTTACCCGGCCAGCTGTAGTTATAAAATAAATTTATTACTTCGTTTGATACGCCGGTAACATTTTTCCCTAAGGTTTGGTTGAACTTATTTATAAAATGGTTGATGAATATAGGGATATCTTCTTTGTACTCCCGTAAAGAAGGAAGCCTGATGATTACTACTCCAAGGCGGTAAAACAAGTCCCTTCTTAACTTTTCAACTTCGATAGCCTCCACGGGATCAATGCTTAAAGCGCTCATAATCCTTGTGTTAATGGTTCTTTCTTCGGTTTCACCAATGCGCCTTACTTTGCCTTCTTCGATCACTCGCAATAGTTTTGCCTGTAAATTAAGAGGCATTGAGTCTAATTCATCTAAGAAAAGAGTTCCACCCGAAGCTTTCTCGAAAAGTCCCACATTATCTACCGAACCGGTGAAAGCTCCTTTAGCGGTGCCGAATAAAATGCCTTCAAGCAAGTTTTCCGGGATTGCCGCGCAGTTTAGCGGCACAAAGGGACCTTTGAGCGGCGATGCATTATGAATGCTTTGGATTAACATTTCTTTGCCGGTGCCGGTTTCTCCGTAAACCAGGACAGAAGAAGTGGTTTGGGCGGCTTTTTTTGCTGTTTCAATGCTTGATTTTAAAAATGGGCTGGTCCCGATGATATTACTAAAGTTGTATTTGGATGGAGCTTCTATTTTTTCTTCCTTTTCTTCGACGCTGAGGCGGTAACTGGTAAGCATACTTTCGAGGATATTAATATTTTTGGTTACTATAATTGCGCCATAAAAGGTATTGTCTACATATATCGGGTAAGCATTACTGACCGAAGTAACCCTTTTACCGTTAATTACATCGTATTCTTGGTATACGTTTTCAATCGGCTTTTTGGTTCTTAAAACTTGTAAAGTGATGCTGGTTTCTTCGTTGAGATTGTAAATTTCGGTTATATGTTTACCAATAACCTCTTCAATATTAAGCCCGTCAAGTTTGGCATTAGCCCTGTTGTAAAGGACAAACCTGCCCTCATTGTTTATTACAAAAAGGCAGTCATCGATTATATTTAAGATTGCATTAATGTCTTTTGAAAAGTCTATACTATTAAGGATTAGTTTTTCCAAGTAAAAAATTCCTCTCGGAAGGTTTTGAAACTTTTTAGTTTAGCTTATTCTATCATTAATAAAAATCCCTGTTAACCTGAAGTTTTTCTAGTCTGGGTTAATTATTTCTGCAGGATGTACTTCCTCTTGCCTGCTTTTAATTACTGGCTCTCAATAATTTGTCCAGTTTTTTTGCACCACACAAAATATTTGTCCGTTTTACTGCGGGTTTTTTTCTTCTATATCAAAAAATTTTGCGTTACTCTGGAGCTTGTTTGTTGATTTAAATTAGTATTTGATTTGCTCTTAATGCCTCAATTTAAGGGTTTTCAGGTATTTTTAAGGAGTTGGCATGGCGATTGCTATTTGATACATGTAAGACCGGTTATGAGCATATAAAACGAGCCTGTCAGATGCCATGCCGGTGCCAGTGTTTAATAATTGAAAGGGGTTTGATGGCAATGCAAATGCAGGATATGGAAAGGATTAAAAGTTTGCATAATGGGGAAAAGGTTAAACCGACATTTTCTAAGGCAGAAATGAAGCGACGTATATCTAAATTGCGCATGCACATGATTGATAATAATATCGACGCTGTGCTCCTAACTTCTTATCAGAACATTAACTATTTCAGTGATTTTTTGTACACAGCATTTGGCCGCAATTACGGCCTGATTGTTACTCAGGAAAAACATGTTACAATCAGTGCCAATATTGATGGGGGCATGCCCTGGCGGCGCAGTTATGATGAAAATGTTGTCTACACAGACTGGAAGAGGGATAATTTTTTCTATGCGATTAAAAAAGTCCTGGAAGAAGCCAACATAAACCGTGGCATAATTGGCATTGAAGAAGATTTCGTCAGTGTAATGCTTAAAAAGCAGCTAAAAGATTACTTTCCCGACTTTGAACTGGTCGATGTATCTCAGGCTTTAATGCGGCAGCGGATGATTAAATCGGATGAAGAAATCGCCCTGATAAAAAATGGCGCGCATGTTGCTGATATCGGGGGATATGCCGTCGTTGATGCCATAGAAGAAAATGTGCCGGAATATGAAGTGGCTCTACGCGGCACCGAAGCAATGGTCAGGGAAATAGCAAGATTATATCCCCATGCTGAACTACGTGATACCTGGGTATGGTTCCAGTCAGGGGTTAATACTGATGGCGCCCATAACTGGCCTACCTCCCGGGTTGTGAACAAGGGAGATATTTTAAGCCTTAATACTTTTCCCATGATTGCCGGGTATTATACGGCCTTAGAGCGGACCCTGTTTTTCGAAGAAGTATCCGATAAGCACTTAGAATATTGGGATGTCAACGTTGAAGTACACCGACTCGGGATTGAACTGATTAAGCCTGGTGTAAGATGCATGGACATTTGCGCCGAGTTAAACAAGATTTATAATCACTATAATTTGTTGGAAAACCGGACTTTTGGTTACGGTCATTCCTTTGGAGTATTATCTCATTATTACGGCAGAGAAGCCGGTCTTGAATTGCGTGAGGATATCGAGACAGTATTGGAACCCGGGATGGTAGTTTCGATGGAACCGATGATCATGATTCCTGAAGGAGAACCGGGGGCCGGTGGATATCGGGAACACGACATTTTAGTGATCAATCATGATGGAGCAGTTGAAAACATAACTAAATTTCCCTTTGGACCTGACCATAACATTATTAAAGGCTGACTGTTTAGCCAAACATTACGGTGGGATTCGTTTTTTAACAGCACAATTTCTTGATGTGTAAAGCTGAGGGAAAATGTTAAAGTTCTTTTTTAAAGGTGAGAATAGCCCGGTTGTGATTTTAATAAAAGTTTTCAAGCAAACTACACAGGGAGGTGGCATAAGGTGTTTGATTCCTGGACATTAAACGGTTATATCATAGCAAATGTCCTAACGATAACTTTGGTTCTAATAACGTATTTTATTAGGCTGGCCAAAAATAATTAAAAATATGGCAACTAATAGTATTTATGTGGGTATACCTGTTGAGCGAATTTTTATATTGAGGAGGAAATTTTGATGTCATATAACTGGTTTATTTTAGCATTAGGAATGCTCTTGCTAATTTATCTGGGGTTCCGGGCAAAAAAGATTGCCAGTTCAGAAGATGAAGCAGGGTTTTTGCTTGGCGGCAGAAGCTTCGGGCCACTTGTAGCGGCTGGTACATTAATGGCGACAGGTTTTAGCGGTTGGGGCTTTGTTGGATCCCCCGGAGCAGCTTATGAGTATGGTTTTACAGAGATTCTTGCGAATTTCTTTTTTGCACCGGCAATTTTAATTGCCATCTTGTTTTTCAGCAATCATATGCGGAAAAGGGCGATGGGGCTTGGCAGCTTAACCCTGCCTGAATATATTGCCCACCAGCATAATTTCAGCCCAGGTTGGAGCCGAACCTTGCAGGGGCTCGGTGGTATTGTTACGGTCCTGATGATGATCACTTTGATGATTGGGCAGGTAAGAGCGTTAGGCAGCATTACCGGCCAATGGTTGGGAATCCCTGAAGAATATGCAGCAATAATGATGGTTGCCATAATCATTATTTACACTGCTACAGGAGGACTGGCTGCTGTTGCCTGGACTGATCTGATCATGGTTTTTGGCATGTCTTTTGCAGCAATTATTGTTGTCACCCAAATATTCGGAGATACCTCTCTAGCTAACATAGTATCGCAGCTGAAGGCTATTGACCCTGAATTAGTTAACCCACCATCAGGAACCCCGTACGGTAATTTTAAAGCTGCAGCATTTTTAACCCTGCCCTGGGCTTTTTTATGGGCCGCTGTGGTTCCCTACATGGGGGTTCGTTTTCTGGCTTTTAAAGAAACCACCAAAGAGCGCGATGTTGCCCTGATCGGACTGCCGCTTGGAATATTGTTGAGTTTGGTCCCCTTTGTGGGTGTTTATGTCAGGAGCCAGGGCATTATGCTTGATCACCCAGATGATGCTATGGCTGTGTATCTTGCCAATTACCTTCCCCCGTTGCTTGCTGGTATAATTTCTTTGTTTATCGTTTTTGCGATGAGTTCAACAGCTAACTCGGTGCTTCATACAATGGGTTCTGCAGCAAGCAATGATATCAGGAAATCGATGTTTTTTAAGCGGGATGTAAAAGGAGGAACTAAAGTCACGATACACCGCATTGGGATCATTATCTTTGGGCTTCTGGCATTTATATTTTATATTACTTCCCCGCCATTTTTTATCAATTTCTTGGCCTATCTTGGCACCGGAACCCTGCAAGCTATGTTAATTGGCCCGGTTTTTGTAGCTACTTTCTGGAGAGGTAATGCTGCAGGTGCGCTTGCATCAATGGTTGGTGGTTTTCTATCCTGTACTTTATTGCTTTTCTTAACAGATTTAGGCTGGGTAGTTGCTCCACTTGTGGCTGATGTTATTGCAGTATTTCTTTACGTGGTTGTAAGCCTACTTACATTTAAGGTAATGCCTCGCAGCGAGATGGAGAGGGTTGCTTCCTAAAATTAAAATATCTGTGTGAATTAATAATGTTAGTGACCCGCTAGGGGGGATGGCGAAGTGAAGCATGTTGCCACCCCCTCATTCCTATATAGTTGCGCAATGAACACCTGCTTAAATTCTTTCCACCCGTATGTTTCTTTTCTTTAGCGTCACCAAGATCACGGCAGGATTCCTCCGGGATAGTATGGCGGCGTTCTAAGACATCTTTTTCAACCATTGTAGGGTTGTAGTGTGTGCTCCTTTGCTTTTCCAGCCTGTTAAGGGCCTGCTGGAGAGAAAGTCTGTAGAAGTGCATTCTATCGAAATACTCTCGCCCTTTCTGAGCCTCGAAGCTGACTCTGCGGTTTATTCCAGATCAACCAGGGGGTATTTTTGCTTTCATTACCTGGTGCAGGAAGAATAGATCAACCTTTTTTAAGTCTATAACATCAATTTCCAGTTCTAACAAATCTTCTAAGTCACCGGTTATTTCAAGCTTCCTGGTAAACCGGTTATGTACAGAAGAATTTACAAGGAGTTGTTTGAATTGAGCAAACTATTTACGGTGTCTGCAACTAAATCAAGCTAAAAACCATGCTCGGGCTTTTTATATTACCACGAGCATTGGTGCTCTGTGCAAACCAGGATAATATGATCATAGTTTTAACACAAATAAAATATTTTGTAACTGGTTCGTAACAGCAATTGAATATACTGATATTAGTTGAAGTTAAAATAACCTTTTGAGTGGTGCGATTTCATGAAACGAAACAAGACATACAATATTTGCAACATGGGTGGCAGTTCTTCGGATTTTGTGATCAGGTTAGAAAATAACGAGGGTCCAAGTTTAAGAGGAAAAATAGAGCATGTTAAAACCGGGCAGGTCCAGTATTTTGAAGATTACCTGGAACTTCTGATGTTGATGCAGGAAAAGCTTGATGAACAGGGTTATCCCCAAAGCGATACTGAGCTGCGCACTTTTGGTGATTAATCAGAGTGCTGGGAAGGAGAATCATGGAAGAACCCAAAGAACAAAAACAATCTCAAAAAGAAGATCTCGTTTTTTTTGTTCGGGTGCAGTATCGCTGTAACACCAGCTTTCAGGGGACGGTCCAGTGGATGGACGGGAAGAAGTGGTGTATATTCCGCAGCGTTCTCGAGCTTGGAAACTTGATCTGTGAGGCGAAAAAACAAATGTCCACTGAAGGCGACGAGGGTTTTGTTAAAACCTGGCAGGATAAAGAAGACGTGTCATAAGTAATCAAAGTAATGCGAGAGCACCAAAATATTCCTGATTATTCCTGGAGGGAAGAAAAATGATCGGACACAGTAAATCAGAGTTTGAAGAAGGCGCAGACAAAAGGTTCAAAAAATATGCTGCGGCAATTATCGTATACCTGATGTTGTTATCACCAATTCTATCTTTTACTGAAGCAACATATGCAGGAATTGTTGAGGATAGGAACAATGAAGATAGTATCTTTAGCGCTATTGATTCCAACTCACAGAGTAAAGACCCGGAAGCTATTGTGCGGGGGGAAGAAGAAGAAGAAAATGAAGAGAACTGGGAGCCCGATAAAAAATTTAATTGGGAAGGCCAGGGAGATGAAAACGCCTCCATCGATGGAGACACCTATACCGGCTGGCACTGGGTTTTAACTCCCGGCGGATCTGCCACAATCATTGAAGGTAAGATAACCGTAACTTATAAAGATGAAAATGATGAAGAGAAAACTGTTGAAGCAGAAGGTTATCGCCCAGGTCAAGGTGGTGGAGCAATGCATTTTGATGTAATTATCGAAGGCTCCGGTGAAGTGATAGATGCTTATGTAGAGTTTACTTATGAAGGGACAATTACGGGCAAAACTGTCCTGACCATCAGCAACAAAATAGATAACGGCACCCCTGGCGACGACGATGACGATGATGACGATGATGACGATGACGATGATGATGATGACGACGATGATGACGACGATGACGATGACGACGATGACGATGACGATGATGACGATGACGACGATGACGATGATGACGATGATGACGACGATGATGACGACGATGACG
>CAYXQO010000044.1:0-13164 GCA_964467475.1 uncultured Syntrophomonadaceae bacterium
TCGACTCTAAGATGGAATTGACATAGCTAACGGTTTCATTTAAATCATTTTCCATCTTTTTGCGTTCGGTGATATCTAAGATAAAGCCGTCAAGATATTCCACCTTTCCGGTGCTGCCGGGGGCCCCTCTGCCCTGTTCATAGGCCCAGCGCACCGATCCATTCCGGTGGATGACGCGGTATTCGATACTCCAGGGTTTGTTTTCTTTAACTGCTGTTTTGATTTGCTGATAAACTTTCTCGCTATCCTCACGGTGGATAATACTTTCATAGCTCCGGGTTCGGTTTTCGATAAAATCAGCGGCCGGATAACCGGTGATGTTTTCTACATCGGGGCTGATATATAACATGGTCCAGTCGCGGTCCCATTTGCAACGGTAGTTAATCCCGGGAATATTCTCCACCAGCGACTGATACTGCTCTCTGCTTTCCCGGGCAGTTTCTTCCGCATCAAGCCTGGTCAGCAGTGAACCAAGCTGGGCCGCATATAGTTCAATCGCCTCCCGGTTTTTAAGCTGCCGGTTTTTGGGCATGAAAAAGATAATATCACCAAGGGCCGGTCTATCGCCGTAGGCCAGTTCAATTACGTAAGAATCGCCAAACCCGAAAATTTTCTGGAGAATTGAAGCGGTAGATTTATTAATCGCGCCCATTGAAGTATCATAAATACTTTTAAAACGAACCAGCTTGCCCCCTTCGATTGTGCGCAGCCTCTCCGGGATTATCTCCCAGGCTTGCCCCTCGGGCTCGAATCCCAGGATTTTCGCTGCATGGCTAATACCGGAAGGAATGCCGGCTATAGCCCTGGTCACGCTTTTAAAATGCTCTTGATCATAGGTGTTGATGGCAACATATTTTGCACCCGATAACCTTTTCATTTCCTCAACTGTTTCCCGGAAATCAAAAGTGCTTTGGTCTGCAGCAACCAGCTTTTTGGTAAGCTCAAGCAGAAATTCCACGGAAGCGATTTCTGCTTTTTGCGCAGTTATATCGTAGAAGAGGATATTGATAATGCCTGGTTTGTCGGAGTATACGTTTATGTCAAACCAGCGATCGAGCGGTTCGAAGTACTGCTCAAAGGAAAGGCTTTGTGCTCCGCCGGCTATTTCACTAAATATGCCGATCCAGTCGAATTCACTTTCCTCGATACCGGGCATTATTTTTCTCAGCGGTTGCCCGAGCAAATCTTCCCTGGTTTGGCCGGTCATTTTTTCAAAGGCACGGTTAACCTCTAATGTAATAAGCTCGGCCGGGTGGCCATCTTTTTTTGAGTCCATGCGCAAGCGGATGAACCCCTGGGGAAGGTTTTCAATTAGCAGCCGTGCTTTTTCCTGATCCGGGTCCATTAGTAACTCCTTCCTGGACGAAGATAAATCCTGCTATTAAAAAATTAATCAGGATTCGTCCTGCTGTAACTTAACTGCATTTTATGCTGCTGTTTTATTATACTGCACTATTTTTACCCTTAACAGCAATATTCCTACTTTTCCTGTATTTTTTAAATTATTGATGGGGTAAACTTACAGAAAAAAATTTTCATTGTGTCCCGAAATTATTAGGACAGGGAGAAATGCCCCCTGTCCTGTTGTCCTTTTCTCGAAAGAGGACAGGGGGAAACGGCGTCCCCCTGTCCTTGTTTTTATTGTTCCCCGGCGATTTCCTTGCCTGCCTGGGAAATGTCCTCTAAAGCAACCTTTTCTTCGGTACTCAAGATTCGATCAATATCTAGAATAATCAGCATGCGCTCGTCGATCTTACCGACACCAGCAATCAGCTCGGTGCGGCCACCGGCTACCTGATTGGGGGCATCCTGGACCTGGTCGTTTGGGATGCGCGCCACCTCGCTGACCGAATCGACAATCAGGCCGAACATTTGATCTTCCACTTCGGCAATGATAATCCGGTTAGCATCATTTCTTTCAGCTTCATCCATGCCGAAACGTTTGCGCAAGTCAATCACAGGAATTACCTCGCCGCGCATATTGATTACACCTTCGACAAAGTCGATCGACTTCGGCAAAGGGGTAACTTTTAGCATTTTGACTACTTCTCGCACATTGTTTATGTCACAGGCGAATTCTTCTTCGTTAAGCATAAATACTACCAGTTGGATTTCGCCTTCTTTAGTTTTGTCCGCCACCGCCAATACCTCCTTTTAGCCGCTTAAATAATCAGCCACTTTTTACCGGTAAAGGGCGAGTAGTCAAACACCCACCCTCTACCGTCATCACTTCTCAGGTTGTTCTAGTGATTCTATCCACCGGTTTAATTTTCCTTTTATATCAGGTTCCCTTATACAAATTAATAATTCAAGCCTTTATTCATACTTAAACTTGCTAAGCTCCTGGTTTAAGTTTTCAGCAGAACCGCGCAGTTCTTCCGCAGTGGCAGCCATTTCTTCCATGGTCGAAGATTGCTCTTCGATGGAGGCGGCCATTTCTTCACTGCCGGAGCTAAGTTCTTCAGCGGCGGAAGCTGTTTCTTCAACCTGCTTGGATATTCCTTTGACTGCTTCTAAGATCTCGTTGAAAGTCGCTCCCGTCTTGGAGACCACCTCGGTGCCCGATTCAACGTCTTTGACCCCTTCATTCATACTTTCTAAGGCTTTCTTGCTTTCTTCCTGGGTGGAGTTGATCAAATCACCGATTTCCTTGGCTGCTTCAGCGGACTGCTCGGCTAATTTTCGCACTTCTTCGGCGACCACGGCAAAACCGCGGCCCTGTTCGCCGGCGCGGGCAGCTTCGATAGCGGCATTAAGGGCCAGCAGGTTGGTTTGATCGGCGATATCGGTGATTACTCCCAAAATCTTGCCGATATCGTTGGAACGCTGATCCACCTCGGTAATCACGTCCTGGAGTTCAGTAACCCGGTTGCTAATCACCTGCATCTGGTTGACCGCTTCTTCAATAGCCTGGTTACCCTCTTCGGCCTGCTCTAAGATCCTGGAATTGGCCTCTGCCATATTCTGGGAGTTACTGCTTAAGTTCTGGGCATTGCTGGCAAATTCGTTGGTGGAAGCAGAGACCTCTTCCAAGGAAGAGCTCATCTCCTCAGATGCTGAAGATACCGATTCACTGCCGCTATTGACCTGGGTAGCCACTTCCACCGCTTGTCCAATCAGGCTCCGCAGGCTCTCACTCATGTCATTGAAGGCCTGTCCTAACTGGCCGATTTCATCATTGCGCTTTACTTTCGTATCAACAGTAAAATCACCCTGGGCAATTTGGCCGGCCACCCCGGTCACCTCCTGGATTGGCCTGGCGATGGTGCCGGCAATCAAAGTCCCGAACAGGATTACACCGGCTATACTAATCCCAATCACTATAAAAGCAAAGGTCTGCATCTGGTTGATCCCGGCAAAGGCTTCAGCAGAGTCAACTTCGACGATTAATCCGATCGGTTCGTCACCGAGGGTAGATACCTGCAGGGCACCTAAAACCATATTGCCCAGGTAATCAGGGTATTCCCCGTAATCCTGGAATTCCATATCGCCTTCCCGGATGGGGCCGGATAACCTCTCCACCGCTTCAGTGTTGATGCTTTCCTGCAGGGCTGCCCCTTCCTGAAGCTCACCTAAAAGGGTGTTTGTATGCAGCAGGCCGTTGGCATCGATCAGGTAGGCATCGGCCGTGTCACCGAGTTCTTCAAGACCATCATGAACATAATCAGCTATATATTGGTCTAAAAACAATATGTTGATTGTGCCGACTATATCACCACTTGTGCCTTCGCTGTAAATCGGAGTGCTTAAAACAATGCAGTTATCGTGAATCACATCGGAATAAAACAGTTCTGACCAGGTCTGATCACCACCAAGGGCACCCTGGATATAATCCCTCTCATATAACTCTGCCCCTTCAACTTCATCAATGGAGTCATAGACAACCAGCCCTTCGGTATCAGTAATAAATACCTGGTCAAACCCATATTCTTCAGCAAAAAGGGGCAGGATCATATCTAAAGTTTCCCGGCGTTCTTCCCAATCTTCACCGACCTCAACGGTTATTTCTTCTCCTTCTTCTCCTTCTACCGTCACTTCTTCTCCCTGCCCGTAATATATGTTCATACTTTCATAAACATCCCTGGTGGTAGCAATCACCCTGCCGTCTCCAAGCCTTTCCGCGAAAAAATCTTCTACCTGGTCATCGGTCAACCCGCCATACATACTTAAACCAGCAAAAACTTCCTCTTCAATATTGTCCGAAGCCATATTAATGGAAAGCAAGCCGACTATACCCACAGGGATTAGCCCGACCATCAGGAAAAACAGGATCAACTTTACCCTTAGGTTCATCTTCATTAAATTCCTGCTTTTAAGTTTCATTATTCAACCTCCTTGTTGAAAAGGCATCGGTGCGCCTTTTAGTTGTAATAATCAAGCTGCATAACCGGATATCCTTCAATCTTTCAAACTCTCACCTGCACAGACAGGGGCTGCGCATCATTAAACAGAAAATGCGCTTAAACATCTACCAACCCCCTTACATCACCGGAGTTGATTTTTTGGTTTATTAGTTGGCTGCAAGTTAAATTTCCTGACAAAGACTCTACATAGACTTTCTGATCAAATTTACCGGCCGAAAGCCTATCTACGGCCAGATTATCTTTAAAAATTATGATAATAAAATAAGCCAAGCTTCAAAACCTCCAAATGCTGATTAGTTTTAACCCATAGCAAGCTTGTAAACTAGCGGGGCGGATTCAATTTAGAGAGCGTTATTAGAACTTGAACATGTGCAAGATATGTTTGTCCGTAAAAAGATCTCTATTCATATATCGGCAACTGTATAAACAAGTAAATAGCAGCCCCGATAAAAACTGATGATACTACAACGAAACTTTTGTCATATACCAGTGCCCACAAAGCCATGGGGACAGTTTCATCGTCTCCCCTTTAATCCTTGCTGCTTTACGGGATACTCAAACCTCCTCATGGTGTCGCTTAATTTATAACTCTTTCGCTGTAGGACTAGTGCTGTTTAGAATTTCAGGAACGTCTAGGGTGAGTAAATGATTAGCGAGTGAAACGTCTATACAGAAACACTATCCCATATTGTAGATTTATAAATTAAATTGTATATTCGAAAGATTGCTTTGTATATGGGGAGTCTCCCCATATTGGCCAGTAATTCTCCCCATTTTAGCCCGAGTAAGTCCCCAATTTTCAAATCAGCCTAACCTAAATCCTTGTCCTTCTGTATAGCGCTCCTGTTATAACAAATAGCAAAAATAAGGGTGTCTCGTATATTAGAGCTGCTAAACCCCAAAGAGAAATAAACTCGCGTGAATAAAAAAGAACACCTAAAAGGTGTTCGGATTGAAAATAATGTATAAATAATTACCATCAGTCGTGGTTTTTTTACCCCTAAACCATGATGTATTTTGGACTGCTCCCGGCTCATCCAAAGGCAATGGCGGCGACTTAACTCAACCAGGCAGGCTCGTATACCCACTAATTTAGCTACCCCGTCATCTTAAAATAACAATAAGCGACCAAAAAAAACCGGAGGAGGCTTTGCTTTAGCCTTCCCCGGCTTATTGGCTTTACTATCCCCGGCTTAGTTCCTTTCCGGTTATGTAAATATCATTGTTATGCCTTCCCGTTAAACAAGATTTCCCTGATTAATGCCGGTGGCAGGGAACCGTAAGCCAGGATTTCCTGGTGGAACTGTTTTAAATCAAAGTCTTCGCCTTTGCGTTTGCGGTATTCTTCGGCGATTTTCATAATCTTTAGTTTGCCGGTTAAGTAGCACATCGGCTGGGTTGGTGAAGAGGTATAGCGCCGCACCTCTGTGATGGCACTGTTTTTTTCCAGCATAGCCACGTTCACCAGGTAGTCGACAGCCTGGTCAAAATCCATCTGGCCGGTATGCAGGCTGACATCGATAACTATGCGGCAGGCCCGCCACAGCTGATCTTTCAGGCGGTTCAGGCGGTAGCGGGGATCATCTAAGTAGCCCTGCTGCTCCATCAGTTCTTCGCAGTAAAAAGCCCAGCCTTCGATGAAAAGGGTGCTCTGGACGATTTTTTTAAGCAGGGAAGGAGCTTTATTGGAATAGCAGAGCTGGAGGTGGTGCCCGGGATACCCTTCGTGGAGGACGGTAATCGGCACGGAATAGTGGCTGTGTTCGCCTAGCTGGGCTTCTATATCTTCCTCACTCTTATCAGGCTCAACCGGGGTTACATAGAAACGACCTGTCTGCTCTTCTTCTAAAGGCGCCGGTGGGAGGTAAGCAGCGTAAGGTATGATCGGCCTGAAAGGCGCAGGAGTTTCTTCGACAACCAGTTCGCCACCCGGCAGATCGACTAAGTCTTTGCGGGAGACAAAATCTTTTACTTTTTCACTTTCCCGGCGGTAGTAATCAATTAATTCATCTGCAGAAGGATGTTCTTTTTTTGTTTCGGTTATTATATCCTTCCAGTGCTTACCGGGCGATATCTCTTCTGCCAGCTGCTCCATTTCCTGCTCGGTTTCTTCCACCAGGCTTTTTCCTTTTTCAAGCAAGGATTGCCAGTTGTGATCTAAGAAATGCTCTTCTTTTAGCATGCGATCATATATTTCTTTTCCCACGGCATATTCACCGCCGGCAGTTGCCTTGAGCGCTTCTAAAAATTTGCCGAAACTCTCTAAATCTGAAATTACCTTTTCGCATTTTTTATCAATTTCATCTTTAAGTTCAGGAGTCTTTTCGGCCAGCTCAGGCAGCACCTGGCGGAAAAACCCGATTATTCCCGGCAGACGCAGCAATTCGGTTTCAATAAATACAGGGGGCGGATCATCAAGCTGCTCGCGCCCCTCTTTGAGCAGGCGCCGGTATTGATCAAGCCGGTCGCTGATTGAACGCATTCTTTTTTCGATAGGGGCAAAATTACGGATAACCAGCAAATAAATCCCGGAAAGGCCATTTTGCAGATAAATATCCGGGTGCGTTTTATATACTTGCAGCTCTTCTGCTTCCAGTTTCATCTGTTTTAACTTGGAACCAAGGAGCCTGTAATCAACCTGGTAATCAAGAGTTAAGTCGTCTTCTTCGATTTCAGCCAGTTCTTTTAAAAACTGCCGGACCTCCTTCTTTCTCTCTTCAATTCCCTCGGGGGAAAAGTCCGGCAGCCGGTGATCATAGCAATGGATCCCGGTGGCAGTTGCATTGACGGGGTGGGTTTCCCAGTACCAGTCAAAAAATCGGTCGGTTAGTTCGCGAAATTTTTTTTCAGGTTCGTGCATATTTCTACCTCCCTGTTTATAATAAATTTTTTTTGCTTTAATAGCCATCGCAAACGCTTTACCGGCAAGAGCCGCCGGTCAAAAATGCAGGACGGCTGTGCAGGCACTGTTCTTATTCTATATTAAACCTCCAATTACCTACTCGAAACTTACCTAAAGTTTACACTGCCCAAATAATCAGCCCAATTTTATCTGGGCCAGGCGTCCGAAAAATAAAAGTTTTAAAGGTAAATCCGTTCTCACCGAAAAAAAGTAAATTTTTTGTAAAGTGCCTAAACCAGTCTCTTCTCCAGTCGAAAACGTTAGTGAAAGGGGGGAAATAGCAACCGGAAACAGGGTTTTGCTTCCACCCAGTTGCAAAACACTTTTTTAAACCAAGCTGGAAAGGAGGCGGTAGCAATATGATGTCAGGCGTTTCCGGTAATGTAGCCGGCGGAATGCAGCAACAACCACAAATGAATACTCAGGCGCCGGAGGTAAGAACTGCCGGTTCGAAGAGATCCGGTGAGGATTCCGCCCGGCAAACCGGTGCAGCGCAGGGTAGCAACCCGGCGATTGATCTGCCCACCGGTACAGGCGCTGCAGGTAACCCGTCGCCCGGGCCACAACCCGGTGCCGAAGGTTCCGCAATCAGTGCGAAACGCGAGACCATGCTTGATGGTGCCCGGGAAATCATCCAGTACTGGGAATCAGATCCCAGAGACCGGGTCTCCCCGGAGGTGCGTGAGCAGTATGCTGCTCCCGGAGAGCAGATGGAATCCGCACAGTCAAGGATCGATGAGATGGCAGGACAGATGGAAGTAGGCACAGTTAGTCCGGAACCGGAAGGAACCACCGCTGAAGTTCCGGAAGAGCAGATAGCCGAAACCCCTGAGCCAAGTGCTCCCACAGCAGACGAAACAGTTGTCGATCCTGAAGAAGCAGCCATGCAGGAGGTCCAGGAAAATCTATCGGGCATGCAGGAAACCGGGCAAAAGGAGCCTGCAGCAGGAGCTGAACAGAGTAGCCCAGGAGAAATCACCGACCTGTTCGCTTAAGCGAATCCGGCATTGCAAACAACCAAATAGCAGGCCCGGGGAGTTCATCCCCGGGCTTTTTGATCGCAACTGCTTAGCACACACATTTAATCTTAGCATAGCCAGGGTTTTAAGTTACTTTTTACCGGTCCCGACCGGGCGGGCATCCGGGGATGTAGAAGTGGGTACTTCACCATAGGTCCTTTCGCTAACCGGGGTGCCTTCCACAATCTTGTAGAGGTCTTTGCGGCGGTCCTTGATATGGGTGACTGTGCCGGTTACCCGGTTGCGGCGCAGGATTTCAAGATCGACTTCTCCGATGACAATAGTTTCGATGTTGGCGCTGCACTCACCGACAATGCCGTCACGGGGAAAGGGGAAATCCGAGGGGGAGAAAACCCCGGACTGGGCGTACATGGTATCTGTACGCGGCACGTGGGTAAGGTTCCCCACGGTCCCGGAAATAACGGTGTAAATCTGGTTTTCGATAGCACGGGCCTGGGCACAGTAGCGCACGCGAAGGTAACCCTGGCGATCGTCGGTACAAAACGGAGTAAAGATAATTCTTGCCCCGCGATCCACAGCCATGCGGCAGAGCTCGGGAAACTGGGTGTCGTAGCAAATCAGAATCGCAATTTTACCGCAGTCGGTGTCAAATACTTTCAACTCATTACCGGGCTGGATCGCCCACCACTTGCGCTCATCAGGGGTGATATGCAGTTTATACTGCCGGTCGATAGTGCCATCCCTGCGGAAAAGGTAGCTGACATTATAGAGCAGCTCGTTTTCTTCTACAAAGTGTGAACCGGCAATTATGTTAACATTGTGTTTCATGGCCAGCATGTTGAAAAGCTCGATATAATCCTCGGTGTACTCGGCCAACCGGCGAACCTGTTTACCGGGTATTTTTTCACCAAGGAAAGAAAGCAACTGGATCGTAAAGGTTTCCGGAAAAACGACAAAATCTGACTCGTCCAATGCAGCCACGTCGACGAAATACTCGCACTGGTTGGCAAATTCTTCGAAGGAATCAATTTTTTTGAGCATATATTGCACGGTGCAAATACGCACCGGGAAGGCTCGCAGGTAGAGGCGCTTTGAACCGGGCATATAATCGACATTGTCCCATTCGAGCAAAACGGCGTATCCCCGGGAAGCTTTGTCATCATCTAAATAATTAGGGTTAACCCACTTAAGCTTAAACCCGCTTAACAACTGAAAAGTCAAAACCGGGTCATACAGCTTCTGCTGGATCACCTGTTTGACGTACTCGTTAGCCGACATTTTATCGGCATATTTATAATAATATGGAATACGCCCGCCGACTAGAAAGCTTTTTAAGTTAAGCCGCTGCACCAGTTCTTTGCGCGCTTCGTAAATGCGCGTGCCCACATGCAGGCGGCGGTAATCCGGATGAACCATAATCGAGATCCCGTAGAGATGCTTACCTTCAGGGTCATGATTGGTAATATATCCGCTGTCGGTAATTTCATCAAAGGTATGCCTGTCTTCGTACTCGTTAAAATCGATAATCAAACTTGAGGAAGCCCCGATGATCTTACCGTCGTATTCCACGCAGTGCTGCCCCTCCGGAAATATTTCAATGTGACTCCTGAGCTGATCCTTAGTCCAGGGATCCATCTCGGGAAAACAGATCTTGCTCAGCTCGACAATTTCATCGATGTCTTTCTCCTCTACATTGCGGATGATTAATTTTTTTTCCATTTTGGATAGATCAATACGTTCAGTCATAACTTCTTAATACCTCCTGCAAACAACGTTACCACAGGTAAATCAATCTGACAACTTTTATTGTCTCAATATGGGAAAATAACACAGCTCACAACTCTTAAAACCAAAAAGATGGGGGCCCTGTTATTTTATTATAATGAGGGTGATGGGGGGCAGTCTCAGGAGGCGATGGTATGGACCGACCGCCCCCCTTTAAAGATTTAGTTGCCGCCACCTTTGTTATCTTTCGGGGAAGATGGATAGACCGGACCGGGGTTATATTCAACGCTCGGCCTGGCGCTTCGCGGCTGCGGAAACATACTCATTAACTCATAGACATCAGGCGGCATGTCGGTGTTAACATTCAAACCCATTTCAGCTATTTCATTTACGTCTATCGGGTAATCATGCGTCCAGGTGCCCTGGGTAAGCTTTTCGGCTACTTTCTCGGCCTTCGCTTCATCCATATGCTTATCTAACAAATATTTAACCGTGGTTTTTACCTGATGGAGCGATTTTTTGGCTACATCAGCTAAGATCAGGGTTTGGTCATCAATATCCTTCATTTCTTTTTGATCCAGCACTTTAAGCAGGGAAGCTGCCGGACACTGACCAAGCTGGGGATCTAAGGGGCCAAGCACAGCATTTTCGTCCATGACCACTTCATCGGCGGCAAGAACTACCATGGTCCCTCCGGACATGGCATAGTGGGGCACAAAGACGGTTACCTTGCCCTGGTGACGCAGCAGTGCATCGGCTATCTGTTCGGATGCTAAGACCAGCCCGCCGGGGGTGTGCAGGATTAAATCAATCGGCACATTCTTATCGGTCATACGGATAGCCGTTAAAACCTGCTCGGAGTCCTCGATATTGATGTAACGGGTCAGGGGTACCCCGAGCAGATTCAAGGCTTCCTGGCGGTGAATCAGGGTAATCACGCGGCTACCCCGTTTTTTCTCAAAATCCATCATTTTCCTGGTGCGGGTGGAACGCAGGGCCTGCTGCTGCAGGTAAGGGGTAAGCGCAGTAATAATGATAAATAACCAGAAAAGCTGAAAAAATATCTCCATCAATAAGGTCCTCCTTCGTGCAGGTATGAATTTAAATGATCAATCGTTATAACAGTTTCTAATGTTTAGCAGTAATCACGCCAGCACTCCCAAAACGGATCAGCCCGGTAAATACGCTTAGGACGCATCATTAACATCAGCAATATACCCAGAGCAAATCCGCCAATGTGGGCCCACCAGGCTACCCCGGGTAACCCGGAGAGGGCATAAACAAACTGCAAAAAGATCCAGTAACCGAGATAGATCGTCGCCGGCAACCAGAAGAAAAAGAAAAAGAAAGGCGGGATCACGGTTAAAATACGGGCGCGAGGAAATAAAACCAGGTATGCGCCTAAAATTCCCGATACTGCTCCGGAAGCACCAACCATGGGAGTGGTACTGTCAGGCATGAAAAAACCCTGAATTAAAGCAGCGGCAATCCCGGAGAGCAGGTAGAGCAACATAAACCGGCGGAAACCAAGTCTTCCCTCCACCGCCGGGCCAAACACCCAAACAAACCACATATTGCCAAGTAAGTGGCCAAAGGAGCCATGAATAAACATGCTGCTAAATATAGTCCAGAACTCACCGACGGGGTTTTCAAAAAAGGCGGCCGGGATAAAACCGAAAGAATGAAAAAAAACCGGGAACATATTCACTCCCAGCGAAAACTGGTAAAAAAAGACAACCCCATTTAAAACTACCAGGCCGATAGTGGCAATAACTGCCCCGTGGTAAGTAATTGTATCGCGTAGTGGAAACATTTACCGTTGAATCCTACCTTCCTGACGGCCGATTATAAACCGGATCGGTTCTCATTATATCATATTCTAGCAGCACCTAGAATCTTTAGATCACCAGGAAAACATTTTCTCTTTTAGCTAGCAAGAGGATTTAACCATAGAATGTTGAATGATCAATAAAGACAAGACAACATCAACAAAGATTGCAAGCCAGCAAAGAGGTGATACAAGTTGAAGATTGTAGTTCTGGGCGGCGCCGGAGATATGGGAGCGGAAGCGGTGCATGATCTGTACGAAAACTCCGGGGCGTCAGAAATAATGATTGCCGATAAGAACACCCGGGCGGCAAGGAAACTGGCCGATACACTAGATCCGGAGAGGATCACGGTGCGGGAAGTGGATGCCACCAGCCACGAGAGTCTGGTTAATGCCATGGCAGGCAGTACTGTAGTGGCCGGGGCCCTGGGACCCTTTTACCGTTTCGAGAGACCAATCGTCGAAGCCTGCCTTGATGCAGGAGCAAACTATGTCAGCATATGTGACGACCATGATGCCGTGGAAAGTGTACTCGAATTGGACGATAAAGCGCGCAAAATGGGACGCCGCATTTTAACCGGACTTGGCTGGACACCGGGCTTAAGCAATCTTTTGGCCCGCACGGGTTATGATCAGCTTGAGAAAGTTGACTCAGTCAACATCTACTGGGCAGGCAGCGCCGGCGATTCACACGGATTAGCCGTGATCCTGCATCTTTTCCATATTTTTACAGGCAAAGTAACTTCATACCAAAACAGCCGGTATGTCGCCGTGAAGGCAGGTTCAGCCAAAGAAGAGGTCGTCTTCCCGGATCCTCTGGGCAAAGTTAATACCTTTCACCTGGGCCACCCGGAACCGATAACCATTCCTCGCTACCTGCGGGGGATTAAAGAGGTCACCTTAAAGGGAGGTTTGGCTGAAAATTATATCACTACCCTGGCCAGGTTTTTCTCAGCCCTGGGCTTGACCGGAGCCAGGCCGACCAGGTCTCTTCTCAGCAGGTTGATCAAACTGCTCCTGCCTATTTTTCCGGTAGACAAGAAAAGATCTGTGTCCGGTATCAGAGTTGATCTCGAAGGCACCCAAAAAGGAGCACCGGCAACCCTCTCATATGCCGCTACAGCACCGATGCGCCGACTCACCGGCATCCCTTTAAGTATCGGGGTAAACATGATGGCTGAAAATAAAATTGCCCGTTTCGGGGTCTTCGGCCCGGAAGCAGATAATGCTGTGGACAGCAAAAAATTCATTGAAGAGCTGGAAGAACGCGGAGTAACCGTAGAAACCAGGAACCGTACTTAAACTGATCTATCTAAAATAAGTTGGCTCATTATTACAGGCGGGGCCGTTATTCTGCGGACCCGC
>CAYXQO010000045.1:0-12935 GCA_964467475.1 uncultured Syntrophomonadaceae bacterium
TATGTTATAGGTCGCTTCTCCGGCCTGCCTTCTTTTCTCGGATATCCTTCAGGGGTAGATTTTATTTTTTCCAACAGGATCAGCTTTCTTTTTTCTCCCGACGGAAGGTTATAATCCCAGTTATCCTGAGGTGTTCCCCCGCAAACCTGCAATGCTTTAGTTGCCCTGGAAAACTCCTCCTCTCCCTGTGGCCCTTTATATAGCAACACCTTCCCATGCAACCTCGTTAACGGAAGAGTTAACTCAGCGAGGGCCGGTGCTTCCGCAACCGCTTTGCCCAGGACAAGATCGAATGTTTCTCGCCATTCAGGATCCTGTCCATAGCTTTCTGCTCTGCCATGTAAAACGTGTACCCCGTTCAAGTTAAGTTCGTGGATAACCCTTTTTAAAAAGTTGACTTTTCTTTTATTGGAATCCATCAAAAACAGCTCTATTTCGGGAACGCATATTTTTAGAGGCACTCCCGGCAGACCTCCACCTGTCCCCAGGTCGAGCACTTTTGCACTATTTAGCGGCAAGCCCAGCTTCAAGGGATAGATTGAATCATATATTTGTTTGTTCACTATTTCTTCAACGGTCTTTTCTCCTGTAATTCTAATCTTTTTTAATCCATCCCACAGTAATAATATATAATGCGCCAGCTTTTTCTCTTTCTCTGGTTCCAGTTTTATTGCCATATCCTTCAACATTTTTTCTACTAGCTTCTCTATTTTAGCGGTCATAGCACATCTCCAGCTTTCTATTTGCCCAGGCAAAACTCACTGAATATCTTATCGAGCAGTTTTTCATTAACCGTTTCGCCAGTTATTTCTCCCAGGGCTTCATTGGCATGTTGCAGCTCCAGGCTTACCATTTCCAGGGGATCGCTTGCCAGCGCATTTAATGCATTGCTTAAGCATGCAATTGCATCCTTTATTACCTGCTCGTGTCTTACCGATACAATTACCGGGCTTTCACTGCCAGGTTCCATAATCTGATCAAGCTGATCTGTTACGGCATTTTCCAAATCCTTGATCCCCTCTTTTTTGATAGCAGCTGTTTCTACTACTTTCGCTTCCGGGCACTGCCGGGCCACTTCATCGGGATGGACTCTTCTTTCAAGGTCCGCTTTGTTGATCGCCACCACCATGGCCTGCTCCTTATGTTTTAGTGAAGCGATCTCTTGATCAGCTTCGCTCAACTTTTTTGATCCGTCGGTAACCATAATCAAAAGTTTCGCCTGCTCAGCAGCTTTTCTGGATAATTCGATACCCTGCTTTTCAACCGGATCATCTGTCCCCTCCTGGATACCTGCAGTATCAACCAATTTTATGGGGTATCCCCCGAGATTCATATACCCTTCGAGTATATCTCGTGTAGTCCCGGGTATCTCATGGACTATTGCCCTTTGTTGTTGTAAAAGAGCATTTAAAAGGGAAGACTTCCCTACATTTGGTTTGCCGATAATCGCTACTGAAACCCCTTCTTGAAATGCCCGGTTTCTTTCTACTCCCTGCAAAAGCTCCTCTAATTGCTGCTTTATCTCTTCAAGTTCATCTTCTAGCGCTGGATAATCAAATGTTTCTTCCGCAAACTCTTCAGGATAATCAAAAGATGCTTCCAACGGGGCTCTTACTCGAACAATCATCTCTTTTATGTGTTCTATTCTTTCATTTAATTCTCCCTGCAGGCCTCTTGCAGCTGTCTTCACTGCTTCCTCGGATCGAGCCCTCGTCATGTTTAAAACGGCTTCTGCCTGGCTTAAATCTATTCTTCCGTTAATGAACGCTCTTTTAGTAAACTCACCTGGTTCTGCAGGTCTCGCACCCGATTCTAAAACAAGCCTTAAGATAGATTTCAAAGTAAAGATGCCGCTGTGACAATTTATTTCGACAACATCTTCACATGTATAAGTTTTTGGGGCAGGCATAAAAGAAACCAGTACTTCATCAATTATATTGCCCTGTAAATCTTTTATATAACCATGGTAAAGGTAGCGTGGCCTTGGATAGTCTTTTTCTTTTTCCTTTGGACAGCTAAAAATCTTGTTGATTATATTAAACGCACTCTCCCCGCTTAACCTGACTATCCCAATTCCCCCTTCACCGAGGGGAGTGCTTATTGCTGCAATAGTATCTTTATCCACCAGGGTAATCAGCTCCTTTCCATGATATTTTCCATTAAAAAACCGCCCCTTACCGGGGCGGTCTCTCGCCTGTTAATTTAATGAGGAGTAATAACAACTTTTCGGTAAGGTTCCTCTCCTGAACTATATGTCTTGATCCCTGGAAAATCTTGTAGCGCCAGATGAATTATTCTTCTTTCCTGTGGACTCATTGGTTCCAGGGCTTGTTCACAGTTTTCTTTGCTCACCCTTTGGGCCACACTTTTAGCAAGTTTGCTCAGTGTTTTTTCCCGCTTATCACGGTAATTTTCTATATCTACCACTACCATTTTTTTAAGTCCGCTAAACTGCCTTCTGACGATTACACTAATTAAATACTGGATCTCGCTTAAAATTCTTCCCCTGCGGCCGATCAATATTCCTGCTTTTTCCCCAAATATTTCAGCTTTTAGTTTTTCATCGTCTTCAGTTACATGGACACTTCCTTCAATATCCATGTACTTCAGCATATCCTTAATATACTTCTCTAAATATTCCTTTTGGTCGCTTAAAGGTTTTACCACTACCCTGGCATTCTTACTGCCAATTATGCCCAGGATCCCTTGCGAAGGTTCCTCTTTCACTTCAACTTTAGCGTTATCTTTTTTTATGCCAAGTTCAGTAAGGGCATTTTCAACCGCCTCGTCTACTGTACGTCCGGTTGCCTCTATTTCATTCATTTTTTACCCTTCCCTTTTTTCTTTTTCTTCTTGGTTTTTCCGTCATTTATTGTTTCTGATTTACTGCCTTCGCCTTCCTTCTTTTTAGAAGTCGTTTTAGCCTGTGCAGGCTCGTATTCGGCAAATCCTTTAAAAAAGTCTTCTTCTTTCTTTTTCTTCTCCTCTTTCTTAGGCTTTTCCTTACTTTCTGTTTTATTTTCACCCTTGTTTGCTGCTTTTCCTTCTACAGCCTTGTTGCTTCCTCCCACAGCCTTAGTTTTACCTTCTACAACAATAACCTCTTCTTCTTCTTTACCCCTTAATTGATCAATATAGTTGATCAACCTGTGCTGTCCCAGCTGGATAATGTTATTAAAGGTCCAGTATAATACCAAACCGATCGGAAAGCTGAAGCTAAATACGGTAATCATGCCCGGCATCAAGTAAAGCATCATTTTCTGGCTGCTTTCGGCCGGCATAGATATTTTTGAGTAAAAATAAGTAGTGCCCCCGGCAATTAAGGGGAACAAGTAATAAATCCCTTCACTGGTAAAATTTACTGTAAGCTGGGTAACTAGAGCAGCCGGGTCTTCAAAAATTTGAGTAGGCATCACCAGCAGGTTAATAAATTCTGCTGAGGGAAAAAGGAATGGACTGAATGCTTCACCGATTTTAGTTTCAATAATATCCGGGGCCCTCAACAACCTGAATATACCGATTAATATCGGGAATTGCACCAGCAGCGGGAGGCAGCCTGACAGCGGGTTCATTTTATTTTCCCGCATGAATTCCGTCATTACCTTATTTTGCTTTTCTTTGTCGTTTTTATATTTTTCTTGTATTTTCTTTATTTCAGGCTGCAGCTTTTGCATCCGTCTCGTAGATTGAATTTGTTTGTTATTTAAAGGAAAGGTTATTATTTTTACTATTAACGTCAAGATTAAAATCGATGCCGCAAAATTTGGGACAACTGAGTATATATAACTTATTACATCGCCAAAAAAAAGCGCAATTGTTTCAATCATCTATTCTCCTCCTAATATCATTTCATTCGACCGGGTGGTATCCGCCCGGATTAAAGGGATGGCACCTTATAATTCTATTAAAGCCCATTAGCAATCCCTTACCGGGGCCATATTTATTAACAGCCTCATATGTATACTGTGAACAAGTAGGGTAAAATCTACAAACCTGTGGTTTTAAAGGGGATAAAAATATCCTGTAAAACCTGATCAGCGCCAGACAGATTATTTTTGCCGGGCGCCCGCTATCCTTTGATCCTCTTTTTTCTGAATTAAGTTTTTCTTCCGGCAAAGATTATACAACTCCTTGCTTGCCTCATGAAAAGTTACATCTACTGCCGGTTTTCGTGCAATCAATATAAAGTCATACCCTTGATGTAGCTTATTCTCTAACTGGTAATAAGCTTCCCGGTATATTCTCTTGATTCTATTCCTGACTACACTTTTACCAACTCTTTTGCTAATGGAAAACCCGATACGATTATAACCTAATTTATTGGGGCAGTAATAAAGGACAATATTTCTTGACACTACTGTCTTGCCGTGTCGATAGACCCGCCTGAATTCCCAGTTTTTCTTTAAACGCAAAGTAATTTCGCACCTTTCAGGCGCTTATATTTTTACGCATTCTCTTTCTTCTGTTCCTGATTATATTTCTGCCACCTTTTGTTCTTTTTCTTTTCAGGAAACCATGCACTCTTTTTCTTTTTCTTTTTTTCGGTTGATATGTTCGCTTCATATTATCTCCTTTGCCAAAAGGTTGTTTTTTTGTTTGAATCAAAGGAAATTATACAGTAATCCAAGCTACACTGTCAAGGTAACAGAAACCCTTTTTCTCCTGATATTTTCGATTATCTTCACATTGCGTTTACAATTGCTTTTAAAATAATTTTAAGCCCTTTATATTTCCTTTGCAGTTGCTGTGGATATCTGATAATATATCTTTGCAGATGGGAAAAGCCCACAGATACTATTGATTTATCCACATAACTTGTTAATAACTTTGTTATTATGTTGATAACATCCTTTTTTCTTGCTCAAATTGGAGGTTCTATCTATGAACAGCCACCTTAATGAAATATGGCAACTTATTCTTTCCGAGTTGAGTAAGGAATTATACAAGCCCAGTTTTGAAACCTGGTTTAACTTAACTAAACCAATTTCTCTTGAAAACAATTGTCTTGTTATAGAGGTGCCCAACGATTTTACAAAGGAATGGTTTGAAACTCGTTATAAAACCCAAATTATCAATGCGCTTAAAGAAATAACTTCCGAAGATTATACTGTAAATTTTGTTATAGCGGCCGAATTCGATGACGACGAAAAAGAAGAGCAGGAAGTTCAGGGTCTTCCTTCACACTTTGAAAGATCATCCCATGATAATTCGCTTCAGCCACAGGGTGCTGAATCTCAGGAAACTCAGCAGGGTGCAACAAATAATGAAAACAGTGATGATAGTTACTTAAAAAATAAATTCATTTCCTCTTTTAATCCCCGCTATACCTTTGATACCTTTGTGGTCGGTGCTTGTAACCGCCTTTCCCATGCTGCATCCCAGGCTGTAGCGGAAAGTCCGGCCCGGGCCTACAATCCTTTATTTATCTATGGAGGGGTCGGTCTGGGCAAAACTCATCTTCTTCACGCTATTGGACAGTATACCTTGATTAATCACGGTTTTTCCCGGGTCTTTTACTTTTCCTCCGAAAAGTTTACCAATGAATTTATTAACGCAATCAGGGATAATAAAACTCTTGAATTTAGAAATAAATACCGTAATATGGACATCCTTTTAATTGATGATGTTCAATTCTTGGCCGGCAAGGAACAAACTCAAGAGGAATTTTTCCATACTTTTAATGCTCTACACGACAATAACAGGCAAATTATTATCTCCAGCGACCGTCCGCCTAAAGAAATCCCCACTCTTGAAGATCGTTTGCGTTCCCGTTTTGAATGGGGTTTAATCACAGATCTTCAACCCCCTGATTTAGAAACCAGGACAGCTATCTTGAAAAAAAAGGCCCTCTCCGACGGCATCGATATACCGGATCATGTTATCCAGCACATTGCCAACAAAGTTGCCACCAATATCCGTGAACTTGAAGGGGCCTTAATTCGTATAGTCGCTTATGCTTCTTTATCTGAAACACCGGTAACCCTTGAAATGACAGAAGCTGCGCTGCAAGATATAATTTTTACCCGCCAAAAAAATATTTCTATCAAAAATGTCATTGAAGCTACGGCAGAAGGTTTTAATGTTACCCCCGAAGAAGTGCGTTCCAAAAAACGCACTCAAAACATAGCTCTAAGCAGACAGTCAGCCATGTATCTTTGTCGGATGCTTACTGACTACTCTTTACCTAAAATCGGTGAAGAATTCGGCAGGGATCATACCACTGTGCTGCATGCATTTAAAAAAATAGAAGAAATGATTACAGCAGATAACGACTTTAAAAACCGGATCGAGTTAATTAAGAATAACATTCTGGAAAACTCCTGATTAACTTGTGTATAACCTGTTATTATTTTGCTTGATTTATTTTTATCCAGAATCTTATCTGATCTACTAACAACTTTTCAGTTCATTATACACATTTTTAATTAGTGATATAATGAGCAAGAACCCTTCTTTATAAGGGTTCACTTGATTATATTTTTTTTATCAACAATATACACAGGGTTTATTACTACTGCTTTATTTATATATAACTTAATCTTAATTTATTACCTGTGATTAATCTATTTTTTTGTTTAGGAGGATACATGAAATGCGAATAACCACAAATTCTTCTCAGTTTTATGAAAATCTCGAGGTTGTGGAAAAAGCTTTACCGGTAAGAACTACTGTTCCTTTAATCAACAATATTTATATGCAAATTAAAGAAGATAAACTCATTTTTTCGGCAACAAACCTGGAAATGACTATAAATACATGGATGGAAAGTAAAAACGATGAAACTGGCGATATCCTCCTGCCAGCAAAAATCATTGATATAATGCGTTATTTTCCTACACCGGAAGTAAATATAGATGTCAACTGGGATAATTTTAGGATTGATGTTTCCGGAGGTTCGGCCCATTTTCTTTTATACGGAGCTGATCCACAGGATTATCCGTCTACTTCTTTCATTGAGATTAATGAAAATGAAAGCTATTTCGCCGAGCGGGGCATCTTAAAAAATATGATCAGACAGGTGATTTTTGCTGCATCTGCCGAAGAAACCAGGCCGGCATTTAACGGGGTCCTTTTTAATTTTAGTGATGAGAAACTTGCCCTTACCGCTTCGGATACTTATCGCCTGGCCATAAAAGAAACCAATCACAGTGATTGGTCGTTTGAAGAACAAAAATGCCTGGTTCCGGCGAGGGTTTTACGCGAGCTGCTGCGGTTACTTGATGATAGCGAAGAAAAAGTTTGGTTCAATATGGACAGCCGTTCCATCGCTTTCAATTGTGGAGAGATGTATTTTGCTTCCCGGCTTCTTGAAGAGAAATATCCTGATGTGAGCGGGGTGATTCCGACGTCATACGAAACGAGGATCATGATTGATCGTAAAACCTTTGAAGATACAATCAGCAGGGCAGCCCTGCTGGCCCAGGGGAAAAACCAGGCTGTCAACCTTGTTTCCGCTGATAGTAACCTTGAAACGAAAGTTGCCTCCCAGTTGGGCAGTATGGAAGAAAGTATTCCCGTTGAACAAAATGGTGAAGATATTGATTTGTTTGTTAACAGCCGTTTTGTGCTTGATGTCTTGAGAATCATTGAGGAAGACAAGGTAATCATTGATTTTCATGGAAACGGGGGGCCGATTATCTTCAGAATGGAAAACGATCCCGGCTATCTTTATCTTGTTTTACCGATAAAAAAGTTTAATTAATTTTGTGGAGGTTGTTATTTGTTCTATCTCGAGGGGTTACAGATCAAAGGTTTCAGAAATTACCAGTCTGAAGAAATAATGTTTAACCCCTCTTTAAATATTTTAATCGGTGAAAATGCCCAAGGAAAAACTAACCTGCTTGAATCTATTTTTTATCTTTCCGTAACAAGGTCATTTAGAACGGCCAGGGACCAGGAACTAATCGGTTGGAACAGTAATTACTTTATGATCAAAGGCATATTTGTTAGCGAAGAGTTTAAAGATACTGTCCGGGTGGGGTATCAAAAACAGGGACCGGTCAAGACTACTATAAATGATAACCCGGTAAACAGGTACGAGCATATGCAGCAATACCCCGTAATTTCTTTTAGTCCCGATGATTTACAGATCATAAAGGAAGGCCCCTCAATCCGCAGGCGTTTTATAAATCTTGAAGCTTCGCGGTTAAGTTACAGTTATCTGCAAAACCTCAAAAGTTACCAGAGGGTTTTATTACAGAGAAACAAAATTCTAAAAGATACTTTTAACCGTGCCCAGCTCGATCGACTTATCGAACCCTGGGATCGATCTTTAACTGAAATAGGGGTAGATTTGATCAATGAAAGACTGAAGATAATCGAAAACTTGGAAAAAGAGGCGCGCCACTTTTTTGAAAAAATGACCTCATCTAAAGAAAGCCTTTCATTAACTTATAGCAGTAATGTCGGTATTGATGAAGATCCGAAGATTATGAGGGAAAATTTTTATCGTGAATTGCTTGCAAAAAGAGAGCAGGAAATGAAAAGAGGTTCTACCTTGCTTGGACCGCACCTGGATGATCTTAAAATTTGGATTAATGGTTATGATTCAAGGCGCTACTCTTCCCAGGGACAAAAAAGAACAGCAGCCCTGGCATTAAAAATGGCAGAAGTTTCTTTGTTTTACGAAAGAAACAATGTTTTACCGATTATTCTTTTGGATGATGTGTTTTCGGAGTTTGACGAGGAGAGGAAGATGAACCTGTTGGAATTTCTTCGTTATAACGGGGGACAGTGTTTTATTACTTCTGCTGTAAGCCAGGAAAATCTACTTCAAAGGTTGAACAGGGAATACAAAACAATTTTTATTGCCCGGGGGAGTATAGTTGATGAAACAATTAGGCCCGCTTATTGAGAATCTTCTACGCCGTTATGATCTATGGCAAGGCTATAAGCAGTACCTGGTTGTGGAAAGCTGGGACAAAGTAGTGGGACCTGAATTGGCCGAGGTTACAACGGCAGAGAGTATTAACAAAGGTATTTTAAAGGTTAGAGTAAAAGATTCCGTTTGGGCGTACCATTTATCTATGCTGAAACCCCAGTTAAAGAAAAAGTTGAATGATTATGCCGAAAGTAAAGTAGTAAAAGATATTTATTTTAAAATAGATTAGTTAAATAGAAGGAAAATTAAAGTTTATATGTAAATATTAGTGGAAGTAATGAATTTTCGTAAATAAAAAGCAAAGATTGCGGGGAGGATAAAAATGTACATACACATAGGAAATTCTAAAGTTGTCTTCAACGACGAGTTAATCGGTATTTTTAACTTTTCTTCTTCAGATAATCAAGTTAATCATAAGATTTTAAAAAATGCTTCCTTTGAAGCGATTAACAATACTGCCGGAAATGATTGCCCCCGCTCTTTTGTGGTTACCAATACTGATGTCTTTGTTTCTCCTATATCTACGCTTACTCTTTCAAAGCGATATAATTCTAAAGAATAATTTTTAAGCAATAAAGGTTGCATAATAAATGATATAATGAGGTAAGTGGTTTGAGAAGAACTTTGAGTGCAGAGGTGAAAAATGTCCAGTCAAGAAAAAAAACAGCAACAACAGCAACAAGGTTATGATTATAATGCCGAACATATCCAGGTGCTGGAGGGATTGGAAGCGGTAAGAAAACGCCCCAGCATGTATATAGGTTCTACTGCAAGCCGCGGCCTACACCATCTTTTGTTTGAAGTGGTAGATAATAGTATTGATGAGGTTTCGGCAGGTTACTGCAAAGAAATTAATGTATGGGTAAACGAGGATAACAGTATTACCGTTACAGATGACGGAAGAGGCATTCCGGTGGAAAACCAGCCCCAGGAAAATCGGCCTGCGGTAGAAGTGGTCCTAACTACCCTTCATGCCGGTGGAAAATTTGGCGGTGACAGCTATAAAGTTGCCGGTGGCCTGCACGGTGTAGGCATATCGGTTGTAAACGGCTTATCAGAATGGCTTGAGGTAGAAGTTTATCGTAACGGCAAAATATACGCTCAGCGCTACGAAAAGGGTAAAAAGGTAACTCCTATTGAAGTTAAAGGAACCTCTAAAAAAACCGGGACAAAAATTACCTTCCGACCGGACGGTTCGATCTTTGAAAGCATAGAGTTTGACGACGAAATTATTATCCAGCGCCTCAGGGAACTGGCTTTCCTGAACAAGGGGACAAAAATAAATTTTAATGATTTACGCAATGGCAGGGAAGAAAAATTCAAGTATGACGGTGGCATAATTCATTATGTTTCTTATCTTAACCAGGGAAAAGAAACCGTGCCCAATAAACCGGTATATATCCAGCAATCGGTTAGTAATTTTGAAGTAGAGATAGCGATGCAGTATCATGCCGGCTATGCGGAATTAATTTATTCTTATGCCAACAACATTCATACCCATGAAGGCGGGAGCCACGAACACGGCTTCAAGCTTTCCCTGACCAGGGTGATCAATGATTTTGCCCGCAAATTAGGCTTGCTTAAAGATGGTCAAAACAACCTTTCCGGGGAAGATATCAGGGAAGGCCTGACTGCCGTAATCAGTGTAAAACTGATGGATCCTCAATTTGAAGGGCAGACCAAGACCAAACTGGGCAATACCGAAATTCGCAGTGTTGTTGACAGCGTTTGTTATGAAGAAGTCGAAGCCTACCTGGAACAAAACCCGGCAGTAGCCCGGCGTATTGTTGAAAAAGCGATCCGTGCTTCCCGGGCCCGGGAAGCGGCCCGCAAAGCAAGAGAATTGACCAGGCGAAAGAATGCCCTGGAAATTACGAACCTTCCGGGGAAGCTTGCCGATTGCACCGCTAAAGACCCTGCCGAGAGTGAACTATTTATAGTCGAAGGAGATTCAGCCGGGGGCTCTGCCAAACAGGGACGTGACCGGCAGTTCCAGGCAATTTTACCTCTGCGGGGCAAAATAATTAACGTGGAAAAAGCCAGGCTTGATAAGATCCTGGCCAATGAAGAAATTCGCACCCTGATCACGGCGCTTGGTACCGGGGTAGAAAGTGATTTTGATATCAAAAAAGCCCGCTATCAAAAAATAATTATCATGACCGACGCCGATGTCGACGGTTCTCATATCAGGGTATTGTTGCTGACCTTTTTCTACAGGTTTATGTACGAACTTATTGAAAGCGGTTTTGTTTATATCGCTCAGCCACCCCTTTATAAGGTTAAGCGAGGTAAGAATAAAGAGGAATATCTTTTCCGGGAAGAAGAGCTGCAAAAATTGCTTAACGGATGGAACCGTGAAGGGGGCCTCCAGGTCCAACGCTATAAAGGTCTTGGTGAGATGAACTCGGAACAGCTGTGGGAAACCACCATGAACCCGGATACCAGGATTATCAAAAGGGTGGAGCTTGCCGACGCCATTCAAGCCAATAACCTTTTTGGCATCTTGATGGGCGACAAGGTTGAGCCGCGCCGCAATTTTATTGAAGAAAACGCCAGGGAAGTCCAGAATCTCGATATTTAAGCCCCTAATCCACTTTTCCGGTTAAGTGATTTGTGATAAAATCTCATGAGTTGAACTATGTTTAGGGGAAAACTGTTACGATTTAATGCAAAACCATTGCCCTTAGATGATCCGGCCCCAGTCTAAAATGCAGCACGGGCTCGAGCAGACATAAACCTTTAATTTTTTAGGAGTTAAAATGGCCGAAAGAGAAAATGTGATCCCGGTTAATATTCATGATGAAGTCAGGGTTTCCTTCCTTGATTATGCAATGAGTGTGATTGTGAGCAGGGCGCTTCCCGATGTCCGGGATGGCTTGAAGCCTGTCCACAGGCGGATTCTTTATGCCATGGCGGAAATGGGGTCCACCCATGACAAGCCATACCGCAAATCTGCCCGGATTGTCGGTGAGGTTTTAGGTAAGTACCATCCCCACGGAGATGTTGCATTATACGATGCCCTGGTTCGCCTGGCCCAGGATTTTTCGACCCGCTATCCCCTGGTAGACGGGCACGGCAACTTTGGCTCGCAGGACGGCGATTCTGCTGCAGCCATGCGTTATACTGAAGCAAGGCTTTCTTCGATTGCCAGTGAAATGTTAACCGATCTCAACAAAGAAACGGTGGATTTTAGGCCCAACTTTGACGAAAGTTTGCAGGAGCCCACCGTTTTGCCATCGAGGTTTCCTCAGCTTTTAGCCAATGGCTCATCGGGGATTGCCGTAGGCATGTCCACCAATATACCGCCCCATAATTTAAATGAGCTGATTAATGCGATCAAGCATTTAATTGTTTACCCCGAGTCTTCTGTGGAAGATTTAATGGAAATTGTCAAAGGCCCTGATTTTCCCACCGGCGGCATTATTGTCGGCCATGAAGGGATTAAGAATGCTTTTACCACCGGACGGGGGTCAATCAAGATCCGGGGCCTGGCCCAGGTTGAAAAGATCGATAAAGGGCGCAACCGGATCGTGATTAGTGAACTGCCCTACCAGCAGAACAAGGCCAAGCTCGTCGAACGGATTGCCGAAATAGTTAAAGAACGCAAAATGGAAGGGATTACCGATCTGCGCGATGAATCGGACCGTTCCGGTGTGCGGGTTGTCATAGAAGTTAAGCGCGATTATGAACCCCAGGTTATTATCAACCAGCTTTATCAATACACCTCCCTCCAGCAGAGTTACGGTATAATCATGCTCGCCCTGGTTAACGGGCAGCCGCAGGTGTTGGACTTGAGACAGATGCTGGTTTGTTACCTGGATCATCAAAAAGAGGTGATCAGGCGGCGCTCCCAGTATGATCTGAGGCGTGCCGAAGAAAGACTGCATATTGTCGAAGGTTTGCTGGTAGCCCTGGACCGTTTGGACGAGGTCATCGAACTTATCCGCGCTTCTAAAGATGTGCAAACCGCCAGGGAAGGCCTGATGGACATGCTGGATATTTCCGAAAAACAAGCCCAGGCCATTCTCGATATGCGGCTGCAGCGCTTAACCCA
>CAYXQO010000046.1:0-11316 GCA_964467475.1 uncultured Syntrophomonadaceae bacterium
GAATTTCTTTACCCTTGCCAACATTGTTTAAATAATTGCGGACCAGGGCATCAGAGAGGCCGCTGATAATGTCTTCAATCCCGTGGCCCATCTGCTGCTTGTGGATCATATCCGATTCGGCAAAGACAGAACAGCGTCCCGCTATGTGCACCGGGTGTTTGCTATTTAAAGCCAGCTCTCCGAACTCTTCGATGGGAATCCCCAGACGCGCCGCCTGGTGATCAAGGAAAGAGCCTGTCCCTGCTGCACAGACTGTGTTCATAGCAAAATCAACTACAACGCCGTGACGCAGAATAATTATTTTTGAATCCTGGCCCCCGATTTCGAGGACGGTCTGAGCCCCGGGCACAGTCAGTTCGGCGGCAATGGCATGGGCGGTAATCTCGTTTTTGATTACATCCGCTCCCACGGCTACACCGGCTAAACTGCGGGCGCTGCCGGTGACCCCGGCGCCGCAAACTTTCGCACCTCCGGGAATTTCTCCGCCATAAGACTTAAGCCCTCCTGGACCACCCTGATCGGTTGCCCTTTCGTCCTTAAGTACTCATAGGCTATCACCTGGTCATCTTCATTTAAAATAACCAGGTTGGTACTGACAGAACCAACATCTATACCCAGGTAAACTTTCTGCATATGCTTTAACCCACCTTAAATTTTTCCCGCTTTGCCCATAGCATGTCGACAAAAGCTTCCAGGCGGGTTTGCACACCTCCTTCACCGGTATGTTCATCAATGGTGAGGCTCAAGAAAGGCACGCCGGCCGACTTTGCTTCCAATTCCAGCATTTTATCAACCATGGCATCCGGACCGCAGCCAAAAGCGGTGACATGGATAATGCCGTCAATACTTTTTTGGTTTAGCAAATACAAGCCGGCCCAGCAGACCTGGTTGCTGTAGTACCAGAAAAAGTTTTGCGGTAATACTTTCGAATAGCGGCGCATTTCTCGTTTTGGGATTTGCTCGAAGGTAATAACATTAACGCCCATCTTGCTTAGCTTGTCATATAACCCGGTGCTGATAAAAGGATCGTGGATTGTATAAGGATAGCCGAGCAGCGCTATGGTAGCTTTGCCCGGATTCATGGTGTTTCCTGAATTGGAATATTTTTGAGCATGATCAGGTTTTTTACTTCCCAAAATC
Organism: uncultured Syntrophomonadaceae bacterium; assembly: GCA_964467475.1. GTDB lineage: Bacteria > Bacillota > Dethiobacteria > DTU022 > DTU022 > B1SED10-74M. Next base: position 1,141 of record CAYXQO010000046.1, read on the forward strand.
ACAGTAAACGCTTCAACCGGTTTAATTCCTCTTTGCAATAGTTTTTCATATCGTTTTTGCTTTAAAATGGCACTGATTGCGGCATAAGCTTGTCTGAAAGGATTTTTTATCCCAATAGTTAAAGCGACAGACCTGAAAAATCTAAACAGACCCCCGGGAAAGGCTTTTATGTTATAACGCACATCAATCAATTCGGGCAAAGAAACTCCGGAAAAACGGACCATATCGGGAAGACCGAGGAATTTGGGACAAAAAGTAGCCTTCCCATCAGCACTGATCAGGCGGGGCACAAAAATATAATCCACCTTGCCTATCAAATCGATTACATGACCTTGAAAAATCTTAATCGGGATGCAGGCATCATTGACTGTTTCCTTGATCCCGTCTTCTAAAATTTTACGATTGGTCTGCCCTGAAACCACTACCTCTACACCCAGTTTTTCAAGAAATACCTGCCACAGGGGGTAAAAGGTATAATACGAAAGAGCCCGCGGAATACCCACCCTGATCCGCTGCTTCATCAGGCATCACCCCGATATTTAATCTAGTCCGGCAAGGATTAAGGAATCTCATTAACATCTGATACCCCTTAGTATACCCGCTAATATCCCTCCAGGCAAGAAAAAAAGGGAATAAAAATACCCGCAACTATTTTTGCGGGAACCGCTTTATATTGAAACCTTGTTCGGTTCTTCACATTGTTTTTCAAAAGCCATCGCCTTAGCCTTATAATTCTTCCCAAAGTCTAAGGCGATCAAAAGTTTTAACCGGCTTTACCGGCATCCTTGTGATCTACGTTGCGGTTATCTTTTAAGATCATCATACGAATCAGGAGAGTTACGGCCAAAAAGCCACCGACAAAAAGAATTGCGTTCAACATATTACTCTCCCTCCCTTCCCTGGATTAATAGCACAAGATGATCACTCGTCCTGGTTTTTCGCGTTCCCCTGCTGGCGACTTTTCATATCCCTTTGCACCATGTAACGCACGGTCCAGGAAATCAACAGAATCAATCCGACGATAATTACATACTGTAGTATCACAATAGCCCTCGCTTTCTTTAACTATTCCCGGGGATTATAACCCGGGGATTAATATGTCGACAGCATAACCTTCATTTTTTAATTTGTCAACTTATTTTCAATTTTGCATATTTCAATTGCAGTATAGTTCACCCCTGGACTCGCTCAATCCTTTTCTTTGTAAACGCTCATATAAACATGGACTGGAAAGAAATCACGGTTCTGCTGAGTTGAACCATTATAACTGAATAAATAAATTAAACTTTGTGTTTAATATTATATATAACCGCTTCAATGTTGTCAACAAGATTGCAAATATTTACACAAGTGAACTATTTCTCAAGCTTCGTTCTGCCCTTCAACAAGGTAATGACACCTAATCACTTTCAATTAAATTTTTTCTCAAACCTACCTTTTTACTCCCTATTGTTCTTTAAAATGCTCTATGCTATAATCATTATGCAAATGAAGGAAACGGGGCGTAGCGCAGTTTGGTAGCGCGCTTGGTTCGGGACCAAGAGGTCGTGGGTTCAAATCCCGCCGCTCCGACCAGGGAAATATAAGGGGCTTTTGAGAAAAAGAGATTCTCAAAAGCCCCTTCTTATATTTTTTCTCACAATCATACAAGCCGCTGTTTTTTTTTAATCACATCTTTATTTGTTGATTAACAAACGCATCAATCAGCTGCCGGGCGATGCTTACCGGGCCGGGAATTTGGGGAAAAGATTCCGGGCAAAACCACCCGGCATCAGCAATCTCTTTACCGTCAAGTTTAAGCTCGCCACTTGCATATTCAGCAGTAAACCCGATCATCAATGAATTGGGAAAGGGCCATGACTGACTGCCAAAATAGGTAATATTTTTTACTTCAATACCAGCTTCTTCCTTGACTTCCCGGACCAGGCATTCTTCAAGCGATTCTCCAGCCTCTACAAAACCTGCTATAACACTGTAAAAATTATGCTTAAACCTTTTATTGCGGACTAGCAGCAGCTTATTCCCTTTACAGACAGCCACGATTACCGCCGGGGCAATCCGGGGATAATAAATACTACCGCACTTCATGCATACTTTTGCCCGGTCTCCTGATCCATAACCGGTGCGAGCGCCACATATAGAACAATACTGGTGCGTTCTGTCCCAGTGTAAAATTTGATAAGCATAGGAAGCCACCCTGAAAAGTTCCTCATCGATTAATCCAAATACCTCTCGAAGCCCTGTATAGTTAACTTCCCCGGGAATTTTTTCTCCAAGTGATAAATCCACAGCATAACATGGATTCTCCCCTAAAGTGCCAAGATAATGGCGGTTGATATCTTGCAGATTCAGCGCAGTAAGGTCAGCTTTTCCGGGTATCCGGTATTCGTTCTCTCCGGAAAAAAGGAGCAGTTGATCATTTTTAAACACAAAAAAGTAAGCTTTATCCTGATCCACTGTCCGCTCTGGTTTAACTGACATCTTAAATTTCATCTATTCTTTACCCCTGCTTGACCAAACTATTATTTTATACTCTGTGCTGCCAGAAATGCTTCCACATCAAGATCTAGTTATCCTGCTACCACCGGGCAGCGATTTGCCCGGAATTAGAAAGCAGTTATACCCCGGGCATAAAACCACTCAAGGATACAAGCAAGAAAGGTTATCCAATATTAGAATATTTATTTTTTATGGCAGGTATTTTCTTTTTATTTGCGAATATTAATTATAAAACCAACTTTGCTGGAGGCAATAGATGTTCAACCACATTCATGATAAAGACCTGAAAGTATTACTTAACCCCGGTATTGGAGGGGATAAGCCTGCTTTTCTTTCCCGGACAGAAGGGGAACAAGTTTGCCGGTTTCACCAGACCGTTCATAATTATGCAGCAACACCCATGGAAAGTTTGGAAAACCTGGCCGGTAAACTTGGCCTCGGTGGATTATACATCAAAGACGAAGCTCACCGCTTCGGCCTAAACTCCTTCAAAGCACTTGGTGGAACTTATGCTATGGCCAAGGTGATCTGCAATGAACTGGGGTTACCGGAACAATACTTAGACTTCGAAACACTAGCATCTCCGGATATCAGGGAAAAAACCGGGGTAATGACTTTTGTTACCGCCACCGACGGAAACCACGGGCGAGGGGTAGCCTGGGCTGCACAGCAACTGGGCCAGAAAGCAGTAGTCTATTTGCCCAGGGGCACCGCCCAACCAAGGATCGATGCTATAACAGAAACGGGCGCCGAAGCCATTGTTACAGATTATTATTATGACGATACCGTCCAACTGGCAATTAAAAAAGCAGAGGAAAATAACTGGCACCTGGTCCAGGATACCGCCTGGGAAGATTACACGATCATCCCCAGCTGGGTAATGCAAGGCTATATTACCATGATCGATGAGGCCCTGAAACAGTTGAATGCAAATGACATTGAAAAACCAACCCACGTATTTCTGCAGGCAGGAGTAGGGTCGATGCCCGCAGCCGTGCTCGGTTACCTGGTCAACCTTTTCGCAGAAAACATCCCCAGGGCAATCATCATTGAACCAAAAAACGCAGACTGCATCTTTAATTCCGCAGCACAAAGAGACGGGAAAAGGCACCCGGTCGAAGGCGACCTCCAGACAATCATGGCCGGCCTGGCCTGCGGAGTTCCCAATATGCTGGCCTGGGATATATTGCGAGATTTCAGCTATGCCTATGTATCCTGTGAAGACTATATGGCTGCTAAGGGCATGCGCGTCCTGGGAAACCCGGCAGGTAATGACCGTAGAATAATATCCGGGGAATCGGGAGCCGTAGGGGTTGGACTGCTGACATTGTTAATGGAAAGAGCGGAGCTTGCTCCCGTAAAAGAATCCCTTGGCTTTAATGAAGATTCCGTAGTTTTAATCTTCAACACGGAAGGTGATACCGACCCTGCCCATTACCGGCAGATCGTGTGGGACGGAAAATACCCCACCCCGGAGCACCAGAAAATAAATTACTCACTTGCATAGAGAGGTGACGCCTTTGAATAATGTTGAATTGGGGAAAATTATTGCCGATCTACGAAAACAAAAGCGCACGGAAAAAGGTAAAAGCTGGACGCGTAAGGAGCTCGGCGAATACCTGCACCTAACCCCCCACCAGGTGGGCAGAATGGAACGGGGCGAAAGAAAATACCTCGACATAGAAACCCTGCAGTTGCTGGCCAAAGCATTTAACCTGACCGCCCTTGAACGTAAAGAACTTTTTTATGCTGCTGTTAGCGCCACTGAAAAAAAATCCAACAATCCCTCTTACACCGAATCCAAGGCGACCTTGCACAATCTATCAGAAACACTGAGTAAAATGCAAACCCCGGCCTTTGTGCTGGATGAATTCGCCGATATTATTGCAGCGAACTTAATAATCTTAAAGCTGTACGGGGTAAGCGAAAAATTCATCGCCCAGCTAGGGGAAACCCCGGCAAGCTATAACCTTTTAAAATTCATATACTCTTCCGATTCAGGTTATAAAGAAGTGGTCGGTAGTTCCTGGGAAAAGCTCGCCAAAAGAAATATCCATTTTTTCAGGAGGGTTTCGCTCAGGCAAAGAGACAAACCTTACTTTAAAAAAATCCTCGATGAACTGCACCGGGAAAAGGAGTTCGACATCCACTGGCACGCCATGCACATAGCGCCCCAGCAGTACGATTCTATTTATGACACCCTGAAGTGGACCGACCCTTCATACGGGCCGATTGAATTAGTGCTAACGGAATCGCAGATCCCGACAGAGCAGGGCAACCTCTATCTATTTCCTTATACCCCCGGTGACAAAAACACTGCTTCGGTTTTTTCCAGAATTGCCGAAGAAGTTGGCGAAAATGCACCCATACTTGCTCCCTGGCCTGAGAAACCATGGTCTTAAACGTCGCAATTATTCCAACAACTCTTCCAATACACCCTCTATTTCGTCGCTAACAGCAACAGGACCACCGAAAATTGTGTTTCTTTTAAAATTCCTTCCGCTGATGAAGTCAGCCAGTTCATCCGGCAGGGTTTGCTCTTCACCGGGGACCAGTATAATCCCGCTATTTTTTTTAGCCGCCAGCACTCCTCCTGCAAGCGCATCCGGGAAATTATGCCCCGTAGAAATAAATATTTCAGCTGCCTCCTCCGGCAGGTAATTCTCTGCCAGTTGCAGCATCCGCTTGTAGCGATCAGCCCCTTCAACCCTCTCCAGGTTTGAAACCAAACTCTCCAACTCCCCTGCAACCGCTTCATCAATCATCTTTTCCCCACCAATAATTACCAGGTGGTCAAGGTTCAATCCCTCAATAGCCTCCCTGGTGGCTCCGGGTAAGCTATCACCACGGGTCAGCAATACCGGATATTCGTTCGAAGCTGCATAAGCTGAAACTGCCAGGGCATCGGGAAAATCGTTACCGGTGGTTATGAAGGCCTTTTCAAAGTCTGCTTCCTTTAGTTCAGCCAGTTCCCCGGTAATTTTTGCCGCGGTTTCATACCGGTCCTTGCCGCTGATGCGTTCAACCGATAACCTGAAACTCTCAAGTTCATTTTCCACAGCTTCAGGCACCGCTGCTTCCCCTCCAAGAATTAAAGCTTCTCTGGCCTCAAGCCGCTCTAATTCTTGTTTCGTTTCTTCATCAAACCCTTCTTGCCTGGCAAGCAAAATCGGGGCATCCATGCCATAAGCCAGCGGGACTCCTGCTAAACTGTCCGGGAAATCATCACCCCGGGCAATAAACACGGTATCTGAACCCTCAGGCCAACCTGCCTGGCTCACTTCTACCGCCGTTTCGTAACGATCGGCGCCGGCAAGCCGGGAAATCCTTTTTCCCTCGAGAGTATAATAAGCTGTCAACCGGCGATCCTTATCTACTTCAAAGCTATAAACCGCTTCCTCTGAAAGCATTTCCCCGTTTTCTTTCCATAGGTCAAAGACATACCCATTTTTTTCTTCAGCTTGCACAGTAGCTTCCTCACCGCTGCGGTAATTGCCCCCGCCGCTGACAAGGTCTGACAATTCTGGCTTGGAAGAAACCTCTACCACGTACTCTTCTTCCTCATACTCTTCTTCATCCGGGTTGTCCGACTGGCTGCTGCCCTCATCAGCCAACCCATAAATATGCTCGGCTCCGGCCAAATCGCCTTCGTGCAGATCACGCTTCATTCCCGTATACTGGTAATACATCACCAGTTCGGGGTTTTCGTAATGATCGCCCAGGCCGAGCCAGTGCCCGAATTCATGGAGGGCTACGGTTTGAACATCGAAGCGGCCAGGCGCGCTGTGAGCACCGGTGCTCCAGTTGAAGCTTTCGTTAAAAACCATGTCCGCCTCGATGATAGTGCCCCCGGTGGACCAGACATAGGCCAGGGCAAGCACGTCATTTCTATTCAGGTCGTGCCAAACTATTTCATTTATCCCGTTATAAGAAATATTATTTTGATGCGCCAACTCTCCCTCATGCAGAAAAGAAAAATCTGCATCCGAATCATTCCAGGATTCTGCCGCTGCTAAGACTTGCTCTTTCCTGTCTCCCTTTTCTCCCAGTTTAAAACCAATCTCCGGATGGTCACCGGGCCAAAGGTGCCCGTTGTCTATAAACAGGTCTTCAGTAGCCGAACTTACTGCAAGCCGGTCCTCACTATCACCGGTTTCAAGTTCAGCGAGCATACCGGGATCTTGCCTTAAACCTTCAATTGACACTTCACCGACAGTACCATTTTCTACCTCCAGCTTGCCCTGGAAGTTGCCGCTAACCTCATAAGAGAGAACGCCTTCCCCCTGGATTGATACTTCTTCAGTTTTTTCATTGAGGAACAATAAAGTCTCTTCGCCAACTTCAAAAACCGGGGCATTGGTTACAGTCTCGGTGATACCGTCAACTTCTCCACCGGGGGCAATAATTTCCACTATTTCTTGATCAAGTGTTCCCTCAACTACTTCAACAACTTTAACTTCAACCGAGGTGTAAATATTGGTTTGGTCATCATTCCAAAAGCTCTCCGTATTTTCAACGCTTCCGACTATCACCACATCTGCTTCAGCGGAAAGTTCTTCCGCGCTCAACTCAAGCATCAGGGCTTCTGCGTTTTGGGCGCTAATAAATATGATTGTAAGCGCCAGCAGTAGTCCAAAAAACTTTCCCGTCCACTTAATCATTCCTTGCATCAAAAAGTCCCTCCTTCATAGAGGGACCGACAAAGTGGTACATATAACACCAGTTTCGGCAGCCAGGCTGTCTTGGCTCTACTACAAGAGCGTTAGACCCTTTAGCTTTGCGCCCCTGCTTTTCAACAGGTTTGCCTTTGTCGGTCCGGTTGATTCTCCAGCCCCGGCGTTACAACAAGCAAACCGGAACTAACTCCACTAAAAATACAAAAAAACCAGTTTCGGCGGCCAGGCTACCTTAGCTCTTAATTTGAGCGTTAGGCCCTTTAGCTTTGCGCCCCTGCTTTTCAACAGGTTTGCCTTTCTCGTGCAGGTTTATTGCCCACATTCTTTTCTTAAAATATATTATACGTAAAAATCTTATTGCTGTCAAATTAAATTAGAGCAAGTTTTCACTGCCTTCGTCTTCATCTAAAAAACGCAAATTATCTTCATATAGTTCGCAAAATGCTTCTACCACTTCAGGATCGAACTGGCTCCCGGCATGCCTTTTTAGTTCATCTACCGCTTCCTGGACACTGCAGGCCTCCTTGTAAACCCTGCCTTCGATCATCGCTGAAAAAGCATCGGCCACGGAAAGAATGCGGCATTCTAGCGGAATTTCTGCACCCTTTAATCCAAGGGGGTAACCATTACCATCCCACCATTCATGATGCTTCAAGATTAAATCGGCAATCTCAGCAAGCTCGCTTGAAGTAAGGGCGATGCGATAACCTTTTTCCGGGTGCAGGTAGATAATATTCTGTTCTTCCCGGTTAAGTTTACCCTGTTTGTGCAGTATACTCTTAGGGATACCGGCCTTTCCAAGGTTATGGGCCTTAACCAGCAAATCCAGGTTCGACAACTGCTCCCTGCTCAAAGAAAGCTTTCCCCCAATTTTCCGGCACATCTGGGCTAATCTCTTGGACCGCCCGGAATCCAAGTAATTACTGTTAAGTATTTTAGCTGCCAGCTTATCCGTATTCTCTAAATGATCCTCTTTACTGACAAATAATTTATCTCTGTACATCAAATCATCAGCGGTCTTCAACATTTCCCAGAGAGATACATCGCAGCTTTCGGCAGTAGCCCGGCCCATTGAAAAGTTTAAAGGAATCAGCTCATTATTCCGGTTGTGCTCTTCCATCCTCTGCCGGATCCGGGACACGATAGTCTGGGCTATTTCTTCACCGGTTCCAGGCAGCAATGCTACAAACTCATCACCGCCCACCCGGGCTAAAACTTCTGATTTACGCAAACTGTTTTGCAGCACCTCAGCCGCTCTTTTTAATAGTTCATCACCCTTTTCATGACCAAAGGCATCATTAACCAGCTTCATGTTGTTCACATCAACATAAATTATGGTGATGGGGTAATCCCTGCCTTGATCTAAGCGCCTCAGCTCCTCTTCGAAAAAAGCCCGGTTATAAAGGCCGGTAAGCTTATCATGCATGCTTAAATACTCCATCTTTTTCCAGCGCTTATCCCGCTCGGTCACCTCCCGGCTGATCCCGCGAAACCCTTTAACCCTGCCCTTTTCTCCATAAACAGGCATCCCGCTGGTCTCAAAACAAATCTCCTGGCCATTTTTGTGTAACAGCCTGTTTTCCAGCTGTTCTATAGGCTGCCTGTTTTCCAGGGCTTCGTTAAAAGCCTTTTTCACTCGCTCCGCTTCTGTTTTCTCCATGAAACAAAACGGGCTTTTACCGAGCATCTCAGACCGCTTATAACCGGTAATAGTCTCCACCCGGCTATTAACAAATGAAAAGTGCCCCTTTTCATCTACTTCCCAGACCCAGTCACTGGTTTGCTCGATTAAGTCTACATACTTTTTCCTTAATTCAAGCCGTTCGTCTTCCTTTCTCTTGTGCAACTCCATCCTGGTCAAAAAATTTGCCAGGGCCATACCTGGTGAAGAACACTGCTCCGGAACCTGCTCCAAACACACAAATCCAAGGGGCTCATTCTCCCCGGGCTTAAGCGGAAATAAGACAACCGGCCTCCAGTTCCCCAACTTTTTAAGGATAGTGTCCTCTTGCGAAACTCCCTTACTGTAACTACCTTCAACAAAGGCTTCTTTACCCTGCAAATGACAGGAGAGCACATCTCTTAGTTCATCAAGGGATATTACATCTGAGCTCTCCTTTTCACTTTCCTTCCCAGCCGCACACCAGAAATGGGTTCTATAAGCATAACCCCGTTCAAAGTCATAAAAGTAAACGCTTATTCTCTCTGCCCCTGTAACGCCACCCGTTACAGCCAGCACTTCCCTCACCAACTGCTCATATTGATAAGCAGGAAGATCAACTAAATTCGCCGCCAGGTTTAACAACCAGCCGGGAAAATCTTTTTCACAAAATTCAAGCGGGGGAACAATTCGTTTTTCTCCCATGCCCTGATTGCCTTTTATCTCAGCGATACCAGCATGCCTCCCAGCATAGAATAATCCACAACTTTTTTATAGGTGATCCTACTAAGCTTTTACTTGCCCGGATAACTCCTTAAACTTATACATTAATCAGCTGGCCTGACAAAACATTATCAAGCAATGCCAGGGATACCGGTACAAAACCAGGTCGATAATAACTAACTCTACAACCCAGAATTTCGCCCCAGTTTAAGCCGGTTGATGTTTTAAGTAGAGTAACATTTGTTAAGTAGATGCCGGTTTCAGTATGGTCACAATTCAGTCTCAATAGACAAAGTTACAGGGGATCTTAACAGGGGGGGCACCCACCTTCAATAAACCTCAAGAGTCGCTATGAATGGGCTGGCCAGGCCTTATTCAGTGGGCTTAGGTCCACTAGATGGTGCACTCTTAGCTTGGCGCACGGTCGTCGTACCCCTAAAGAGAAACTGGAAGCCCGCCAGGGCTGGAGATTCCGACCGGGCAGGGCCTTTTTGTTAACTGGAAATATTTACAGGGGGGTCGTACCCCTAAAGGGAGTTTCTGGAACTTTTTTCATAAAGAACCTCTGGATCTATATCTGCCTGATTATCCCACTCAATGCTATCAAAACTAACCCGT